>DPRM01000100.1 GCA_003537645.1 Prolixibacteraceae bacterium
AAAAGGGTAAGCTAAATCCTCTGGTCGTTGAAGCCCTGAAAGAAATTGGCATCGATATTTCGAATAATGAGACAAAAAGTGTATTTAAGCTTTTTAAACAAGGCCGCATATATCACTATGTTATTACCGTTTGCGATGCTGCCAGTGCGGAGCATTGCCCATTATTTCCCGGAATGACAAAAAGGTTGCACTGGTCTTTTGAAGACCCAGCCTCATTTACCGGAACTGATGAAGAAAAACTTGCGAAAATAAGGGTGGTGAGGGATAGTATTAAAATCGAAGTAAACGGATTTGTTAAAAATATTGATCTCCTAACCTGAGATTTTAGCTTATTATAAGTAATACAGAAGCGATTATAACAGAATATAAAAAAACAGCATTTGTGGCATTCGCTAATGCTTATAAGTCAAAATGAAAATACTTATAATTTGCAGAGCCAATAGTTGCCGCAGCCAGATGGCCGAAGCAATTCTTAAAAAGCTTGATCCTGGATTAATGGTTGAATCTGCAGGACCAGAACCAGCAGAAATTGTTCATCCACTGACCATCCGGGCGATGGCTGAAATCGGAATTGATATTTCACAATCTTCAACGACAAATATTAATGAATTTGTAAACGAAGATTGGGATTTTGTAATAACAGTTTGCGACATTGCTAAGGAATCCTGCCCAGTATTTTTAGGGAATGTTAAAAATTCCATATACCTGAAGTTCGAAGATCCCCTGACTTATGAAGGTGACGACGAGTTTCTTTTAAAACTGATCAGAACGACCAGAACACAAATAATAAACGTTTTTGAAGATTTTTATAACGAGTTTTTAACCTCAAAATAAATAAAATGAAAGTCTTAATTCTTTGCACAGGCAACAGTTGCCGTAGCCAGATGGCACATGGTTTTTTACAATCATTCGATCCGAACATCACCGTTCGTTCAGCCGGGACTGAAGCTTCAGGCAAACTGAACCAAAAAGCAGTTGCTGCTATGAAAGAAATCGGCATCAACATCAGTCACCATACCTCCGATTCAGTCGATTTATACCTCGATCAGGAATGGGATTATGTGATTACTGTTTGTGGCGGAGCCAACGAAAATTGTCCGGCCTTCTTCGGAAAAGTAAAACACCGGCTTCATATCGGGTTCGATGATCCGAGCCATGCCGTTGGAACCGATGAGTTCATTTGGAGCGAATTTATCCGGGTAAGGGACGAAATTAAAGAGGGTTTTTGGAAGTTTTATAACGAAGAAATCAAGCCACAATTATGAAAGCTGAAGATTTAAAACTGGTAGTACAGGAAAAATACGGTTCAATAGCCAACCAAAGCTTATTGATGAATCAACTCCAATCATCCTGCTGTGGAACTTCAGGCTGTTGTGGTGAATTGGAATTCAGCATGATTGGCGATGAATACAAGAATATTGAAGGCTATAACCCCGATGCAGATTTAGGCCTGGGCTGTGGACTTCCAACCCAGTTTGCCGAGCTTAAAGTTGGCGATCATGTACTTGATTTAGGTAGTGGCGCCGGAAACGATTGTTTTGTTGCCCGTGCTATCGTTGGCAAAACAGGCAAAGTGACAGGTCTGGATTTTACCGGAGCGATGGTTGCCAAAGCAATCGCAAATAATCAGAAACTTGGGTTCACCAATGTTGAATTTGTGCAGGGCGACATTGAAGAAATGCCTTTGCCCGATACCTGTTTTGATGTGATTGTTTCGAACTGCGTTTTAAACCTGGTTCCTGACAAAAACAAAGCTTTTGCCCAGATGGCACGGGTATTGAAGCCGGGCGGTCATTTTTGTGTTTCCGACGTGGTTATCAAAGGCGAACTGCCCGAAGCATTGCGCAAAGACGCTGAAATGTATGTTGGATGTGTTGCCGGGGCTGTATCAATGAATCAGTATATCGACATCATTAACAGTAACGGATTTAAAAACGTTACAATCCACAAACAAAAGGTAATCTCCATTCCTGAAGAAGTGCTTGATAAGTATCTGACAAAGTCGGAAATGAAAAATTTAGAAAACGGAAATACCGGAATATTCAGCATAACAGTTTCAGGTTATAAACAATTATAGAACGAAAATCTATGCCTTCACAAAAACGATTAAAATTTCTGGACCGATATTTGACCCTTTGGATTTTTCTGGCCATGTTTTCTGGGGTCTTCGCTGGTTGGTTAAGCCCTGGTGTCGCCGAATTCTGGAACAGCATGTCGAGTGGAACAACCAACATACCCATTGCCATTGGATTGATAGTTATGATGTATCCGCCTTTGGCCAAAGTGAAATACGAAGAGTTGGGCGATGTATTCAAAAACACTAAAATTCTTGGACTATCCTTGTTTCAGAACTGGATAATTGGACCAATTTTGATGTTTGCCTTAGCCATCACATTCTTTAAACTTTTTCCTGGCGAAAACAACGCCAACCTGCCTTACATGTATGGAATCATTATGATTGGCCTTGCCCGTTGTATTGCAATGGTGATTGTTTGGAACGATCTGGCCAAAGGCGATACCCAATATGCCGCCGGATTGGTTGCATTCAATTCTGTTTTTCAGGTGCTGTTGTTTTCGGTTTATGCCTACGTTTTTATCGCCATCTTGCCGGGTTGGTTCGGTGTTCCGGTAAACGAAACGGTATCACAGATAACGATGGGAGAAATCGCTAAAAGTGTATTTATTTACCTCGGAATTCCAATGATTGCAGGCTTTCTGACCCGATTTATCCTGGTTCGTGCCAAAAGCAAAGAATGGTATCAAACGAAGTTTGTACCCAAAATCAGTCCAATGACACTCATTGCATTGTTGTTTACCATTGTGGTGATGTTCTCATTGAAAGGCGAATACATTGTAAAAATTCCGATGGACGTCGTTCTTATTGCGATTCCGTTGCTAATCTATTTCGTGGTCATGTTCCTGACTTCATTTTTTATGAGTAAAAAAATCGGAGCTAATTATGAGCAATCGACAACCTTGGCATTTACGGCAGCAAGCAATAATTTTGAGTTGGCCATTGCAGTTGCGATTGCCATTTTCGGGATCAATTCAGGCGAAGCTTTTGCCGGTGTAATTGGTCCCCTGGTTGAAGTTCCGGTAATGATTGGCTTGGTGAATGTGGCGTTTTATTTCAAGAGGAAGTTTTATACAAAAAACGCAATTTCGCAGTGAATCTGTATTTCAAGACTAGACATTAAAAACAAAAAACAGCTACAAGCAGTTCTCGTAGCTGTTTTTTGTTTTCATAATATTCTCATGCCTGTATGTGTTCCCAGTGTATCTTTCTTCAACCGAGGCGATTATCAAACGTTCGTCGATTATCTCTTTCGGTTATTGCCGATCAGGAGATAAAGAAGCATTGAACGGTTAATTTACCGTTTGAGATGAATGGATAAGCTTTGAAGCCTCTGTCCTACGTTGATTGTCGACCACTACCTTCGGAGGTTGTCCTTCCGTTTTTTCAATTGGTTTCAACGATAGCTGAATCTGGCGTTCAAGATTATTGAGTTCTGATTTCAGTCCTTTCAATTCGTCCTCTTTTCTCCAAACAGCGCCAACCACTTCTTTTAGCACCGGAATATCTTTTGATATTCGCTCATTGTCAGCCTTATACTTCTCCAGTAAGCGGGGCATGGAATCCAGCGCATGGATAAAGTTCTGTGCCGCAATCTTGGGGTCAGAAGCCATCAGACCGTTGTTGTAATTATACAGAATTTCACCTGAACCTTTGATAAAGAACCGGTTCTGAGTTATATCTGATCCTTCTTTGAGCGTTGTTTCTGTCTTTACGAAAAGTGTAAACCCGTACAAAGAACCAATGGGTTCGTGCGCCCCATTTGTATTGGCTTTAGCGCTTATTTCGTTCAGTTTAAGTCCCACCTCTTTGGAGTTGCTGCCCTGCAATCCATCCAACAGAACCGGATTAAGTCTCGTTCCGTCCGGCGCATTTTGAACCCGGGAGTTAAACAATTCAATATCTCTCGAAATACGACCAATCAGGTCAGTGTTTCTTTCCACACTCTGAACAATGGTTTCCAACTTGTAACGCGATGATGATTTGCCTCGAATAAATGCCTGGTGTTCGCTTTCCAATGCCGCGATTTTCTTTTCCAGACGGGCTTTCTCCAATAATTCGGTATTGCCGGAAAGAATTGCTACATACTCCGAAAAACTCATTCCTCCTTTTTCATCCATACTGCCTTCATCGATGGTTCTACACCCCAGAGAGTTGGTTTTTAGCTGACGGATAAACAACTGTTTGTTGTGCAGCAATCCAAACTTATATGCGTCCAGCGATTTCTCAACAGCATAAAGGATCACATCGACTTTGTTGTTGGCATGAAGTTTGGCTATATCATTTCCTTTCCGGATACCTCGACCGTCGCGCTGTTCCAGGTCGGACGGACGCCACGGGCAATCGAGGTGATGAATAGCCACACACCGCTTCTGTGCATTGACTCCCGTACCCAACATTTCTGTACTACCGAACAATACCCGAATCTTTCCCTCATTCATCCCGATTATCAATGCTTTCCTAGCTTTCTCCGTCTGGGCTTCCTGGATAAAACGAACTTCGTGCGCCGGTATCCCGTGATCTTCAGTCAACTTTCGTTTGATCTCGCTGTACACGTTCCATTGACCCGGCCGGTAGGTTCCCAGATCAGAAAAGACAAACTGTGTCCCTTTGTGCCTGTCATATTGCTGATAATATCCGGCTATCCGGTTCGCCACATGGCTGGCTTTGTTATCAATATGATCGCCGTACCGTTCAGGTGCTATCATTCGCATATCCAGAGACATTTTTCGGGCATAATCTGTTGCGATCAGCATTTTTGCCGTCTTTTCACTATCAGAAAGCGGGCCACGGAATAAAAGCGTGGCATCGCCGCTTTTGGCAAAAGCTACCAATCGACAAATAAAATCCTGCTGATCGGGAGTTGGCGGTATATTGTGCAAAATTTCATTCTTTACAGGTCGGTCGATACCAATGTCCACCGCAGTTCGAAAATCCGTTATTTCGGCATAAAAAGCTGCCAGTTCAGGTACTTTTATAAAATAACGGAACCGTTCTTTCTGCACAATTTCGTTGGTTACCGAGAATTCATAATCAATACTCTTTTTTGCAAAGATGGCGGCCCAGGCATCAAAAGTGGTAATGCCCTGCCGTTCGAGCTCATTCGGACGAAGGTATTTGAATAACAAGTAAAGTTCGGTCAATGAGTTGGAAATGGTTGTCCCTGACAAGAATGTTGCGCCCAAATCTTTGCCGGTACGATCCTGAATGGTGCGCAGGGCAAACAGCATGTTCAGCGCCCTCTGCGAACCATCAGAATTGCCCAGTCCCGCAACCCGGTCGTGACGGGTGGTAAAGGTCAGGTTCTTGAATTTATGGCTTTCGTCAACAAACAGGTGGTCGATTCCCATCAATCGAAAATCAACCGTATCATCTTTGCGGGTTTCTATCTGGAAAGCGATGTTCTTTAATTTGGCTTCCAGGTTTTGTTGTCTTTTCAAGCAGCCTTTCAGCATAGCTCTCGAAACATCTTTTCCCTGACTACGCAAAACATCCAGGTTTTCTTCCACGCTATCCAGCTCTTTTTGTAATATATTGCGTTGGATTTCCGGTGACTGCGGGATCATCCCGAACTGTTCATGGGTCAGGATGACGGTATCCCAGTTGTTGTTTTTGATCTGGTTAAAGATTTTCATCCGGTTGTTTGGGGTAAAATCCTCTTTACCAGGGTACAAAATGCGGGCATTGGGATAAGCGGTACAAAAGGTTTGTGCGATTTCATGGATATTGGCTTTCAATCCAACAATCATTGGTTTGTTGACCAATCCAAGCCGTTTCATTTCCATGGCAGCACAACACATGATCAAGGTTTTTCCACCACCTACTTCATGGTCGCAGATACCACCGCCGTTCAGCTTCTGCATCCAGATGGCATCTTTCTGGCTTTTGTACAGATCATCGATGCCCAATCCTTTCAAATCCAGTCCCGGGAAGTTCTGGTGCGAACCATCATAAGCCGGGCGCACAAAACAATTAAAGGTTCGGTTATAAAGGCCCGATAAACGGTCTTTAAATTCCGGTGACTGTTCACGCAGCCAATCAGAAAACCCTTTGCGCATCTCATCGATCTTGGAATTGGCCAACTGGATGGCATCCGAATCACGGACTTTGACTTCTTCACCGTCCACCATAATCTTTTTGGTGATGTCCGGCGAGGTATTGTGCAAAGCGTGTTTAATCAAATTAACACCATCGAATGTCCGGCTCTGTGCTTTAACGGCATACTGGTCCGAGATTTTGGCTTTGTGCCTGAAAGCCGAGACACTGTATTCATCGCGGCTTTGCGCATAGTGGATGTTCACATTGGTTTCAAACAGCCAGGAGGCGTATTTCTCATAGATGCCGGTCGGAATCCAGCGTTCCCCCAGGTTGAAGTCCAGGTCATCAAAAGCAATCGGCTTCGGTATCGATTTTTGCAAGGCTTCAAGCGAAGCTCCGGCTGCTTCATGCCCCGGATTACGCTCCAGAAATTGTTCCACTGCTTCCGCTTTTTCGATAACATTACCTGCAATGAATTTATCTGCAACCTCATAGCCTCCCACCATCGGATTAAGATAAACGCCCCCTTTTAGTTCTTCCAACACCTGCTCCTGATTATTACCAGTCAGCGAAGCCATATAATCCAGGTTCACGCCAGCATATTTATTTAGCGAAGCGGCCAGTGCTTCATGGGCATTGTCCGAATGGGTGATCTCATCAGGATTGAAAGCTACCGGACGGTTGAAAATATCCGCTTTGACCGACTGCCCTTCGATGTAGCGTTCAAGGGAAAGGATTTCCCGCCCACCGGCATCCATTTTTATCAATCCAAGATTTTTAGCATCATTCAGGTTACCGAAGCGTTTGGAAAAGTCATCATACAGACGGTTGAGCATCTCCCTAAGTGCAGGATTCTCCTGTAGGCGTTCTGCTTCATTGGTATATAAATGATGATACGTGTCCCTAATCTCAATATAAAGCGAAGCTTTTTGCTTCTGGGCTTGTGGAAGATCCAGCGGGTGGAACATGGGTTGTAAACCATCCAGATCGCGCAAATATCCAATCCGGTTATCAGGGCCTGAAACCAATGAGCCTTCCCTGTAATGATTCAAGCGTTCAGCCGTAAAAGGAACCGGACTAAGATCGTTATGCTTTGGCTCTGCCTTTTCAGCACGGTTACTTTTCGCTGGATTTTCAGTCGTTGTTTCCGATGTAGGGACAGAATTCCGAAGTTGTAACACTTCACGCCAATCCAATGGTGCCTGTTCCGCCGGTTTGAATTGCTTTTCCTTTGGTTTCGGCTTTTTTACCTGTGAGCGCTCGGCATTTGAAAAACCAAAAAGATCATACAAGGAGACAAGCGGTTGCTGAGAAACTGAAAGTGGCGTTTCCTTCTTAGCTAAGGATTCCGATTTGGATGTTCGTGTTTGGGTATTTGCTTGCTCCTCTGCGCCAAACAAGTTGACCGTATTCCCTCCTGAAGAAACTGCCTGTTTTGATTCAGGCTTCTCAGTTGTCATCCGAATAACCGGTTCCTTTGGTGCCTCCAAAGTGGAAACAGGTCGAGAAAGGATTTGCTGGGGTTGATCCGGTTGTGCCGGTGCGTGTGAACGGTAATACGCGACATCCAGATGCTTTTCAAAATCCGTCAAAAGCATGTTTTTTAAATTGTCAGCCATTCCGCTTATTTCACCATCGTACCGAAAGACGAGGGCGGGTTTGCCATACGAGTCAGTATCAACTTTTGAAGAGGTATGCACCACCCGGTCGAAGGTTTGAAACAGGTTGTTTACACGAATGCCGTTGGACAACTGGCGGGATTCAATAAAGTCCTGACTAAGCTGGGATAAATTATTGTCTGTAGCCTTTTTCTGAAGAACGATCAGGTCGCTACCTGCTTCGGTTCCGGCATAATCGGTAAAAAGGTTATTAGGTAGACGGATAGCCGAAACAGGTTCGCAACGTTGCATCAACCACTCACGCACCGGGCTGTTTTGTTCGGCATTGAGTACTCCCTGTGAGGTAATAAAAGCGACAATTCCACCATCGCGAACCATATCAACTGATTTCAGGAAGAAATAATTATGAACCGAACGGGCAGCCATCCGCCTTACTGGATCACTGTTGGCTGTAAAAAGCGGATCGTACACAGCAACATCGCCAAAAGGAATGTTGGAAGTTACCATGTCAAAATGATTGGCATAACGGCTTTCGATATTCTCAAAACCCTCTTTACGTATTTTATCCTTTGGATAAAGTTGAGAAAGGATTTTACCGGTCAGCAAATCTTTCTCAAAGCAAGTGTTTTCACAGTCAGGGAATTGTTTACTGAATGCCGATGTAAAAGCGCCCATGCCCGCAGAAGGATCGAGTAAACGAATTGGTGAAACAGCTTGTGTTTTCAATGCTTCAGCAAGGGAATTAATAATCTCTGGTGGCGTATAGAAAGCGGTAAGAATCGAATTTTTCAGCGAACTGAGGTATTGTTTGTATTGCCCTTCATTGCCGGAACCTTCGCGCAAGACCTCATGCAGTTCTGAAACTAAAGGGAATAGGTCAAGATCACTCTTAGTCCAGTATTGCTGGTCACCGGGGTGACCAACAGGATTCAGAATGGCTTTAATACCTCCAAATCCTGAATATTTTTCCAGTATCGTACGCTCTTCCGGGGTAGTGGTACGGTTTTCCTTTTCCAATTGAAAAGCTGTTTTTATCGCATGGATATTGTTCCGGAGATGCGCCCGTTTATTGTAGGCCATCTTCGGGAAGGATTTGGATGGCGCCCGTCAGTTCGGTATAAAGCTGGTCATACTCCGGAGTCGTATCAAAATTGTCAGACAGCTCGTATTTGCTGAAAACATCTTTTAGCTCTGGTAATAATCCGATAGCTGCCCCTTCGGCAAGTGTCGGGGTAACTTCTTTTTCAAACTCGTTCAACAGGATTTTAACAATCGTTCGGTAAGGGGAAAACAGCAGCCCTGCATACAAAACTTCATTGGCGGCTTCTGCTGCCTGGTCATGGCTTTGACCATTTTTTATGGCGGCGCTATACGCTTCGGCTGCAGCATCACCGCGAGAAGCGATCAGTTTGGTATCGTTTGCTAAATTTGGATGGCTGTCCCTGAGAAAGGATAAATAAGATAATCTGAAGTAGGAAAGTTCTTGTGGCATAATATTGAATCTTATATTGAGGTAAGAAAAAATAGCGCCCGGGTATCCCTCCCGGACGCTGCCACCAAAAATTCATCATCATCCGATTGTGTGTAAACAATCTTCTGTAACAGGAACTTTCAGTGGTAAATATAATATATTTAATTCACGGAGTTTATTTGTTGAGATTTGAGCAATACAGAATGCAGATATGTTTCTGCAATGAATCAAATCTTTAGGTATTACATTTTTCGCTGATTTCCTTTGCTGACCTGACGGTGCTGTTCTTCCGTTGGCTGATTTTGACCTTGTTTAAGCGGTTCGTTCACTTTTTTAGTTGATTCGTTGGTTTTGCCTTCGGAGTTGACAGCCACCTGCGCCTTGCTTTCACTGGCAGGTGTAGTTTCAGCACCTTGTTTCCGGGCTTTGTCGGGATTGAACTTGTAAAAATCAAGTTTCCCTTGCTCATGATTAATCTTGATGTAAGCATTAAACGGCTGGTCCTGCCCGTCTTTTACCATTCCCTTGACATAAATGGTCTTGTCCGCACGAAGATCTTCCTGCTGCTTAGCTGTAAGGTCAACTCCTAAAAGTTTTTGAGGAATACGGATATTCGCAGGTTCATTCGAATGTTCTTGTTGTTTCTGATTCTCCTGTTGGTTATCCTTGCGTTCCAATCCGTTATAATTAAAATCGAAACTACCTTTGGCTGCATTGAACTGGATGTAAGCATCGAACTTTTTAGGGTTATCGGTTTCCTGGCTCTTTTTGGTGGTCATACCCTCGACCAGCACTGCTTTCCCTTCTTTTAAATCTTTCATTTGGTCGGGTGTAAAATCGACGCCTTTGAGCGATTGTGGAATATTGAGTTTCTCAACAGGTATCGCTTCGAGACGATTGGTGATTTTGTCCAGTGAAATCAGGGCAGGGATTTTTTGTCCGGGTGTTGGTTCCAGCTCAATCATCCGACCTGCGTTGCCCGAGGTCAACAGGTTCTCTTTGTCCTTATCAGAAAGCATAGCGCCCAGGAAGGGTTTATCCAAATCAGGCGATTTGAGGAAACTATGGGGCTGAAAATTGTAGGTTCCATCTGGCATTTCTTTCAGGGAAAGCCGGGCCTGCGTATCAAAAGTAACTCCCTCGATTGTAAAAGTTAGGTTGTTCAACGCAGGGGATTTGTGCCCATAGAGCATGGCTTTCA
This sequence comes from Prolixibacteraceae bacterium, assembly GCA_003537645.1. GTDB lineage: Bacteria > Bacteroidota > Bacteroidia > Bacteroidales > Prolixibacteraceae > Aquipluma. Next base: position 10,404 of record DPRM01000100.1, read on the forward strand.
GTTGCCCGGCTTCTTCCAATGATTGTCGGCTAACTCCCATACTGGCTGCCTGCACCCAGTTGATCTTATTTTCGTCGATGGGCTGAAAATCGTTTTTCGGTGCAGAATATGTGCTCCCAGGTTCCTGTACCTGCCCTTGTTTTTGAGCTTGCCGCTGATCTAAAAACTGTTGCGGATCGACCCGGTAAGGTTCCAGTGTTTTGGCGTTAATGGGTTGCATCCCGACGATTTTTTCCAACACATTTTGTGTCATCAGGAAGAAACCGGTATGCGCCGGATTTTTATTTTGTTCCAAAAACTTCTTGAAAAAGTTTTCAAGTGCATTTCCGTTTTTGTCGATCACAAGAAAACTTGCGAGGTTGGTTTTGTCAGGATTGACAGTTTTTGGATTTCCATGATTATCTATCCCGGAAACAGCTTTTAATGCCTGCGGATTAGCGGCATCTGTCATCAGCAGTACTTGTTTTTTACTGTCTGTTAATTTGTTATCCATATTTTAATAATTTAAATATTTTTGCATCACTATTAATGCAGGGCTGAAAATATGGATACCGAAATAGTAATTATCACAATTTTAAAGCGTTGGTAGTCTGTGGCACTTATCTGACAGCCTGTGGCTAAATTAGGGTATACTTTGGGTATCGGGAGATCTTGCACTTTGCCAATAAAAAAAAACGTTCAAATAAAATTCAACTCTGCATAACAACCAGAATGAAGTTTTATCTGAACAGTTTCTTTTTACTTTGTAACGAACCCTATTGAGTTGTAGAACTAAAATGTAGCCAGGATTAATAGATATGGCTAGCTATATCAGTAAAAGAACAATCCTTAGATGACAAATGTGCCATAGACATAACCGCCTTTGTCATTAGATAATGTGATTGTGTAGGTGCCAGCCCCCCATCCCTGAATATCAATGATCAATTGTCCTCCGGAAACCGGATTTACGATACTGTGATAAAATGTCTGACCCGACTCATCTTTGATTTCAACAGTGATATTACTTAGAGTACTCAAGTAAGAAATATCAATCGATGTTGAGCTCTTCCAAACTTCAAAGGGGATAATGCTTAAAGACTTGATCATGCCTGTTTCAAGGGTCCCGGCCAATAAAACTTCTTCTTTTTTGTCAGTACTACTGAAGTTAGCCAAGCCGATATTTGATAGATTATCCGCTGATGTAAACGTAACGGCACTACAGCCGATGAAGAAAAACAAGAAAAATAATTTTGCTTTCATAAATGAATAAATTTTTAGTGTGATTTTTACTTGCGGCAAATGTAAAAGCACAGCTAATATTCATTGTCCAAACTGGGGTGCCAGGCAGATTTTTAGGGCAGCCAAAATAATCAACTATTTCATTAACTGATTTTTAATTATCCAGCAAGGCAGATTTATTCATGGGATTGGCCGCTAATATAACAACGGTATTGAGAATCAAAAGATCAAAAGATTACCCAGAAGTGGGGAAAACACTGGAAGTATTTATGCTTTTTTGTTTTCAGGACGGGTTATTTTATTTACAATTTGATCCAATTGTTTGATAAAATTTTCCTGCTCCTTCATGTCTGTTTTTTGCCTGATTACAGATTTTCGCTTTTGCACAGCATTTTGCGTCGTTTTTATCAACAGGGAAATTTCCATATTATTCAGTCCTATTTTTGAAAGGCAACAAATAAGGAGTTCCGTTTCCGATAAATCAGGGAATAAGTTACTCAATCGTTCCAGGTAATTATCATACAAGGCATTGGCCATTTCGTAGAAAACACTCCAATTGTAATCTTCCTGACCATAGATAATTTCATTTACTTTTTTGAGGACTTCCTTGCCTTTAATTTTCTCATCGCCCTTCAAATAGCTTTCAATCAATGAAATTTTCTTAACAATATCCAGTTGCTTAATTAAAGTTTTACGTAATTCGTTGTTCTTCACATTCGAACCGACCCTCTTATTGACTATCTCCTTAAGCTGGAAAATGTGTTGTTCGGCAATTAGCAATGCTTCACGGTTTTTGACGCGATTGGAATAAACTACCCAAAAAGCAGAGATAGTAACTAGAATAAGGCAAATTAAAATCCATTGTCTTTCAATCAACAGCCGACTATTGGCATTTTCAAGCAATTCAAAATTGTATTTCTTTTGAATATCCAGGATACCGATATCCTCTTTTTCTTCCAGGACTTTGGCTAAATATTTCGTGTACAGTTCATTGTACGACATTGCTTGTTGATAATTTCCAGCCGTCGTTTCAATCTTTGAAAATAAACGATAGACATTGGCAAGTAAGGAAGCTTTATTTTCCGCCAGTCTTAAAGAATGATTTAAATAGAACAAGGCTGAATCTTTTGAGCCCCCTCTAAAATAGACATCAGCCAAGTTTAAGTATGCTTTTGCTTTCTGGGATTCGCCAGAACTCAATGAAAGTGCTTTTTTTAAAGACTCTTTAGCTCGCTGCGTATTACCCACTTTCAGGTATGCAACGCCTATATTTTGCATGATTTGCAGTTCGTTCGCAGAGTCGTTATATTGTTTTGCTATAGACAGACCTTTGTTGTAGTATAAGAAAGCGCTGTCGGGTAGCTGTTTCAATAAAAAGCTATTAGCTATATAATTATAAGTTACGACCTGATTTCTATATTTACCCTCGGCTTGTGAAAAATTTAAAGTAGCATCTCTAAAATATACAATGGCTTCACCAAACAGGTGTTGGTCATAATCCAATAATCCGCAAAAGAATTCAGACAGCCCAATTAATCCTTTATTATCAAATTCTTTGGCGAAAGATCCGGCTTTAAGGTAAGCCTTTATCGCCTCATTGCGTTTACCCTTTGCCTGTAATACCCTGCCACAGTAAAACTCAGCATACGCCAACTCTTTAACGCTTTTTTTAATTTCGAAGTAATCCCTTGCCGGAAAAATCAAAGTATCAGACGATATATCCTTATCACATTTATCTTTTGCCTGTACTAAGCGTAAAACATATCTGGAATGTTGCCCTTTAGTCAACAGATAGGGATTTCTGATCGTCTCCAGTAATGACAAAGCGCTGTCTGGATGGAGCTCTACAATGTTTTCTGCTCTTTGGAGGATTTCTTCCGACTTTCTGAAGTCCCTCTTGCATGAGAACATGATCAATATAATCGAAACAATCCGAATTGTTAAAATTATTGGTTTATATACTCGCACTACAATACAAATTAGTCAAAATAAACACATTGCGGTCTGTCCATTTGTTAGGTAATACCAGTAATTTAATTCCCAGTTTTATTATGCCTGGATGAGAAATGTAGGCTGCAATATTATGAATATCTAGGATTGAAAACAAATTCCGGTACGCTATATAAACGTCTTCTTTTATTGCTTTCCATATAAATATGCCTAAGGTCTCCCATTGAAAACGCCAACACTATGATAATTAAAAATTTGCATTTCATGCCCAATAGATAAATATGCCTAAATCTTTCATTTTATCATATTGTTTTAGATGGCTGTTTTTTAATTAAGAATTTGCCAGCCAATTCTTAATACATTTAAATTTTATGAAAACATTTATTCAAACGCCTTTTTTTTATGCTAGCTTCTCCTGAAACTGATTCAATTCGTTTTGAGAAAAACCTATCCGAAGCCTATCAAAGTTTTGCCCAATCCGTTGAAAAAGTATGTACCGAGAATGTAACAGGAATACCTGCTTTCTTCAGTCTTAACTATGTCCGCATTGAGTTTGTTCAAATGCTGAAACAAAAATTCTCAGACAAAATAGAAATAAATCTTCTGACTGATAGCTATTTGAACAAAGGGATTCAAATTATTGATTGTGCTTTAGAATGGCTGGATAAAAACATTGATCAAAAAGAAGTAATCAATAAGAAAAACTTATCTCCTTCATTACGTTGGACTGGAAAAACAGTTGATTTGATTGAACTAGCCATGTCTGTGCATGAATCCGGTTCAGTTAATAATGGGGATATTACAGTAAAGGCTGTAGTAAATTTCTTTTGTGAATCATTTGGTGTAAATCCAGGTAATTTCTCAGCATCGTATGGTGTAATGCGCACGCGTGCAAACAGCCGCACCTTATTCCTTGACAAGCTTAAACGAATTCTTGAAAAGAAAATGGAACGGGATGACGAAAAAGAACTAAGGAGGAAAGGCATCAGGCAAAATTCACAAACAAAATAACCTTTAAAGATTTTTTTGATTCTGCGTTTGTAACAGATGGACAAGTGCAGGATCATTTTTTATTCGTTTCAGCTCCTCAATTACAATTTGCCGGGACTCAGCTTTTATCCGGTTGTAATTCTCCTGAATCATTTCCTTTATCCGGTCGTTGCCATTTTCATCCATGAAATTGGTAATGACCGGAATCTTTTTGTAGGATTTAACTTCACTTTCAACCTTTACCGTATCGACAACTATTTCGGCATGGAAAATCTTCTGGTCGATTCGTTCATCAAAGTTGTCGGCTACGGCACCTACAAACATCCCTTGTGTCAAAGTCGATATTTTGCTGGGTGGAATCAGTGAGTCCATTTGTGTGCTTATGGAGGTCGATTTTTCACGCTGGTTGATTGTCATCGACTGTCGTTTCTGCAATACTTTTCCGAAACGCTCCGACAACGTTTTAGCAGTCTCCCCTACTACCTGACCACTGAAAATATTTCCGACGGTATTCATCACCACGGCGGCTTCCTTATCTCCGTAGTCACGTTTAAGCTGCGAGAAATCCTGAAATCCCAACAAAACGGCCACTTTATTGCTGCGGGCTGTGGCAATCAGGTTATCCAATCCTTTAAAATAAATGGTCGGTAACTCGTCGATAATGATACTGCTTTTTAACTGTCCCTTTTTATTGACCAGTTTCACAATACGCGAATTATATAGCCCAAGAGCAGCGCCATAAATATTTTGTCGGTCAGGATTATTGCCAACTACCAATACTTTCGGATCTTCAGGATTATTAATGTCCAAGGTAAATTCATCAGCGCTCATTACCCAGTAAAGTTGTGGGCTTATCATTCGGGATAAAGGTATCTTGGCACTGGCAATCTGTCCCTGCAACTGATCTTGTGCTCCGCCCAACCATGCATCCATAAACGGCGAAAGGTAGTTTTCGAGTTCGGGATAAGATGTCAAAATTGGAAAAATATCCTCATAGCGCTTATTCAAAAACTCTATAGCGTGTGGGAATGTGCAAAACTGACCATCCTTGTAAATCCGCAGATACCAAATAATGGCAGCAAACAGAATGATCGGCGATTCGACAAAAAAATCTCCCTGTTTTTGAACCCAGGTTTTGTTCAAATTAAGCATGATTGTATAAGCGCTTTCGTAAGCATCGGATATGTCGGTCATAAACGAAGGGTTGATCGGATTACACCGGTGTGATCGAGAAGGATCATCAAAATTAATGACATAGAATTTGGGTACTTTCTTATAACCTTTTCGGTGGTTTCTCAGGTGGTTATAAGCGATGGTTGATAGATCAGGAAATTTGAAATCGTATATGTACATTGAAAAACCTTTTTCGATCTGCTGTTTGATAAACTGATTCACTATAGCATAACTCTTTCCTGAGCCCGGTGTACCCAATACAATCGACGCACGAAAAGGGTTGACCACATTTATCCATCCATCGTTCCATTTCTTACGATAATAGAATCGGGTTGGCAGGTTGACCGAATACTCATTTTTAATTAAGCGGATTTCCTGCATAAACGATTCGTTCTCGGTGTTGAAAACATCCTCCATCAGGTTGTTCTTCAAAAGTCGTGATATCCACGAACCGGCTGTCAGAAGGCAGATATAGCCAACACTCAATGTTAGTATATAAAACGCTGTACAAGCCGTTACCGGCAAAGGCAGCTCAAGCAGCCACCAATTTATGAAAAACAGGGCAACCCCAATGCTCAGGAACATCAATATTTTAAGCCAGGTGATCTTTTCCTCTTTGATACCTTTTGTTCCCAGGCACGATAATGCAAGGAATACCAATGAAAGTAGCTTTGTCCAAAGAATAGAGGAAAACAGTCCGGTTGTTCGGTTGAAATTCAATAGAATCTTATCGATTACGCTAATATTGATATTCCACTCCTGAACGGATGGGTAGCAATACCAGTAAATGTGAATAATCACCAGCAAAATGCTGATTGCTCGCATAAACTCCATGACCTTGGCCAATCCTCTTAAATCATCTTCCTGCTGCATAAAAGTTCATTCTTTATTGTTTGGGAGGCGAATGTAGAAGATCAATTAAGACCCTTGGAACTTAATAGTTATCTGGTGCCTTTTGGCGTAAAAATAGAAGCTTGTGGCCGTCGTAATGAATGTATTTTAGTCAGCACCTTTCTTACTTATCTTGATAAAAGTATAATGAAACCACTATTTTATCCTGATAAAAGTGTATTCAGGTCTATGTGAATATAAGTAAAGTTGATTTCGTAACCAGCCATATTCTTCTTAAGGAATGACTTTTGGTTTCTCGCTTCTGCCAGAAAATGACTAGACATTTTATAATCATTCCAACTTAGCTGGTATTTGGACAAACTTCATATAGATTTTATATCACAAATTTGTCAATGAATTGATCTCATTGCCAAATTTGTGATATCTTGGGATTCCCGGAGTACACCGTCTGACTGTTACCAAATTTGTGAAAATCAGGCATTTTGATTTAAAATTTAACTTTGCCTTCCATATCGTCTTTTCTTCTTCCGCCTCTTTTTTCGAAAGCTGTTGTAATCATCTGGATTTAAGGCAGGTTCAGGAGCTAGTAAGTCAAACAAACCACCGATTGTTTCGTTAATTTCATTCGTTGATGATTTTTCAACTCGGGTAAGATTTGTTGGCTGCGCGGTTTCCTGTTGCTTGTTTTCGGTTTCCTGTTGCTGGGTGAACCGTTCATTAATCACATTGGCCGAAAACTCTTTTCCGAGCCGGGAGCCATTAAAAACACACTGGTTGTTGTGATCGATAAATGTTACACCGTAGATTCGATCTTGATCGTTCCGGCGCATTACCACGTCAATATTCAAAGACTTAAGGCTCTCCCGTAGTTCGGCTTCGTTGTATGATTTGTTTACTGCACCAGCTATTGTATTCCGGGTTTGTTCCCGAATACCTTGCTGTTTGATCAGTTCTCCGGATTTAGCCATTCGTTTTTCCAGTTCGTCAAAGCCAGCATACTTGCCAAACAGGGAAGATTTTAGTGGAGCACCAACTTTATCTCCATCCTTGCTCAATGTGGAATACACTAATCCACGGTACGGTTTCCCATGAACTTCGCCTTTTACTTCTTCCAACCCGATATTATACAACGAAAGCAAAGCCCGGTATTCTCCCAAAGTCTGGAACTTATAGGTATTTACTAAGGGTTTTATTACCGATGAAATCTGCTTTTTCAGGTTTCCTTGCGTTAAATCGACCGGTTTAAACTGACCTTGTTCCATATGGTTCTGTCCTTCTGCCAGGTTAAGGCCATATTTCTTTTCCAACAATTCGGTAATTTCCTTGCTGCGCTTATGCTCGAAGCTGTTTTTTATAAGCTTACCCTCACAGTCTACCCGAAGAGAAACAATGTGGATATGATCCCGCCCAATATCTTCGTGCTTAAAAATAAGATAAGGTTGACCACCATAACCCAACCGGTCCATATATTCCCGACCAATGTCAGCCAATTGGTTGTCTGTCAGTTTATCATCCGGGTGCGGGTTCAGCGAAATATGTATCACCGGCTTTTTAGTGGGTAAATGTTCCGGCGAAGGCATCCATCGGGCAAAATCCGTGGCGCAGGCCAACACACTAAACCTTCCATCCATCGGTTCACAAACAAGGTTTGAAGCCAAAACTTTTCCCAGGTTTTCGTCCACCTTCTCCTGGTTGTAAGCTAAAGCCCCATATAGGCTACTCCCGATGTTTATCCTGGCGATCATTTTTTAAATTGATAATTCCATACAGTTATTGACCGTCCGGGTTTAAAAATTTGGTTTGAAATTCCTGAGACAAGCTCACAATCTGCTCGCTTAATATCACCAACTCTTTGGTAATACCCTCCAGTCTATAAAGCAAGGCCAGAGTTTTTTTCTCCGAAAAGTGAGAATGCAGTTCCTTCACTACCTGGTTGTAGTTAACGCCCACAGCCCGGTACTGTGCGTAAAAAGATGTCAGTTTGGTCGCATATTCCAATGCTGCGCGGTTCGTTTTTACCACACGGAACGTCTGGTCAAATACCCGTGCTTTGATAAAAATAGCCTTGGCACTTATGCCGGATTGCTCAAACAAGGTCAAAAACTGCACGTACTCCACATTATTAAACCGGACCATCACACAGTTCGTTGCCGGATCATCCTCCTGCGGCCGACCACCTTTTCCCCGTTTGCGGGTTGTTTTCTTTTCCTTTTCCATATCACTTTCAATATTTACGGCAAAGCATCTAGTGCAGGATTGAAACCTGCCATTATTCTTAAAAAGCAACCGACTTCGGAGGTGGCTTCACCCCCTTGCGGGGCAAGCAGTTCCGGGTTACCGGAAACGTTTCGGGTTACCCGAAACACAGCTTGCTATTTGCCCGGCGCAAATAAAATCTGCCTTTTACGGGCAGATCAAAAAAGCTGCATGATTCAATAATGGCATTTTCAATGCACTGTCGCTTTCCCGATCAAAAGTAGATGCTCAGTCAGACATTATTATGAAAGCGCTTGAGGCCACAAATGATCAAACCGGAGCCACTTATCGCCAGAGCTCTTGAATGGAAAAAACGGCTTTCTCAAAGCTTTTTATTTGCTGTATGGATGTATTCAGGGTGGTACGCAGGTATGAAGATAAGCACAATCACACCGCTCTATTTGCATACAGATTCAGGTACAGCCAAACGGAATTACTTGCATAAATAGATTAGTAAAGCGATAGAAACAGACTGATGTGCGGAGATAAGGAAAAACATGCAGACATAAGGATGTAACAACGTACCAACGCACCTGCTTCCCAATGTATCTCCGTACCAACGTACCTCGCTGCGGACAACTGTATGCAGGCATGTACGCATGTAGTCAACAAGATAGGTCTGAAGATAAGTGGGTGAATCGGTAGCTAGATAAATAAAAAAGTAATCACGCAGGTAAGCCCTTATGCACGCATATACCTGAAAAGATATTCGAGTAGAAATATACAAACGATTAAAAACTCAAAAGATGAACAAAGAAAGTAAGTATGTGGCATTCTCTACCCAAAAGGGAGGAGTCGGAAAGACAACTTTAACCGTTTTAGTGGCAAGTTACCTCCATTACCTGAAAGGCTACAGCGTGGCCGTGGTCGATTGCGATTATCCGCAGCACAGCATTGCAGAGATGCGTGAACGCGACCTGAAAATGGTTATGGACGATGAGCAATACAAGCTGATGGCTTACCGGCAGTTTACCTCCATGGGACGAAAAGCTTACCCAGTGGTAAGCAGTACCCCTGAAGATGCCGTTCAAGTATCCTCCCAGCTATCCGAAACAGGAGAGTTCGATTTTATCTTCTTCGACCTTCCCGGAACGGTGAATAATGCCGATGTCATCCGCACCCTTTCGCAGATGGACTATATTTTTTCTCCTGTCAGTGCTGACCGGGTGGTGCTGGAAAGTACCCTGCGCTTTGCAGTGGTGCTGAGCCAACAACTGATCACCACAGGAAAAGCCAAAATCAAAGGCTTGTACCTGCTGTGGAACCTGGTGGACGGACGCGAAAAAACCGAACTTTATCAGGTGTACGAACAGGTGATCGATGACCTGCAATTACAGGTGCTGAAAACTTTTCTTCCCGACAGCAAGCGGTTTCGCCGGGAGCAATCATCAACACACAAAGCCGTATTCCGCTCCACCCTTTTCCCTGCCGATAAGTTGCTAATCAAAGGCAGCAATCTGGATCAGCTTTCAGACGAAATCCTCACCCTGATCAATCCGTAACAGTATGGCAAAGAAAAACGCACCAGTCAACCTGGATGGAATCGATGCCGAGAGCATCATCCATTCGTTTCGGACAACCGATCACATGCAAATGGTGAAAAAAGTTAATAGCGGCGGGGCAAATAATGAACCTGAGAATCACCAAAAGGCAAAGGAACAGGCTCAGGCACCTACATCACCGGTACCCCCTGAAGCTGAATTTCCCGTTCAAAACACAGATAAAAACCCTGATTCCCTGAAAGAAGAAAACCGACGCAGGAAAGTAAAAACGCAGGACTACGAAAGTCTGTTTATCCGAACAGCCAACGGCATCACTGCACGGGAAGGTAAAACGGTTTATATCCGCAAGCAGTACCACGACCGAATCCTGAAAATTGTACAGGTTATCGGAGGAAATGAACTCTCCCTGTTCAGCTACCTGGACAACGTTCTGGAGCATCATTTTGCTTCGTTTCAGGACGAGATCACCACACTGTACAACCGGAAGAATGAAGGAATTTTTTAGAACCCATCGCCATGAAAGAAATGTTGATTGCAGTACTTCTGGCTTATGTCCTTTGGACGGTCGCTTACCTGATATGGGAACGGCGGTCCCGAAGATCGTCCGGGAAACAACCCTTGTCAAAACCCATCCCTGAAAATCAAAATGACGATGACATTATCGGGAAAGGCACATTTCTGATGAGCCACTTGATGCCACAAGCTGCCAGTTTGGAAAATCAAAGAAACGGGACGCAAATGAACGGTAGTTTCGCCGCGTCTTCGGAAACAAAACCGCCGGTAAAAGTACCGGATGACCAGTTGGATGAAGCCTTTTCACATCACCGGGACAATAATCAGCCGATGGACATTGATGTGCCGCTGGAATACGAAAACGACGAGCAGGACAACTTGGACGAGGAGGAAGAAGATGCATGGTTATCCTCAAACAGTTCTCTAGCTGATGGGTCTTCATTTGAAGAGTTAGGCGCTGCAGTGCGGACCATTGTGCATTACCAGACAGCCACACTGCCGGAAAAAGAACAGGCTGGCGGAATACTGCTGAAGATCCGTCAGACGGACATGTTTGAGCAGTTGGTACAAAGCGCACCCTGGCGGGAAGATCAGGTCAGTCAGGCGATAAACCTGCACCTGTCCGATTATTACCGAAAGATGGCTGAGCAGGGTGAGAATGACACGAAGGATATTGGGAAAAAGAATAACGGTCGTTCGACCGGAGAAAGTGAAGTCCCCCCTGATTTTAACATAAAGAATTTTGTGTGATCTCAAATAAGTACAGATTATGAAAGAACATGATTACGGTTAAAAAACTTTTGCCACTAAAAATTCAATTCATCCGATTACTTACCCGGTGCTAAGGTAAATCCACCCTTTCCACCACTTAAAAACAAATTTTTATGAATAGAAAAAATCTTCTTTTTTCGGCAGCCCTGTTGATGGCCGCCGCATCATCAGCTCTTGCCCAGGGCAACGGAACTGCAGGTATCACTGAAGCCACGCAAATGGTCACTTCGTATTTCGATCCGGCCACCAAATTGATTTACGCCATTGGCGCTGTCGTCGGGCTTATCGGCGGTGTAAAAGTGTATAACAAATTTTCAAGTGGCGACCCTGATACTTCGAAAACGGCGGCCTCCTGGTTCGGTGCCTGTATATTTTTGATTGTGGCTGCTACCATCCTTCGCTCATTCTTCCTTTAGTCCGCAAACCAAAACATTAAATCTGGTCTATGGAATACATGATCAATAAAGGGATTGGGAAAAGTGTCGAGTTCCAGGGGCTCAAAAGCCAGTACCTGTTCATCTTTGCAGGAGGATTGCTGGCCGTGTTCATCATCTTTGTGGTGATGTTCATGGCCGGTGTCAGCCAGTGGATTTGCATCGGGTTCGGACTGGTAGCCGCTTCGCTGCTGGTATGGCTGACCTTTTCCCTGAATGCCCGTTACGGTGAGTACGGACTGATGAAACTGTTTGCCAGAAAGCAACACCCACGCTATCTTCTGAACCGGAAAACTCCCTTGCGACTGTTTCGCTCAACCCGAAAAGGAGACCAGCCATGAGAAACATCCTCAAAGCTGCCACCATAGAAAGCAAGTTTCCGCTACTAGCCGTTGAATACGATTGTATCATCAGCAAGGACGCCGATATTACGGTCGCCTTTAAAGTGGACCTGCCGGAACTTTTCACGGTCACAAGTTCAGAATACGAAGCCATACATGCCGCGTGGACCAAAGCCATCAAGGTATTGTCCGATTACACCATCGTGCATAAAGCAGACTGGTTTGTAAAAGAACAGTATAAGCCTCAGACCGACCGGGAAGACATGAGTTTTCTGTCCCGCTCGTTTGAACGCCATTTCAACGAACGTCCGTTTCTGAACCACTCCTGTTTCCTGTTCCTGACCAAAACCACCAAGGAACGCATGCGGATGCAATCCAACTTTTCGTCCTTGTGCCGTGGGTTCATTGTTCCCAAAGAGGTGAACCGGGAAACATCGGTAAAATTTCTGGAGGCGGTGGGCCAATTTGAGCGGATTGTCAACGACAGCGGTTTTATCACCCTGGCGCGTTTGCACTCCGACGAAATTATCGGAACAGAAAACAAAGCCGGACTGATCGAAAAATACTTTTCGCTCTCCCTGGAAGGGAACACCTGTCTTCAGGATATGGAACTGGGAGCCGAAGGGCTTCGTGTAGGCGATAAACACCTTTGCGTGCATACGGTTTCCGATGTGGAAGACCTGCCTGCAAAGGTCGGTACCGACCGACGGTACGAACGGTTATCAACTGACCGCAGCGATTGCCTGCTGTCGTTCGCTTCGCCCGTCGGTCTGTTGCTTTCGTGCAACCACGTTTACAACCAGTACATTTTTCTGGATGACAGTGCCGAAAACCTGCGCAAGTTCGAAAAATCGGCCCGAAACATGCAGTCGCTTTCACGTTACAGCCGGGGAAATCAGATCAACAAAGAGTGGATAGACAAGTACCTGAACGAAGCACATTCGTTCGGGTTAACTTCTGTCCGGGCCCATTTCAATGTGATGGCATGGAGCGACGATCCGGAAGAGCTGAAGCACATCCGAAATGATGTGGGGTCACAACTGGCTTTGATGGAATGCAAGCCCCGCCACAACACGGTGGATGCCGCCACACTTTACTGGGCAGGGATGCCGGGCAATGCAGCCGATTTTCCTTCTGAAGAGAGTTTTTACACCTTCATCGAACCGGCCTTGTGTTTCTTTTCTGAAGAAACCAATTACCACAGTTCGCCCAGCCCGTTTGGGATCAAGATGGTTGACCGGGTTTCGGGAAAACCCATCCATTTGGATATTTCGGATCTGCCAATGAAAAAAGGGATTATCACCAACCGAAACAAGTTCGTACTCGGGCCCAGCGGAAGCGGAAAATCCTTTTTTATGAACCACATGGTCAGGCAGTATTATGAGCAGGGGACGCATGTTTTACTGGTGGACACCGGGAATTCTTATCAGGGGCTTTGCAACCTGATCAACCGGAAAACAAAAGGAGAAGATGGCGTTTATTTCACGTACACGGAAGAAAACCCGATCTCGTTCAACCCATTTTTCACCGATGATTTCCTGTTTGATGTCGAAAAGAAGGACAGTATCAAAACGCTGCTTTTGACTCTATGGAAAAGCGAGGATGACCGGACTTCAAAAACCGAAAGCGGAGAACTAGGCAGTGCGGTTAATGCTTACATCCAACGGATTCAAACAGACAAAAATGTTGTACCCTGTTTCAACACGTTTTACGAGTTTATGCGGGATGACTACCGGCAGGAACTGGACGAACGTGAAATCAAGGTGAGCAAACAGGATTTTAATATCGATAATTTCCTGACCACGCTCAGGCAATATTACAAAGGCGGCCGATTCGATTTCCTGCTGAATTCCGACAAGAACATTGACCTTCTTTCCAAACGGTTTATTGTCTTCGAGATTGATGCTATTAAGGAAAACAAAGAGCTTTTCCCGGTGGTAACGATCATTATCATGGAAGCTTTCATCAACAAAATGAGGCGGTTAAAGGGGGTTCGAAAACAACTGATTGTGGAGGAAGCCTGGAAAGCGATTGCCTCGGCGAACATGGCTGAGTACCTGAAGTATCTGTACAAAACCGTGCGTAAATACTTCGGCGAAGCCATCGTGGTTACCCAGGAGGTGGATGATATTATCTCCAGCCCGGTGGTTAAGGAAAGCATCATCAACAATTCCGACTGCAAAATCCTGCTTGATCAGCGTAAATACATGAACAAGTTCGATTCCATTCAGGCATTGCTTGGGCTGACCGATAAGGAAAAGGCCCAGATCCTCTCCATCAATATGAACAACCATCCTTCCCGAAAATACAAGGAAGTCTGGATCGGACTGGGCGGGGTTCAATCAGCAGTTTATGCTACAGAAGTAAGCAGCGAAGAATATTACGCCTTCACGACTGAAGAAACTGAAAAACTGGAAGTACTGGCTCGAACGGACAAATTGGACGGGAATATTGAGCTGGCTATTAAACAGCTGGCCGATCAGACCCGCACCCGATAAAATCAAACAAACAACTCACTTTTAAAACAATTTAAAATGAAACATCTGATAGTCATCCTGTGCATGGGACTTTGCTTTCATGCACATACATTAAAAGCACAATGGGTGGTAACCGACCCGATGAACCTTGCCCAGGGTATTGTAAATACCACCAAACAGATCATTGAAACTTCCACGACCGCGAAAAATATGATCTCGAATTTTCAGCAGACGGTCAAGATTTACGAACAAGGCAAACAATACTATGACGCACTGAAGTCGGTCAACAACCTGGTGAAAGATGCCCGTAAAGTACAGCAAACCATTCTTTTAATCGGGGATATTTCGGATATCTATGTCAACAGTTTTCAGAAGATGATGGCCGACGATAATTTCTCTGTCGAGGAGCTGGGTGCCATTGCTTTGGGCTACACCAAACTTCTGGAGCAAAGCAGCGCAATGCTTGCTGAGTTAAAAACGGTGACTTCGGCCAACGGGCTCTCGATGAGCGATGCCGAACGCATGTCGTTTGTTGACCGGATATACAAAGAGGTACGTGAATACAAAAACCTGGTGCAGTACTACACCAACAAGAACATCTCGGTGTCTTATCTGCGGGCTAAAAAGAAGAACGATACCGACCGGGTCATGGCATTGTACGGTTCTCCATCTGAAAGATACTGGTAAAATGATCCTACTGGCAATCGACTTTGACAACCTACATCAGATCCTCCGTAACCTTTATACGGAGATGATGCCCCTTTGCAGCTCCATGATTGGCGTTGCAAAGGGAATTGCCGGGCTGGGAGCCCTCTTTTATGTCGCTGTCCGGGTATGGCAGGCCCTTGCCCGGGCTGAACCTATTGATGTATATCCATTGCTGCGGCCTTTTGCCATTGGCTTATGCATCATGTTTTTTCCGGTCTTTGTTTTGGGCACGATTAACGCCGTGCTGTCACCGGTAGTTACCGGAACGCACAGTATCCTCGAAACGCAAACTTTTGACATGAATAAGTACCGCGAACAAAAGGATCAACTGGAGTATGAAGCTATGCGCCGTAATCCTGAAACAGCGTGGCTGGTGGATAACCAGGCATTTGATCAGCGGCTGGAGGAACTCGGTATTATGGATGCCCCCCAGATGGCAGGAATGTACATTGAACGGGGATTCTACAACTTTAAGCAAACGGTTCAAAACTGGTTCCGCGAATTGCTGGAACTGTTGTTCCAGGCTGCTGCACTAATCATTGATACTTTACGCACCTTCTTTTTGATCGTACTGTCCATCCTGGGGCCGATAGCATTTGCCATCAGCGTGTACGACGGGTTTCATGCAACACTCACCCAGTGGATCACCCGGTACATCTCCGTGTATCTATGGCTGCCTGTTTCGGATCTGTTCAGCTCCATTCTGGCCCGCATCCAGGTTCTGATGCTGCAAAAAGACATTGAGCAGTTGAGTGATCCAAATTTTATCCCGGATGGCAGCAACAGCGTGTATGTGGTCTTCATGATCATTGGTATTGTCGGGTATTTCACTATCCCAACAGTAGCCAACTGGATCATTCAGGCTGGCGGCATGGGTAGCTATAACCGTAACGTAAACACTGTCGCTGGTAAAGGCGGGTCTTATGCTGGTGGAATGGCTGGCGCTACCGTAGGCAATGTTTCCGGTAGGTTGCTGGGAAAATAAACTTAACACATCAAAAAATGGAATTTAAATCTTTAAAAACGATTGAGACTTCGTTCAGGCAGATACGCTTTTTCGGAATCGTATTTATCTGCCTGTGCGCGGGTATAACGGGTTATTCGCTCTGGAGTTCCTACAGCTTTGCCGAAAAGCAACGCCAGAAAATATACGTTCTGGACGGTGGAAAATCGCTGATGCTGGCACTCTCGCAGGACCTGGCACAAAACCGGCCGGTGGAAGCCCGTGAACATGTACGCCGTTTTCACGAGCTGTTCTTCACCCTTTCTCCGGATAAAAACGCGATTGAGAGCAACATCAACCGGGCTTTGTTTCTGGTGGACAAAAGCGCTTTTCGTTACTATAAGGACATGGAGGAAAAGGGATATTACAACCGGGTTATCTCCGGGAATATTAACCAAACGATTCGGATAGATAGCATTGGGTGTAATTTCGATAACTACCCTTACAAAGTAGTCACTTATGCCCGGCAGATGATCATTCGCGAAAGCAACATTACCGAACGTAGTTTAACAACCCGTTGCGACTTGCTCAACACGGTCCGCTCGGATAACAACCCGCACGGGTTTACAATGGAGCATTTCGAGATTCTGGAGAACCGCGACATCAGCGTAGTGGAAAGGTAGGTGCAGTATGACCGGAAAATTAATCGACAAATTAACAGACTGGTGGGAAGACAGCCTGCGCAGTTTTTTCGGAAAGCTTACCCCTGACCGTCGCGTGATCCTTATTGTGATCATGCTTATCTCCTTCAGCGGATTATCCGTCTTTATGACCTTTTCATCGGTTTACAAGCTCGGAAAAGAACGGGGCGAAAAAATGCAAATGGAGCATATCTCACGACTGCAGTTTGAATTGAAAAAACTGCGGCCTAAAACAGACAGCTTGAAACTTCAAAAATTTCTTCAGTATGACAGAGAATAAACCAGAAAATGAAGCTGGGCGCGAGCGAACAGAGCTAACGCCACAGCAACGGCAAAAACGAAAAAAAATGCTCATTTATCCTTTGCTTTTCCTGCTATTTGCCGGATCGATGTGGCTGATTTTTGCTCCATCGACCGACAAAAAAGAAAAGGAACAACAAATCCAGGGCCTGAATACCGATTTGCCAATGCCTGAAGAAAAAGGGCTGGTGGGTAACAAGCGGGAAGCGTATGAGCAGGATGCCATCCGGCAAAAAGATAAGGACAAAAAGCGGTCGCTATCGGATTTTGCTTTTTTGCTAGAAGAGGAACAATCAAAAAAGGGACAGGATCGAAGTTTGGGAGCAAAATCCAGTCTATCGGATTATTCCCGGAATTCGCAAGGTATTGGGACCGGTGTTCAGACAAAGTCGCCAGACAAAGCTGCATCCATCCGATCATCGGTTGGGGCTTATCAGAACATCAACCGGCAGTTGGGTTCGTGGAACGATCAACCTAAAGTGGAAACTGATCAGCAGGCTCAGACAAAGCTGGAAAGCCGTATTCAGGAACTGGAACGCAAGCAGGAAGAAGATGCGCTGCGCAAAAAGACGGAGGATGACCAGTTGGCCGTGATTGAGAAATCGTACCAGTTGGCCGCGAAATACATGCCTACAGCAACCAATCAGGGAGCTGACAGTTCACCTGCAGAATCGGGTAAAGTTACATCAAATGCTTCTTCGGGCGAAAAGGCCATGGCTCAACCTGTTCGGCAAGTAAAGCAAAATGTGGTCTCGTTGCTTGGAAGTTCACGCAATGGTTCTGCAACTGCGGAATATAGTTCTGGCAGAAAGAATTCAGGGTTCAGGACTGTCTCCGAGAGTGAGGAATCAACGGATAAAAACAGTATTCGTGCCTGTATCAATCAGACAGTTACCCTGACCAACGGAAAAGAACTGCAACTACGATTGCTGGAACCCATTCAGGTTGGGGATCTGCTGATCCCGGCCAATACGCTCATTACGGGTACCTGCCGGATCGGAGGCGAACGATTGAATGTCATCGTTACGTCCATCCAATATGCCGGAAATATTGTCCCCGTTCAATTGCAGGTTTACGGGACTGACGGACAAGCTGGGATATCCGTTCCCGGCAATGATGCGGTGACAGCGGCTAAAGAAGTGGCTTCGTCCCTTGCTTCATCCTCCGGAAGCAGCATCATGATTTCGGATAATGCCGGTTCGCAACTGGCAGCCGATCTGGGAAAAGGCCTGATTCAGGGTGCTTCACAGTTTGTAAGCAAAAAGATGAGTACCGTTAGGGTGACCATTAAAGAAGGATACCAGGTATTGCTTCTGTCAAAAAACTAGAAGCCCCTCTAAATCTCCCCGAGGGGGAGACTTTAAAAACACAGTAACCAATTTTTAGTATCAACCGGGCTTTCATTTACCCCTCCTTTGGAGGGGCCAAGGGAGGCTCATCAAAAACAAACACAATGAAACGAATTTTGATCATACTTGTCGTTCTGGCAAGTTCATTTATAAGTATTGCACAGGAAAAGACAACCAACAATCCCGAAAAATCCATGCCCAGTACCGGGGATTATTTCCAGGGGCTGACACGTCCACTGACCTTTGATAAAATGATTCCGCCTTATGCGCTCGAAGTAACTTTCAGTAAAACGGTTCACATTATTTTCCCGGCGGCTATTCGCTATGTCGATCTGGGAAGCGCCGATCTTTTGGCGGCCAAAGCTGATGGCACAGAGAACGTTTTACGGGTTAAAGCTGCCCAAAAAGGTTTTCCCGGGGAAAGCAATTTGTCGGTTATAACCGATGACGGCAGTTATTATTCTTTCAACGTGAAATATGCCGACGAACCTGTCAAGCTTTCTGTCGAGATGAGTGATGTCATCCACTGTTCAGGAGCCGGAACCAGTCGTGGAAACAATACAGATGTTTACCTGGAAGACTTGGGAGGCGAATCGCCATTACTGGTAAACCAGATTATGCAGGCCATTTATAAAAACAACAATCGTGAGGTTAAACACATCGGGTGCAAACAATTTGGAATGCAGTACACCTTAAAAGGCATTTATTCGCACAACAACCTGATGTATTTTCATACTGAGCTTAAAAACTCATCGAATGTTCCGTTTAATGTTGATTATATCTCATTCAAGATTGTCGATAGAAAAGTAGCCAAACGCATGGCTACACAACAGCAATCCATTGTTCCGTTAACGGCCTATAACCAACTGATGGTCATTGGAGGAAAGAAAACGGAACGAACCGTATTTGCTCTGCCCCGGTTTACCTTGCCGGAAGGAAAACAACTGCTTATCGAATTAAACGAAAAAGATGGCGGACGACATCAATCGTTTACCTTGAAAAATGATGAGCTGATTCGCGCCAAAGGGATAAGTAAACTAAGGGTTGAATAAAATACAGTCAAAATGATCACAGCCTTTTTTGTTTTTTATTCCCTTTGCTGGATGTACCTGATCTATTCGATCATTAATGCCCCAACAGATATTGAGTTGTGGGGAAGAGAAGTTGATTAGACGACCTTTTGACAAACGCCTGACATTTTAACTTCCTGACAAAATCAGAGGTAAAAAGATCATACAATTTGTTCTTTCTTCTGGAGTTTAATTGATCTGGTAAGAAAAAATCCATACCAGATCAATTATTTTATTTTTCTGCAGCCAATTCATCCATCATTTGTTTGAATAATTTAAACAGGTTTGAAGCCTGATCATACAATTCGATATTTGATTTCACAGCTTCCAGCATCAATTCCATGTTCATTGTCGACAGAACTGTTTTGTTACCAGATTCATATACAGCTAAGGTACACGGCATAAATGTTGAAAACTCCGGATTCGTCGTGAGCATCATAGCTGCCGTTTTTGCATGACAAATATTGTAAATGAATACCTTACGTTGAATGGGAAATCCTTTCGATTCAACTATTTCATGATAAACATAGGTTTGGAGCAAGGCCAGGCTATATTTTTGACATGCAACAGCAACCTGTCCTGCAACTTGTTCGGCAGGGAGCGTGCTTTCCGTTTGGTGCATCACCATTTCAATCATTTCTTTGTTTTGCATGATTTTTAGTTTTTAGAAAGTTACCATTTTATCGGCCCAAACCACCAGTTCCACACAATCAATCATCGTTGAAATTGGGCAGGCTTCGGTGCTGCCCAGATGTCGTGTTTTCAGGCAAGTTCCACAGGCAAGTATTTCGCCACCAACTTCAACAAATTTCTTCAATTGTTCATCAACGTTGTATTTTTCGTGGGTCAACCCTTCGCATTCAACGGCTTCGCCCATTAAAAAGAGTTTTACTTCATGTCCTTGTTTTTTTGCTGTTACAGCAAAACGAAAAGCATTCCATGCCTTTTCAAATTCTTTAGTTTCGAGAATAATTCCGATTTTCATTTTTATAGGTTTAGAATGTTAATACAATTTTGTTTTTACGTACGATTGCATACAGATCGGCCAGTGAAGAAAATTTGCAAACCTGTGGTTCTTTATTATTGCGGCTTCTGAGGCAAGTTCCACAGCCTAAAATTGTTCCGCCGTTATCCAAAAACTTATCGGCTTGCTCTTTCAGGTCAGTATTTGTTTTTACCATACTATCCAATTCAACACCTTTTCCGAGCAAAAAAATACTTACTGAATCGCCTTGATTGCTGGAGTAGTTTGCCAAACGCAATGCATTCCAAACGGTTTCAACATCGTTTGAATAAATGACCATACCCAAAGTGGTGGGCGACTCTTTTTGCTTTTTTGGCGGTTTTGCATAAATACTGCCTGTAAATACACACGTTAATAATAACAGTAGAACAATTTGGTTTTTCATAAACAACTGACTTAATTTATATTGATAGTTTCTTAACAACATTAGTAATCACTTCGACGGCAAAATCTACTTCTTCCTCAGTCGTCTTTTTTCCGGTTGAAATTCGTACCGTTGCTGCGGCAGTTCTGAAATCAAGGTTCATCGACTGAAGAACCAATGAGATGGTTGTTTCTCCGGAATGACACGCAGAACCGGTAGAAATCAAAACCTCGCTACTGATGACTGAAGCCAAAGCATGCGCACTGACGTTTTCGAAGGCTACACTCAGCGTATTGGGCAAACAATTTTCAAGACTACCGTTCACATGAACTTTACTGCCGAGTTGGAAAACCAGGCCGTTAAGCAGTCTGTCCCGCGAGAAACGCATGTTCCGCTGATTTTGGTTAAAATCGCGCAAAGCTATTTCGCAAGCCTTCCCAAGTCCGACGATGTGAATAACATTTTCTGTTCCCGGGCGGATGCCTTTTTCCTGATTGGCACCGTGCATCAAGTTTTCAATCTGCACTCCCTTCCGGATGTAAAGTGCGCCAATACCTTTGGGTGCGTATAGTTTATGTCCTGCAATAGTTAGCAGGTCAACGCCAAGCTTTTCAACATCAACTTCAATCTTTCCAACCGACTGGGCGGCATCAGTATGAAAAATAATCCTGTTTTCTTTTGCGATAGCCCCAATTTCTTCAACGGGCTGCATTGTTCCAACCTCATTGTTTGCGTGCATGATGGTGATCAGAACTGTATCTTTTCTGATAGCATTTTCAACATCTGTGGGATCAACCCTTCCATACTTATCCACCGGAAGATAAGTGATATCAAATCCTTGTGTGCTCAGGTATTTGCAAATTTGATATACTGCCGGGTGTTCGATGGACGAGGTAATAATATGCCTTCCTATATTTTTGTTCGCCCAGGCAATTCCTTTAATAGCCAGGTTATTCGATTCGGTGGCGCAACTGGTAAAATAGATTTCTTCTGGCTGGCAATTGATCAATCTGGCAACCTGCCCTCTCGCATTTTCAACAGCTTCTTTGTTGCTTCGCCCAATTGAATAGGAACTTGAAGGATTTCCGAAGTAGGATTTAATAAAAGGGATCATTTCTTCAGCTACCTCCGGATCAACAGGGGTTGTAGCGTTATAGTCCAAGTAAACTGGATGTTTCATGTTAATTTCTTTCCAATTGTTTGATTTTCCACTCCGGGTAACCTTCGTCTAATCTACGAACATGATAGCCCTGTTCTTTTAAAAGTTTTACGGCTTCATCTGCCAGGACACAAAATGGTCCACGGCAGTAGGCGATAATCTGTTTATCTCGGGCAATGCTTTTCAGGTTGGCCATTAATTCGTTCATCGGAATCGATACGGCTCCAGTGATGTGCCCAAAATCATATTCAATGGATGGGCGAACGTCGAGTAGCAACACATTTTCGGCGTCAACCATCTGCTCGAGTTCACCAAGACTGACGGCATTCTGTGCATTATTGTCTTCCCTCTGGCGATTCATGATTTTCTCCAATGCAGCTATTTCCTGAGAACCATAACGGATGATGTGCTGATATACAGATAAAAAATCATCGTTAACCAACGAATAATACACATATTGCTTTTCCTTTCGGGCTTTCACAATGTTGTTATTCTTCAGAACCTGAAGATGCTGCGAAGCGTTGGCAAAAGTCAAACTGGTCGTTTGCACAATACCCTCGACACTTTTTTCACCTTGCGAGAGCATTTCAATGATTTCTAAACGATTAGGATTTGAGATAGCTTTGAGTAGTTTGGCTAATCCATCGTACATAGCTTCTTTAAATTCGCGCCCCTTCATCTTTTTGCAGTTTTAAAATGATTGAGCGAAGATACAAAAGTTATTCAAGTATTCAATAGTATCATTGAATACTTGAATAATGAATATACCTTACTTGAATAACTCTAGGCTGGAAGTTCGAGTTGTTATTAAAAAAGAGCAAGTTGCACGGCTTTTTTGCCTGTCAATTCATCCAACAAGCTTTTAACCTGCCGTACTACTTCTTTTGAATATTGAGCATTGAAATTGCCACAAGTATCGTTTTTCAGTTTTTCTGCTGCTTCGCGGTGCCCGGCCAGAATCTCCTGCAAAGCGGCTTTCTTGCACTCTTTTCTGTTATCGAATATTTTACCCCATACACTAAGACCATGGGCATGCCCCCAGCCTCCGGTTGAATAACTCACCCCGTAAGTCCATTTGCTGTTTTCACCCCGTCCAATAGTCAGGCGATTAGTTGCAGCCCATCCCGGTTTGTGGATGAATTTGATTTCTTCCCGTTCAGTAAATGTGCTATTCTGCAACCACCCGTATGGACTAAAATGCTTCTCCGTAAACCCGAATAACTTTCCCCGGTCATATTCTCTGCGGTTCATAATAATCTGGCGGGGAGAGTCGCCAAAACTTTCGTATTCATTTATTAGCTGTTGGTTATCCTGCCTAAGTGCTTTCAGGTAAGTGGCCATATATGACCGTTCTTCTCTATATGGCCTGTATTGCCGTACCCGCTCAATCTTCTCGCTTATTTGTAAATCCCGGTATGCCAACGCTGTATTATTGGAGGGCGGATTGCTCCGCCCTTTATTATTATTGCTGATCGAGATTTATTAATTGCCGTAATTCCGGTTCTTTGCTCTTGGGGAATACCCAACCTGCACATTTTTGTCCGTTCTGTGTGAGGTATTTGTTGAAACGTCCACCCAGTGCAGCCAGTTGTTCTTTAATGGCTTTAGTATCGCCAAAAACAGCTACTGATTTTTCAGAATAATCGACTAAAATAAAGTCCCCTGTCAAGGATTGGGCTGTGGTATCAGTTGGCACTGCCGATACTTTTGAAACACAGATGTTCTCCTCTTTTCCTGCGATGTAAGCATAATCCTCGATGAAGCGGCTACGGTCATAAATCTGTGCTTTTTTAATAATCCAGCCGTGATATTTGCTTTCACCCAAATAGTAACCATGCCCTCCTGTGTAATTTTCACGATTTTCGTATTCTTCGTTTTTCTCCTTCAAATAGGCCGTTTCAGCGAAGTTACCAGCAAGGGTGCGCATTTCCTGAAAGTTGTTTTTTGGATGGGTTGAAAAGCCCAGAATCACAGTGCGTGTAGTCGAAGCAGAGAAATAATCGGAATAAGGATCAGAGCGGTCTTCCCGCTCACAGGCAATGATAACAGCCTGAGCATTGGCAGGAATAATCTCCTTCAGGCGTTCGCGCCCAATGGCTTTAATTTCTTCCCTACGCTGTTGTTCCCGATTGTCTGATTCAGCTTTTGCCCGTGCTTTGGCTTCAACTTCCTGCTGAAGTATAACAACCTCGAAAGCATCTATAAACTCGGGATTAACATCATCGAAATATTTACCGATCCCGAACTTTTTAGACAGGGGACTGATAATCTCGGTTCTGGTAAACTCTTTTGTGTCCAAGTTGATCAGGTGATAAATGAAACCATTTTTTGAATGTTCAACTTTATAGACTACCAACCGGTACTGGTTCATCCCTGCGCCGTAACCAATAATAACCTGATTTTCCTTTACGACCTGAATTTCTGTATCTGTAATAGTACCACCGAATAATGAAATTAACCTTGTCATAGTTGCGAATTTTAGATGTTAAAAATGATTGATGTCAAAAGGATGAAAAGGGCAATTAAGGCTAAGAGTACCACCAGACAGGACAGCAGCTTCCGGATAATCGAAAGAATCAAATAAAACCCCAGAGTCGCCCAGATAAAGGCATATCCCCAGATACAGAACCCTGCAACTACAAGTACGATCCTGAAAACCCAACTTATGTTGATTGGAAGTGAGGTGAATCGTTGTTTCCTGTTTTTTTCTATCCTTTCCATAATTTCTGACATTTTTTTTATGCCGTATCGGAGCCGGTCGGAGTTATCGCGTTTCAGGGGCTAAAAGAAGGTTCGTGTTTAGCTGCTGCCAGTTTTTTGCGATAAAATACAACCCGGAGTGAAGTGAAGGCGTGGAGATTTTTTGCAAAACCCGCAGGGCTTGAACTTGCAGCGGCGCAAAAACACGAAATATACCTTCGCTCCTGTAAACCGATCAGACTCCGCACCGCTTTCCGGCACACAGCCGATTGTGGAAGAAATTATAAAAGGAAAGGATAGAAAAAAGAAAGTGACTGGGCGTTACGGTGCTTTGCCAGTGTTGGTCATCACCCATAAAACACCTGAAAAACACCTATCAAAAGGTGATATGATTAACGGGCATTAAAAAAGTATGCAAAGTCAAAGCCTTTTGGGGGCTGTCTTTGTATTCTTTTTGCCCGTAACCCGGAGATTCTTTCCGGCATCCAGGTCCGTTAAGCGAATGGAATGGTGGATTATCCCGAAGGGTAATCTCATGGAAGTAGCGACGACCTGTGGCGGAATGTATCGTAGGGCGTGATACTTAGTGTAGTTAAATTGCCCAAAGTTTAAATCTCTTTTCTATTTCAGCAATCAATTGTTGATTATTCTGAAAAACAAAATTTGTGGCGATAAGCTGCTTCATTTTTTTTATCGCTTCCCTTTTCGTCAATACTGAAGTTTCGACAAGTTTATCAAAGATCCAGATTATGCCGTGATATTCTATACCTTTGTTTTTTGCACAATTCCGCAATGCCTTATCACTACTCAAAACACAAGCATCTAACTTATTGGCAATATACAACACTGATTTATCCGTTTCAGACAAGGATTTAGGATATCCTTGAGAATAAATTTCGAAAAAATCTTTCTCCAATAAATTGTGAATAGTAAGCCTGCCATCAGAATAATATGCTTTAAGAATTTGTTGTTGTTCTGAATATAATTCGTATAAAACGGCAGAAGTAGTATGTACTTCTATGTCAAGATTAAAAAATAGAGTAACTAGTTGCAAATCGTACAAGTCAATAAAAATACAAGCATCAGTTACTGCTATTTTAGTTCTTTCATTTTTCATAAGGCTCGCACCTGTTCTTGCCGTGTTAAAACACCATTTGGTGCTGCTTTTTAAAATCAGCTAACGATTGATTATTGAGTGATGCTGCCTTCGACATAGAAATCTGGTCTTCAATCAACGCCCTAAACAGAAGCTGCTCAAACCTATTGGATTCTTCAACTCCCATATAATCATAAGGTTCATCTACTTTCCAACCTAATTGCTTAATTAAAAAGAAAAATTGCTTGGTGTAATGTTCATTTATGATACCACAATCCTTTGCCCGCATGACAATAGCTTGCATCGAAACACCATATTGCTTTTTAATATTAGCCAATTCTAATGTTGATAATTTATTTCGGTGTTCCCCTATCTCAGCTTTAATAGTTTCTTCAGGCAATAACATCGCTCCGGCAAATTGGTGACACAATGTTTCTTTTTGTTTTTCAGTCACATTTCCAAATTTCAATAATAGGTGGGCTAATTCATGTAAAAGAGAAAAGCGTATTCGGTCTGGTTTGTTTGCTTTTTTTAAATTGTATGCAACAACAGGAATAGTTTCGTTCACAAAAGTTTGTAACCCATCAAAATCTTCATCCACATCTAGTTTGACAACCTTAATGTTCTTATCTTCTAAAAGCTCGACAATATTAAATATTGGACCATTACCTAAGCCCCATTTTTCTCTTAGAAGTTTGGCAGCTTTATTAACCTGTGCAAAAGAGGTAACTACCTCAAAATCTTTTAAATGATTTTCAAACTTATTCGCTAATCCCAATATCTCTTCTAGTTCCAGGTATCTTGAAAGATATTCTTTAGTTTTCTCCTTTATTATTGAAGCTTCTTTTATCGGCATTTTACTAAGCTTTCTAAATTCTACTTCGCCTAGCTCTACTTTAGTGCTTCGGAAAAAGTAATCAGCACTTACTTTCAATGCTTTGCTTAAAAGATTGATTTTCTCGGAATCAGGAATAACCTCGCCTTTTTCATATCGATGCAAAGCCTGACGTGATAGTTTGCCATCTAATGCATCAGCCAAATCTTGCAATGAAAACCCATTCATTAAACGAGCTGACTTGAACCGTTCTGCAAATACCGCATTTATTTCCATCGTAAATTTGAATTTTGGCGCAAAAGTATAACTTAGTTTACAGACTACATACAAATATAATAAAATTTTTCAAAAAATGTAACTATGACATTTTTTCATACTGACACTATCTGCCTGTTAAATGACATATTTTCATGTTTTATATAAAAAAGCACTGATTTACAAATAATGGTTTACAAATTTACCAAATGGTATTATATTTGTAACGGAAAGCATCAAAGAAAATTAATCGATTATTAATTTAAATTCATATATAAGATGGACAAAAGTAAACATTTAGAATCGGTAATCAGAACACATCAGATTACAAAAGAACAGCAACTGTTGGATAAACATATCCAAAAAAAGAATGAAGTAAAAGAGGCTTTAGAGGAAAAGTATGGCTCTAACATCTACCCTCCATTCAATTCCGGTTCATATGCAAAGAACACAGCTATTAACACAAAATTTGATTTCGATTTAGTTTCGCCATTTAAACGGAATGCTTTTGGATCAAACGGGACTTTAGAGCAAATGTACAATGATGTGTATGATTTTCTTTACGATAAATACAAGAACGAAGCAGAGGTTAAAAAGCAGAAGGTATCTATCGGCTTGGAGTTTTACGCTGATAACGAAGGCGATGTCATAAAAATAGACGTAGTTCCTGGAAGAGAATTTAACCTAGACCAATATAAAGAAGATGAGAATCTCAACCTTTACGTTTACTATCGGTATGGCAATTTTAATTCCGGAAGTGAAAGGATTAAAACAAACATTAATGCCCAAATTAACAACATCAAAGACAGGGCAACAAAAGAAAAAGATTCCATCAGAAAAATTATTCGTTTGTTAAAAATTTGGAAAGCTAACAAAGGAAATTATCCAACCAAATCATTTTTTCTGGAACTGATTACAATCAAGACATTTGACAACAATGAGATTACAGGTAGTTTATGGGAAAAATTGAAAACCGTTTTGGAGTATATCAGAGACAATGTAACCAACGAAAACTTCAAACTGATAGACCCAGGTAATAGTTCGAATGATCTGGCAGACACATTGACGACTTACGAAAAACAACAATTGTCATCCGACATGAAGAATATGCTGGAAAGAATTAGCGAAAATGAAGAAAATTTAAAAACATATTTCCCTGAAAACGAAAAGTTTAAAGAAAAAGAATCAGTTAAAAATGGATATGGTGCGAATTCTGGCATTCCGATTCCTCCACCTAAACTAAACTTTGGTTAATTATGGTTGCTAATAGACTTAGAGAAATAAATGCTATAGTTGAAAATATCCCGGGTGTAATTATCGTCAAACAGTTTGAACTGTTTGACGAAGTTACAAAAGGTTATATTTCCGTTTTTACTGAAGGATTGATAAAAGCTATTGAATTTGAGGTGGAAATATATTCACAATATCCTTTTAAATGGCACGATTCTGAAACGATAAAATTCATTAACAGTGATTTATCCGCATATAAGCACATTATGGAAGATGGGTCAATTTGTATTCACACTGCCCACAGCCCTGTCTTATCTCAGAAGTTGAATTACGATATTCAAGCCGTCATATCGTGGATTGAAAAATATTATATTAACAAAGATTCAGATCATCACTACGAACACTTAATTGTTCCTCAAAAAAAATTTAAGGATACCCTCTTCGCTTATTTCTTTAATGAAATTGACTATCAATTTTCAAAAAATCAATTTGGATATCTGGACTACTCAAACTTAAGCCAAGGCCTTTTTCATAAAGAGAAATGCTCCAATGCTATCATTCAAAAATTTTATAGTAGAGACCGAAAGGAACTTGTTGATGTAAAGTGGAACATTCAGTTTAAAGCATTGGAAAAGCATGTTGGCCTATTCATCTTCATAAAAGATATTCCATCCATAAATCAGCGTTGGATTTATGCGAAATGGGAAGATTTTGTGGATATTTTGCCTCAAGAATTTCTGAACTTTTTACACTTCGTCGAAGATCGTCATAAGAAAAGTAATGGAACTCATCTGCCATTATTTATTGGCTATAACATTTCTGAAGCGGAAATCCATTGGCAGGCGATAATGTTGGAAATTGGAAAGTTTCCAATTTTCGGACAGAAGATTAATCAGCAATGGACATCAAAATTACACGAAGAAAGAGCAATAGACTGGGCAATGACAAGAAATTGTTCCTATAAGTATTTCTTTGGTAGGGGACATTTATGTGAGAAAATTACACAAAGTAAAATCCTAATAATCGGAATTGGTGCGATTGGCAGTATTGTGGCAAAAACCTTTGCCAGATCTGGGTGTACAAAGCTTGATTTTGTTGATTTTGATGTAAAAGAGCCTGAAAATGTTAGTCGTTCTGAGTACTCATTTGTATCTGGGCTAAACAATAAAACGAATGACCTTATTAACGAGCTTTTTATGATTTCACCTTTTTTCGAACCGTCACAAGGAGGGTATGAGTTTTCTGAAGCATTCAATTATTTTCTGAAATCAAATCTAACCAACAACCAGAATAAATCTGAAATGGAAAAATTTATCAATAGCTACGATATTGTTATTGATTGCACTGCAGATAACGATTTGCTCTATATTTTAAGTCAACTTAATATGACAACATCTCTCATTAACGTGTCAATATCAAACCATGCAAAACAGCTAGTATGCGCCACGGAGCAGAATAGATATGAATTTGTTTCTACACAGTTCAATGGCAAAGTATTAGAATTTGACGTCGAAGACTTATATAATCCAACCGGATGTTGGAGTCCAACCTTTAAAGCTTCATACAATGATATTAATACGCTAGTTCAATTTGCGTTAAAGCATATCAATTTGAAATTTAAACAAGAGAGACAATTGAGAAATTTTGTTCTTGAAACAGAAGAAGAAGGTAGTTTCAACATTAATTTGAAGGAATTTTGAAATTAAAAGCTGAAAAAATAGGTCTGAGTCTTGAGATTGAGGATCAACTTCTTAACAACATGACTGAGAACGGCAAAATATACTATCCAAACGAATTTGGAGGTTTTTTATTTGGTTACTACACCAACAATAACAAACATCTGATAATAACAGATTCAGTTCTCCCTATAAAATTTAAATCTTCCAGATATAATTTTGAAAGGAGTACAGAAGGGATTGAAGATCAATTATATAAATTTCACCGCGAAAGTCCTTCAAAATTTTATATTGGAGAATGGCACACTCATCCAGACAGCAATGCGATAGCAAGTATTGCTGACATCTTGGCAATGAGATCAATTATAAGTACACCAAATTCTTGTATTAAGAATCCTGTGTTATTAATAATTGGGGATAGTAAAAGTAAAGTGAAATTTAGTTTTTATGTACTTTATAACTATAATTTATACAAATATGAGTAAGGTTGATTTAAAGCAATTGTTTAATGGATTGCAGAGGCAGATGTCTGCACAACTTAATACGAATCGAGAATTTATTGACCATCCTGGTTCAAAAGGAGATGCTTTGGAAAATGCTTGGATTGAATGGCTGCAAAAATATTTACCCAATAGATATTGTGTTGATAAAGCAATAGTTATTGACCACGAAGGCAATACCAGCCAACAAATGGATATAGTGATTTATGACAATTGGTTTACCCCTTTTATTTTCAATCAGAATGGATTTTACTATATTCCTGCGGAGGGAGTATATGCAGTCTTTGAAGTTAAACCAGATATACAGGGTAACGTTGGCAAAAAGAGCTATATTGAATATGCAGGAGAAAAAATAGAAAGTGTAAGAATTTTAAAAAGAGAGGCTGCAAGTTTTATTAACGGTGGGGTAAAGTATAATCCTAGACCTTTAACAAAAATCGTTGGCGGAATTCTATGTAGTACGAATTCCTTTAGCCATAAAGACAATGTTACATTAACTGCACACCTTCAAGCATTAGACAATTTTCAAAGTATTGATCTAGGATGCATTGCCGACTACGGAAGTTTTTATATTGATTATAATCCAAATGAGGAAATAACAATTGTTGGCCAAGATGCATATATGGATTTCTATAAAAACAGGAAATTCAATAAAATAAAGTTTAGTGATGCGAACCACTCTTTTGTGACTTTCTTTATGCAACTTACAAGATACCTGCAACAAGCAATAGGAACAATACCTGCAATTAATTTAAATGCATATTTGGAAAATATTGGAGAAGAGGTTGACGAACAAAT
Source organism: Prolixibacteraceae bacterium (assembly GCA_003537645.1). Classification (GTDB taxonomy): domain Bacteria; phylum Bacteroidota; class Bacteroidia; order Bacteroidales; family Prolixibacteraceae; genus Aquipluma. The sequence continues at coordinate 41,589 of DPRM01000100.1, forward strand.
ATAGCCATTGAAACGATTTTGAAAATAACACCACTTTTATTAAAGCTAAAGATGACAAAAAGAGATTTTCTATCAAAAATTCCAGACTTTATCAATCATAAAACTTGGGGGTATGGAGAGCTTGAAATCATAGTTGATACCAAGGAACAAAAAGGAGTTTGCTATAGGCATAAAGATAAAACAGCAAGTTGTGGAACTTATGGTTCAAACTGGAACGAAGTTTTTGAGAGCTTAAATAAGCATTTATGCGAAGAAGGATACGTGTAATAATTACATTTAATCATAACTATCAACGTAAATAAAAAATCCCCATCCAAATACTAAAATGTATTTGGATGGGGATTTTCTTACTTTCTTTTACATCAAACCTTCATCGGCAAATGACAGATAAGCTTCCGGAGTTAAAATCAGATGATCAAGCACCGGAATATCCAGGAGCTTACCTGCTTCTTTAATTTTGTTATTAATATCCCGATCCTGACTGCTAGGAGTCAGATTACCCGATGGATGATTGTGACTTTTATGGAAAGCTCTCCATAAATCACATTATGCAGAGAAAAAGAATATGCAAAGTAATACCCATATCTGCAAGTATATAAGCAATTTACGAAAGGATTACTTTGCATAATATTATTAAAAACTTTTCAGCCATGTAATCAAATTTGCATTTTTCAGCCAAATTGGATTTTCCTCTGGGATAACATCTACATACGCTTTTTCTAAGGCTTCACGTTTTTGTTTGGAATCCGCCCTTGCATAAATCTCTGTAGTTTGAACAGATACATGCCCCAGTATGTCCCGGATGTATACCAGATTGACTCCTGCCTGGAGTAAATGCATGGCTTTTGAATGCCTGAGAGAATGGCAACTAATTCCATCAGGAATAAGCGACTCATCTATTTTCATAGCTTTTTCTGCATATTTTTTAACGATGTAATTGATTCCCGACCGGGTAAGTTTCTCTTTCCGGCTGTTAAAAAAAAGAGGGTACATATTTGCGAATGTTTCATTTAACCGATTTTCCTTTAAATAGTTTTTGAGAAGATCCGTTTGGGCATCCAGCATTGGAACCAGTCTTACTTTGTTCCCTTTTCCAATAATCTTTATCGTTGCAGGTTTATTAAGCCTTAAATCAGATGGGGCTAAATCAATTATTTCCTGTACCCGTGCACCCGAATCATACATTAAGGAAAGAAGGGCAAGGTCGCGCCTGCCTTTCATTCTTGATGTATCAGGCTGTTGTAACAGCAGTTTTATCCCCTCGATGGTCAGGTAACTTATACTCTCCTTTTTGGTTTTCTTAAATTTGATGGAGAGAACCTTTTGGCATTCGTACAGGTAACCCAAACTTTCAAGCTGCAAATACCGATAAAAAGAATGGATAGCAGCTAATCGGCTGTTGCGTGTAGAGTTACTGCATTTTCGCTCCTTTTGAATCCAGTCAAGGAACTCTGTGATTGTAGTTTTTGTGATTTTATCGAGTGTAAGTTTTTCAATTTTTATTCTCTTTTTATCCTGGATAAAATTTAGGAGCAAAACAAAAGTGTCCCGATAAGAAGCAATGGTATTGTTGCTTGCCCCTTTTTCATCTATCAGGTACCTTGCTATAAAATCGGATATATACTTCGAAAAGTCAGTCGTTTTCATAGTTACTAATTTTAGGGAACACATCTAAACATACCACATCTATTTTTTTGATTAATTCGGGATACATGTTTGCAGTTAACCTGACATAATGATTTGTAGCTTCCAGAGATTGATGCCCCAGATAGGTGGAAAGTACCGGTAAAGATGCATACAAATCAATTCCCGATTCGGCCATATTTGCAAGTGCCGTTATTGCAAATGTATGCCTCAAGTCATGGATACGGGGCGCCTGTTTCCCTTTAAAACCAGTAACATCTGCCTTCTTCAGGCATGTTTTAAACCATGACCTTATACTGGGGCCACATTTGTCCCCGTTAAGCTTGACAAAAAAGTAACCGGATTTTATTTCCCCGAGAGGAAGATGATCCCGGTACTGTAAATAATCCCTGCAAACAGATGCTAAAGATTTTGATATAGGTATTATCCTTTCTTTTTCGTTTTTGGAATCCTTTATTTGTATAAAACCGTCATTTAGGTTAACGTCTTCATCTTTTAATATCAGGGCTTCGCTTATGCGCAGTCCGGTAGCATAAAGAAGCCGGAGCAGCACAGGCATGCAAAATATCACAGATGCCGGATTAATCGTCTCTAAGATTAAGCTGTCACAGGCTTTAAAAATCGCATCAATTTCATTACGTGTAAAAATGTATGGGACAAAAGTATTTTTAGGGTGATGCGGTAGTTTCGGAATATAAGATCGGATACCTAAATCCAGAAGGTATGAAGAAAATTGAGCGAGGATTCTTATCCTGTTATATCGATAGGTTCCGGACTCATGTGGTCTTTTTTCGCCCCAAATTGATGCAAATTCTTTGGTAATGCCTGTTGCAGTTTCTTCCCTTTGTTCTGCCAGCCGGTCAATTTGGTGTAAGATAACAGAGCCTGTCGAATATTTAAAGCCAAGTGCCCTTTTCATCTCAACAAATTGCTTTATATACAGACCGTACATACTGTTATAACTTTTATCCATAATAAAAAGCTCCTCCTTTTTGCATATAAAAATCAACTGGTACCAAGGGAACATCAAGCATACATTGCTTCATTGACTCAAGGTCGATCCGGAGATAATATCTGGTAGATTCCGTATTACCATGTCCGAGGACTTCGGAGATTAACGGTAATACAGTATTTTTCTCCAACAACCTAAACCCCAGGCTGTGCCGTAAAGAATGAGGCCCGAACCTTCTTCCGTTAGTGTCAATCCCTGCTTTTCGAAATGCCCTTTGGACAACATGTGTAACTACATTGCTTGTCGTAAACCCCTCACAGGGTGGTCTTGCGGTTAACAGCACGTAAGGTTCGTCCGATTGTATCCGGCCATATTTCAAATAATCGATAATGGCATTGCCAATATCAGGCAGCATGGGAAGTTCCAGTTCTTTTCCCGTTTTAAGCTGTTCAATCTTGATTGTACTGGTATCCCAAAACAGGTTCTCAAATTTCAAATTACAGATATCCGAAGCCCTTAACCCCAACCTCGCGGCGAGAAGAATAATCACATAATTACGTTTTCCAGTCGGGGTACTTCGGTCAACTGATTTAATAAGTTTTTCAACCTCTTCTTTTGAATAAGTGGAAGGCAGTTTTGGTTGCCTGACGGATTTGTATCGCGGAATCTTTTGTGAATAGTCTATCGTCAGGTATTTTTCCTCGAATACAAATTTCATAAAGCCCCGGATTGTTGTAAGCAATGATGCCATCAGTGTTTTATTGGTCCCTTCCTTATGGGATACTTCGTTTATAAAATGAAGGATAAAGGTCAAATCTATGCCACTGATGATTGTGACACTTTTTTTATTGCAATAATCCAAAAATTCGGAAAGGTTGCGGTGATAGCAGTGGAAGCGACATTTCGATAACCTCTTTTCTATCTTTTTATTGAGAAAATCTGTAATTATTGAACCTATCTCCCCTTTAAAAATAATCAGCTCTTTAACCGGTTGGCGAGGTACATTAATACATCTGGTCTCCTGGAAATCAGTTAACATTTTGATGCTGTTGAAAAAAAGCTTTTCGTTAGTTGAAAGTTCTTTTTTACTCCGGGTTCCAAATTTATGGCGAAGAATTAGTTCCCCCACATCCGAATCATAACACTTAATCCCTTGCATGGACATGAAGTTCCGGGTTTGCTTCCAACATCGTCTGTAGTTCCCGACCGACTTTAATGAATAATGAAGCTGTGATTCCAAATAATTTTCAGCGCCAATAATCAGCTCGTTAAAATCTTTGATTTGCTCATCCATAATACCAATTAATTTAATTGTGAATAATTCATCTGTCGGAGGATAATTTCCGAAAAATTAATTGGCAATTGATTGAAGGTGTTACCCTAAAAGAAAAGTCCTTTTATTCACCTTGATATTTTTAATGTAAAGTAATTGATCTATAATGACCTGAATTACTGAATTTAAGGCAAATTGCTATGCATAAATATTGACTCGACATAATGCGATAAGATGATGGAACAGGCATTGGCTTTTAAAGCGGTTTGCATTATTATTCTAACATCTACAACTGTACTAGACAAACCGCCCATTGAAATCAAGGAATAACCCAGCACTTTGTTATTCCGGTTCAGGCAGAGCATATAGAAATATTCCCGATGCTCCAAACTGGGATAGATATTTTTTAATATATCGTAAGCCTCGTGAGAAGATACAATCTTATCCATTTCAGAAGGTTTCACACGTGTTGAATACTTGATTTCGATTTCTGCCAGATTAGATTGGCAAACCTGATCCTGAGTAAATAAATTCTTTTGCATTTTTTTCGCTGCTGCCTTACAGACTTTTTTTGGCATGTGGCTCGCCAGTTAATTTTGAGCCAATACCATTGAGCAGACCGGATTCTAGTCAACGGGCGAATGTCCTAAAACCTGCTGTTCCCTGAGTAGCCGAAAGGCGTATCGAAGGGCGGCAGGTTTTTGACCGAGTGCGAAGCAATTTTTTGATTCCATCAGGAGCACGAAAAATCCCTTTACTTTTCCGGGATGCGCAAATAACTTTGGAGAAAAAATTGAGTGTGAGTAGTACCTCTTTTGATTGATTGGCAGGCAAAAAAGAAACCCTAAAACTTTTCAGGTTTTAGGGTTCATATCTTTCATTAAAAGCTATATGTGTTCGCTACACTTCGTTTTGTTTTTTAGTAACAAAAGCCGATGGATTTACAATTGGCATATACACATTATGCATAAATGTTCCTTTAAAACTGGAGAACATGATTCCCCGGGTCGTTGAAAGTGAAATGGAATTTAATGTGACAATGAACTGATCAGGTAGATTAACCTGATTCGAATTGGCAACCATAAAATCCTGAAAATTCTCAACGAAGAAAATACAACTGGTTTTGATCGAGGCATGACATTGCTTGTCTTCTTCATGAATTAAATCAACAGAAGTAACCACAATCACCAATTTTTCATCGTTATTGATCCGCTGCTCAATATTGATGTTGAAATTATAGGTTCTTTCCAGATTTAGCGGAATCTGCGGGTTGTTCAAATTGATTTCCAACAATTCAATACCCTTTATCTGAAAGTTGACATTCACTTGTTCCATATCTTAAAATTTAGCAACTTCCCTGATTATTAACTTCCCAGGCTGCATAAGGATAGTTATGCTTCGGTTCATTCATTATATCTAAACATTCTACAGTATTTACCTTTTGTGTCAGGTTGTAATGAAAATGCAGAACCTGTTCTCTTTGTTTTTCTTCAACATTTACCAACTTGATCCCCAACTTATCTTCTAACTCAAAAAGGGTGTCTGATTCGAAATTATTCGTGCCGCTTAACCACCGGGTGATAACCGAAGGCTGTTTGTTCATTTCTCGTGCCAAATCACCTTTTTTCCAGCCTTTTGCAAGCATGGCATCTTCAATTTTCACGGCAAGCATCATTCGCTTGTCGCACTTAATTTGCTCTTTTGGATCAATTTCAGATAAAATACTCTCTAAAATCGGACTTGAATATTCTCTTGCTTTTTTACTCATCTTCGTTAAATTCTAATTCGCCTAAAAGTTCTATTCCTTCGCTCGAAAAGAATATTTCATGATCTTTTATTCGGCTGGTTATTTTTTGAGAAACCGTTCTTAATAAATAGTTTTCTTCTGTAAGTTTTTCATTTTCCTGAAATGCACTTATCGTTTTTGGTTTTTGGCCTCCACCACCAAGTATGATAATTGAATTCCCGTATCGAATACAATATAATCGTAGATTACTGTTGGGCAGATCGAACAAGGCACAGACACCGTCTCCCGGAATTCCTTCATCCATCTTGAAGAAACTTTGTCGTGCACCGAATTTTTTGTTTATGGATTGAATGCGTAAAACCAGGTCTGAAATTTCATGTTTAAATAAAATTGAGTTTTCTTCAAGAAAACGATCGAACAGGGTTCTTTGTTCATCATCAACGAAAATAGAATACACACTACACTTGTTTCCATTGAATTCCTTTAATTTTATAATCTCAAATTTCATTGACAGGTTGCAAAAGTATGAATTTTACTTATATGTGAAATTTATTTTACTATTTTTTTCAAGCCTATTAACAAATACCCGACTTTGCCTTTTATTTTTCTTGTTTTAAACCTCCTATTTCACTTCCGGCTCCGCCGCCAGGTTCATTGCATCTTCGGTTTGGTAGGCCGGGCTGGCACTATTCGTTTCTTTTGGTTTGGGTTCAAAAGCTTCCTTCAACACGGCCTGCATCAGCATTTGGGCGTGCTGCTCGCTTTGGGCAATTTCAGTCTCCAATGTCCGGCACTTTTCCATCAGGGATTCCACTTTTTGAACAATGGCTTTTTGCTCTTCGAGTGAAGGAAATGGAATTATCGTACTTCTAAATTGGTCGTTAGTAATACTTGGTGAATTAAACCCATCCATAAATCCCATATAAATGTCCTCAATATATTTCGAGAGAAGTAGCCAAAAAACAAACTTATTTTCAATAATTAAGCAGTCAAATACGGCAAAACCAGTTGAACCAATGTAGTTATCACGATCATCTTCAACAATTGCAAGATTATGTAGATATGGTCTGACAAGCGAATACATTATATTCCCCTTTTTCAATACTCTTCGAGCTCTTGACGACAATTGATTAACTGGCAAAAGCTTAGGCTCACGAATTTTTTGCCTTTTATTATCGATGGCATCAATGTCAACGTAATTTATTAATTCAGATGAAGCCAACTCATTATGGATATTAAAATTTTCAGAAGCCATAATAATCTCGCCTAACCGACACCAAACCCAACCTTCCGGCAGTTCAAAGGGGATTTCATTTTCGGAAATGGGTGGTAATGGTTTTTCCTTTTTGATTTTTCCTTCTTTAATCAGTTTGGCTTTTTCGGCTTTAATCCGTTTGAGCAGTTCGCTGGCTGACTCTGCATCTGGGTGTAACTTGCGCCAATCTTCCGTCAGTTTGCCTTGTATGGCTTCTTGCAGAATGGATTTTTTAAGCTGGGAAAGAAGACTTTCATTGGAAGTTTGCAAATCAATTTCCCGGCCTAAATTTTGAATTTTGTTAAAAGCGATCAATCGTTTTTTTTGAGTATCGAGGGATGGAAGAACAATTTCTATGTTTGCCAGATTTGAAAAGTATAAACGCTTTCGAACCGCACCTGAAGCATTTTTTTCAATCGCTTCAATCCCTTCATCACTTTTTAATAAATACAATAAGTATTCAGGGATGATTTTATCAGAACATGAAAACACGACATAGTCAGGACTAACTATTCCAATATGTTCGTCTTCAAATGCATAACCAATTGAGCCCACGTTGACCCTCATTGGATTGTAAGCAAACCAGCCCTTTTTAATTAATTTGTACCTGCTTAAATCTGCTATTCGTTGTGCTCTTGATATATGCAAACCTATATCATTACTAACTCCAATGAGATCAAGATTATCACCATCAGGCTTATTTATGGTTTTCTTCTGCTCGAATAGAATAAATCCTAATTTCACTTTCATTGTAATAACTCATTTTTAAGATCCATAATAAGTTTCTTAATTTCAGAATGTTGGTCAAGCATCAATTCTAAAATATCCTTTGGTGTACTGTGTTTTCTTTTCGCCACTTCATTATTCGGATTCTTAATATCCAAATCCCAATCCTTTAAATCAGTTGCCTTCACCTTCCAGGCTACATCGCTTTCCTCACGGTTGTTCCACCACTCAACAATTGGTTGAAACTCGTCAAACTGAATGGGTTTTAGTTTCGAGTAGCTTTTTTGTCCTTCGGGCAAACGGTGCTCATAATACCAGATTTCGCGGGTTGGGTTGCCTTTTTCGAAAAACAACAGATTGGTGCTTACCGTAGCCGGGAAAAAGGTGCTTTGTGGCAAGCGGATAATGGTGTGCAGGTTGGTATCGGTCAGTAGTTTTTCGCGGATACGTGCTTTTACGCCATCGCCGGTAATGGAGCCGTCGGGCAAAACAATGGCGCAACGCCCCGTGGGTTTCAGGAGTTGCATCATTAAAACCACAAACAAATCGGCCGATTCCTTGCACCGGAATGTTGCTGGAAAGTTGGTTTCCACCCCATCGGCAATGCTGGCGCCAAACGGCGGATTGGCCAATATAACATCGACCTGATCTTTTTTGCCAATCGAGTTATATTCCTTTTTCAGGCTATCCACATAATGGTAATCGGGAACGTCCATTTCGTGCAAAATCAGGTTAGTCAGGCCCAACACATAAGCCACCGGTTTTAATTCCCAGCCGGTAATGCTTTTTTGCAGAATATGTTCGTCGTCAACGGTTTTTACATAGTTTGCCCGCATGTGATCGATGGCCGCGGTGAGAAATCCTCCGGTTCCGGCTGCCGGGTCCAACACTTTTTCGCCCAATTTTGGGTCGGTCATTTGGGTCATGAGTTGGGTAACTGCCCGTGGCGTGTAATATTCGCCCTTGTTACCGGCGTCGCGTAATTCCTGCAAAATGCTTTCGTAAATATTCCCGAAAATGTGCTTGTCGTCCGAGTTGTTGAAGTCGATCTCATTCAGCTTGTTAATCACCTTTCGCATTTCGTAGCCCGACTTCATGTAGTTATTCGAGCCATCGAATACTTCCTTCACAATAGCTGCACGTTTAGGGTTGGTAATGCTCGTCAGGTTTCGAAGCGATGCGAAAAGACCTTTGTCGTTTTCGGCATTGTTGTCGATAAACGCTAATAATTCATCGCCGGTAATACCTTCCGGATTGGTTGCCCAGGTGCGCCATTGGAATTTTTCAGGAATAACCGACACGTAGTTATCTTTCAAAACTTCCAGTTCCTGATCCTTGTCGTCGATAATCTTCAAAAACAACATCCATCCCAATTGTTCCAACCGTTGCGCGTCACCCGATATTCCACGGTCCTGACGCATTATATTCCTTATGCTGCTTATCACAGCGCCTACATTTGCCATTTATGCCGTTCTATAAATTTCTTTTTCCAATTCGTTTAATGCTGCATTGTATTGTGCCTTGCCCCCAAAGGCTTTCACCAATTCAATGGGTGTTCCCAGTTTATTCAGGGGGTCTAACTTTAACACCTCGTTGCTTTCAATGGTCAACAAACCATCGTTGGTATATTTGTCGAGCAAGCTGTTGATAACGGCCTGCGCTTTTTCGCCATATTTGGCAAAGTAATTCCATTTCTTCACGTTGTCGGCCCTTTCCTTGCGGGTAAGAGGTTTCGATTCAAAAGCTACATGGCAAACCAGGTCGAAAGGATCAAAATCTTTACCCACTTCCTCTTTTAAAGCTTCAAAGAAAACACCCTGCTCTTCTAATTCTTCAACAATGGCTTTCTTCTTCTCTGAATGATTCCATTTGTTCAGAAAATCATCGATGGTTTTGTAGTGCGATTTTATATTTTTTCGGGTATAATCCGTAAGGCTTTCGGTGATAATTTTCCCATCTGCTCCCAAATATTGAACCCGCTCATGAATTATTTTGACTTCTACGCCTTCAACTATCTTTTTACCAGCCGGTTCCTGAATGATGTCGCCACCTCCCTCAATTTCAGGATACTCAGGAGTTTCCGGAAATTCAACGTCTTCACCATCAATACCATTTCCTTCATTTTCAGGCACTTCTTCATCTGTTCCTGAAATATCATCACCTTCACCCACCTGCTTTATCATTACCGGGTCACCATCAAAATCAGGATCGGCAAACAGGTTGGTTACATTCCTGAAATCGATGATGGTGAAATACGATTTTCCGTATTCTTCATTGATTCGCGTTCCACGTCCAATGATTTGTTTGAACTCGGTCATCGATCCAATATTGCTGTCCAACACAATGAGTTTACAGGTTTGAGCATCGACCCCGGTGGTCATTAGTTTTGAGGTTGTAGCAATTACCGGAAAACGTTCAATCGGGTTGATAAAATTATCTAATTCACGTTTGCCTTCCTCATTGTCGCCCGTTATTTGCATGATGTATTTGCTGTTTTGAGCCACCAAATCTGCATTGGCATTGGCCAGTTTGGTTCTCATTCCTTCCGCGTGTTCAATATCAACACAGAAGACAATGCTTTTAGCAAAACGGTCGTATCCTTTCAAAAATTCAGTGATCTTAGCGGCCACCAAAATCCGACGACCTTCAATCACAATATTCCGGTCAAAATCGGTACGGTTATATATCCTGTCTTCAACCAGATTGCCAGCTTTATCCAAATATCCTTTGGGTGGACGCCAGCCTTCAGCATCAATATCAAGTGTAACTTTCAACACTTTATAAGGAGCAAGGAAACCATCGTCGATTCCTTGTTTCAGTGAATAGGTATAAATTGGGTCACCAAAGTATTCTATGTTCGAAACCGTTTCTGTTTCTTTTGGCGTGGCAGTCATTCCGATATGCGTTGCTGTTACGAAATAGTTCAGAATTTCGCGCCAGGCGCTGTCTTCCTTTGCACTGCCCCGGTGACACTCATCAATAATTACCAAATCGAAGAAATTCGGGCTAAACTGCTTGTAGGCATCTTCTGTTTGACTGTCGGACAAACCTTGATACAAAGCAAGATATACGTTATAAGCCGTGTCAATCTTCTTGTTTTTAATGATGGTCATCGCATCTTTAAAATGTCTGAAATCACCACGGGCTGTCTGATCAATTAATGCTGTGCGGTCGGCTAAAAACAGAATTCGCTTTTTAGCGCCACTTTTCCAAAGTCTGTATATAATTTGAAAAGCAGTATAGGTTTTTCCGGTACCGGTGGCCATAACCAACAGAATTCGGGGTTGTTTCTTCGCAACAGCTTCAACGGTGCGGTTTACAGCAATTTGTTGGTAGTATCTGGGCGATCTTCCCGAACCATCATGAAAAAAATCCTGCGCAACTACTTCTGCAAGTTCAGGCGATTCAATGCCTTTGTGTTTCTTGTATTTTGCCCAAAGTAAATCAGGTCCGGGAAATTGATCCAATGTAATTTCCTTTTCAATTTCTCCATCGGTTGCAGTTTTGTCATGAAAGCAAAATCCATCACCGTTGCTGCTAAAAACAAAAGGAATGTCCAAAGTCTTGGCGTATCCCAATGCTTGCTGAATTCCACCGCTGACAGAATGTTTATTGTCTTTTGCCTCAATAATTGCAATCGGCACATTGGGTTTGTAGAAAAGAATATAATCCGCAAATTTTCGTTTCCCCCTTGCTGTTAATTTGCCTTTCACAAAAATGCGGCCATCGGTAAAGAAAATTTCCCGCCCAATTTGCGTATGTTCATCCCAACCGGCAGCAAGAATTGCAGGGGTAATAAACTTAGCCTTAATATCCGATTCTGATAAATCTTTTTTGTTCATTTTTCGAACTCTTATAGAGGTGGAAGCATTTGTCAATTCAACTCTAGCATTTTTTCAGACTCTGCAATTTACAACAACTAAAGAAATAAAGCATTATTGTTAATTTAATTTTCGACCAAGTTTTCAACAGAATTGGAGATTATTTTAGTTGCTAAATTGTGCAAGAGATGCTTCGGCTATTCACCGCAACAACTCTTGCAAGCTTCATATTAATTCTCCCGAAGTAATCGCAATCAATTCAAAATACTGATTATCGAAAGATCTTTCATAAGTTTATAATCCACCATGACCTCTCCTTTAAAAACTCTCTTAATGTCTATTGTATTTTTGCATAGTATTTTCATCACCCATTGTCTGAATACCTTGGCCTCGCCCGATGCAACACGATAACTGATAAAAATTAAAGCTTCCAGATTGTAAATTATAGTTTGGCATTGTTTCCCATTCCGATCAAACAAATGAATACAGGTTACTTCTTCCTCCCGCAATAGTCCTGATTTTAAAATGGATCGAAGACTATTGCTAACCACACTTATTGGCACGTTAAACACATCTGCTATTTCGTGTTTGGTAAGCCATAGGTTACCATCAGCGATTTGGACCTCCACGACGAATTTCTGATGTTCAGTTTCCTTTATTTTAATATATCCTCTATTCATGGCAATCGCTTTTAGGTTATTCTGACACAGCTTTTCTGAATATTTGGGTTTGAGGTTTCATTGGCTTCAGTTCATTTATTTGGATGATACCGTAACGGAAATCCTCAAATACTCCAACTTGGTTGTTCAAACTGTAATACCCACCCATAATCTCGCCAAAGAATTTTGACCCAATAATTATTTCAGTGCCATTCGTTGCAAGTTTTATATTCGGTGACATATACAGCATTTTATAGCCTTGCTCAACCACTGAAATAAAAAAATCCCGCTCCTGAATTTCTTTCAGTCTGCCTTTCTTCGAAAACAAGAAAGTTTCATCCGTAATCAGGTATTTTATTTTGGAATTATCGTCAGCTTCAGACAACGTTGAGTTAGATTCATTATCCATACATTCAATCATTCGTGCTTTGACTGCTGCCGCATTTTCGTTAGGGTTACGGTTATTAACAACTTTTGCCATTTTATCCATGTCACGGCTTAATTTTCTGTCAATTACCTTGGCGTATATTTGCGTTGTTTTTATATCGGCATGGCCAAGCATACTTTGAACGCTTTCCATCGGCACATCGTTTCCTAATGCGACAGTCGTGGCAAAAGTGTGTCTTGCTAGGTGAAAAGTGAATTTCTTTTCAATTCCGCAGATATCACCAATTTCTTCCAGATAATCGTTTATTTTCTGATTACTGATTACCGGCAGTACTTTCCCATTTTTCTGTTTTCCCTTGTATTTTTCCAATATTTCCAGGGGAATATCCAATAATCGAACATTAGTATTAACATCTGTTTTTTGTCTTTTGGTCATGACCCAGAGATGCCCGTCAAAAGCCTTCCGTATTTTATCTTCAGTGAGTTCGAAAATGTCAATATAAGCCAATCCGGTATAGCAACTGAATACAAATACATCCCGAACCTGAGACAAACGGGCTGAAGGAAGTTTTTTTGTATACAATAAGTCCAATTCATCTTGATCGAGATAACCACGATCAACTTTATCATACCGGAACCGGAAGTTACAAAATGGGTCTGCAAAATTAATTCCGAGGCCTTTTATAAAGTATAAAATTGTTCTAAACCGTTGAAGAAATTTTAAAGTAGAGTTGTGATTACACTCAGTATTGTTTCTGATAAACAAATAAAACTCATCAATAAAAGAAATCGTAATTTCTTTAACAGGCATATCGGAAAGGTTATATCGTTGCTTCATAAACTCAACCAGCCGTTCTCGTGTAAGAAGGTAGCATGTATAGGTTTTGTGGGAAGAAGTAGTTCCGACTTTTAATTTATACTGGTCGTTATACTTGTCAAAAAACGAAATAATGGTATGTTCAGGTTCCTCTTGCCCCAGAAATATGTTTCTTAATCTTTCAGGGGTAACATGTCCTTCAACAGCAATCTGTTTATTGTAATTTACATTTAGCGTTGACCGGATACTCTCTAATAAGCGGTTTAGGTTTCGAGCATCGGCCAGTTGACCTTTGACCTGTTCTTTTTTACTGTCCCATTGATCGGGATTTACGAGCAATTTGCTACTAAACTGTGATCGCACGCCATTAATCGTTATGCGTACCATGATTACTACTCGTCCATCTTTTTTGGGTTCGTTCCTTTTGATATAAAAAAGGACATTGAAAGTGCTCCTCATACTGTTACATTTTAAATGTTACGAAAATAAATTTTCGAACAGTAAGCAGAAGTGCTTTATCAAGGACAACTATATACTTTTCAGTGACTTGTGACGGAAATCGGTACGATTTTTTCTTTCCCAACTATCGTACCGTTTTAGTACCGAATTTAATGTCAAGTTTGGCTTTTCCATGTCTTTGGATTGGAATAAAACAAATAAAAAAGCCCTCTAACTGTCATATTTAGAAGGCTTTTCCTGATTTGTCGGCAAAATGTCTTTTACCTTTTGTATCCCGGACGGGATTCGAACCCATGACCTA
>DPRM01000029.1 GCA_003537645.1 Prolixibacteraceae bacterium
GTTGGATCGAAATCTCTGGTAAGAAAAATATACCGGTTGGCCGCTTTAAGCTCGAAAGTGGACATATCCTTGAGTGAAGCGCTCCATGAAAACTCCAGATCATGATCCGTCTTTTTAAAATCCAGGCTTGGCCTCCAGTACAATATCGACAGTACCTGAAATCCATACTGGTTTAACCATCCATTGACAGGATAAAAGCTTCGCTTAACCAAATTGCCTGATTTAAAAACATCGGTACGCGGTATATATCCCAGATCCGATCTGAAGTCCTTGTCGATATATACAAAGTCAGTTGTTACATTGTACTTTCTTGTGTTGTAGCTCATGGTTGCCTGTGACGAAAGATTTCCCTTATTATCTCCCGGCTGGAATGATTTATGAAGATAAAACTTTCCTGTCCAGGTATTGTCCGCCGTAGCTAGGTTATAATCAAGTCCCAATACACGGTTATATTCATTTTTGGGATCAAGAAAAGAGTAATCCTCAAACGACTGACGGTTCAGCATGAACAGTCCTAAGTTAGACCTTGTAAAAAGAGTTCGCTGTAAAGCCAGCATCATATTATTGTTTGAAGGAATACCATTTTCTACATCCGATGCTGTCTGCATGTTGAGCAATCCCAGCCTCCAGTCCCGGCTAAGCTTGCCGCTCAGGCGCACACCTCCAATGATCCTGTTCTCGATAAGGTTGCCCCCGGCATTGCGTGCCAGCCCTATCCTCCTTGAAAAGAAAGGAATGGCATCAAGGCTGCTACCAAAATTTCCGAAAAGGTCGCTGTTGTCAATAAAGAACTGTCTCTTTTCAGGAAGAAAAACTTCAAAACGAGTGAGATTGGTAAAAATATCATCGACTTCTACGTTTGAGAAATCAGGATTAAGGGTGATATCAAGGTTCAGTGCATCGCCAATAGCCACTTTTGCATCTCCCCCGTACTTTAAGCTTTTATCTGAAATGCCGGTTACAAAATCTTTCTGAACAAGGCCATTCACATAAGGTATTATGGAAATGGGCGTTCGCGATTTTCCAAGGGGTTTTTCAAATACCAGATCATTGGCAAATGCAACGCTTGAGAAGAGCTGGTTCTGTGGCACACGCGCCAGCGCACTCTGTTCGCTGCTCTGAAGGTTCCACCTGTACGTCTGGAAACCCCAATTTTTATCTCCTTTCCTGAATTTCATCGAATTCATCGGAATGGCAAGTTCCAGGATAAAATGATCGTCATACATTTTCGATTCAACTTGCCATTTTACATCCCAGGTGGTATTCAGAACAGTTCCACCTCCGGAGACAAGTGCATCGCGCTGAACGCCATTGGGTGTTGAGCTAAATAGGAAGGCATTTGTGCCATCGTTGAACGTATCGAAAAACAAAGAAATATTATCACTGACAGTTCCTTTGAAATCGCGGCGCAGACTTGAGACCACGAAATCGCCCGGGGCTTTATCTGCCCGTATGGCGGCATAAAGCGTATGGTCATTGTACAACAACTGCATACTTGTCTGGTGCACAGCCCGAACCGAATCCTTGGGAAAATATTGCCAAAAGTCGGTAAAAATCTCGGCTGTTTCCCATGCCGACTCATCCAGAATACCATCTAACTTAATGTGATCTGTTGTGTATTTAATATTGATTGTTCTTTTGTATTCCTGTGCTGATAAGGAGTACGAAAGAAAAACCAATGTCAAAATAATAAGCAATCTCATCATTCTTTTTCAATTTTATAAGTCCCTAACCATTTAACCATTGCCGGGTCACGGTGATCGAAAAAGCTGCTGACTTTCATATCAAGTGTTGTAATGGTATCCATATCTTCAGCGCTCAGTTCAAAGTCGAAAATTTCAAAGTTTTCCTTCATTCTTTCCTTTTTAACTGATTTGGGAATAGCAACTACACTTCGCTGAGTGAGCCAGCGAAGAATTACCTGTGCAATTGATTTGTTGTATTTACTGCCAATTGAAGCCAGCAATTCGTTTTGAAAGATTTTGTTTTTGCCTTCGGCAAATGGCCCCCACGATTCAATTTGGACATTGTTTTCGGTTAGAAATTTATGGGTTTCAATTTGCTGATTGAATGGATGTGTTTCAATCTGGTTGACTGCAGGAACAATTTCATTGAATGTTATAATATCCATCACCCGGTCGGGGTGAAAGTTACTTACACCAATGGCTCTGACTTTTCCTTCTTTATACAACTCTTCCATAGCCCTCCACGAGCCATGTACATCGCCGTAGGGCTGGTGGATCAGGTATAAATCCAAATAATCAAGTTGCAGGTTTTCCAATGATTTGTCAAAAGCTTTTTTTGTGTTTTCATATCCTGCGTCCTGAATCCATAACTTTGTAGTAATAAACAAGTCTTCTCTTGCTACACCACTTTTTTTTATCGCATTACCAACTGCAGTTTCATTCATATACGACGCAGCCGTATCAATTAACCGATAACCAGTTTCGATAGCATTGAGTACGCTTTTTTCACATTCTTCCGGATCAGGTATCTGAAATACACCATATCCAAGGATGGGCATTTCAACCCCGTTGTTAAGTTTTATTGTTTTTATACTCATTTTATAAATATTTACCAAAGAATTCGTTGAGTTTGTTCATCGCTTGTTCCACATATTCAGGAACATAATAGGTTTGAATGTGGGTAGCTCCCGGAATCAGGAAGAGTTCCTTTTCTTTTGTCCCTGTAGCAAGGTTGAAAGCGCTTTCGGTCATGTAAAACGTGTCGGCTTTGCTTCCGGCCATCATCAGTAAGGGCTGATTGATTAAGTCCATGTTGGTGGCCGCGTCAAACGCCATCAGGTCGAGAAGGCTGCTCATGGTATATCTGAACGTTGAATTGGGGTGCGCATGGGTTCGGTGGTAATAGTAGTGGCCTTCACGGTAGAGATCAAAAGGCATTTTATCGGCTTGTTCGTTGGTTGTTTTGGTGTCGGCAGCATAGCGCACTTCGCCACCTGCCGCTTCCAGTGCCCGGGCTTCGGTTGCTTGTTTTAAACGCTCCGGAATAGTGGCAACTCCGGAATTCATGAAACCGTTTCGCCTGACTACTCCCGAATTGAACATGCTCAAGGTTGCTACTGCTTTAAAGCGCTTGTCGGTTTGTGCAGCTTTTAGCGTGTAGCCGCCACCGCCGCAAACGCCCAACACACCCAATCGGGCTGCATCAACTCCTTTAAATTGGGTAATAAAATCTGCCATTCCGCGAATATCCTCAATACGGTTGGCAGGCTTGTCCACGTTGCGTGGCTGTCCGCCGCTAGCGCCCTGATAGGCAGCATCGGCAGCAATGGCGATGTAACCCGATTCGGCCAGACGTTGCGCGTACAGTCCGGCTACCTGCTCTTTAACGCCCCCGTTGGGGTGAGCAACCACCACTGCCGGATATTTCTTCGCAGGATCAAAGTTAGCGGGTGTATAAATATTGGCAGCGATGTCAATGTCATTCAGCTTGTAACTTACCGGATGAATATTCACTTTACCGGATACGTTTTCAGTAATGGCATCGCCATAAACCAGGCCAAATGGATTGGCAGGTTTGGTTTGAGCTAGCGAAATGAAGTTTATTGATGTAACCATGATTATCAAAAAATAGTTTCTTAGTTTTCTTTTCATTTTTAATCCTTTTAAAATTTCTAATTGCTTGACGTTGTCAGGAGTTTTGCACGCTGACAAGTCTAGTCTTCGGTACCTATTCTGTCAGTGTCGATAGACTTGACAGCGTCAACTTGAAAATCATTTATACAGTCCTTTTTCCTTTAGCCATTTCGACATCAAATCGGCTATTTCAACATTGTTTAAATCAGAAAACGGGAAGTGCGTGTTGCCTTTAATTCCAATCTCAGGCAAATGCACAACGGTAACATTGCCGCCGTGCATGTTCACACAATCGCGCCACAATCTTGCCATTTCCAGGCGTGCACGCCAGCCATCTTGCCCCGGATTATTCATGGGCTTTTCAGGAATAAAATCGCCATAGTAAATAATGATTGGGATTTTGGTCAATTTCATGAAATCAGCCATCGGCACTCCAACAGCGGTGAGTGTACCTCCGGCCATTGCAATAGGCGCAGGCACTTCGCCTTCAGGAAACACAAACCCGCTGCCCGGTTCGTAGGAAACAATGGCTTTTATATGCTGATTCTTGATAGCGGTTATCCAGCCCATTCCGCCTGAATGTGAGTGCGAAACAAGGATTCCGTCACCAATTTTATCGAACAGCGCCGAAACCGCATCGGTATTGACATTGATATCAATTGGCCCAACATTGGGAACCATTTGCCGAAAATATTGATTGAGCGTTTCTTTGTCTTTCGAAAACTGTACACCTTCGAAATAATTTGGCCAGATCCCAACACGGAAAGTACCAAACCATCCTTGTTCGTCGGGAGTTGGTGTAATGGTGCCTGTTGCGGTACTGCGACTGGCATTGCCTCTGCGGGGCTGGTCAATTACGTAAACCGGAAATTTCCGGCGCAAAAAAATGTTTTGAAATCCTTCGCGACCATCGGGCGTGGTTTCCCAGGTTTTGGAAAACTGCCCGATTCCGTGCCACATTACCAGTGGATATTTACGAGCTTTATCTGGAATCTGATAAAATACATAGGCATGATCGCCATGGAATGTCTGTCCTTCCGGAGTTTGGTTGTACTGATCGAATTTACCGGGATTTGTAATCACGGTTCCGCCAACGGCAAAGCTGCCCTGTTCTCGAAGGATAATAGGTTTCTGTTTCGACTGGCCGAAAGACAAAAAGCCAGCCAATGTCAGAGCCAGCAACGGCAGATGTTTCAGGATTGAAGTACAGAACGGTTTCAAACGGTAATTTTTAGTCTTCATGGCAAACTGTTTTTTTTACATTTCAAAGGTACGCACTTCTCATTTAGCCATTGATAGACAGATTACTGCATCTTCTACCATTTTTACTGATTGCGCCTTTCGAATGGTTGCACCGATGATGGAATGTTTAAATTTGTGTCAGAAAATCAAAAGAGATGGAAAAGATTTACAGATTTGATACAGTAACTGAATACAACATCCTGAATAATCACGAAACGCTGCACCCTTTGGTGAGTGTTATTGACTTTTCAAAGGCGAATCCAAGGTCGTGGGGCGAAAAGAAGGTACGTATCAATTATGGTATGTATTGCATTTTTCTGAAAGATGTGAAATGTGGCGATTTAAAATATGGATGCAATTACTACGATTATCAGGAAGGTACTTTGGTTTTCGTTGCGCCTGGACAGGTGATGGAAATAGAAACCGACGGACAAGTTTATCAGCCGAAAGGATATGCTTTGGTTTTTCATCCCGACCTGATTCATGGCACTTCACTCGCAAAAAGCATCAATGATTACAATTATTTCGGCTACAACTCAAACGAAGCATTGCACTTGTCGGAGCGTGAAAGGCAGATTGTTATGGACTGCTTTTCGAAAATTAAATTCGAAATTCAACAAAACATCGACAAGCACAGCAAGAAACTCATTGCTTCGAATATTGAATTGTTCCTGAATTATTGTGAGCGATTTTACGACCGCCAATTCATTACGCGGGACAACGTCAACAAGGGCATTCTGGAAAAATTTGAAGAATTGCTGAACGGTTATTTTTCATCAGATAAACCGCAAGAAATCGGGTTGCCTTCTGTTGCTTACTTTGCTGATGAACTGCATCTTTCATCCAACTACTTTGGCGATTTGATCAAGAAAGAAACCGGGAAATCGGCCAGGGAATACATTCAGAACAAAATTATTGACATCGCTAAAACCAAAACATTCGATTCAGATAAAACGGTGAATGAAATTGCTTACGAATTGGGGTTCAAATATCCGCAGCATTTTAGCAGACTGTTTAAACAACGTGTTGGGATGACGCCAAACGAATATAAAATGTTGGAGAATTAGGGGGAAACATTCGGCAATGATCCCTGAGGTCGTTTCCCTCCGAAATTCAATCATTTGATCTAGCAGCTTTTCTCTTGCAGAACCTAAGTTTAATCTGTAGATTGCAGCCAATCAATAAAATGGAGGAGAAAACTATGAGAAAGAAATTATTGATCCTGTTACTTTCACTTTTGGGTATAGCACAAATTCAGGCTCAAACAAGCGGAACCCTCTCCGTTTCAGTATCGACCAGTTCGGCTGGTGGAAACTATGCTCCACGAAATATTGTTGCCATCTGGGTTGAAGACAATTCAGGAAAATTTGTAAAAACATTGCTGGCTTATGCCAATAACCGGATAACACATTTAAATACATGGCAGGCCTCGACTCTGGCTATCGGAAATGAATTCAATAAAACGGATGCAATTACCGGGGCAACCCAAAGCAGTCACGGAACCAGAACTTGCCAATGGAATGGTACTGATTATTCAGGAAAGTTAATGCCTGACGGCGAATACAAACTTAGAATGGAGCTGACCGACAAAAATGGGACAGGGAATTTTGCATCATTTAGCTTCACCAAAGGCCTGAATACTCAAAAGCAAACTCCGGCAAATGTTCCAAGTTTTTCAACTATTTCGCTTAACTGGACTACCTCTGTTACAGGAATCAATCCTGAAGTTTCAGTCAGCAACTCTATTATAGTTTACCCAAATCCGGGAATTGGTCAGTTCACCGTTGTTGGCGAAAATATTAAAAGTGTAAAAGTGACCGATCTTACCGGAAAGGTAATTTGCACAAGCCAGACACCAATCTTCGATCTGACTGATCAGCCCAAAGGAATTTATTTTGTTAGCGTTTTAACTGAAACGGCAACAATAGTTAAGAAGATTATCAGAAAATAGAATCAGATTTCAGTATCACTACTGAAAAGCCTGTTTTGTTGGGATTCCCTCAAAACAGGCTTTTTTATGTGTAATTATTTTCTTCTGCGTTAGAATTAGTATTGAAGCAATATTTGCATTTTAATTCCGAATTACTGTATGCCTTGCTAAAATGGCTACAAATTAAAACTCATTGGCTCGTTTTGATTACAATTTATTTATTTGTAAACTCGCAAAACCGAAATTTTAAATCGGTACCTGACTGAACTTGCTCAATAGAAAAACGATTAATTAACCCAATAAAATCAACTTATGGCTAATGTAGAAAAACTGAAAACCGTTAAATTTTACAGCGGTGAAACTACTCCTCTTGAAATGCACAAAGTGCGCGTGGTTCAAAAACTAAACCTTTTACCCATCGAAGAACGCAAAGAATCAATTTATGGAGCCGGGTTCAATACTTTCCTGCTTCAAAACAAGGATGTTTTCCTCGATATGCTTACCGATTCGGGCACCAATGCAATGAGCGACAATCAGGTAGCAGCAATGAGTGTTGCCGACGATTCGTATGCTGGCTCGGCCAGTTACACGAAGCTGGTAGGAGCAATTAAAGAAGTTTTCAATCAGGATTATTTTTTACCGGTACATCAGGGGCGTGCAGCAGAACACATTATTGCCAAAACTTTTTGTAAGCCCGGAACAGTTGTTCCGATGAACTACCACTTCACTACAACCAAAGCACACATCGAAATGATGGGCAGTGCTGTTGAGGAAATTTATACCGATGAAGCCCTGAAAACCAAAAGCGATTTTCCGTTTAAAGGGAACATGGATATTAACAAGCTAAACGCAGTAATTGAAAAATGGGGTGCTGCGAATGTTGCCTACATTCGTTTCGAAGCCGGGACCAACCTTATTGGCGGACAACCCTTTTCGATGGCCAATCTTCGCGAAGTTTCGGCGATTGCCAAAGCGAACAACATTATGCTGCTGATGGATACCAGTTTGATTAATGAAAACCTTTATTTTATCAAAATTCGCGAGGAAGGTTATCAGGATAAACCGATTAAGGATATTTTGCACGAGATGATGAGTTACTGCGACTTCTCCTACTTCTCGGGCCGCAAAGTGAGTTGCACACGTGGCGGTGGAATTTGCACCAACAACCACGATATTTACATGAAAATGCGCGATTGGGTGCCGCTCTTCGAAGGGTTTTTAACTTATGGCGGTATGAGCGTGCGCGAAATTGAAGCGATGGCTGTTGGTCTTATTGAAACTTTAGATTTCAATGTGATCAGCCATTCTCCAACCTTTATCAAATATCTGGTTGATGCGCTTGATAGCAAAGGAATTCCGGTAATCACCCCTTCCGGAGGATTGGGCTGCCACCTCAATGCTGGTATGTTTATTCCGCACGTGCCACAAACACAGTATCCGGCAGGAGCGCTTGCTGCTGCTTTGTATATTTGTTCAGGGATTCGCGGAATGGAACGTGGTACCATTTCGAGCGTGCGTGATGCCGATGGCAACGACATTTTATCCGACATCGAATTGTTACGTCTTGCCTTTCCTCGCAGGGTATTTACCTTGTCGCAGGTTAAGTATGCCGAAGACCGTATTCAGTGGTTGTTCGATAACCGCGAACTGATTGGTGGTTTGGAATGGGTGGAAGAACCTCCGGTACTTCGCTTTTTTGTTGGTAAATTAAAACCTATTGGCGATTGGGTTGATAAACTTGTTGCAAAATTCCGGGCAGATTTTGGCGATAGCTTGTAATCTCCTGAAAATAGATAAATCGCAGCCCTGTAAGCAATCGTTTACAGGGCTGTTTTGCTTATAGAAAGTAATCCCATTGTCAAAAAAGTCATTCAATTGGCATTTTGTAGTCATTCAATTGGCAGGAAATGACAACTGAATGACAATAAATGAACCACAACTGACTGATACAAAATGCCAAATAGGTATATAAACGGTCAATCATATAGAAATCATACCGTTGCCAAAAAATGACAGGTTTTATTTCCCCTCCTGACTGACTCCAGAATCTTTACATCAATTGGTCGGCCCAATGCAGTTTCGAAAATGGCTTGATGGGTGGCGCGGGTGCATTCGCAATGCAGATCGTTCGGTTTTGCCGGGCGAAATTTGGCCGCCGGACAATAACATCCCTGCGAAACTTCTCCGTACCGGATATGTACCGTATTTCCTTCCTTCCAGACTTCAAAATTACTTTTATAGGCTTCAAGCAATTTATCAACGCTACCTTTTCCCCTTTCAGCAATGTCGCTTTTAAACTTGAAACGGTTAAAACAACCTCGTCCGCAACCGGCAAGCAGTTTCACTTTCGTAGGTTCGTCAAGTTCGGTTTCGATAGTCGAAACGAGGTCGGACAACCAATTTTGAATAAACTCTTTTTCCTGAAGTAGTTGGCTGTATTTCTCATCGTCTTCAGGAATTGACTCGTTGGCCAGCAGGCTGGTTACCGGCAATAAAAAGCATCCGGCACAGGCGCTGGCTGCCAGCGAACTCCGGAAAAAATCTTTTCTGTTCATTGTTGCTATTTTTAGGTTTTCAAAGGAGACAATTCTCTATTGATTTACCCTTTCTGAAATCAATGAATGACGGGAATGGCAGGGTGAAGGGTTAACTTTAAGTTGTTGTGGGTTACGGGTTGCGAGTTACAGGCTTACCAAGTGGTAATATTGTATCCATCCAATTTGATCACCAGCGTTTTACAACATCGGACTCAGAATGCGGGCAAACGATTCTTTAATTTTGTTGATCCGCGGCCGTTTCATCCATTCGTCCAAAACAACGACATCGCTTTTGTTTTGATCATCTAAAAATTGCCCGGTTAAAATTCCGGCAATTTCTTCGTCGTAGATCATGGCATTTACTTCGAAATTGGTTTCCAAACTTCNNGCATCCGACAAGCCTGGAACAATGATGCGGACATCAATTCCACCCAAAGCCGAAGTTTTCAGCGCAGTAATAATGTCGGCCGGTGGCATCAGGTAGGGCGATGAAACATAAACGTATTCGGTAGCCGAGGCAATCGCCGCAAAATACGCCTGACCAATACTTTCCCAATCCGAATCGGGGCCACTTGACGCAATCTGTACCAATTTGCCATCACCGGCTTCGAATGGTTTAAAATAGTTTTCACCTTTCAGTATTTCTCTCGAAACAAAATACCAGTCGGCCATAAAAATAATTTGAAGGGCCGTTGCGCCGCCACCTGTAATTTTCAGGTGAGTATCGCGCCAGGGACCAATTCCCGGAACGCCATCCTGATACCGGTCGGCAAAATTTAAGCCACCAACAAAGGCGGTCTCACCATCAACCACCAGAATTTTTCGGTGATTTCGATAGTTAACTTTCGAAGTAAGCATAGGGTAGCGTACCCGCATAAAGCAATCGACCTTAACTCCGGCATCCGACATGGTTTTAAGCCATTTTCGTTTTAACTCCCAGCTACCCACATCGTCGTAAATAAACCGGACTTCAACTCCTTCGCGCGCCTTTAGAATGAGCAGTTCGCGTAAATAATTACCTATTTTATCGTCTTCAACAATGTAATACTCCAAATGAATGTGGTGTTTTGCATGTTCAATTGCACTAAAGATTTCTGGAAAAGTTTCTTCGCCATTTCGTAAAACTTTAACTTCGTTATTGTTAGTCAAAATGGCATTCGAATTCGAAAGTAGCAGATTCATCAAGCGCTTTTTGGAGTAAATTCTGTTGCTGATCTGGAGATGATTGTCGGGAAGATTATCCAATTGTTCCAAAGTGAGGTTCCGGAGTTTTTCGAGGTTTCGGAGTCCCTTGCGCGAATACATTTTCGTTTTGCGATACTCTTGTCCAAAGAAGAGATAGAATACAATTCCGGCAAAAGGGAGCAATACCAAAACCAGAATCCAGCTAATGGTTTTTACCGGGTTTCGGTTCTCAAGGATGATGAGTATGGCAATAAAAACAACCGTTAGAAAGTAGAGGATGGTTACCAAACTTGGCATCGATTTCCATATATCGAACAAAATAGCCATGCGTTATTGAAGTTGAATTGGTGCGACTAAATTTCACGAAAAATAAGCTTAAAAGCAAAAGAAATTTATCAGTACACGATTTTTAAAGATTGTCGGATGGACACGATTAATAATCAAAAGAATAAATACAATGTATGATCCTGTTTATCTTTTAATCCTTAAAATCGTGTTCAGATTTTCCTTTTTAGCACATGAAGTTTACAATCGTCTAATTTTCGGTAAGCCAGTGTTTTTCCTGAAATATGCGGTGCTGCCACCCCTTTCCCGAAAAACTGGTTGCCGGTGTAAACAAATGCCTCATCCCATAAGTTAATATCAATGAAGCTGTTGAGTAACTTACTGCCTCCTTCAACAATCACCGAAAGTATATTACGACGGTAAAGTTCGTCCATCAATTGGGGCAATATATTTTGGTTAAAATCGAGCCTGATGTATTTCAGGTTTTCAGAACCAGTCATTTCTGCGGAAGTAAAAACCCAGGTGGACGATTTGCGGTCGAAAATCTGCAAGCCGGGATCGAGGCGCCCAACACGGTCGATGACCATTCGAATTGGCTGCGTACCCGACCACTCGCGCACCGTGAGTGCCGGATTATCGTATTGAGCCGTATTAGTGCCGATAAGAATAGCTGATTCTTCGGATCGTTGCTTGTGTACAAGCCGCTTGGCCAAAGCATTGGTAATCCATGTTGGATGAACGGTTTCGCTGCGGTCGGTATCAATAAACCCATCGAGAGTTTGTGCCCATTTCAGGATAATATAAGGCCGTTTTTTCTCGTGGAAAATAAAAAAACGGCGGTTCAGTGTGCGGCATTTTTTTTCCAGAAGCCCCATTTCCACTTCAATTCCAGCCTTACGCATTTTTTCAATGCCTTTCCCGGCCACTTCAGCAAACGGATCGATGGTGCCAATAATTACATGCGGAATTTGGTTTTCGATAATCAGATCGGAGCATGGGGGTGTTTTCCCAAAATGCGCGCAAGGTTCAAGCGAAACGTACAAGGTTGACTTTGGCAATAATTCCGGATTTTTTACCGATCGGATCGCATTTACTTCAGCATGTGCCTCTCCGTATTTTTCGTGATATCCCTCGCCAATGATGATTCCCTCGTGCACTATAACGCAGCCCACCATCGGATTTGGAGCCACATTTCCCATTCCGAGGAGTGCCAGATCGAGGCAGCGTTGCATAAAGATTTCAGGAGTACTCATCATCGAAAAAATTAACTTTGCCAAAAATAACAATAATGAAGGCAGCTATCGCATCCATCCGAAAAGAATTGGCAGGAATTTACCCCAAAGAGGAAACGGAGAGTCTTATTTTTCTGATATTCGAAAAGTTGAAAGGATACTCGCGCACCCGATTTTTACTGGCAAATGATGAGTTACTGAACAAAGATGAGTTGCTTGAAATTGCAACAATTATTGCCCGGCTGAAAAATCATGAACCCATTCAGTACATTCTGGGCGAAACAGAATTCTTTGGATTGCCATTTTATGCTGTTCCTGAAGTATTAATTCCGCGTCCCGAAACCGAAGAACTGGTGCAATGGATCGTTCAGGAAAACCAGCAATTGAAACCCACGATTATTGACATTGGAACCGGAACCGGGTGCATTGCTATTTCGTTACAGAAAAACATTCCACATTCCACTGTTCTGGCCTGCGATGTTTCACCTGTTTGCATCGAAACCGCAAGGCGTAATGCAAATTTAAATTCAGCAGATGTTGCTGTAATTGAATTTGATATCCTGAATAATAGTCCTGAATTCAGGTTCCCCGATTTGAATATCATTGTCAGTAATCCGCCATACATCAGGGAAACAGAGAAAACTTTAATGCAGAGGAATGTACTTGATTTTGAGCCTGAACTTGCACTTTTTGTTCAGGATGAACGACCTTTGATTTTCTACGAACGAATCGCCGATTTCGCGCTAATTCATTTAAAGAGACCGGGTCTCTTGTATTTCGAAATCAATGAAGCATTTGGCATTGAATGTTTTGATCTGCTTAAGCAAAAAGGTTTCTCGGACATTCAATTAAAAAGAGACATCAACGAAAAAGACAGAATGATTCGGGCAGCGCTTTTATGAAAAGGGAAAATCTCAAAAATCAGATATAATAAAATCATATATTTGTATTGAACGCAGGCCAGCGATAGCGAGGATGGAACATAAACCACGAACCATTTGAAACATATTTTTGTATATACACTTCTGCTTTTTAATATCGTTGCTGTATTTGCAATCGGTTTAGCTTCTCTGTCTGTTTATATCAGTCCCGAACAGTTTTGGATACCTGCCTTGTTCGGAATGGCTTATCCTTATCTTCTGGTTGTTAATATCATTTTCATTGTTTTATGGATTGTAATTAAACCAAAATTCGCCCTTTTTTCGGTTTTAATCATTCTCGCCGGTTTTAATAACATTGGAAATTATCTCCAGTTTTCGAGGGAAAAATCCCCAGAAAAAGGACTTCGGGTAACCAGCTACAACGTGAAATATTTCATGGGAAATACCGAATTCCCGAACAAGGAAAATGCCGATCATATCCTTAATTTTTTGCGGCAGGATAATGCTGACATTATTTGTTTGCAGGAAGTAAGACTAAACAAACGGCAAATTTTCGACTTTAAAAACACCCGGCTTCCACAGGTAAAACATTTACAACTGGCACACAACAGCTACGCCGGCGGCCTGCTCACAATGACCAGTTTCCCGATACTTAACATGGGCGAAATCAGGTTTAAAAATTCGGGAAACATGATCATTTACACTGATATATTAATGAATACCGATACTGTCAGGGTTTACAATTGTCATCTGCAATCGTACCGTCTGCGTGAAGCCGAGATCAATACCATCGATTCGCTCGATTTTAATAACGAGCCAAAAACAAAAGAAAAGTTGAAGGTATTAGGCCTGAAATTTAAGGAAGCACTTATTAAAAGAGCTGAACAGGCCGCAACTCTTCGGGCGCATATTGATAATTGTAATTTCCCGGTAATTGTTTGCGGCGACTTTAACGACACACCCGTTTCGTTTACATACCGAACAGTAAAAGGTGATCTGGAAGATTCGTTTACCAGGTCGGGGAAAGGAACTGCCAATACTTACAATGGAAAATTACCCTCCTTCAGGATCGACTATATTTTGTACAGTCCAAAATTCACAAGTTATAATTTTGAGGTTGCAACGCTTGAGCATTCCGACCACTTTCCGATTAGCTGTGATTTGTTCCCGGCGGAGAAATAAAATACAGTCTGGCGAAATTGCAAAATCAAAAAAATGTTAAAAAATCAGTTCGATCCGTGCCGAACTAAAAAAACTAATTATATTTGCCCCATAATTCATCTGCGAAATGGAAGACATCGAAAGAATAACAAAGCAAAAAGAGCTGATTGAGCATATCGGCAGACAGAATGAGCGGGAAGGTTTTCAACCGGTTTCTGCCCGGATTCTTGGTTTGCTAATGGTTATGGATAAGGAAGAATATACCTTTGATGAGATCGTTGAAGAAATGCAGATCAGCAAAAGCTCGGCAAGTACCGCCCTTAAAAATCTGGAGATTCGAGGCATCATCGAGTACATTACATATCCCGGTGACCGCAAACGGTATTTTCGTTTTGTTTCAGGAGAAATTGACGGGATGATCAATGAAATGGAAACCAATATGAAGAAAAAACTGGCAACCATCAACCAGATCATCGAATTAAAGAAAGATCCAAATTCGAGAAATGCAACTTTTTTAAAGAATGTTTTAAAAGGAATGGAATTCTTCATTAAAAACCTGGATGAATTGAGAATTGCTTACAAGAAGGATCATTAAATTTTTTTATCCATTTGGTTCGTTTATTTACGAACTAATTAATATATTCAGAATAATACATTAAAAATGAAACAATTAGCAATTTTATTATTACTCGCACTTTTTGTATTTCCGGAGGAAGGGAAAAGTCAGGAGCAGTATTCGCTGAATGACCTGCTGAAACAGGCTGTTGAGAATAGTCATCAGGTGAAAAAGGCTGCCTTGCAGCAATCAGAAAGCACAGCAAAAACAAAAGAAGTGATTGCAAATGGGCTTCCGAAGGTAGATGGTAGTTTAGATTATTCGAGAATGGGCATTCCTGAAATTAATATTTCGCAGGAAATGATGGATGCTTTACCTGAAGATATAGCCCCCTTGTTGGGCGGATTGTCAGACATTAAAGCCCTTCACACCACCTCGGCTGGAGTTACCGTTAGCCAGTTGCTTTACAGTCAATCGTATCTAACTGGCATAAAACAAGCGAAAAAGGCTGAAGATTTGTACAGCTCCATGCTCCAAAAAACCGAAGAAGACGTTATCCACGATGTTTCGGCAACTTATTATCAGGTACTGATGAATTATTCGAACCTCAAGGTGCTGAATGACAACATTGCCAATCTGGAAAAACTTTACAACATCCTGAAACTTCAGTACGATAATGATTTCGTGAAACAAACCGATGTCAGTCGTTTGAAAGTAACGCTGACGAACCTGAAAACACAACGCGAAACTCTTGAAAACGGTATTCAGATTCAACAACGGATACTGAAAATTATTTCGGGTATTCCGGTCGAGAAAGAAATAACACTGGATACGGCAATCGTTGGCAAAATAGAATACCAACAGCCGGCAATGTCTGAATTTGGGCTTGAAGTATTACCTGAATATCAGTTACTGAAAAAACAAAACGAGCTGGCCAGCTTGCAAATTGAATCAGACAAAGCGGCCTTTTATCCCAATTTGGCAGCTTTCGGGCAATTTACCTACTCAAGTTATGCTACCGAATTTAAATTCAACGATTTCAGCAACATGAACACCGTTGGATTAAAAGCTACAATCCCGATTTTTAGTTCAGGAATGAGAAAAAATAAAGTAAAACAATCGCAACTGAAACTTCAGCAAAACCAGGAAGATTTTGACCTGAACAAAAAGTACCTGGAAACAGGCTATCAGAATTCCGTCAACTCGTTGCTGTCATCCTGGTCAAACCTCCAGGACCAGCAGGAAAATAAGGCGCTTGCCAACCAGGTTTACAGTCAGGTAAAACTTCAGTTTGATGAAGGGATGGCTTCGCT
>DPRM01000129.1 GCA_003537645.1 Prolixibacteraceae bacterium
GATGGTAAAGCCAGGCTCATTAGCGAATTGATGTGTGACGGATTGGGAGCCTGCCTTGGCCATTGCCCCGAAGGAGCGATTACCATTGAAAAACGTGAAGCCGATGAATACGACGAGGTGGTTGTGGTAAAACAAATCATCCCGAAAGGGAAAAATACATTGGTTGCGCACATGAAACACCTGAAAGAACATGGCGAAACCGGATTCCTGAAACAAGCGGTTGGCTACCTGAAATTACATGCTTCGGAAATTCCATTCAGTGTTGATGCGGTAATTGCTGAAGTTCATTCCACCAAAGTTGAATCATCAGGCTGCGCCAGCGGAGGATGCCCGGGTTCACAGGCTGTAAGTTTCGAACCACAGAATTTACGTTTTGCTCCGGCAGCCGCAACAACCGAAGCGCCTTCTGCACTGCGTCAATGGCCAGTACAAATGCACCTGATTAATCCTGCCGCTTCCAGCTTTCAGGGAACCGACCTGCTTTTGGCTGCCGACTGTGTGGCTTTCAGCTTGGGAAATTTTCATTCGAAACATTTGGCCGGAAAATCATTGGTTATCGCCTGCCCAAAACTCGATCAGGGCAAAGAAATATATGTGGAGAAAATTCGCCGCCTCATCGACGAAGCCCGTGTAAATACCATTACCGTAATGATGATGGAAGTTCCGTGCTGCGGTGGTTTGTCGCAACTTGTTCAGATGGCTGCAGCTCAGGCAGCGCGAAAAGTTCCGGTAAAAGAAATCATCGTCAGCATTAAAGGTGAAATCCTCGACGAAAGCTGGGTGTAAAAAGTTCAAAGTTTCAGGTTCAAAGTTCCAAGTTGAGATTACGAATTCAATTGAATATGTAACTGACTATCCTTTGCCGTCTGCTTTAGCTGACGGACGCTGAAAATTTGAAATTCTTTTCCCCAAAAGGGATAAATATCAATAGCCCGGGTTGAGAATTGCCCAAACCAATCGTCCGCGAACAAATGTTCGACAAAGCGATAAACAATTTTCGGACGAAATTGGAACAATTCTCATTTTTTAAATTCAAAAAAATCATTTCGTATTTTATCAATTAAAAATTTAATAATTAACGAGAAACTGATCTGCAACGAATGCGGACGGTTCTTCTCATGCCAAAAAATCAATTATGAACATGTTTTGTTTTCAATGTCAGGAAGCAGCCAAAGGAATTGGTTGCACAATTAAAGGTGTGTGCGGAAAAGACAGCGATGTGGCCAACCTTCAGGATACACTTTTATTTGTACTGAAAGGTGTTGCCGCCCTTAACAGTGAGTTGCGCAAAGCCGGATTGGCCGAACCCAAAGTGAATAAAGTAATTTTCGATGGCCTTTTCAGCACCATTACCAATGCCAATTTTGATGATGTGGCCTTTGTCATCCGCATCAAAAAAACATTAAGAGTTCGCGACGAACTAAAAGCCAAAGCGATTGAAGCTGGAATCAGCTTGCCAACGCACGAATCGGTGATCTGGACTGCTTTAACCACCGAAGAGTTTGAAGCCAAAGCTGCCGAAGTGGGCATTTTGAGCGAAAAGAACGAAGATATTCGCTCGCTGAAAGAGTTGATTATTTACGGTTTGAAAGGCCTGGCCGCTTATGCCGAACATGCTTACAACCTGAACCATGAAAATGAAGAAATATACGCTTTCATGGAACGAGCACTGGCAGCTACAACCCAGGATTTATCGGCCGACGAGTTGGTTGCACTGACCCTCGAAACCGGAAAATTTGGTGTCGATGTAATGGCTCTGCTCGACAAAGCCAACACCACCAGTTACGGAAATCCGGAAATGACCATAGTAAACATTGGTGTCCGTAAAAATCCGGCCATTCTGATTTCGGGCCACGATTTGCGCGATTTGGAAGACCTTTTGGTGCAAACCGAAGGAACCGGTGTAGATGTTTATACCCACAGCGAAATGCTTCCGGCGAATTATTACCCAGCCTTCAAGAAATACAAACATTTGGCCGGAAACTACGGAAATGCCTGGTGGAAACAAAAAGAAGAATTCGAGAGCTTCAATGGACCAATTCTGTTCACGACCAATTGTATTGTTCCGCCAATGGAAAATGCAGGCTACAAAGATCGTATCTACACGACCGGAGCAAGCGGATTACCGGGTGCAGTGCATTTCCCCGACCGCAAACCGGGCCAACGTAAAGATTTCCATGCTATTATCGAACATGCTAAAATCTGTGGCGCACCAACCGAAATCGAAACCGGCGAAATCATTGGCGGCTTTGCCCATAACCAGGTTTTCGAATTGGCCGGACCAATTGTTGAAGCCGTTAAAACCGGAGCAATCCGCAAATTCTTTGTGATGGCCGGTTGTGATGGCCGCATGAAAGAGCGCGATTATTATACCCAATTTGCCGAAAAACTGCCAACCGATACAGTTATCCTTACCGCAGGTTGCGCCAAATACCGCTACAACAAGCTGCCTTTGGGCGACATCAACGGAATTCCCCGCGTGATCGATGCCGGACAATGCAACGACTCCTATTCACTGGCCGTTGTAGCTTTGAAACTGAAAGAAATATTCGAGTTGGAAGACATCAACGATTTACCAATTGCCTACAACATTGCCTGGTACGAGCAAAAAGCGGTGATTGTGTTGCTGGCACTGCTTTATTTAGGCGTGAAAAACATCCATCTCGGGCCAACATTACCGGCCTTCCTGTCGCCAAATGTGGCCAATGTATTGGTTCAGAACTTTGGTATTGCCGGAATACAGTCGGTTGACGAAGATTTAAAACTGTTCCTCCAGACCGAAAAAGAACTGGAAGAAGAATTTGAGAAATAAATTGAAATGGTTTAATTTGTTTAATTAAAAAGCCTCCTGATCTAGCTGATCAGGAGGCTTTTGCGTTTTAAGCCAAGTTAAACTATAACTGGCTGGGCTTAATTTAACAAAGCTTTCACTTTGTCCGAAATATCTTTGCCATCGGCCAGTCCGGCCAGTTTTTTAGAAGCGACTCCCATTACTTTTCCCATTTCCTTGATGCCAGTTGCACCGGTTTCAGAAATGATTGCCTGTATGGCGGCAGTTAAATCAGCATCCGACATTTTTACAGGAAGGTAAGCTTCAAATACTTTCACCTGAAATATTTCCTGCTCATACAGATCGTCGCGGCCTTGTTCTTTATAGATGGCGGCAGAATCGTTTCCCTGTTTTGCCAGTTTCGAAATAATCTTCAGGCAATCCTGATCGCTTAGTTCGCCTGTTGCACCTGCTGCCGATTTTGCTTCAAGCATTACTTTTTTAATTCCGCGTAAAGCTTCGAGTTTTTCCTTTTCCCGGGCTTTCATCGCCTCCTTAATGTCGTTACTTATCTGGTCAAATAGATTCATTTTTCGTTTTTTTAGTCAACATTATCGTGCAAATATGAATTATTGTCGCGTAAAGTTACACTATTATTTTCGTCAGGAGTTATTGAGAATCGGGAAAATTTTTCTTCAACTTTTTTTTTAAACCCGTTAAATCTGAGGTTCTTTCGGCGGTAAGCCGGAATATTTTCCAACTCATCCACCGCCTCTTCCGAGGTCTGCGCATAATCAACCGGCTCATTTACTTCGCTGTACGATTCCTTCTTCGGATGATTTCCGTACAATTCTTCAAATTCGTCGAACACACTGGTATTGATTTCGAATTCGAAGGTTTTTTGCTTCACATTCTTTGATCCGTACAATTCGTTCTCGATCGACGCTTTCACTTCAGTTTTTTCAACATGCTTATTTTCATGAACTTCATCGCTAAGCGTATGGTAAGTTTTTTCCTGACTTTTGTTCATTACCATTTCAGGAATACTGCTGGTGCTAAAACCTGTTGCAATAATGGTTACCGAAATTTTATCGCCCAATTCTTCATCAACGCCATTTCCCCAAATCAAATCGGCAGAATTTCCGGCCTTTTCCTGAATAAAATCGGTGATTTCGCCAATTTCGTCCATTGTAATTTCTTCCGATCCTGAAGTAATATTCAGCAAAATATTACGGGCGCCCAAAATATCGTTGTTGTTCAGCAATGGTGAATTCAGTGCTTCTTCTACAGCAACAATCGCACGGTTTACTCCTGAAGCGATTCCGGTTCCCATGAGAGCCACGCCACTATTTCGCATCACCGTTTCAACATCGGCAAAGTCAACATTGATGTATCCGGGAACAGTGATAATTTCGGCGATACCCTTCGCTGCGGTTGCCAGGATATTATCGGCTTTGGCAAATGCGTCAGAAATTTTGAAATCGCCGTACATTTCGCGAATACGCTCGTTGTTAATTACCAGCAGCGAATCGACATGTATTTCCATGGCAGCAATCCCTTCAACAGCCTGTTTAATGCGGCGGCGACCTTCGTTCCTGAAAGGAATGGTCACAATACCAACAGTAAGTATTCCCAATTCTTTGGCAGCCTGTGCAATTACAGGAGCTCCGCCGGTTCCGGTTCCTCCACCCATTCCGGCGGTAATGAAAACCATCTTTGTATTGGCACCCAAAATCTTTTTTACATCTTCGATATTTTCGATGGCAGCTTCACGTCCGGTTTCGGGTTTGTTGCCGGCGCCGCGCCCTTCGGTGAGCGCCGAACCTAGCTGAACCTTTAATGGAACCGGACTATTTACCAGCGCTTGCGAATCGGTATTGCAAACCATAAAATCCACATCACGAATTCCCTGATGGTACATGTGATTCACTGCATTTCCACCACCTCCACCAACACCAATTACTTTGATGATTGAACCTAAGTTCGAGGCAATATCAAAATTCATTATTTCGTTTAACATGATTTTATATTTTTCGTTATAATTATCTGATTTTTATGGCATTTCATCTTCCGAAGCTGAATCTTTCGTCTCCGGTTTTCGTGAGAACATTCGTGAGAACCAACTATCGGTGTCCTCGTTATTTGTTTCACCAACCAGTTCGTTTCTCTTCTTTCTCTTTTCTTTTACCGGAGCCTGTTTTTTTTCTTCAGTAAAAACTTTGCGTTCAACGGTCACAGGCTCTGCCACTTCAAATGCTTTTTCATCTTCAAGATTGATTTCAAAACCATCAGTCTCTAACTGCAACTCAACAACATCGGCAGGTCGCTGGAATATCCTGTTAGGATTCACGTCAAAACCGGTTGCAATAATTGTTACGCTGATCTGATCGCCCAATCGTAAATCAATTCCGTTACCCCAAATAATGGTGGCATCCTGACCGGCTGCATCCTGCAAATAGTCGATGATTTCGCCAATTTCGCCCATCGTGATTTCTTCGGTTCCGGAGATAATATTGAGCAAAATATCTTTTGTACCACGTATGCTGCTGCTGTCGAGCAACGGCGATTCGAGCGCCTGCTGAACCGATTTCATGGCACGGCCTTCGCCTGTGGCAAAACCGGTTCCCATCAGGAATACTTCGCTACCAGCCATTACCGTGCATACATCAGCAAAGTCGATATTAATATTTCCGTGAAGGGTAATAATTTCGGCAACACCCTTAACCGCAGTTGTAATAATGTTGTCGGCCTTTTTAAATGCCTGCGAGGCCGGCAGGTTTCCGTATATTTTATGTAGTTTTTCGTTGCTGATTACCAGCATACTATCCACATGATCTTTAAGTCTGTCGATTCCGGCCCGGGCCTGCTCGTATCTTCGTCTGCCCTCCGACGGAGCAGGCAAAGTAACAACAGCAATGGTGAGAATACCCATTTCGCGCGCCAACTGGGCAATTACAGGGGCAGCGCCGGTTCCGGTTCCACCTCCCATTCCGGCAGTGATAAACACCATTTTTGTGGTTGCTTCCAAAACTTCACGAATATCGTCAAGGTTTTCGATGGCAGCCTGTTCTCCCTGTTCCGGCAAATTTCCTGCGCCACGGCCTTCAGTGAGGGTCACCCCAAGCTGAATCCGCACAGGAACCGGATTGTTTTTCATTGCCTGTGCATCGGTGTTGCAAATAATGAAATCAACACCTACAATGCCTTCTTCAAACATGTGTCTGACGGCATTGCATCCACCTCCTCCAACACCAATCACTTTGATGATTGAAGAATTTGCATGTTCCAGTCCGAAATTAAGTATCTCGTCGATCATAAGGCAGACTTGATTATATTAATAGCTAAATAATTCACATTCAACCGATAGAACTATGAATCCTGATTCATTTCTGTATCGGCGGGAACTTCTTCAAAAAAGTTGATAATACCCTGTTTAATCCCGTTTTTCATTTTTTCAACGATACCTGGCTCATTCGATTTAACCTTTATTTTTTTCTTCTTTCCAACCTGTCCCTGCTCTTCGGCGGCCATTTTCAGAAGGCCGAGAACGGTCGAAAAGCGCGGATCTTCCACTTCTTTTCGCGCGTGAAAATAATTCAGGTTTGGTTTTCCTTTCCTGACATCAAAACCGGTACGGAACTTAATTAGCTGACCCAGATTTGGTAAGAGTGATGTTCCTCCGGTAATTACAATTCCAGCGCCCAGTTTATCGGCATATCCCGATTTGGTAATCTGAAAAGCGAATCCATCAACAATCTCTTCCATTCGCGCCTGAATAATGCTTGCCAGACTTTTAAATGATATCTGGCGTGGCTCCCAGCCCTGAATTGGAATAGTAACTACTTTATCTTCAGGAGCAAAATCGGCCATTGCCTGCCCAAACTGAACTTTAAGTGACTCGGCCTGACGGACGGTTATCGAACATCCTTCTTTAATATCGTGTGTAAGTACATTGCCGCCAAAAGGAACCATGGAAGTATAGCAAAGTACGCCATCGCAGAAAATCGAAATTTTTGTTGTGCCACCACCAATATCAACCAGAGCGACACCTGCTTCTTTTTCATCATCGGTTAGGATTACCGAAGAGGAAGCGATTGGGTCGAGTATCGTTTTTTGTACATTAATAGAACCCTGCCTGAAACAAGTTGAAATGTTTCTTGAATAGGTTTCCGGAGCTATATGAAGTTTAAACGCGCCTTCAATTTTTTCGCCAATTGTACCTATCGGGTTAATGATACCGGGCTCGCTGTCAACAGTATAAAATTCTGAATTAATATGATAGATCGACATTCCCTCCGGAAGATTTATCTGGCGGGCTTTCTCGGTCATCAGCTGAACATCGGACTCAGTAACGGTATGATCACGACCAATTGTTTGCTGGGCACGGGTGGTGAGCGTAGTTAAATGCTGACCCGAAATATTGACAAAAACATTTTCGAGCACCTGACCACATTCTTTCTCTGCCTGACTAACAGCATCGTTGACAGCAGCAAAAGCCTCTTCAACATTTAAGATCACCCCACGCTTGATACCACGCGAAGCACTGTGTCCGAGCCCAATAATCTGAATTTTATTGTCTTCGATCTTTTTACCTGCCAGAGCAACAACCTTTGTTGAGCCAATATCAACCGCAGCAAAAATTACTTCATTCTTGTCCATAATCTATTTTTTTGTACAAACAACCTGGTTCTCATATTTCACACTGATGGCTTTATACTTGTTCCAGCCAAAATTTTTAAATCCTTGCTGGTAAACCGCTTTTAAATTCCTGAATTTCAATTCATAATCTTCAGGCTTGCCAAATTCTATCAGGTAATCGCCCACTTGCGGCAGTAAAATCAACTCGCCGGTTGGCAATATTAAAACCTGTTCTATCTGAGCTTTCCAAAACACATCTTTATTTACAAAATCAGTCATTTTCAGCAAATTAATCTTTACCGTATCATCTGGTATCGTTCCGCTGGCAATCATCGTTCGCTCGATGTACTTTGCTGAAACCGGTATTTTTACCCCTTCCCTGTCGAGGTAATAATCTTCGGTGGCATTTTTTATCCGCAGTACCGGAGTACGTTCGTCAACATTAATGATCAGTTTCCCTTTAAACGACCATCCACTTGCATCTATTTTTCTGTAAATTTCGACATTGGTAAGGGTCGCGAAAGTCGTTAGTTTTGTTTCAAGCATTTCAGTATTGATAGCCGAAAGACGATGACCAATAATTGGTTCTCCCGATTTTTCGATCAACGCAGTAATTTCGGTCTCATCCAAAAATCGTGGCGAATTGGGATTAATATAGACCACAATAGACTGGCACCTAACCGCTTCCATCTGGGCATAGGTGAAATAAATTGTAAATCCGACAAAACCCGCCAGGCACAACCAACCAAAAATGACAAATATCTTTTTAACGATCTTCATGTTTCAATAATTGCTCTTTTACCTCATCAACAAGGGTGTCAATGTCACCGGCACCCATCATCAGAACGATTCCCGGCTTAAACGAAGCTGCCAGATTTTTCAACTCCGACTTTGCACACAATATTTTATTTGCATTGTTTATCTGCTTAAAAATCAATTCAGAACTTACTCCTTCCATCGGAAGTTCGCGTGCCGGATAAATATCAAGCAGCACAATCTCGTCGAGCAAATCCAGACTTTTAGCGAATCCGGCAGCAAAATCCTTTGTCCGGCTGTAAAGGTGCGGCTGAAAAACGCCAGTCAAAGTACGGCCTTTGTAAACGTCTCTCACCGATTGAATCGTTGCTCTTAATTCCTCTGGATGATGTGCGTAATCGTCAATCAGCACAAAAATTCCGTTATTCAACTGAATATCGAAGCGCCGTTTTACTCCTGAATAAGTTGCCAAAGCTCCGCGGATTTCTTCAGGAGAAATACCTGCCAAAATTGCAAGCGCCGAAGCAGCAACAGAATTTTCAACATTCAATAATCCGGGGTAATTCAGTACCAGTTTTTCAATCCTGAAGCCGGGAGTTTTTAGATCGAACTGATAAAAACCGTCTTTCAGTTCTATATTTTCGGCGCAGAAATCTGCATTTTCAGTAATCGAATAAGTGAATTTCCGAATATCTTCAATTTCAGTATTAACCGAAAGTCCCTTTTTCAATACAAGCGCTCCACCCGCTTTAATCTGACCGGCAAACAAGTTAAAACTTTCGATCACTTTTTCGTGCGAACCATAAATATCCAGATGATCGGCATCCATCGAAGTAATTACCGCCAACTCTGGTTTGAGTTGCAGAAACGAACGGTCGAATTCGTCGGCTTCGGCCACAATCCATTGGCTTCCGGTATCGTCGAGCAGCAAATTGGTTTTGTAATTCTTCGAAATTCCACCCATAAAAGCAGCGCACCCTGTAGCCGATGATTTCAGAATATGGGCAGTCATGGTTGATACAGAGGTTTTTCCATGAGTTCCGGCAACGGCTATAGTGCGACGGCTGTTACAAATAATTCCGAGTACTTCGGAACGTTTATGAATAGGAAATCCACGGTCAATCAGAACATTCAATTCCTGATGGCTTGACGGAACTGCCGGTGTGTAAACGATCAGCGAGTCGGCAATATTTAATTCTGAAGGCAATTTAGCAGGATTGTCGTCGTAGTGGACTGCAATTCCTTCTTTTTCAAGCTGAAGTGTCAATTCGGTGCTGGTACGGTCGTATCCGGAAACAGCGATGCCCTGACTCGCAAAATAGCGTGCCAGAGCGCTCATCCCGATTCCCCCGATTCCCAGGAAATACACTTGTTTTATGTCGGTAAAATTTAGCATTTTATGTTTTTACAACTTCCAGAATCACATCTACAATATCTTTTGCCGCATTGGGCCGGCCTAGTTGTTTTATATTTTCTGAAAGACTTTTTAGTCTCTGTTTATCAGCCAGCAAGCTAAAAGTTTCTTTCATCAGTTGCTCTTTCGAATCGGCATCTTTTATTAACAAAGCGGCCTGATTTTCAACCAATGCCATCGCATTTTTGGTTTGATGGTCTTCGGCTACATTGGGCGAAGGAACCAGAATGCAGGGTTTTGCCAGCAAACAAAGTTCAGAAATGGTTCCGGCTCCGGCACGCGAAATCACCACATCGGCCAAAGCATAAGCCAAATCCATGCGCGAAACAAATTCCATCGGAAACAGATTTTCGGGACCTGAATTACCCAGTCGTTCCAGCATTTCCTTGTAATAAAAACTTCCGGTTTGCCAGATTATCTGCACCTCTGAGTTACGAATCAGCTGCAGGCTGGCCATTACACTTTCGTTCAGTGTTCGCGCCCCGAGACTTCCTCCAATAATCAGCACAACAGGTTTTGACTCATCAAGGCCAAAAAATTGGTACGCCTCGCTTTTATTTACAATGGCTTCAATCAGGTTTTTACGGATGGGATTTCCGGTAAAGACAATTTTTTTTGCCGGGAAATAGCGTTCCATGTGCGGATAAGCCACACAAATTTTATCCACATCAACCGACAAAACTTTATTGGTTACACCGGCATACGAGTTTTGCTCCTGAAGTACAGCCGGAACACCTTTTCTGACAGCCGCCTTCAAAACCGGACCACTTGCAAATCCGCCCACACCAATGGCTACATCGGGCTTAAAACCGGCAATTACTTTGCGGGCCATCCGCATACTCTTGTATAATTTCAGAAAAAAAGTAAGCATTTTAAACGAAGGTTTCCGCGGAAACCCCATTACTGGCAAGCCAACAATGTGGTAACCGGCAGCCGGAACGCGTTCCATTTCCATTTTTCCAAGAGCGCCAACAAACAAAAATTCCGTATCCGGAAAACGTTCTTTCAACTCATTGGCAATCGAAATAGCCGGGAAAATATGTCCCCCGGTTCCTCCTCCGCTTATAATTACTTTTAGTTTTTTCATATTATAAAGCCTGATCTTCGTTTGGTACATCAACAACGACCAACTGTTCGGCTGCCGCTTTATTTTTCTGATTGTGAGAGCTGACTGCCAGAATTATCCCGAAGGAAACGGCAGTAAACAACATTGACGATCCACCCATACTTACCCAGGGCAATGGCTGACCGGTTACCGGAGCCGCTCCCACCGAAACAGCCATATTTATAAATGCCTGAAAAACCATCAGCACTACAAGTCCTGCTACCATAAAGGCCGGAAAAGTGCGATCGCAACGCCGTACAATGATTACTCCGCGGAACATTAAAATCAGGTACAATAATAACAGGGCCATACCTCCAACAAAACCATATTCTTCGATAAAAATGGCATAAATAAAATCGTTGTACCCGGCTTCCATGTAATTACTTACTTCGCTGTTTCCGGGACCTTTACCAAACATACCGCCCTCGAAAACTGCCAGTTTCGCGTAATCGGCCTGTGTTGTGCCAGTCAAAGCATTTGCATCGCCTTTGGTAAAATCTACAATTCGTTCCTTGAAAGTATGAACACGGCCAAAACTCTTTGGAAGATAATCGGCAGTAAAAAACAGCAATACGGCCATTAAAATACCCGCACCGGCAAGCATCGAGAACAGCTTAAACGGAACACGGGCAATGAGCATCAGCACCATTACACTCAGGAAAATCAACGCAGCAGTTGAAATATTACTAAGAAAAATCAGGAAACAAACCACTCCGGAAACACCTGTCACCCACCAAAATGCCTTCTTTAACTCCTCTTCGGTTTTCTGCGATTTCGACAACATGCGCGAAGCGAACATGATAAGCGCAATTTTGGCCAGCTCCGAAGGCTGAAAACTAAAAAAGCCCAGATCGAGCGAACGGCTGGTTTCCTTGTCAGGATTACCGGTCATTTTAAACTGTATATATGCAAAAATCAGCGCAAAGATTGTAACGCCAATTAAGACCGGCGATATCTTAAAATATACGACCACTGGAACAATATTGACAAGAAAAAGCATTATCCCGAAACCTGTCAGGATAAATACAAATTGCCGGAGCAGATAATGCACTGTATTACCTCCAGCTTCGCGGTAGGCCAGCTTACCCGTTGCGCTATAAACAATTATCAGCGAAGCAAGTGATAAGAAAATCAGCACCACCCAAAGTGTCCGGTCGCCCTTAAATATTTTTGCCAGCGTACCTGCCATTTTATAATTCTTTTACAGCATTTTTAAACTGATATCCGCGATCTTCGTAATTATCGAACAAATCGAAGCTTGCGCATGCCGGCGACAATAAAACAGTATCACCGTTTTTTGCAAGGTAATAAGCAGAGCGAACTGCATCTTCCATCGATTGGGTTTCAACCATGTCGATACCAATGTGCCTGAAAGCTNNGCATACCAGGTTGAATTAATATTGGTTGCCTTTGAATCGTTAATGAATTCAATTCCATGAACTTTCAAAAAGCGTTCGAGGCGGTGCTCAACTCCTTTGAAATCGGCCATGCTCTCGCGAATTGTTTCATTCCTGATATTAACGGCCATTCCCGAAATACCAGCTGCCATTGAGTTGTAGGTATTATGACTTCCCTGTAGTGCAATATCTAAAATCGACATAGTAAAAATATTTTGTTTCCAGTTTATAATCATGTTGTTATCAGTTACTCCGGCACCTTCGGCAGGAGGCAACCCGAGGCCAAAAGGCACACATTGGGCGGCAATTTTTCGTTTCTTCATCTCGTGATGCAAGACAGGATCGTCGCTGCACCAGATGAAAACATCCTGTGCGGTTTGGTTCTGTGTAATGCGAAACTTCGAATCGATATAGTTCTGCATTTTATATTCGTACCGATCGAGGTGATCGGGTGTAATATTCAACAAAACAGCGATATCTGCCTTAAAATCAATCATTCCGTCGAGCTGAAAGCTGCTCAGTTCAATCACGTAGTAATCAAATTCCTTTTCGGCTACCTGCCAGGCGAAACTCTGCCCTACGTTACCGGCCAATCCCACGTTGTACCCGGCTTTCTGCAAAATATGGTAAGTCAGCAAAGTGGTGGTGGTTTTTCCGTTGCTTCCGGTAATGCATATTTTCTTTGCTGAAGTATATCTTCCTGCGAATTCAATTTCAGAAATAACCTGTATTCCTTTTTCTTTCAGCTTCACAATCAGCGGCGCTTTATCCGGAATTCCCGGACTTTTGATCACCACATCCGCATTCAGTATCTTTTCTTCGGAATGTTGGCCTTCTTCAAAATCGAACCCACGATCGGTCAGCTCCTTTTTGTATTTTTCCTTTATTGTTCCGAAGTCGGACACGAACACACCGAAGCCTTGTTTGCGTGCCAGAATGGCTGCACCAACTCCGCTTTCTGCGGCTCCGAGTATGACTGCACGTTTATTCATTTTAACGCATTTTCAATGTTACAATGGTCAACACTGCCAGAATAATTCCGACAATCCAGAAACGGGTAACAATTTTTGCTTCCGGAATTCCTTGTTTCTGAAAGTGATGATGGATAGGGCTCATCAGGAAAATCCTGCGTCCTTCACCGTATTTTTTCCGGGTATATTTGAAATAAGCCA
Organism: Prolixibacteraceae bacterium; assembly: GCA_003537645.1. Taxonomy (GTDB): domain Bacteria; phylum Bacteroidota; class Bacteroidia; order Bacteroidales; family Prolixibacteraceae; genus Aquipluma. Next base: position 13,253 of record DPRM01000129.1, read on the forward strand.
CCTGAATTACCACCGAAAGGTTTTCGACAACAAAAATTCCGCACAAAATCGGGATGAGAAATTCCTTACGGATAATGACCGCAAAAACAGCCAGAATACCGCCAAGGGCGAGGCTTCCGGTATCGCCCATAAATACCTGGGCCGGATACGAATTGTACCAAAGAAAACCGACAGTACCCCCAATAAATGCTGCGATAAATATGGTCAGCTCACCAAGATTGGGTATATACATGATGTTCAGGTATTCGGCATAAATAACGTTACCGCTCACATAAGCCAGTATCCCGAAAGTGGCACCACTGATAGCCGAGGTGCCCGTCGCAAGTCCGTCGATTCCGTCGGTGAGATTAGCGGCATTTGAGACAGCGGTGATGATAAGAATAATGGCCAGCGCATAAATCAACCATCTCCAAACGGTATTGTGATCGCCCAAAAAAGACACAAGAATACCGTAATCAAATTCATGATTTTTAACGAAAGGAATGGTTGTTTTTGTCGATTTTACTTCGGTAGTCACGTACTGTAACCTTCTATTTCCGGTAACACTATCGAGTACCTGTTCTTTTATAAACATTCCGTTGGCATCAACTACTCTTTCGCGAACCACTACTTCATCAGAAAAATACAAAGTGGCGGCTACAATAATTCCGAGAGAAACCTGCCCCATAATCTTAAATTTTCCGGCCAGTCCCTTTTTATCTTTCAGGAATACTTTTATATAATCGTCGAGGAATCCAATTAAGCCCAACCAAACAGTTGTGATGAGCATCAGAATAATGTAGATATTATCGAGGCGGGCAAACAGCAGGGTCGGAATTACAATTGAAGCAAGAATAATGATTCCTCCCATGGTTGGTGTACCTTTTTTCTGCATCTGACCTTCGAGCCCCAAATCGCGTACGTCTTCTCCGATTTGCTTTTTACGCAAAAAGTTGATCAGCTTTTTCCCAAAACCGACAGTGATTAGCAACGAAACAATGATTGCTGCACCCGACCGGAACGAGATGTACTGAAACATTCCCAATCCGGGGATGTCCCAATCTTTTAATAGCTGATACAAATGATAAAACATAGTCGCGGATATTAATTGTTTCCAAATATTTCGTTAATCACTTCCTTGTCGTCAAAGTGATATTTCACCCCTTTAATTTCCTGATAATCCTCGTGTCCCTTTCCGGCCACCAAAATAATATCGCCCGGACGGGCCAACATACAGGCAGTTTTTATTGCCTCTTTCCGGTTTACAATCGACAAAACTTTCGAACGCTGATGAGCCTCCACTCCGGCTTCCATATCTGCAAGAATTTGCTCGGGCTCTTCCGAGCGTGGATTGTCTGAAGTAAGAATAACCTTGTCGCTTTGCTTCACGGCTTCCTGCGCCATTTCCGGACGTTTTGTTTTGTCGCGGTCGCCACCAGCACCAATCACAGTTATAACCTGTTCGTTTCCAGTGCGGATATCAGTTATTCCCGACAATACATTCTGAATGGCATCGGGCGTATGAGCGTAATCAACAACCGCATATTTCCCATCAGCCGAACGAATGATTTCGAACCTTCCGGAAACAGGGCGTAACTCGCTTAAAATCCTAAGAATGTCGTCGTTTTCAACTCCCAGGAGCACCGAAGCTCCCATCACTGCCAACAGGTTGCTGGCATTGAATACGCCTGTAAAATGCGTCCAGACTTCGTGTCCGTCAATACTTAGCAACATTCCGTCGAAATGTTTTTCGAGTACTTTGCAATGAAAATTGGCCAGCGCTCTTTGCGAATAAGTTTGTTTAAGTGCACGTGTATTCTGAAGCATCACCATGCCATTTTTATCGTCGGCATTGGTAAGTGCAAAAGCGCCTTCAGGAAGCTCATCAAAAAATTTCTTTTTTGCTTTCAGGTATTCAGCAAATGTTTTGTGATAGTCGAGATGATCGTGACTTAGGTTGGTAAAAACACCTCCATCGAACTGAATGCCGCTGATACGATCCTGATTGATGGCGTGGGAACTGACTTCCATAAAGCAATAATCGCAACCGGCTTCAACCATACGAGCCATCAGTTCCTGAATTTGCAATGCATCGGGAGTGGTGTGGGTAGCATGAAATTCATCCTTCCCCACGTAATATTTAATTGTCGAAATTAATCCGACTTTATAGCCAAGCAGTGTAAATGTATTGTACAAAAGTGTTGCAATGGTTGTTTTGCCATTTGTTCCGGTAACTCCCACAACTTTCAGTCCGGCCGACGGATTTCCGAAGAAACTGGCAGCCATTTTTCCAAAATTTTTCTGCGAATTGGCAATGCGAACAAGCACCACTCCTGAAGGAATATTTTCAGGAACTTCTTCGCAAACAACAGCAACAGCACCCATTTCTATCGCTTTTGCCACGAACTGATGCCCATCGACATGAGAACCTTTCACCGCAACAAACAAATCGCCGGCTTCCACTTTGCGCGAATCGAACTGAATACTGCGGATAGAAACAGATAAATCGCCCCTCGTTTCGAGCAATTCAACACCGTTCAGTATGTCATTTAAAGGTCTCATTATTATTGATTTTTTGTTTCAACTGTGTTATTCTTTGCTGCATTCTTCTTCTCAAGCTCTTTTTGTGCAGCAACCTTTGCTTTCCATTTGGCAATAGCCTCAGGACTTGGTTTGGGTTTTACCGCATTTCCGCTTTTCGCATTCTTTGCATCAAGAGCCTTTTGTGCGGCAACTTTTGCTTTCCACTTATCAATGGCTTCCTGTGTAGGCTTTGGCTTTTCTGTAGAACTTTTCTTCGGTTTTGCTACTTTAACCTCCGGAGCCTTTTTGGCATTTTCAGTCTGACCCAATGCCAAAGGCTCTGCCTGAATTGAATCGCTGGCTGCAATGCTGTCCTTCCTAAATATTTCAAGTTCATCGAAACCCAACTCCAATGAAACGGTTTCTCCTTTTGCAACAGGCATTCCGGGGGTCAGCGACTGACGAAATACGCGACCAAAACCGTTGATGCGGGTAGTCAGGCCTTCTTTTTCCAGAAGATAAACTGCATCGGTAGCGCCCATTCCAATAACATTAGGAACTGTTCCCGGAGTATCAGTTACGCCCGTCACAAAAACAGTCATGGTATCGTTGGCAACAGTAACATAGTCGGCAGTCATGTTTTGCGATTGGGTTTTAAAGCCGAGCTCCTGCGAAAAGAGCATCACATCTTCTCTTAAACCTGGTTTAACAACCGGCACTTCGGCATAAGGAGGAATTGAATCTTTGGCGGGTTCGAGATACGATGCATAAACTTTGTCGGCAATTCCCCTGAAAACTGGACCTGCCACCGAGCCTCCGTAAAATTTCCCCTTCGGACCAACAATTACTACAATAATTGAATATTCAGGATTGTCGGCTGGAAAATACCCGCAAAAAGAAGCCTGGTATTTTTTGACCCCACCTGCTTTATAACCTCTGTTTTCGTCGGCAATTACAGCAGTACCGGTTTTGCCAGCGATGGTGTAATACGGATTTCGCAGATTTCTACCAGTTCCATGCGAACAAACACCTTTCAGCAAATCCTGTGCTTTCGTCAAGGTAGTCTTCGAACAAATTGATGGATTTACTACTTCAGTTTTAAACTTGCGCACGGGTATCCCGTTTTCGCGAATTTCTTCGATAAATTTTGGCTTGACCATTACCCCGTTGTTGGCTACTGCGTTATAAAAAGCCAGGGTTTGAATGGGCGCTATCTTTATTTCGTAGCCGTGAGCTATCCATGCCAGCGAAGGCCCCCACCAATCCGGATCGGTCGGATATTTAATACGGGGAACAGCTTCACCTAAAAACCCAAGTCCCAGCGGTTTGTTAAGCCCAAAGCTGTAAATACGGTCTATAAAATCTTTCTCTCTACCCTCGTAAAATTTGGTAATGATTTTTGCGGTACCAATATTTGATGAAAGTTCGAAGATGCGTTTCATACTGAGCATTCCGTGACCACCTTTATCGTAATCACTATCGAGCATCTTTTGTCGTTTGTATTCCCACATTCCGCGGCCTGTGTCAAACATGTCGGTGGTATCAACATAACCTTCTTCCATGGCAACAATCATCGACATTAGCTTAAAGGTCGATCCGGGTTCACTGCAACCCTGATGGCCAAACGCGTAATTGTATGTTTCGCCATAAGTTCCGTCTTTTTTGCGGCCCATATTGGCAATTGCCTTTATGTTTCCGGTTTTTACTTCCATTACGATGGCAGTTCCCCATTCAGCCTGGCTGATTTCCATTTGCTTGCCCAATGAAGATTGCGCGTAATCCTGAAGATTTACATTAATAGTGGTAATTACATCCTTTCCTTCCTTGGGTTCTATTAGCGGAGTGTTGATCCAGCTTCCGGAGTAATTTCGTTTTAGAGCCATTCCGTTTTGTCCGGCCAGAAAATTTTCTGACAATCCTTCAACGCCTGTGTATCCAACATAGCCATGCATCCCGCCAAAAACTCCTTTATTTAAAACGCCGATGGTGCGGCTGGCCAAATCGCCGTGAGGTAAGATTCGTTTGTTCTCGGTAACCACCACCAAGCCTGAACCAAAATAGCTACGCGACATGGTTCTAAGCTTTTTAAATTCCTGAAACTGATTGTGATCCAATTGCTTCGGGTTGACCAAAAACCAACGATTTCCCTTGTCGAAAGCTACTTTCAGACGATTCCTGAAATCATTTTTCGGGAAACCGAAAAAGTTTGATAACTCTTCGACCATTGCTTCCGACTCTTTGGCAAATACCTGCTGAATTCGTGGCGCCTGCATGTCCATCCTGATTTCGTAGTATGGAACCGAAGTGGATAAAATGCTGCCGTCGTCGGCACAAATATTTCCACGTTTTGCCCATATTTCAGCAGTATTATTTCGCAGGTCTTTGGCAATTTGCTGCCATTTTTCGGTATCAACATTCTGAATAATAAAAATCCGGCCAATTATAACAAGTCCGAACAGGGCAATCAAAAAATAGATGATGCCGAATCGTAAGGTTATGACTTTCCTGATTTCCATTATTTCTGTTCTAATTTTTTTACAATGATTTTTTTTGCAGGTTCAGTCGGCTCAATAAGATCGATCTCCCGTTCAATTACTTTTTTTGTCACCTCCGAAGGGCGGTTGATATACATTAATTGTGTTTCGTGAATAACCGATTCGGCTTTGTATTCTTTTAAAGAATCTTTCACCATATCAATTTTCCGAATGGTTTTTTCGGTCCAGTAGCGGTTGGTGATTAACCCGATAAACATGAATGCGACAAAAAATACGAATGGCAACTGTTTCGTCACTTTTTCGCTGGCCAAAATGGTTCCGCCAAGAACACTTTTCAAGTCTTCCTTAGAAATACGCTTGCTCTTATTTTCTTTTTTTTCTGTCATGCTTTCTTCTCCGCGATTCTCAATTTTGCACTGCGCGCTCTCGGGTTTCGTTCAAGTTCTTCTTCGCCCGGAACAATTACTCGGCGGTTGATTGCAACCAGAGGAGAATCAACATTTCCGAAGAAATCCTGCTCCTGTTTTCCTGAAGAATCGCCCGACCGCATAAAATTCTTCACCATCCGGTCTTCGAGCGAGTGATAGGTAATCACCACCAAACGACCTCCCGGTTTCAGCAATTCAATACTTTGTTCAAGAAACTCAAGCAGCACGTCCATCTCTTTGTTCGTTTCAATGCGCAGTGCCTGGAAAACTTTTGCCAGGTATTTACTTTCCTGAAGGCGTGGCACACAAGGCGCAATGGCTTCACGGAATTGTTCGATGGTTTTAACCGGTTTTGCATTTCGGGCCGAAACCAACTGACGGGCCAATCGTCCGGCGTTGTCGATTTCGCCATACTCGCGAAACATCTTTCTCAACTGATCTTCAGAAAATGAATTGACAATATCGGCGGCAGTTTGCGACGAATCGCGGTTCATTCGCATATCCAGATCGCCGTCGAAGCGAAACGAAAAACCACGTTCGGCCACGTCAAAATCGTGCGACGAAACACCAAGGTCGGCAAGAATTCCATCAACTTTTTCGACCTGATAATACTTTAAAAAATTCCGGATGTATTTGAAATTATGCCTGATAAAAAAAAAGCGATCGTCATCAATGACATTCGCTGCGGCGTCTTCGTCCTGATCGAAAGCAAAAAGGCGACCTGATTTTAAGTGGCTGAAAATTTCGCGGGAGTGGCCACCGCCACCAAAAGTTACGTCAACATAATCGCCATTTTCATTGATTTCCAGACCGTTGACACTCTCGTTCAACAAAACTGGTATGTGATATGCTCTTTCCACTTTTATACCTCTTCATTTCCAAACAATCGTGCATAATTTTCTTCATAATCGTCAAACGAATCAACATATCGTTTGTATTCTGCGGCATCCCAAAGTCTGATGCGGTCACCCTGTCCGGTAAAAACAACCTCTTTGGTTATTCCAACCTGCTCCAGAAAGTTGTTTGGTATGTTCATCCTGTAGCTTTCGGGAACCGGAACAATCTTGAATTTCCGGTAAAACGAATCGAGCACCCGGCTGTGTTGTTTATTGTCTCTGTTAAGTTTCGACTTAATAAAGGCAACCCTGTTCTCCCATTCAGGCATTGGATAAATATTAAGGCACTTCTCATACGGATCTATCTCGACGGCCATCTGGCCACCGGGAATATTTCCGCCCATTTCGTTCTTGAAATCAGCCGGTAAAACGACCCTTCCTTTTTCATCGAAGGTTGCTTCTTTTTCTGCTGAGAAATTCATTTTTTCGAGTACCTTTATTTCAAATGTAAAAGTAAGAAAAAATCATTCACATTCAGTCATATTCCTCCTTTTTCAGTCACTTTCAGTCACCACGAAATACAGAACCAATCGTTAATAAACTGTTGATAAGTTGTGAGTAATTAGAATATGCTTTATATATAAAATTGTTTATCAACAACTTAATTCTTATTCACAATTCAAATTTTTAGTTAATAAATCGTTTTTTGATACTCTAAAGTATTCACAAAGGAATACCCCAAAAATGAAAAATCGTAATTTCTGACCCATTTGGGAACAATACTTCGGTTTGAAAACATTTCGGAGAAAGACAAAAACAAAAAAACCACCCACAAAACACATATATTTTATATTTTCGGCATCAAATTAAAACTGCTTAAAATGAATTCTGAAAATCAGGCTTCGGTTAAACCAATCAACATAAGGGAGGTTTTCGCAAAGAAGAACCCAAAACTTGCCAAAAAGCTTCCCGGATTTGTTTACCGGTACATCAACCGCATTATGCACATCGACGAAATCAATGAGATTCTTGCCAAACATGGCAACGAAAAAGGTATTGAGTTCGCCAATAGCATGGTAAAACATTTTAATGTGCAACAAACCCTGATTGGACTCGAAAACATACCGGCCTCCGGACGCTTTATTTTTGCATCGAATCATCCGTTGGGAGGTTTCGACTCGTTACTTATTATGAGCAATCTCGACCGCATTTTAGGCAATGTTGTGACTTTGGTGAACGATATTCTGATGAATATTCCGCAGCTGCACCCAATTTTTGTTCCGGTGAACAAACATGGCGGCCACAGCAAAGAGGTGATCAAAAAAATTCATGAAACGTATTTGTCTGACAAGCAAATGTTGATTTTCCCATCCGGATTTGCTTCGCGCAGGCTGAAAGGGAAAATTCAGGATTACGAATGGAAAAAACATTTCATTGCCAAATCAATTGAATATCAGCGCGATATTATTCCCGTCCATGTGAGTGGCCGAAATTCAGATTTCTTCTACCGGCTGGCCAATTTCCGCACTTTTTTCAGGATGAAATGGAATCTCGAAATGTTTTATCTTGCCGACGAAACGTTCAGACACAAGAACCAGAAATTCACCATAACATTCGGAAAACCAATTTCATACAAACATTTCGACAAGAGCAAAACGCTTGACCAGTGGGCTAATGAAGTACGGAACATTGTGTATAAATTACCAAATGAGTCTTAATCCTGATATTAATTTGTTGATAAAACCAATTCTGACACTTTTTTTTTAGTTTTGTAGCTCAATAAAATATCAGATATCGTATGAAGGAGATAATTGCACCTGTGTCGAAGGAAGCTCTTCTGGCAGAATTGACACCGGACAAGTTGATGCGGAAAACAAACAAAGGCGATAACGAGATTTACATCATCACCCATCAGGATTCACCCAATGTAATGCTTGAAATAGGGCGTGTTAGGGAAATAACTTTTCGCGACGCCGGCGGGGGTATGGGTGATGAAGTTGATATTGATGAATATGACACCTGCGCAGATCCGTACAAGCAGCTAATTGTTTGGGATCCTCAGGCTATGGAGATTATTGGCGGATACCGTTATATATTGTGTAAAGATGTTCCGATCGACGAAAATGGCATTGTGCATTTAGCAACAACACATCTTTTCAATTTTTCAGAAAAGTTTATCAAAGAGTACCTTCCCTACACCCTCGAATTGGGTCGTTCGTTCGTTCAGCCACACTATCAATCGAGTAAAGCAGGTGCCAAAGCGCTTTTTGCACTCGATAATTTATGGGACGGTTTAGGCGCACTCATTGTCGATCATCCTGAAATGAAATACTTCTTTGGGAAAGTGACCATGTACACCCATTTTCACACCCAGGCCCGTAACCTCATCATGTTTTTCTTTCAGAAATATTTTAAGGACCATGAAAATCTGGTGACTCCAATCCGTCCAATGGATTTGGGAATAAACATTCAGGAAATGGAGAAAATATTTAATGGCGGATCGTACAAGGAAGACTACAAAATACTATCGCAAAAAGTACGGGAATTTGGAGAAAACATTCCTCCTCTGATTAATTCGTATATGAACCTGAGCCCGTCGATGAAAACATTCGGAACTGTGATCAACGACCATTTTGGCGACGTGGAAGAAACCGGAATTATCCTGACAATTTCGGATATTTATGAAGCAAAAAAAGACCGACATATAGAAACTTATTTGCGCACCAAAGAATCTCTCGACTGGCCTTTACCTGAATAACCGAACCCATGCCCTACTATCTCGAACACGAAAAATTTCACGTAGCGGTCGATTCAATTATTTTTGGATATGACGAGGAAGGACGCCAACTAAAAGTGCTTCTCCTGAAAAGAAATTTTCAGCCCTCAAAAGGAGAGTGGTCGCTGATGGGAGGATTTCTGAAAAACGACGAATCGGTTAATGAAGCAGCAAAGCGCATTTTGCAGCAGCTTACAGGCCTTTCGGATGTTTACATGGAACAGCTTTACACTTTTGGCGAACTCGACCGGGACCCCGGCGCACGTATTATATCGGTAGCTTATTTCGCGCTCATTAAAATAAATGCATCCGACCTTGAACTGGTTAAAAATCACGGGGCAACCTGGATTCCCATCACCTCGGTACCCACTCTTATTTTCGACCATTCGGCGATGATTGCAAGGGCTTTAAAGAAACTGCGAATCAGGGCGAGGACTCAACCTATCGGATTCGAGCTGCTGCCCGACAAATTTACCATACCACAACTTCAAGGATTATACGAAGCCATTTACAACAAATCGCTGGACAAACGCAACTTCAGGAGGAAACTGTTATCGATGGACTTACTGGAAAAGCTGGAAGAAAAAGAAAAAGAATCATCAAGAAAAGGAGCATGGTATTACCGTTTCGATCCGAAGAAATACGAAGATCTTCTGAACAGAGGATTTAACTTTGAATTGTAAATTAAGCCGGACAGTTCATAATCAATTTGTAACGATTATTCGTCCTCCTGTATAGTTTGTCCGGTATTGCTTTAAAGGTTCAATTGCAGGCCCGCTGGTCGGACTTCCATTTCCCCCGAACAAAATATACACCGAGCCGCAGCACGGACATTTAGCCACCCCGCTACCATCGGCTACAACCCTGCAGGTTTGCGAGATTTCATGGGTGCAGGTAGCATCGAAAGCCAAAAATGGATTTGAACTTTCGATCAAATCGCGAAAAACAATAATACCTCCAAAACCCGCATTCTCAAAATAGTAAGAACCTCCGGGAATATTGAATTCGATAATATTTGTGGGATTGATATTCATATTAACATACACATACGGTATTACCGACGTATAATCGTCTTTGCAACCATTTGTTCCTGCCAGTATAAAAAGGCAAATCAAAACTGATTTGATAACAATTCCGAAATTCCGAACCATTTTTTATATCTTTAATGCTTTATTAGAACAAAGAAAAGGACAAATTATTTCATTCAGCAAAAAAAACTAAGAAATGGAAGATTATATATTTTTGATCATAGCGGTTGTCATTTCTATTTTTGCCGCCATTAATAAAAACAAGAAAAGCAAAATAGCCGAAAATGAGCTTGAAACCGACGAAATAAAAACAAGGAATTATTTCATGGATCAGCTGTTGGGCGAAGATTTTCTTGAAGAAACAATTGCAGAGGAACCCCGGCCGGTAAAAGAGAAACAGGCTCCAGTCGAAATTCCGGTGAGAAAGGTCAGCGAGATTCAGAGATCGCAGCATGTCCGTCAGCCATTCAAAAGTACACTTCCGGAAAGAATCAAACGACAATCATTGACGAGCATAAAACGGCAGCCTGAACCGGAAGTAGTAAACGAAGCAGAAGAAGAAAGCTCATCTAATTACTTCGATGATTTTTCGTTGCGTAAAGCTGTTGTATATTCCATCATTATGGAACGAAAATATTAGTAACCGCCCCATTTGAAGTGCTGATTATTGCTTTAGAAAAACCATCCAGTACCTGAAACTTTTTATCATTCAGACTACTAATTGTTTTATAAAACATACTGATTCGTAAAGATTGAATTTTTTATATAAGTTTGTATCACGAAAGAGTTCCGCAGTGTCCGGAATTCTTTTTTGTTTTAATATAGTATTACATAAAGAATAAAACCATGAAAACGGTTACGTATATTACTGAAGAAGGCCTGAAAAGAATGAAAGACGAACTCGACAGACTTATCAATGTTGAGCGTCCTGCCATTTCAAAAGCAATTGGTGAAGCCATTGAAAAAGGCGACATTTCGGAAAATGCCGAATACGACGCAGCAAAAGATGCTCAAGGTATGCTCGAAGCCAAGATTGCAGTTTTGGGCGGACAAATTGCTTCGGCCAGAATTATTGACGAATCGAAAATAGATATATCAAGTGTTCAGATACTGAATAAAGTTACCATCCGGAACAAGACAAACAATGCAACCATGCAGTACACCATTGTTTCGGAACCGGAAGCAGATTTGAAACGGGGAAAAATTTCCATTCAAACTCCAATTGCCAAAGGATTGCTGGGGAAAAAGGTTGGTGATATTGTTGAGATACAGGTTCCTTCGGGCAAAATACCGTTCGAGATTATTGATATTGCGATCTAACGAAACAACACGATGGCCAGCATTTTCACAAAAATTGCAAGCGGAGAAATTCCATCATGGAAAGTAGCCGAGGATGAAAACTTCTTTGCTTTTCTTGACATTTTTCCGGTAGCCAAAGGTCACACCCTGGTGATCCCAAAAAAAGAAGTCGATTACCTGTTTGATCTGGATGATGAAACTTATTTGGGTTTGCAGCTTTTTGCAAAAAAAGTGGCAGTTGGTATCCAAAAAGCCATTCCCTGCAAAAAAGTGGGAGTAATGGTTTTGGGTCTGGAAGTGCCTCATGCCCACATCCATTTGGTGCCAATGCAGTCGGAAGCCGATTTGCTTAACTTTTCAAAGAAGATGACATTCAGCAAAGAAGAAATGGCCGAAATAGCCGCTTCTATTGCCAAACAATTACAGTAATCAGTTTTCAGTCGCAGTTTGCAAATTAAGAATTGCGACTGAACACTGACCACTATTTCTTCACCTTGTCAGGATTCTTCTTCACAAAATCGCCCCAGCTTTTTATTCCTGATTTTGTTGCCGGATTTTTCATTTGCAGGTAATGGCAAACAGCCACCGCTATGGCGTCGGTAGCATCCAACTCCTTCGGAAGTTCATTCATCGTAAACATGTTTTTCAGGAAAAAAGCCACCTGNNGCGTATTCCGAAACAGGAATATTGCGGCTCAATGCAAGTCCCATCACTACGCCCTGCGCGCGTCCCAGTTTAAGCATTGCCTGAATGTCCTTTCCGTAAAAAGGCGATTCAATGGCCAGCTCATCGGGTTGTAGTTCGTTTAGAAGCGAATTGGAGCGATCGAAAATATGTTTCAATTTCTGATAATGATCGGTAAATCCGGCAGTTTTGATGACACCCACTTGAAGTATTCGAGGTTTGTTGTTCACCACTTCAATCAAACCGTAGCCCATCACATTTGTTCCGGGATCGATACCCAATATTTTAATTGGTTTATTGCTCATGACTGTCTTTTTTTTGCTGAAACCATATTCCTGAAATAATGAATGCCAGTCCGGCAAAAGTGGTTAAATAAATGGTTTCGCCCAGAATAAAATGAATAAATACCAGCGAAAGGAAAGGCGAAAGAAAAATCAGATTGCCGGTTTTAGCATTGTTCTCACTCAGTTGCATAGCTTTCATCCACAGAATATAAGTGATTCCAAGTTCAAACAAACCAATGTAAACAGCAGCCGGCAACCCTTTTATATCAGGAAAACTGAAGTCGGTAAAAAGGAAAGCTGCAATCAGTAGATAAACCAAACCAAAAGCGAAATTCCAGAATAGTTTAAAGATTTCGTCGCGTTTGTCGAGCACGCTCAATATCCAGAAAAGCGCCCAGATTACGCTGCTACCAACAGCCAGAAGCGCTCCGGTAAGATTGGTGTTTGCCATACCTGCAGAACTTCCCTGCGACGAAATAAAAATCACACCAACAAAACTGATGAGTATTGCAACTATGTTTCTGGTGGTAATTTTGTGTTTCAACAGTGGCGCCGACAGCAATGCAAGTGTAATGGGCCAGATCATGTTTAGCGGTTGTGCCACCTGCGCCGGAAGCAGGCTGTATGCCTGAAAAAGAATGAGGTAATATCCAAACGGGTTTAAAGCTCCGAGCAGAGCCGATTTTCCCAATCCCGAAACTGAAACGGTGAACAATTCTCTGAGCCTACCCTGAAAAAGTATGACCACGAAAAATACCAGCAACGAAAATGCAGAGGCTGTCAAAATCAGATAAAGCGGCGAAAGAACCTGCAAGCCCAGCTTAAATGCTGTGGCAACAGTTGACCATAACAGTACCGAGCAAAGTGCAAAAATGGTGGCTTTCGATTGCTGCTTCATGGGTTTGGGTCTTTCCCTTCAAAAAATAATTGCTCCTTAGTTTTGACTGCATCCTGCTTATTTTCGGTTTTTACAGAATCCTGTAATCTCCGGAATTCTGCTCGCGCATCCACTACATAAACACTTCCGGGGTAGTCGGTCAGCATTTTTTTGTATAGTTCCATTGCCTCAGGTTTTCGGTTCAATCTGGTTTCGTAGATAGCAGCCAGCTGAAAAAGGGCATCGTCGGCCAGCATTTCCCAGCTATTATTTTTTACAATCGATTCGAGCAATACTGCTGCCTCTTCAAATTTTCCCTGTTTCTGAAAAATAGTTGCCTTCCTGAAATTCACATCGTCGGAAAGTGAGTGAAACGAATACAATTTGCTCACCGAGTCGAGTGATGCCAATGCTGCCGGATAATTGTTCCTGAACAAATGCAGGTCGGCGCGGGCAAACATTTGGAGTGGCGCCGAGAGTGAATCTGCCTCGAGGTTTTCTGCAATAAAAAGCGCAAGTTCCATTGCATCATTGGCAATGAGTTTCGAGGTACTGGCTTTCAACGCATCGAGTTGCGCTTTTGCCCAGGTAAAATTCCCCATATAATAGCCCAGTTTGGCTTTTTTAAACTTCACATCGTCGGCCAGCAAATTACTTTTGTTGCTTTCAATTACCTGCGAATAAGTAATCACAGCCTCCCACAAATCGCCCGAATAAACATATACATCCGACAACTCTGCTTTCAGCGCCGAAATTTGCGGCGGCGTAATCCCTTTCAAGCTCAGCCCATCGGTTAAAGTTTTGATGGCTTCGGCAGGCTGATCGAGGTAAAAAGCCAGCAAATGACCGTATTTAATCAGGAGCGGTGAAGTTTCAGCAGAAATTCCCAGAATAGAAAATGTTTGTAAAAATTGCTCCTTTAATATTCCGGCCTGCGCCAAATCCTGAATGCCCGAATCCACAAATCGCTCGTAATACATTTGCATCCGCTGCAAGCTTGCCAGCTGATAAAATTCGGCCTTTGTGCCTTTACCTATCAGGTAATCGTAGGCTTTAACAGCCTCATCGTAATTTTTATTTGTGGCCGAAACATTGGCCAATCCGAATATATTTCCATCCTCAACGCCCGTGCGTTTATCGAGCGATATGGCTTGCCGCGTGGCAGCGGTAAAGTTCTTTTCCTGAATAAATAACCAGATCAGCAGTCGGGTATAGCTAATTTGTCCGGGCTCTTCCTGAATCCGTTTCAGCATAAAATTTTTCAGTTGTTTGCTGATTTCTCCATCGTTATCGACCGACAAAACCGACTGAAGATTGCTTTTTACAAGTTCCAGATTGGTTTCCTTTTGCTTCATCCATTCAAGATACTCTTTCAGCATCTGATCGTAATTGCGCAGATAATAATAGATTCGGGCGAGTTCGTAATTGTACAATGCCGGATTTCCGGCCCGTGCTTTTATCCAAACCTTTTCAGCAAATTCAAATTCGCGGCGGTTAATAAACTGATTCGAAAGATTCTGAAATTCTGCCGGGTTTTCGGAAAGTGTCGAGATGGCCTTTTCATACATTTTTACCGATTCGCTTCCCTGTCCCTGCGCTTTCTTCACAAAACCCCACTGAACATACCAATATGCATCAGACGAGTTACCACGCATCCCTTTTCGAATCTCCTTTTCAGCCTTGTCAAAATCAGGAATACCCAGTAAACAGTCGAGATAAATACTGAAATATCCTTCCGACTTTGTACTTGAATACAACTGCTCGTACAATTCGGCAGCTTTACCGTACTCTTTGTTCTGGTAGTATTGACTTGCAAGCACTGACATATTTTGAAGGTCGGTATTTTGCCCCCAAACCAATACCGGCGCCAATAGAAATATGATCCAGACCAAAGTCTTCATGACTACTTTTTAAGAATGAACTACAAAAATAACAATCCAAAGCTTATCCTTCGGATTATTTGTACCACAGATTACACAGATTTACACAGATTAAGAAATAAATTAAGTTCTCAATCGGTGGTTATTCGGGTAATCGGTGGTAAATACAGTTATTAGGTTTAATTTTGCTGAAATTTTTACTGAAATGGCTTCTGAAATGAACGAACGTGCACGGCTGCCCCGCTGGATGAAAATGCAAATGCCCAAAGGCGAAAGCTATTCGAGGGTGAAAAATCTGGTAAACCAACATCACCTGCACACCATCTGTACCAGCGGAAATTGCCCCAACATTGGCGAATGCTGGAACCGCGGCACCGCTACATTTATGATTTTGGGCGACATCTGCACCCGAAACTGTAAATTCTGTGGCGTAAAAACCGGCAAGCCGCTCCCACCAGATCCTGAAGAACCCCGCCGTATTGCAGAGTCGGTGCGCATCATGCAACTGAAACACGCCGTAATCACCTCGGTTGACCGTGACGATCTGCCAGATTTGGGCGCTGGGTTTTGGGCAGAAACCATCCGCGAAGTAAAAAGGGTGAATTCAGCAACCAAAATTGAAGTACTGATTCCTGATTTTCAGGCAAAAGCAGAATTGATACAACAAGTGATTGAAGCTGCTCCTGAAGTGATTTCGCACAATATGGAAACCGTTGAACGACTGACCCCGCAAATACGCAGCGCCGCCAAATACCGCACCAGTCTTGAAGTTATCCGAGTAATCGCTTCTTCAGGAGTAATTGCCAAATCGGGCATCATGCTCGGACTGGGCGAAACCGAACCCGAAGTTTTACAGGTAATGGACGATTTACGCACGGTTGGCTGCAAAGTGATGACCATCGGGCAATATCTGGCGCCAACGCTGCAGCACATTCAGGTTAAAGAATATATTACTCCCGAACAATTTGAGCGTTACCGAACAATCGGGCTCGAAAAAGGTTTTTCTTTTGTTGAAAGTAGCCCGCTGGTTCGGTCGTCGTACCGGGCTGATGCGCACGTAAATGCATAACATGAAGATTTAAAGAAAAAATTCACGATGGCAAATTTTAATTACGAAGATCT
The DNA here is from genome assembly GCA_003537645.1 of Prolixibacteraceae bacterium. GTDB lineage: Bacteria > Bacteroidota > Bacteroidia > Bacteroidales > Prolixibacteraceae > Aquipluma. The sequence continues at coordinate 29,464 of DPRM01000129.1, forward strand.
TGGTCTGAAAGACTATAAAGAATGCTGGGATTACCAGGAAACGATACATGCTGAAGTTGTTGCCGACAAACTGGCCTCTAAAAAAAGCAGCAACATCAACCGGTTTTTGCTGGTGGAGCATCCGCATGTTTACACACTTGGCAAAAGCGGCGACGAGCACAATCTGCTGATCAACGGTGATTTCCTGAAGAAAATTGACGCCGTTTATTACAAAATCAACCGTGGCGGCGACATCACCTACCATGGCCCGGGGCAATTGGTTGGCTACCCGATCATTGATCTTGAAAACTACAAAATCGGGGTGAAAGAGTATATTTTCAAAATGGAGCAAGCCATCATACAAACCATTGCCGAATACGGACTGGAAGGTGCCCTGAAAGACGGCGCCACCGGCGTTTGGCTCGATTCGACCATTCCGGCCAAATCACGAAAAATTTGTGCCATCGGAGTGCGGATCAGCCGCTACGTTTCGATGCACGGTTTTGCCCTGAATGTGAATACCGACATGCGCTATTTCAACTACATCAATCCCTGCGGATTTATTACCTACGGAGTCACTTCCATCGAGCACGAGCTGGGCAGGAAGATTGATATGCAGGAAGTAAAGGAAATTGTGAAAGAGAAGTTTAATGCGATTTATTGATAAACTTCTAAATTTATCTTCATTTGAGAAAATATAAATTTGTAATTTGCAGGAAATATTTAAAGTAGCCGATTATGGACATTCAAACAAGAAAACTAAAAGCAATTGAATATTTAGCTGGTCTGCACGACGAAGAAGTACTAAAACGCATAGAGACTACAATTGCCGAAGTTCAGAAACAGAAGTCTATCAAACAAAACGTCAAGCCTCTGACTCAAAAACAACTAATTGAAAGAGCAAAACTTTCAACATCAGATTATCTGTCTGGCAGATTTAAAACCCAGGAGCAATTACAACAAGAATCAGAAAACTGGTAGCCAAATGAAAATTCTTTGGTCAGACTTTGCATCAGAGATGCTCATAGAAATTTACAATTACTACAAAGTTAATGCAAGCATTTCTATTGCAAAAAGAATTAGAAGTGAGATATTTACCTCAACAAACCGACTAAAAAGACACCCATCCGCAGGCCAAATAGAATTAAACCTGGAAAAACTAAATGAGCAGCATCGATATTTGGTAAAAGGTAACTACAAAATTATTTACAAAGAAATAGCTGAAGGGATTCTCATTACAGACATTTTTGACACACGACAGGACCCCTTAAAAATAAACGACGACAAAAGAAAGCCACACAATTAAATCCTCACTCCCAATCCAGCAACCTATTTTCACCCTGTAATTCACGGATTTCGGTAATTTCCTGCGACACTTCCACAACTCCTTTGTAATTTCCCTGCTCGTCGCGAACTGCGAAATACTGAATCAGGATAAATTCGCCTTTCATCTGTATCCAGAAACTGGCTTTGTCTTTTGTTCCGTTTCTGAACGCTTCCACGATTTGCTCCACCACATGCACACTTTCAGGCGGATGGCAATTTTTCACTTCACGGCCAATGATAGAATTGGTGCGCCGAAATATCCGTTTTTCAGGAGTCGAGAAAAATTTAACCTTGTCGTTTTCGTCCACATAAGTAATATCAACCGGCAAATGATTAAAAACAAGACGGATTTGTTCTGCCGATAAAAAACCGGTTTTTAAATCAACTTCGGCGGAAGAAATGCCCGGATGGGTCAACACTTCAGGAGCAGTAATTTCAGGATTAATATATGGAAATCCGATTTCGAGACTTTCTCTAAAAAGTTCGTTTAATTTATTTTCAGGAATAAAATCGCTGGCAACCGGGAAAAGAATGCGTTCCTCGCGAAACTTTATCGCATACATATTGAAAAAAATATCGCCTGACAGGCGGTTAAATGCTTTCAGATCGAAATTCGGATCATCGAGCACTTGAATAACTGCTTTTATGTTCGACCGGATATCATCATGAAACGACCACATTACCTGTAAACAGCGGTAATCGGGCATAAATTCCTCAATTAGCGGAAAGAAAACATTCTCTTTTATCTGGTAGTGCTGATCCATTTTTGCCAGATCAGTAAATTTTCCTTTCAATTCGTTCCTGAAGTATTGATTTTCAGGAGCGAGATTAAGCTCCTTCAGTAGCGGGCGAATGGCTTTCAGACGGAGGTCGAGTTGTTCGTTGTTTTGAATAAGACAACCCGTAAAACTATCCGCAGCCGGCGGGGTATATGAAAATTCCTGAAGCGGTTTATTCAACAGGTTCAGCGCCTTGTTGATTCCCTTTTTCAATTTGGGCATTGGTATTTTCAGGTGAATCAGCCAATCAACAACCTCAATCACATCGGCCGGGCCTGTGCGATCGATCACATCCTGATATTCCTTCACAAGTCCGGCGTTCATCTCACCGCGAATAACAAGCTCAAAAAGTTCGACCAGTTTGGCAATCCTCTTTTCTTTATGATTGGTAAATTCTGACATAGAAATGGTATTTTTTCAACAAAGCTAAAATATAAAAAGTAAGCTTTCACTGTTAATTTATACTAATTTAGAATCAACATTCGTACTGATTGAAAAGCAACCATTTCGTTACTTTGATCATCTTCATAAAAAACAAAAATGAAAACAATACTACCTCTGTCACTTGCTTTTATTTTTCTTTTTGCAGGCTGCAACCAAGACGATTTACCAATTTCCGGCGAAGGTTTGTCGGTGACCATTGGCGAACGGGTTGTAATAACTGCCGGTGATATTGACTATTACGACCTTTCAACTCATTTTATTTACCTGAAGAGTCCCAATTCATTCCTTAACGAGAAACTTTACCGCGATAGTTTTCAGGTTTATGCCGACGGCGAAAAAATATATACCGGTGTTTTTCATTCTTGGGTAATGTCATCAATACCTTTGGGGCCAGCAATTTATACTCCCGTCATTTTTTATCCTGACTATGTTGTGCCAATAGCATTTGGGAGCTACACCGATATAGACGGGGAAAAAATACCGCCAACAGATCCCCGCAGTGATGCCCGGATACTAAGCGCGCTGAAATCACACAATCAGTTGCACGAAGGTTTACAATGCGAAATCCGGTCGGTTCAGTTTAATCCGGGTGGTAAAGTTTCGCTGGAACTGGAACTGATCAACAACGATTCCTTCAACTATTATTACCTCGATCCGCAAAAAATGGGACTCGGATTGTTCCATTACTTTACCAACGGACTGTCGCTCTGGAATCCCACACTGAAAAAATCATTCGAAAATCACGTTGAGCACCTACAATCCCAATCTTACGATTCATGGGAAATGAACTGGTTGTCTCTGATCAATAGCCATGAAAAAAAGACGATCTGGATACACTATACCAATTTCGACCAGCTGCCAGCCGGACAATACAAATTGTTTTTCCGGTTTCCGGGACTCTCAAAGGTTGGCAAATCGGAGCTGGTTCAACGTAATGGGCGAATCTGGCTGGGTGAACTCGACCTTTCGCAGGATATTCAAATCAAATAGTTTTGGTTCTTCCAATCTTTTATCTCCGGAAAAGGTTTGTTACCTTGCACCGCATATTCAACATTCATAATTTAAAACTCAACATTCCACATGATTGATATTGACGAACTGGACGAAAAATTCAGCATTGAAGGCGAAGTTGGATTTGCCGAACTCGAAAACGATTTGGTTTTCGTTACTGTTTCAAACAAATATGCCGATGCCGACATTTGCCTGTACGGCGCTCATATTACCAGCTTTCGGCCACGCAATTCGATGGATTTACTTTGGCTGAGTTCCGATAGTTTCTTTGAGGTTGGCAAGCCTATTCGCGGAGGTATCCCNNGATCCGGAGAAACCACAGCACGGCTTTGCCCGACTGATGTACTGGGATGTGCTCGAAACTGCAACACGACCAAACGGGGAAACAGTTGTCCGCCTTCAACTTTGCTCTTCGGACGAAACGCTGGCTTACTGGCCTCACGAGTTTTGCGCCGAAATGAGCATTACTATTGGGCTTACCTTGACTGCAACTTTAAAAGTGACCAATACTTCTGCTGAAGCCTTCGACTACACCTGCGCCTTGCATTCTTACTACAACTTGTCGGCCATCGATAACCTGCACATTGAAGGTTTGAAAAACACAAGTTATTTCAACCAGCTGAACGGGGAATATGGAATTCAGGACGAAGAAATTTTGCAGATCAACGAGCCGACGACCCGCCATTACCTGAATACTGAAAGCATGGTTATTGTTTCCGATCCTATTTTCCGCCGCCGCATCAGGGTCGAAAAGTCGGGAAGCAAAGTAACCACTGTTTGGAACCCCGGCGCCGAAACCTGTGCCAATATCGGTGATTTGCCCGATGATGCCTGGGAAACATTTGTATGCGTGGAAGCGACCAACGCTTTCGAATACCCAATTCAGCTGGCTCCCGGCGAATCTTTCGAAACTTCAGCCATCATTGGTCTGGAGGAATAATTGGTTAAAATCGTTTGGAAATTCGAAGTAAAAGCCCCCTCTTTCGGAGGGGGTTGGGGGAGGCTTTATGAAAAAAACAAATGCCGCACGCTTGCTCGACGCTGCCGGAATCAATTACGAATTGACGGAATATGAGGTGGACGAAAACGATTTAAGTGCCACCAATCTGGCAAAGAAGATTGGCCAGAATATTGAGCAAATCTTCAAAACACTGGTTTTACGGGGCGATAAAACCGGCGTTTTTGTGGCTGTCGTTCCCGGCGACATGGAAGTTGACCTGAAAAAAGCGGCCAAAGTCTCCGGAAATAAAAATTGCGCGATGGTCCTGCAAAAAGAACTGCTTGCTCTGACTGGCTACATTCGAGGTGGGTGTTCCCCGTTGGGCATGAAAAAAGCATACCCGATTTACATTCACGAAACCTGCCAGTTGTTCGACCATATTTTTGTAAGCGCCGGACAACGCGGCTTGCAGCTTAAAATCAATCCTGAAGAACTGGTTCGAATAACCGGCGCTGCTGTCGGCGATATCGCGTCATTGGATTAAAATCAGCGATTCATCATATCAAAACTCCAGGCCAGCGAAAAGGTGTGCCCATTTCCAATCATGTGGTTCGATGACAAAGGATTTTCTGAAGTATAGCTAAAAACAAAGTCACGAACGGCTATTTTGGTGAAGATAAAAACCGTATTCTCGCTCCTGTAGCCAGTTCCGAATGAAAAGAAATGCAAATTAAAATCAAGCATCGTATCAAACCCTAATTTATTCTGAATCGTATTTCTGAATGTAAATCCAGGCTGAATCGAGAAATTACCCGACCTATTAAATGTATAATTCCCTGACAGAAAGAACTTCCTGTATTCCTGAATATCTTCGGCCAAACTGTTTTTGAACTTAAAAACACCCGGCGCTAAATTCAAGGCCGAAAATGAAATCCGGTAATTCTTTCCGCTGATTGAAGAACCAAATCCGCCATCGAAAAGCATCGCATTATTATTTCCGGTCAATATTCTGGGGTCGTCGTGTTGCAATGGCGACAATGAGTTGACATCAATCCCGAAATTTTCGGCAATCCCGTTAACCCCCAGCGAAAGCACAGTTGTTCTTGATAAAGGAATGTGATAGGAATAAATAAGCTGGAAAATGTTTTGGCTAAATGGGCCAATGTTTTCATGTAGCAAAACAGCGCCCAGGCCTACCCTTGGCTGATATAAAGTCCGTCGTTTGTTTTTACTGAAATCGACAGGAATCGAGAAGCTGATCAAATAATCGCTTAACGGACTGAATCCTCCGGCCCATAAATTGTAATTGGCCACATTGATATTCACTTTCTCGTCGGCCGCGGCGAGCGCCGGATTATTCACCATCGGATTGAAATGTGTAAAATAATGGTACGGGAAGTCCTGTGCTTTTATCTGGAAAGAAAAAAGCAAAAACAGAACTCCAATCCTGATTGTTAATTTACTCATTTCAAAATCGTTACTTGTCCGTATTTTTTATTTGCCTGATCGAAAACGATTTGATAGAAATAAGTTCCCTGAATGATTTCGCCGTTTATTTTTCCATCCCAGGGAATAAATTCGTTACTACATTCGTAAATTACCTGTCCGAAACGATTGTAAATGATGATCTTCTGAAACGGGTGAAACCGAATGTTGCTAATTTGCCATTCGTCGTTAATTCCATCACCATTGGGCGTAAAAACATCGGGAACTGTAATGTCACCTTCAACCTCAATTCTAATTGTATTCGACCACGATGCCAGATTTTTATCACGATTAACCTCCTTAATCCTGAAATAATGGTTTAATGAAAATCCCTTCAACTGGAAATCATAAGCAGTTCCAGATTCGCCTTCAGCAATAATTTTCCAATCGTCAAGCCCGGTTTCCGAATACCAGATTTCATGTTCGAGCTGGTCGTTTTCCCAGAACTGGTTAATATTCCAGCTAAGCCTGATCCTATTTTCTTTCTCAAAAGCAATTCCCTCAAGCACAATGGTCTGTAGTTGATTGGAATAAAACGTTTCGTTACACGTGTTTTTCACTTTTAAGCTGATTAACTCAGAGCTTAATTCAGAGTTATCGGGTATGTAAACATATTTTCCGTCAGATGATCTGGATATGTATAATTCTTTGAGTGTTCCCTTGCGTTCATTCTGAATGAGCAGAAAAAGAGAATGTTCATTCCGGAGTTTTTCTGATGAATACTGAATTGCAAGCTTATTATCCTGAATATATGAAATCTGCTCCAGTTTAATTTCCAGGCTGTCGTTCAAAACATTCACTATCAAAGGTTCCGAAGCCCCAAAACAAATGGTATCGATGGTGGTGCTCGATTCTTCAACTATCAGTTTATGCTGTCCGTCGCCATGCCAGTCAACCACAACTTTATTTGTTCCCTGTCCCGTTACAACCTCGCCCTTTTCAGCAATCCAGGTATAAACCGAACCGTTTGTATTTCTGATTTGATAAGGAATATTTTTGCATTCGGCCACACAAAGCTGGCTTGCTCCGTTAGGCGTTTCGGTGATAAGTTCAACATTTATCCTGACCGGGAAAACGGTAGTGTCGGAATTACAGCCATACTGATTGGTGGAAAATAAGCTGACAGAAGCATCCTTGTTGGTAGCTCCCCAGTTGATTTTAATGCTGTCGTTCGATGGATCCGATACGATTTCACCACCATCAACCAGCCAATGCAGCGTATTTCCATCATCTACTGTCCAGTAGTCAACTTCTTCAACAAATGGGCAAACCGACCAGCTACCCTCGACCGGTAATTTTTCGGCAACAGGTAAAATATTTACGTTCACCTCATCAAAATTAAGCCAGCAGTTTCCATCGGTTGCGCGCAAAGTAAGTGTTGCTATTTCGGGAATATTATTGTGCATTTCATCTGGACGATAAAAAGTTTTTGCGGAGAAGGGTTCATCGAAACCAGTTTCAGGTAACCACGTGTAAAATACGTCGGTGTCTTCATTCAAACCAAGGTTTGCGATTGAATTGGAGCAGATTTCAACATCAGGCCCTGCATTTGCAAATACTTCCTGCTGCATTTCAGGATGTTTGTCCCTTAAAAAGCTGCTTACAAACTCCGGCATCCTGAAAGTGTTACCTGTGATCGTATAAATATCGGTCTCCGCGTCACAGGCAAATCCCTTTTTGTTGGGGTTGTTAATAACTCCAAGTTTTGTTTTCCGATCAATTACATCGTAATACGAAAAGTAGATTTTCCCATCCGGAGCTAAACGCAAATCCCCGCCTGGATAATTAACATCAGTATTTGATGCTAATGTGAGAATAGTAACCGCAGAATTAATTATTGAAGAAGTACTTGAATAGCACGCATCAACCTGAATCAATTTATTGTTTGAAAAGAAATACAAAAGACGGCTGTCGGGCGAAAATTCTTTGTTAAAATTTACAGTAAATCCTAAATTTCGGGTATTGTATATTTCGCCTTTTATAAAATCAAAATCAGCAATAAGCTCTGATTCAATCTGATTACCACCATAACGGAAATAAAATTTATCGCCATTTGGCGAGAATCGATAACCACTGGAATTTCCGATATTGAATTGTGCATTAATTTTTGGAGTGAGATTTACACCGTTCTCATCAATTTTATAAAAATATATCCTATCGCGATTTGGGTCGGAAGTTACATTCTCATTTCTGTCGATTACCAGCCAATAATAACTGTTCTCACAGAAACCCGCTATACTTGGGCTGGAGTGAAAATTGTCGTGAATTTTTACTTTTTTTCTGACGACTTCGCCCTTTCCCCCATTCGCGTTGGCATCGATTTCGGCATAATAAAGCGTGTTATCGCGTATGTCGCTATAATCTTCTTCATAAATAAGAATATACCAGCCATCTTTTTTGGGGTAAGGCACAAATACAGGTAGTTTATTCTGATAAGCATTAGCCGGAATCAATCCATCACCGTTGACAATAATTTCGTTATTCCTGTTCCAGACTGTGCGTCCGTTGGTATATAAAACCAAATTACCTTCTTTGTCGCAAATGGTTGTGTTTGCCTCATTGTTCGCCGGAAATGTTGAAAATTCGAGGTTGCCCGACTTAAAGTTAAACTGTAATCCGGCACCAACCGACCATACTGCTGCTTCCTTTTGTGCATTTGAAAAAGTAGCAAATAAGCATAACAAAATAGAGACTAAGAGCTTAGCCCAGATTATCGTGTATCTCTTTCTGGAGTTGAATAACATTGGTTGATCTTGGCAGAAAAGTGAATATGTTATTGTTTAAAACTAGTCAAAAATTTGTTTCGAACAATAAACCAAAAGGAATAAAACCTTTCATATATTCATAATCCTATTTCTGTCAAGATGTAGTTGAAACTAATATGGTTGCGCAACATTTTGTAATTGCTGAAACATTCATTTTCGTTACCACTTCACTGCTTCTTTTCCATGCTCGGTCAAATACTTGTTGGTTGCCGAAAACTGGTGGTTTCCGAAAAAGCCACGACTAGCCGAAAGCGGCGACGGATGCACTGATTTCAAAACCAAATGCTTTCGCGAATCGATGAATTCGCCTTTGCTGATGGCATAATTTCCCCAAAGTATGAAAACCACATTTTCGAGTTTATCGGCTACCGAATGAATCACCGAGTCGGTAAATTGTTCCCAGCCTTTTTTCTGGTGCGAACCTGCAGTGTGCGCCCTAACGGTTAAAGTAGCATTAAGCAATAAAACTCCCTGCTTTGCCCATCGTTCAAGGTTCCCGCTTTTGGGGATCGGGGTGCCTGTATCGGCATTAATTTCCTTGAAGATATTTCGCAAACTGGGCGGAAAATCAACGCCATCGTTCACCGAAAAGCACAGGCCGTGCGCCTGCCCCGGTCCGTGATACGGATCCTGTCCCAAAATCACCACTTTTACCCGGTCGAACGGACATTGTTCGAATGCGTTAAAAATCAACCTGGCTGGCGGATAAACGGTTTGGCTGGCATATTCCGACTTTACAAATTCGGTCAATTGTTTGAAATACGGTTTTTCAAACTCGGGCTGAAGCTGCTTTTTCCAGCTTTCTTCAATTTTAACGTCCATAATTGTTCCTGATTTTAATATGGCTAAGTAGTCATTCGTTTAATTTCTTCGACCAAAGGCTACGAAATCACAAAGATTACAAATCTGTGTTAATCTGTGTAATCCGTGGTGAAAATTAATTTGGTATTTTTAGTCAAATTTTAGATCATGGAAATTCTGTATTTTATAGCTGGCGCGGGCCTTGTATTTGTTCTTGCATATTTTATTCTGAAATCGAAACTTCAGAAACAACAATCTGATTTTGAGAAAGAAAAACAGATGATGGAGCAAAACTTCATTCAGGAAAAATTTGAACTTGAAAAGGAAAAATCCTTGTTCGAAGACCGCAATCAATCGCTGCTGAAAGAAAAAGAAGAATTGCTACTGCAAATTCAACTCCTTCGGGCAGAAAGTGGCGTACAGAGTCAGCAGTTGGCGCGTGCCGAGGCCGATTTCGCCAACCTTCAGGAAAAACTGGAATCGCAGAAAAAGGAAATGGAAAACCTTCAGCAAAAATTCACGACCGAATTCGAGAACATAGCTTCAAAAATCCTGAAACAAAATACCACTGATTTTTCGGCAGCCAACCACAAAAATATCTCCGATTTGCTTTCACCACTGAAAGAAAAAATACAGGTTTTCGAGAAAAAAGTGGAAGACACGTACGAAAAAGGACTGAAAGATCAAACCGATCTGAAAGCCGAACTTAAAAAACTGCACGATCTGAACCTGAAAATCAGTGATGAAGCCAATAATTTAACAAAAGCGCTGAAAGGCGATGTAAAAAAACAAGGCAACTGGGGCGAAATGATTTTGGAACGAATACTGGAGCGGTCGGGGCTGACAGAGGGCCGCGAATACCGGAAACAGGAAAGTGTACTTTCGGAAAATGGGGAACGCTTCCAGCCCGATGTGGTGATTCATTTGCCCGACCAAAAACACATTGTGGTTGATTCGAAAGTTTCGCTGGTGGCTTATGAGCGGCTGGTAAACGCTGAAAACGAAAAAGACCGGATGGCTTTCGTGAAAGAGCATTTGCTAAGCGTGAGAAACCACATCAAAATACTCAGCGAAAAACATTACCAGCACTCGCCGAATTTCAACAGCCCCGATTTTGTATTACTGTTTATACCCATCGAATCGTCGTTCAGTATTGCCGTTCAGGAAGATCAGGAGTTATTTCTATATGCCTGGGATAACAAAGTAGTGCTGGTAAGTCCTTCAACTTTGCTGGCAACTCTGCGAACCATTTCGTCAATCTGGCAGCAGGAAAACCAAACCCGCAACGCCCTTGAAATTGCCCGGCAAAGCGGCGCTTTATACGACAAATTTGTTGCGTTTATCTCTGATATGGAGTCGATTGGCAAAAGCCTGGACAATACGAAAAAAACCTACGATCAGGCAGCCGGTAAACTTTATTCCGGAAGCGGTAATCTGGTAAAACGGGCCGAAAATATTCGGAAACTGGGAGCTAAAACCAGCAAGGAACTGCCGCCGGAATTGGTGAATGATTAGTTCTGTGTTATAAGTCATAAATTGCCACTTAGTCATTGACAGCCATTTGTAAAAACTCTTTCTTACCAATAATTACAACCGAATGCGATTGAATGACACTTCTAAATCACATTTCAGGAAAGCTTAACAGATATACATCAAAGTTCCTATTCTTCGAGATATTCCGGCTCCAGCCCATCTTCGCACAAGTCAATTGGTACAATCCAAACTTGCGGTTGCCCATTACCTTCGCCGCCTTCCGATTCGCGTCGGGCTATTTCGGAACCGAAAAATACAGCAATGTGATCGGCCGGAATATTCTCATCCTCATCAGTTCCAACCACCACGGCATTAATTCCGTCAATCCTTACAAAATCACCCTTCCCTATAAACTGCTCTTCCATACTTTCAATTTTTGATACAATTCAACAATCCGAAAAAAAAATGCAATCATTACTGACTGCATTTCTAACTATCTTAATTCGAAACAATTTAGCTGGCCTTTAAACGAACAGCGATTGTTCCGTCAATTTTTTCCTGCGCATAATCGAGGCTGATTTTCATATCGCTGACATTGTCAGATGGAGTATCAAACATAGCATCGACCATAATATTTTCGCAGATTGAACGAAGACCGCGCGCCCCAAGTTTAAACTCAATGGCTTTATCGACGATAAATTCGAGTGCTTCTTCTTCAAAACTTAGCTCTATATCGTCAAGTTTGAACAATTTCACATACTGCTTGATAAGCGAATTGCGCGGCTCAGTCAAAATACTGCGCAAAGCCTTTCTGTCGAGCGGTTCAAGATAAGTCAAAACCGGAATACGGCCAATAATTTCAGGAATTAACCCGAACGATTTAAGATCCTGTGGCGAAATATACTGCATCATATTGGCACGGTCGAGATTCTCGGCTTTCTTCTGCGCACCGTATCCAACAATTTTAGTATTAAGGCGTTGTGCTATTTTTTTATCAATTCCATCGAATGCACCACCACATATAAACAAAATATTCTTGGTATTTACGGCGATCATTTTCTGCTCAGGATGTTTACGTCCACCTTGCGGAGGAACATTCACGATAGCGCCCTCGAGCAGTTTTAACAATCCCTGCTGAACACCTTCGCCCGAAACATCGCGCGTGATTGACGGATTATCGCCTTTGCGGGCTATTTTGTCAATTTCGTCGATGAATACAATTCCGCGTTCGGCTGCTTCCACATTATAATCGGCCACCTGAAGCAGGCGCGTCAATAAGCTTTCGATGTCTTCACCCACATAACCGGCTTCGGTTAATACAGTGGCATCAACAATCGTAAATGGAACGTGCAGCATCTTGGCGATTGTCCGGGCCAGCAGTGTTTTACCGGTTCCGGTCTCTCCAACCATGATAATATTTGATTTTTCAATTTCCGTTTCATCATTCGAAATCGGTTGATTGAGCCTTTTGTAATGGTTATAGACAGCCACCGACAATACTTTTTTTGCATGATCCTGCCCGATCACATATTGATCAAGAAAAGACTTTATTTCACGGGGTTTCATCAATTTGATGCCCTTGGTGTCAAAACCTTCATCTTTCTTGAATTCTTCTTCAACAATTGCGTGAGCCTGCTCAACACAATTGTCGCAAATATGTCCTTCCATGCCGGCAATCAGCAGGTTTACTTCCTTCTTTTCGCGTCCACAAAACGAACATTTATCCATTTTCATTTTCAAGATATTTTATTTAAAGTTTCCTGAATTCCTATTTGTTTCTGACTAGTACATCGTCGATCATGCCATATTCTTTGGCTTCGGTTGAAGTCATCCAATAATCGCGATCGGCATCTTTTTCAACTTGTTTGTATGATTTCCCGCTGTGATTGGCAATAATATCGTACAATTCTTTTTTAAGTTTCATTATTTCGCGGGCAGTAATTTCGATATCCGAAGCCTGACCTTGCGCACCGCCCATTGGCTGATGAATCATTACTCTGGAATGTTTAAGAGCTGAACGCTTTCCTTTGCTACCGGCAGTAAGAAGCACAGCTCCCATCGAAGCGGCCATTCCCGTGCAAATTGTAGCAACATCCGACGAAATGTACTGCATAGTATCGTAAATGCCCAATCCGGCATGAACCGAACCTCCCGGAGTGTTGAAATAGATTTGGATATCTTTTTTTGGATCAGCCGACTCAAGGAACAACAGCTGTGCCTGAACAATATTGGCAATGTAATCGTCGATCGGTGTACCCAGAAAAATAATCCGGTCCATCATCAACCTTGAGAAAACGTCCATTGATGCAACGTTTAACTGACGTTCTTCAATAATATAAGGTGTCAGACTGTTGGTGAAAATTGAATCAAAGCGAAGTAAGTTCAGGCTACTGATACCTACATGTTTTCTCGCATATTTGTTAAATTCTTTTCCGTCGCTCATAGTGTTTGTTCTATTGTTAAAAAAAAACTTTGTGAAAGTCAGTAATTATCCTTTATAAAAAGGTAAAACTGATTTTCACAAAGTTAAGAAAATATGCTTTTGACTATACCGACAGTCAATTAATTTTCAAGCATTTTGTTAAACTCGTCATAAGTAATTTCTTTCATGTCGAGGGTAACTTTATTTTTTATGGTGGCAAGAATAAGATCTTCCTGCTTTTTAGTGACCAGTTTGCGTCGTTCTTCTTCTTTTTCGAGCATGTGTTTGGCGTAGTTTTCAAGATGCTCGTCGGCCACATTGTTCAGCCCGTACTGACGGAATTGCATGGCAGCCATTTCTTTGGCCAGCGCACGAACATCCTCTTCGGTGATCTTCAACTCATTGTCTTTAACAATTCTGTCTTTAATCAATTGCCATTTCAAATCGAGCATGAAATTGTCAAAATCGCCATCAATTTGCTCATCAGTCATTTTTTCGTTGGTAAGTTTAATCCAACGTCTTAAAAATGCCTTTGGCAAATCGAACTGAATTGAATTTATCAAAGCATCGCGGCTGTCGATCGAAAATTTATAATCGCTCGAATACACGAAGTTTTCTTCAATTTCGGATTTTACTCTTGCTTTAAATTCTTCTTCAGTAGTTATTCCTGAATCTTCGCCGAAGATTTTTAAGTACAAATCAGGAGTAAGTTCTGCTTTTTCGAAACGAAGCACTTCTTCGATTGTAAAGCTAAAATTTCCTGAAAGGGCTTCAGCTTCTTCGTGCGAAATGTTCAGCATGTGACCCACTTCGTGCTTGTTATCGTATGCTTTTACCGGATCAAAAACAACTACATCACCAGCCATTTTACCAATGAACGAAGCTTTAATTTCTTCGTCCTTCATTATATCAATGGCAATCACCACTTTTTCGGCTTTAATTCCGCCTTCTAGTTCATTTCCGGCTTCGTCGAGCTGAACAAAAGTTCCGCGAACAGTATCTTTTCCTTCAACGCTGTCAACAACTTTATTTTCGCCCAGACGTCCGGCATAAGCATCCATCTGCTTGCCAACCATTTCATCGTCGGCAGCAATGCTGTAATAAGGCATAGTCACCTCTTTACCGAGAGTAACCTCGATTGCAGGAGCCATCCCAATATCATATACAAAGCTGAAATCAGATTGGTTATCCCAATCAATAGCAGTTTGTTTTTCTTCGTTTGGAAGAGGTTCTCCCAATATATTCAGGTTTTCAGCATGTATATACTCATTCAGGCTTTTCGAAATGATTTTATTTACTTCTTCGGCAAGCGCTGCTTTTCCATACATTTTTTTGATTAAACCTGCAGGAACCATTCCCGGACGAAATCCGGGCATATTGGCTTTTTTGCGATAGTTTTTCAGGACGTCGTTAACCGTTGCTTCATAATCGGCTTTCTCAACAGAAATGGTGAGAGTTGCATTCAGTTCGTCGATATTTTCTCTGGTAATATTCATAATTAACCTCTTAAAGTTATTGAGAATCAGTAAGGAAGAAGAACATTGGAAAAAGCTCCGGTTCTAAAACCTATTGCTTTAAATTAATAAAAACCGCTTGCTTATCCTTTTTCAAGGTAAAGCAAGGCGGTTAATCTTCTGCTGTGCGGGCGAAGGGACTCGAACCCCCACGCCGTAAGGCACCAGATCCTAAGTCTGGCACGTCTACCAATTCCGCCACGCCCGCTAAATGCGGTGCAAATGTATGTCATTTTTTTTAACTCCGCAACAGTGAAGTCTAATCTTTTTTGATTGTTTGCGAAGCAATGGAATTTTATCCCCGAAGTTCGAAGTTCTGTCCCAGATAAACGCGGCGAACTTCTTCGTCAGATGCCAGCTCTTCCGCAGTCCCTGCTTTCATAATAGAACCCTCGTACAGAAGATATGAGCGGTCGGTAATATTAAGTGTTTCGTGTACGTTGTGGTCGGTAATCAGTACTCCGATATTCTTATCGCGAAGTGTTTTGATGATGTGCTGAATATCTTCAACTGCAATTGGATCGACACCGGCAAAAGGCTCGTCGAGTAAAATAAATTTCGGATCGATTGCCAGGGCCCGTGCAATTTCAGTCCTTCGCCGCTCGCCGCCCGAAAGCTGGAATCCTTTACTTTTGCGAATGTGGTGCAAGCCGAATTCGGTCAGCAACGTCTCGACCTTCTGATGCTGTAATTCTTTGGGCATTTTGGTCATTTCGAGTACCGACAAAATATTGTCCTCAACGCTCATTTGCCTGAAAACGGAAGCTTCCTGCGCAAGATATCCAATACCTTTTTGTGCCCGTTTATAGACCGGGATCATGGTAATTTCCTCTTCGTCAATAAAAATTCTTCCCGACAGTGGTTTGATCAAACCGACAATCATGTAAAACGAAGTGGTTTTCCCCGCCCCGTTTGGACCAAGAAGTCCCACTATCTCACCTTGATTTACTTCAAACGAAACACCTTTTACAACAGTTCGTTTCCGATACTTCTTGACAATATTTTCAGCTCGTAGTTTCATTCAGAAAATTTGTGAGCATTCATTAAATTTCATCCAGTTTCCGCAGGTTGGCTTTTTCTACCCTGCCCGAAATGACAATACTAACCTCGTAAAGCAAAACCAGTGGAATACAGACCATTATCTGGCTAAAAATATCCGGAGGGGTAATAATTGCTGAAATAATAAGCAATACAAGGAAAGAGTGCCTTCTGTACTTCCTCATAAATCTGGGTGTCAGCAACCCAACCTTGCTAAGAAAAAATGCAATAATGGGAAGTTCAAAAATAACACCACCTGCAATAACGATTGAAGTTACCGTACTAATGTATGAAAGTATATTTATTTGATTGACGACAGTACTGCTTATACTGTACGCCCCCAGAAAATCGACAGAAAGCGGAACAATCAGGTAATAGCCAAATAAGACTCCGATAAAAAACAGAATAGTCATATACATCACAGCGCCGGTAGCGTGTCGTCGTTCATTCTCGTAAAGAGCTGGTTTAATGAAACTCCAGAACTGAAAAATGACATACGGAAATGCCAGAATAAAACCGGCAATAATCGAGGTCCACATATGAACCATAAACTGACCCGACATGCTGATGCTGATCAATTGCAGCTCATGTGTATTTATCTTTAAAGCGTCAACGCCAACATATTCAGACAATAAGGCGAACATGCGGTTGGTCCAGAAATCAGGATTCTTGGGTGCGAAAATGATTGAATCAAAAATGAAATCCTTTTCAATAAATGCAACAATCGCGAAAACGAATATCGCAATAAAAGATCTTATTACATGCCACCGGAGAGCTTCCAGATGATCGAGAAATGACATCTCTGCTTTCGGTTCCTTTGCGCTTTTCTTTTTGGTCGATTGTTCTTCTCTGTTGGTTTCTTCGGACATGATTCTGTCAATATATGGATCGGATTAGCTAAAAAAAATTCGCACAAATATAGTTTATATTCCTAATCCTGAAGATTGGACAACTCTTAATTTTACTTAAAGACAGGCAAAAAGTATTTAAATTCAGATTGAACCATTGTAATTCTAACGATATTTTATATACCTTCGGGAAAGTAAATGGGAATTGTAAATTAATATCTTGATCTGTAAAAAGGTCTATTATATGGGAATAGAGAAAACATTAACAGAAGAACTTCAGAAATATTTCGGATTTGACAGGTTCAAAGGTCAGCAGGAAGACGTGATTAAAAGTGTGTTGAGCGGCAATGATACATTTGTATTAATGCCAACAGGAGGAGGAAAGTCGTTGTGCTATCAATTACCGGCGCTTATTATGGAGGGCACTGCCATTATTATCTCCCCCCTGATTGCTTTAATGAAGAATCAGGTTGACTCCATCAGAAGTTTTGGAACCGAAGATGGGATTGCCCACTTTTTAAATTCATCTCTCACAAAGGCTGCGGCTCAAAAAGTACGCGACGATGTAACAAACGGCAAAACAAAACTGCTCTATGTTGCACCCGAAAGCTTAACAAAAGAAGACAATATTGATTTCCTAAAAAATGTCAAAATATCATTCTACGCTATTGATGAAGCACACTGCATATCGGAGTGGGGTCACGATTTCAGGCCAGAATACAGACGCATAAAACCAATTGTTTCTGAAATTGGAGCCGCCCCGCTCATTGCCCTTACTGCAACAGCAACAGCCAAAGTACAGCACGACATCCAGAAAACACTCGGGATGCTCGAGGCAAATGTTTTTAAGGCTTCATTTAACCGTCCGAACCTTTACTACGAGGTAAAGCCAAAATCGAAACCCGAATCACAGATTATCAAGTTCATAAAGGAAAATGAAGGTAAATCGGGGATTATATACTGCCTAAGTAGAAAAAGAGTTGAAGAACTTGCCGAAGCACTGGTAGTAAATGGCATCAAAGCACTGGCCTATCACGCTGGAATGGACTCTGCCACCCGGTCAGGAAATCAGGATAAATTCCTGATGGAAGAAGTGGATGTGATTGTGGCCACCATTGCCTTCGGAATGGGAATTGATAAACCGGATGTACGCTTTGTAATTCATTACGACATACCCAAAAGTCTGGAAGGATATTACCAGGAAACCGGACGAGCCGGCCGGGATGGCGGTGAGGGAAAATGCATCACACTGTATTCGGCAAAAGACATCCAAAAGCTGGAGAAATTTATGCAGGGCAAACCGGTTGCAGAACAGGAAATCGGACGGCAACTTTTACTCGACACCGCCTCGTATGCCGAGTCGGCCATTTGCCGGCGCATCATCCTGTTGAATTATTTTGGCGAAAAATTGGAAGAACCCTGCGGAAACTGTGACAACTGTATCAATCCCAAGGAACAGATTGAAGCCAAAGATGAAATCTGCCGTGCTTTACAGGCAATCATTGAAGTAAAAGAAAAATACAAAGCAGAGCATTTGTCGGATATCCTCACAGGCAAACATTCAGCAGCAGTAAAATCATTCCGTCACGACGAACTCGAAGCATTCGGTTCGGGCAACGATCATGGTGAAAAATTCTGGAATGCTGTTTTCAGGCAAAGTATGATTGCCGGACTTATCAGCAAAGACATTGAAAACTATGGCTTGCTGAAAATGACAAAAAAGGGATACGATTTTCTGGAAAACCCTTATGACTTTCTGTTGGTGCGCAATCACGACTACGATGCCATTGAGGAAGAAGCCAATGCAGCTGCAGCTCAGGCTAGCGGCGCCGGTGATCCTGAATTGTTTGCCATGCTGAAAGATCTCCGGAAAAAGATTTCGAAAAAGCTGAATCTTCCGCCATTTGTTATTTTTCAGGATCCTTCATTATCCGACATGGCTTTGCAATACCCGATTACAATAGACGAATTGAAATTTATTCAGGGAGTTGGAGAGGGTAAAGCAAAAAGATACGGTAAAGAATTCGTTGAACTGATAAAATTGTATGTTGAAGAAAACGAAATCGAAAGGCCTCAGGATCTGGTTGTAAAAAGTGTTGCCAACAAATCAAAACTGAAGGTGGGTATCATTCAAAGTATCGACCGTAAATTATCACTCGACGACATTGCCGATTCGAAAGGAATCGATCTCAAAGAACTGGTTTCGGAAATCGAAGCAATCGTAAATTCAGGAACCAGAATAAACATTGATTACTATATTGATGAAATAATGGATGATGACCGTCAGGAAGAAGTATTCGATTATTTCAGAAGTGCCAAAGATGATAGTATCGAATCGGCACTGAAAGAACTTGGAGAAGAAGATTATTCGGAAGACGATATCCGGCTGATGCGAATCCGGTTTCTATCTGAACTGGGTAATTAAAGCTCTCTATTTTAAAAGTCCTGATAAGCTGTAAAAATCCTTATCAGGACTTTTTTTATATCCAGTAACCAAATAATCTGAAATCAGTAAAAAGCAATTCAGGTACAAATCCGGCAAATAGAAGTGCTTTTCAGAGAGAATATTATTGACTAACCGACTTATTTAGATCGATTCTAAATAAAAAGCAATTTTAGGTTGCTGATTTCTCATTCCATCCCAACAAACTTAAAACTATTCAGAAAATCAACAGAATAGGTATTTACAGAGGCTTCCGAAAGTATGATTTTTCTGTACAACAATATTATTATGTACTTATAACAACATGAATGATAGCATTTTTCATACATACCCATCAAAACAATCAACAAATTTTATAGCTTTAAGATCAATTGCACCAATCTACATTAATGATTAGTCTGAAGAGGGGAAGAATATACCGGCATTGTTTGGCCTGAATGAGGAGTATTTCAGAATCCTTTTGTGCCTTATTTGTACAAAGCGAATCTGAAATATTTTCTTAAATGCAGGTCAATACGGTTATGAGTGAGAAATTATTGACTGATTGGTTTTGCGATGATAAGAGAATTAAACAGGAAAATACGCTCTGTATTTCATTTCTGTTTCGTTTCTGCGTCCATTTTCAGGTTTTCTGCGAATGAGGCAAGAAACGATTTAAAAATTCTTAGGTCTCAACCCAACTCTTTATCTGCAAACTCATTCCGCTTTATACTTATATTATTTCTATTATTACTCTTTCCTGAAATAGTTCAGGCACAGACCTCACAGACATTTACTTCAAGTAGCTCATTTACAGCACCTGCCGGGGTTACAAGTATTACTGTCGAATGCTGGGGCGGTGGCGGCGGTGGAAGTTCTATTTCTTCGGAGAATAAAAGTGGTGGTGGCGGCGGCGGTGGCGCTTATGCAAGTGGAAATGTAATTGTTTCCCCCGGGAATACCTATTCAGTAATAGTTGGAACAGGCGGAACAGCAAGCACTGCAGGAAATCCTTCTTCGTTTAATATTAATGCAATCGTTGCTGCCGGAGGTGCTGGTGGAACCAACGATAATTTTACTGCCGGACTTGGAGGAACAGTTGCGGCATCAATTGGAACTACTAAATACGCCGGGGGAAACGGAGCTGACGGGAATGGAACAAGTTCAGGCGCTGGAGGAGGAGCCGCAGGAAACAGCGGGAATGGAGGAAATGCGACTGGTTCAACTCCAGGTGCCGGAGGCCCGGGAAATATTGGAACTGAAGGAACCGGTGGTGCAGGTGTTAGTGGCAGTAACAATGGGAATTCGGGTAACAGCCCCGGAGCCGGAGGAAGTGGAGCAATTACAAATAGCAGTACTCCACGGAATGGCGGTGCCGGAGCAAATGGCATGGTCAGGATTTCCTGGACATGCCCCACCTACAGCATTTCTGCAATAAGTTCGGTCAGTCCTGTTTGTGCCGGAACAATTGTGAATATCACAGTTACCTCAACTGATGATGGCCTTCCGCTTGGTGGTTATGTAGTAAATTACAGTTTAAGTGGTGACAATACCGGCACTGGCAGCCCTACAATGGCTGTAACAACTGCCGGGTCCGGTTCATTTTTAACTATCCCGCTGGCAAATACCGGAACCACAACAATTACAATTACCAATATTTCATCAGGAGCTTCCCCACAAATTTGCAGTAATGTAATAACTCCAATCTCTTATGCCATAGAGGTTGAACCGCTGCCAACAGCTTCTGCCGGCGGAAGCCAGACTATTTGTGCAAACGGAACAGCCACCGTGAGCGGAGCCTCTGCTTCTAACGGAACAATTGCATGGTCACATAACGGAGCAGGTTCTATTTCAGGAGCCAACACACTTACCCCAACTTACACAGCTGCTGCCGCCGATGCAGGAAATACCGTGACCCTGACAATGACCATAACCAGCAACAATGTCTGTGTACCGCAAACGGCAACGGCAACTTACACGGTTGCAGTCGAGCAACTTCCAACAGCTTCTGCCGGCGGAAGCCAGACTATTTGTGCAAACGGAACAGCCACCGTGAGCGGAGCCTCTGCTTCGAACGGAACAATTGCATGGACACATAACGGAACTGGGGCTATTTCAGGAGCAAACACACTGACACCCACTTACACAGCTGCTGCCGCCGATGCAGGAAATACCGTAACCCTGACAATGACTGTAACCAGCAACAATGTCTGTACACCGCAAACGGCAACGGCTACCTACTCAGTTGTAGTAGAGCAACTTCCAACAGCTTCTGCCGGCGGAAGCCAGACTATTTGTGCAAACGGAACAGCCACCGTGAACGGAGCCTCTGCTTCGAACGGAACAATTGCATGGACACACAACGGAACTGGTTCAATTTCAGGAGCCAACACACTTACCCCAACTTACACAGCTGCTGCCGCCGATGCAGGAAATACCGTGACCCTGACAATGACCGTAACCAGCAACAATGCCTGTGCACCGCAAACGGCAACTGCTACATACTCTATTGTAGTCGAGCCACTTCCAACTGCCACTGCCGGCGGAAGCCAGACTATTTGTGCAAACGGAACTGCCACCGTAAGCGGAGCCTCTGCTTCGAACGGAACAATTACATGGATACACAACGGAACTGGGGCTATTTCAGGAGCGAACACACTGACACCCACTTACACCGCTGCTGCCGCCGATGCAGGAAATACAGTAACCCTGACAATGACTGTAACCAGCAACAATGCCTGTGCACCGCAAACTGCCACTGCTACATATTCTGTTGTAGTGAATCCAATACCTACGGCAAGCATCCCTACAGACCGAACATTCTGCAGTAGTGTATTATCTTCCCCAATTTCACTAACCGGAACACCTTCAGGAGTTGCTTTTGATATTTCAGGAGGAACAGCCATTGGATTGGCCAACCAAAACGGGGTAACTGTCATCCCCGCATTTACACCAGCCACCGGAACTGCAACGATCACGATTACGCCAAAGGCCAATGGATGTACAGGCGCATCAGTAAGTTTCACTATTACTGTACAATCATTACCAACTTCGGGAGCGATCGGTCCGGCGACTCAAACAATTTGCCCGAATGCGGTTCCATTGGCGCTTGGCTCCATTACTGCGGGCACTGGTTCAGGAACGATTACTTACATCTGGGAACAATCTACCGACAACGGGACAAGCTGGAACATGATCAGTGGCATTACCACATCAAGCTATGCCGCTCCCGCATTGTTGCAAACAACAAAATTCAGAAGAACAACAACTTCTACCCAAAATGGAGTCACCTGCCAATCGGCTCCCACATCAGAAATTGAGGTGATAGTACTCGACAATATGCCTCCTACATTTAATGCACCGGCAGATGCTACAGTTTATTTAGGCGCCGCCTGCACTGCAAACATTTCACCTGCAATAACCGGAACCGTTACCGTAAAATCGGATGATTGTACTTCTGTTGCCAGCCTGATTGTAAACTATTCTGATGCCGCGCCAATTCCCGGAACCTGTAGCGGCACATATACAGTTACCCGAACCTGGACTGTTACAGATGCTTCCGGCAATTCGACCTCACATCAACAGCTGATAACAGTACTCGATAATATCAAACCAACACTCACCTTACCGCTAAACACGACAATAGAATGTACTGCAAGTACTGTTCCTGCCAATACAGGGCAGGCATCGGCAACCGATAATTGCGGCGGACCTGTCTCCATTACTTATTCGGATGCTACCGTTGCCGGAGCTTGCGCCGGACGTTCGACCATTACCAGAACCTGGACCGCGACAGATTGCAGCGGAAATCAAACTTCAGGCAATCAAACCATCAGTACTCAGGACACACAGGCTCCAGACCTGGTATGTACCAATTTTTCGGTTGCAAATCCAAGCGCCATTCCTGCCAGCGATGCCTTTATGAATATTGCAGCAGTTGACAATTGCGGCGGACCAGTTGAATATGTCCTGACCAGTGAAGAATACACCGGGCTTACCGGCGCAGCTGGATTTTGTCCTTTGACTGTAATTCGCAAATATGTGGCCCGCGACCAATGCGGAAATACTTCTGCGGAATGTACTCAAACCATTACCGTTTTGGATCGGACAGGATGTGCCATTTGTCAAAGTACGGTTCCATTCTATCCGGCCATCTTATCAGGTGCTCCTGATAGCTTGTGGATTTCTCCGGAACATATCAGAGAAGGAATTTGCTGTAACGCATCGGGACCGCCACCTCCAAGGTGTACTTCATTCAATGTTTATCTCGACAAAGATGCCGTTGGGTTGATCTTTGACATCAAATCAGGAGCCATTCCTCCCGGAGCGCTCTATTACCAGGTTGACTGTGGGGAGCCTATTGAGGTTGGGCAGGAAATCTGTCTTGCGGGAGGCCGTTTCTATACGGTAACTTTCTGTAAACCTGGAGGNNCGGCTTAATTACCCGACAGGATGCAAAATGTGCAGATACCTTATCGGTTACCGGGGTAACTCCATCTTCAGTTTCATGGACAGTAAAAAGTCCGAATGACCAGACCTTGCTTCGGTATTTGTCGTGTACAAACTGTACCGATCCGATATTTACACCTGACAGCCAGACCCCGCCAACCATTGTTTATCAGGTATGCGGAACAATCCTTGGAGCCGGAACCTGTAATGGAAACCCAATTACCGATTGCAATGATGTAATTGTTACCACTCTCCCACCAATTGCCATTAATTTCAATATCGATCCGGGAAATATTTGCGCCAACAATATTCCATCTATCAACGCGGCAATAACCCCAATTAATCTGAATTATAACTACCAGTGGTTTGACGCTCCGGACGGAACAGGCAATTTATTGTCCACAAACTCCTCCTGGACACCCTCTGGTGAAGGTTCTTATTCGTTGGTGGTTACTGAAATTACTTCCGGAGTTTTGTGTAACACCTCTATCCATAATTTCGACATCAACTTTGATGTGTTAGGCCCATCAACACTCAATGTTCCAGCGCCGTTAGTGGTTGAATGCAACGATCCTAACGCCTCACAGCAGATTATTAACTGGCTCGCCTCGGCCACGGCATTCGATGACACAGAAAGCCTGCCTGTTACGAACGATTACGGAGGAATTACGATGGCCTGCAACCAGCCGCCTCTTTCGGTTGTTTTTTCAGCCTCCGACGAATGTGGGAATGTAAGCTCAGCCAGCGCAACAATTACCGTTGTTGATACACAAGTTCCAACCTGGACGACCGCCGTTGGATCTCTTGACCGGACTCTCGAATGTTCCGACATTGTATTACTGAATTCAGCCCAGGCGCTTCAACCGGTGGCTACCGACCTTTGCGATCCTACTCTTAACATCACCAAAACTACCGGAAGTTTTGTTCAGGGAACTTGTCTCAATGCCGGAACCTACACAAATACCTGGACAGCTACCGACGACTGCGGAAACGTAAGTGCCGTTTATACCCAGGTTATTACTGTTACAGACACCCAGTCGCCTGTGGTTGCCGGATCGCTGGCAACCACAACCATTGAAGGTTGCATTGCCACCAATGCACCTGCAGCCGCCACCACCGTTG
This sequence comes from Prolixibacteraceae bacterium, assembly GCA_003537645.1. Taxonomy (GTDB): domain Bacteria; phylum Bacteroidota; class Bacteroidia; order Bacteroidales; family Prolixibacteraceae; genus Aquipluma. The sequence continues at coordinate 54,282 of DPRM01000129.1, forward strand.
CCCAACTGGAATCCATGCCCGGCGGCATTACAATTACCGACGCCTGTACTGACGATGCTTTACTGACCGTGACGCACAGCGATGTCGGTAACGGAACCTGCCCCGTAGTAGTCACCAGAACTTATACCATTACTGATGTTTGCAATCATAGTGTTCAGATTACACATACCATCAACATTGGAGACACAACTCCTCCAACATTTACTTTTTGTCCGCCTGGCATAACTGTAAATTCTGATGGAGATGAATGTTTTGCAACTAATGTTATCATTGGAACTGCCACTGCCACCGACAATTGTTCAACCCCGGCAATTACAAACAATGCACCTGTTCAGTATCCGGCCGGAACAACTACCGTAACATGGACAGCTACCGATGCCTGCGGAAACACCAGCACCTGCACACAGACTGTAACAGTGACTGATTCACAGCCACCAACAATTACCTGTCCGGCCAATGTTTCGGCCATTGCAACTGCTCCCGATTGTTTTGTCCCGGCAATCGTGGTCGGAAATCCGGTTTATTCCGACAATTGCGATGTCGCACTGCTCACACTTACATGGACAAAAACCGGCGCAACAACCGCTTCAGGTTCAGGATTGGTGAACAACACCACCTTCAATGTGGGCGTAACCACTGTAACTTATACTGTTACTGATGCTTCAGGAAATTCGGCTTCGTGCTCGTTTACCGTTACTGTGAACGATCAGGTGCCACCAACAGTAATTACCTGTCCGCCCAGTATCACACAAAGCGCTGATGCAGGAGAATGTGATACCGATGTAACAGTTGCTGCACCGGTGGTGTCCGACCCCTGTAACGAAATCGTTTCGGTGACAAACAATTCGCCTTACAAAACCAGCGATGCCGATGCCAGCGGAACTTATCCGGTGGGAACAACCTCCATTACATGGACTTTTACTGACACTTCAGGAAACACCAGCACTTGCATACAGACTGTAACAGTGACTGATTCACAGCCACCAACCATTACCTGCCCGGCAAATGTTTCGGCCATTGCAACTGCTCCCGATTGTTTTGTCCCGGCAATCGTGGTCGGAAATCCGGTTTATTCCGACAATTGCGATGTCGCACTACTCACACTTACCTGGACTAAAACCGGTGCAACCACCGCTTCAGGTTCCGGATTGGTAAACAGCACGGTGTTCAACGTGGGCGTAACCACTGTAAATTATACGGTTACTGATGCTTCGGGAAATGCGACCTCGTGCTCGTTTACCGTTACTGTAAACGATCAGGTGCCACCAACGGTGATTACCTGTCCGCCCAGTATTACCCAAAGCGC
>DPRM01000001.1 GCA_003537645.1 Prolixibacteraceae bacterium
GAACATTAAAAACCCAACCATCTCGAAGGTAAAAACTAAATCAACCACAGAACTTGTAACCGGTAAAAAAACTACAAGTCTGAGCTTCCCTGTCAGCCTGATTTATAAAGAAACATTAAGCCTTGACGGGAAAAACGAAATTCCGGAAGGAACCGAAATACAAGGCGAAATTATTTCCGAAAACCTTCCAAACTTTCATACTGTAAGCGCCCAAACTTTCGACGATCATCAAAAAATGCAACTTCTGCAAACCGTAAGGAGCACATTCGAACAGCTCGACTTTCCGGAACAACGGCTTAAAATCGGCGACGAATTTTCGATCGACCGTACCACATTCCTCCCAATGGAAAGATCGGAGATTGAAACCGTTATAACCACTTCATACAAACTAATCAGTATTGAAAAAGAGCTTGCCACCTTTAATCTGACACAAACCTACCGGATGACACCAGAGTTTATGGACAACACATTCGCCGGAAACGGACAAGGTACAGGTGAAATGTACTTCGATATTAACAACAGCATCATTTCAGGCTATACCATGAATACAGAAATAAACATGAATAAAAAGTTTAGCTATTTTGAATTTAACCTGAAGACTAAAAATGAATTCAGTCAGAGTACAAGTCTGGTAACTAAATAGTTTTATTTTTGATCTGAACTTAATCTCGAGACAATGTACTACATCCTATTTTATAAGACAGTTGACAATTACATCGAAAGGCGTGCCCCGTTTCGCGAAGAACATTTGAACCTTGCGCAAAAAGCCCATCAAAATGGTACGCTTGTTCTGGGCGGTGCTTTGGCCGATCCTGCTGACGGAGCGATGCTGGTATTCAAAGGCGACAGCCCCAAAGTGGCAGAAGATTTCGCGGCAAACGATCCCTACGTGAAAAACGGATTGATTTTAGAATGGCATGTCCGCCCATGGACGGTAGTTATTGGTAATGAATAAGTTTTAATCGATTTTCATTCAGAACTACTTTGGAAGCAATCTCATTCTGAAGGCATTCATTGCTGTCAATCCTAGCTTTTCAATCAGACGAAAATTCACCACTGCCCCCACTGGTGCACCAATCACCGGTACCATCTGAGCCATTTTTGCCAGATCGATGTAATCACGGTATTCCTGCTGAAAATTTCGCCAGTCGAACTGGTGGATATCTTCCGGAAGTAATCTTCGTTTTCTATCCCATTCAACCATTTTTAGATAAATCTTTTTCCGGTGAATGTGGCTTGAAAATGCCAGCTCAAAAATATGCAGCAGATAAATCCTTTCTTTATAATCGTCCACATTAAAACCATAAATGGAAGCTATATCGAACAGCAATTTCAGTTTCAGGCCAATTAAAATCGGAAAGTCAGCCAATCCCAGCAAAATACCACCAGCACCGGTTATGCCCCCTTCAACAGCAGCGGTGTTTCTGTAAAACTCAATTCTTTGCCGAACGGTTTCTTCACGAGCCTGCAGGTTCTGTCCGGGAACAGGTTTCGAGCTGGTATAGGCCGCTCCAAACAACACTCCGCGAATCATTTGCTTTATAGTGGAAGTAATCGCACTGTGAACTTTTTCTGGTATCCAGGTATTCACTTTGGTCTGAACTTCTTTCGATAACCAATTAAAAAATGTTGGCCGGCGAAGCATTTCCTTCTGCCAGACAACTAATTCTGAATGTATCTTTTGCTGATACTGATCCATCGTACAAGATATTTATATGTAATTGTTAAGAGCTTACCAATTCAAACAGAAAACAAAACAGCGACGCCGGGGTTTAAATTCAAACTTTTGAAACGAAACCCGGCATGAACCTACAAAAAATCAATACCATCGACGAAGTTATTTCCGCTCTGGAAAATATTATTTTAGAATCGGAAGAAAATAACGATCCGGCTGGATATTTTGCTGCATTGTACTTAAAAGTAACACAGAAGGTTAAAGAAGGAATTGCCACCGGCTTTTTCGATAATGGCCCGCGAATGGAACAACTTGATGTGGTTTTTGCCAAACGATATCTTGCCGCATTGGAAGCTTACCGCAAAAATCAACCGGTTACAGAGTCGTGGCAAAAGACATTCGACATTTCCGGTCAATACTGGCCCATAGTGTTACAGCACCTGCTGATGGGTATGAATGCACACATAAATCTTGATCTATGTGTAGCCGCTGCCGAAGTTTCCAAAGAAAATGAACTGGCCGATCTCGAAAATGACTTCAACAAAATCAATGAAATATTGTCCTCTCTGGTTCACGATGTTCAGGGTAGTTTATCGATGGTGTGGCCAGCGTTGAAATACATTCTGAAATGGACAGGAAAGATTGACGATTATTTAGTCGATTTCAGCATGAAACTGGCCCGCGACGGTGCCTGGAAGTTTGCAAATGAGTTTAGTTTGGTTTCTGAAACCGAAAAAGTAAAGGCAATTATTACCCGCGATAAGAGAGTTGCCGGAAAAGTAAACATCATTCTGAAACCCGGATTGCCCGCAACTCTTGCACTTCGGATTATCCGCATCACCGAACGAGGCACTGTGGCTGAAAAAATCAGAAAAATGGCTGGTTAATCAGTCATTTTTTTACTTTTATGTCCCAAAAAAAAACCTAACCGATGAAGCCAAAATATTTGCTCCTTATTTTACTCTGTTTTTTGTTTCTAAAAACTTACCCTCAAGAGGCGCAAAATGCAATTCTTAAAACTTTTCATTCCATTTCGAGCCACGATTTGCTGAACGATGCTGCCGAATTGAGTTCTGCTAAATACGGTGGACGTTTGTCAGGCTCACAAGTTACCTTGCCGCCGCGCAATGGGTGGCCAATCAGCTCAAACAAAGCGGAATCAAACCAGCCATGAGCGATGGTACTTATTTACAGTATTTTCCTAATGCATACAGCGACGTACTCAATCACGGAAGTGTAACTTTACTGGCAGGAATCAACAATCAGTACAAAGATTATAAATTTCCCGACGATTATTTTCCCGGATCGAACTCGGCTTCAGGAACGGTTTCCGGAGAAATTGTTTATGTTGGCTTTGGCATTTCTGCAACAGAACTGGGATACGACGACTATAAAAACATTGATGTAAAAGGCAAAATTCTTCTTATGGAAACCGGCCTTCCATACAATGGCAACGACAGCACCTTGCTAAAGTGGGAGAAATACAGCTATCACCGCTATAAGTTTCAGCGCGCCAAAGAACTGGGAGCAGTAGGTTTGCTGTATATCAGTAAAATTGCCAACCCGAATACTTCGTACCTCGAAGGTTTTGTGTATGCTCACACCAGCGAATCGGTAGCCGAAGAACTTTTTGACGGAACTGGCCGAAAATATAGCGAAACCAATGCGGCAATAAAGAAAAATATTCAACCCAACTCGTTTGCAATCAACAAAAAAGTACAGATTTCGGCTTCCACCAAACATTTCCCCGATAGCCGTTCGTGCAACGTAGTGGGAATAATTGAAGGAGCAGATTCAATTCTAAAATCAGAAGCCATTATTTTGGGCGCTCACCTCGATGCAGTCGGAAGTCCGGGCTGCTTGTTTCCCGGAGCACTCGACAATGCTTCTGGTTCTGTAAACATTCTGGCTGCTGCCAAAGCATTGGCCGCTTCAGGAGTAAAACCCGCACGAACCATTCTGTTTATATTTTTCGGTGGCGAAGAATGTGGGCTTTACGGAAGTACAAAAAGTGTGGAATCTCCGTTATGGACAAAAGAGAAAGTGATTTGCATGATCAACCTCGACATGGTGGGGAACGGAACCGGGTTTCGAATTTCGAATGGAAAATCGTTTCCCGACCTGCTCAGTCCATTTGCCGATGCCAATGAAAAATACCTGCATCGCGATTTAAGCTCTTCCGAAGCCCGCGTTAATTTTGGAAGACCACGTACTGATGCAGCTGTTTTCGACAAGGCCGGTTACCGAACGCTCAGCCTGGGAACAACAGGAAATGTAAAACCTGTTTATTACCACCACCCACTCGACAATACCGATGCGCTGACTCCTGAAATTATGGAAGATTCGGCCAAACTACTTTACCTGGGGATTTTAGAATTGGCCAATAACCCAAATATTGGTATTTATTGATAATCGGTCAAAGAAAAACCATATCAAAGAAAAGAACCTAATCAAATCTCAAATGTTTAGAGTCTGATAAGACAACAATCCTGACTTTATGCAAAAAACATGGAAATTTAAACTCGGAATAGTTCTTTGGGTCATTTGCGTTATCGCGTTTTTGGCCATCCCAGTTGTACCTTTTCTTGATCTTGAGAGCAGCGCAAAAATCACCCTGTCAACCGTACTTCTGGTCATTGGCGAAATCACGTTCTGGACTGGAGGATTACTGCTTGGAAAAGAATTATTCACTAAATACAAAGCATATTTTAATCCTGTAAACTGGTTTAAACAAAAATCAGGAAACGATACCATCAACAATCAACAGAATTGATTTGTTATTGGATAATCTGTTTTCTTACAATTCCAAGTCAAAACAGTAATAAAAACCAAATCATTCTCCTTAAACTTTTTTAAAGTGAACCGGCGGAAACAGGACAACTGTTTTCGTTGACTAAAATCATTTTTGAACCTGTAAAATTTTAAAATTGTTTTAATTTCTCATTGCTATCAGTAATAATATGTAAACATAACAACCATGAAAACCATTGAAAAAACAAAACTTACCGTACAGGTAACCATTCATGCTCCGCTTGAAAAAGTATGGAACCTTTGGACTGATCCTAAACACATTATTCGTTGGAACAATGCTTCCGACGACTGGCATACGCCCAAATCTGAAAACAATTTACACGTTGGCGGTAAATTTCTTTCTCGCATGGAAGCCAAAGACGGTAGTTTTGGTTTCGATTTTTCAGGAACTTACACCAATGTGGAGCCTCTCAAAATAATAGAATATACGCTCGATGATGGCCGCGATGTGCAAATCATATTTGTTACTGAAGGTGATAAAACAACCGTAACTGAAACATTTGAAGCCGAGCAGGAAAATTCTGAAGAGTTACAGCAAGCAGGCTGGCAATCGATTCTGGATAACTTCAAAAAATATACAGAAGCTTTCGGAAAGTTGGAAACATTGCATTTTGAAATAATCATCGACGCCCAAGTCGAAAAAGTATTCAATACAATGATTGGTGAGCAACAATACAGGAAATGGACAGCGGCATTTAGTCCGACTTCGCATTTTAAAGGTTCGTGGGAAAAAGGAGCTAAAATTGTATTCCTCGGAACCGATGAGAATGGCAATACCGGCGGAATGGTAAGTCGAATCAGAGAAAACATTCCTAACCGTTATATCAGTATCGAACATCTTGGCTTTATTCAGGGCGATGAAGAAATAACCAGTGGCCCTGAAGTTGAAGGATGGGCTGGCGCTCTGGAAAACTATACTTTTGAGGAAGTAAACGGTAAAACACTGATTTCGGTTGACCTGGATACCAATCAGGAATTTATATCTTATTTCGCTGACACCTGGCCAAAAGCACTCATCATATTGAAAGAAATTTGCGAGTAATAATCACTTATCTATACAACTATGGCAACAGTAAGCACTTATCTCAATTTCATAGACAACACCGAGGAAGCGTTCAATTTTTACAAATCCGTTTTCGGAACCGAGTTTGAAGGCGGAGGAATCATGCGGTTTAAAGACATACCTCCTTCAACCGAAATGCCACCCCTGCCCGAATCCGACCTGAATCTCGTGATGCATGTGACATTACCAATTCTCGGCGGACACCTTTTAATGGGAACCGATTCTCCCGAGTCAATGGGTTTTAAAACAACTATCGGAAACAATGTTTACATCAATCTTCAGCCCGACACCCGCGACGAAACCCGGCGTCTGTTCGGCGCACTTTCTGCTGGTGGAGTCGTAGAACAGGAGCTTCAGGATATGTTTTGGGGTGATTACTTCGGAAGCTGCAAAGATAAATTTGGCGTGCAATGGATGTTCAACTGCGCCGAAAAAGAGTAATTAACCCTTAAGCCAATCAAAAATGAAAAGACCGATTTATCCTTGCCTTTGGTTCGACGGAAAGGCCAAAGAAGCCGCAGAATATTACTGTTCGATATTTCCGGATACTGCTATCACAGCCGAAAACCCACTGGTAGTTACCTTTGAATCTGCCGGGCAAAAATTTATGCTCCTGAATGGCGGACCTCATTTCACGATCAATCCATCGGTTTCGTTCTTTGTGGTTTGCGAAACGATTGCAGAAGTTGACAAAGCCTGGGAAAGCCTGCTTGATGGCGGCTCGGTACTGATGCCGCTCGATAAATACGACTGGAGCGAAAGGTATGGCTGGGTGGAGGATAAGTTTGGTGTAAACTGGCAGTTGTCGTTTGGTAAGAAGGAGGATGTCGGGCAAAAATTTACACCAACGCTCATGTTTACCAATTCTTTGGCCGGAAAAGCAGAACAAGCCATTCAATTCTATACCAGTATTTTCAGCAATTCTTCCATTCGTGGAATCCTGAAATACGCTGCTGGCGATCAGGATATCGAAGGAAATATAAAACATGCACAATTCAGCCTGAATAACCACGTTTTTATGGCTATGGACAGTTCCTGGCCGCATGAATTTGGCTTTAATGAGGCCATTTCGTTTGTAGTTGAATGCGAAAATCAGGATGAAATTGATTATTTGTGGGAAAAACTTTCAGCAGTGCCCGAAGCCGAACAATGTGGCTGGCTGAAAGATCAGTTCGGCGTTTCGTGGCAAATTATTCCGGCGATACTGCAAGAACTGATGAACGATCCTTCCCGGTCGGAACGGGTAGTCAACGCTTTCCTGCAAATGAAAAAATTCGACATTGAAAAACTGCTGAAGGCCTGACCAAATGAAAATACTTGCCATCGAAAAAGAATTGCCGGGTGTTTCAAGTGCCGACTATCAACCATGGCTTGAACCTGAAGCCCGAAAAGCATGGGAACTACATCAGGAAGGGCTTATCCGCGAATTGTATTTCACCGACGATCATTGCGCAGTGCTGGTGCTCGAAGCCCGCGACAAAGCCCACGCCCGCGAAATTATTGACCAGCTCCCGCTGGTTCAGCAAAAACTGATCGACTTTGACTTGCTGGCATTAAATGCCTATCCCGGATTTGCCAGATTATTTAAATAAATAAAAAACAAGTATTAAAAGCGAAATACGTCCTTTAATACTTGTTTGAATCAGCTTAAAATTTTAGCAAACTCTTATTGTCGTTCCTGCATTCGTTTAGCCCGTTCTTCTGCTTGCTGTTTGCGGAAAGCATCTAATTTAACGCCTTGTTCTGCGGTTAAAACTGCTTTCAATGCCTTGTCGGTTTCTGCAGTCATTTTGGTACGCTCTTCACGCATTTTTTCGCGGTCCATGTTCCCACTTTCACGCATTTTTGCCCAGGCTTCTGACTGTTTTTTCTGCGCTTCGGTTACAATAGGTGTAATCTTTGCAACATCTTCTTTCGATAATCCCAAAGCTGTGGTTAATCCATCAATTTCTCTTTGAAGCCGTTCGGCAGGATCTCCTCCGGGTTGAGCAAAACTTGAACCAATAGCCAATGCAGCTACCATAACAAATACAAATAATTTTTTCATAATAATAAATTTAAGTTCTTCGCTTAGACTAATCTCTGTTTGAATAGTTTAAGTTAAGCTAAACAAAAATTTACTTTTCGCGGGCGAAATAATTACTTTTTAAAAGTAAATCCCAGAATTAATTTTACAATTGCTATTTTTAGACGTTTTTTAAAAATCAAAACCGGTGAAACTTCAATCTAAAATTCTGATCTTACTCTCTATTATCATTGGAGTCATCTTATTGTCTTTCTTCACATTCCAGTATATTCGATTCAACGAAAAGCAGATTTACAACTCTGAAAACAAAAAAAATCAGGAGGCAATTATTGAGAAAATACTGGAAATAAACCGGTTAAAATATGAGACATTAATAAACGACAATTCCGGCTGGGATGAAATGGTCGGTTTTATTGCAAATCCCGACCCTGAATGGGCAAAAGATAATGTCGATTTTTTTGTCAATATTTTTAATCTTTCTTTTGTACTGGCCTATAACAAAGAAAAAGAACTCGTCTATCAGTTCAGCGATTCTGCATGTTTAAAAGATTTTCAATATCCCAATAGGTCATCTATTGACTCTTCATTTTCTGGCAGTCCGTTTTCACATTATTTTCAGTATTGCGGCAACGATTTAATCGAAATGTTTGGAGCAATAGTGGTTCCTGCATCTGATGCAGACGACCGGATTACCCCGCCACAGGGTTATCTGTTTTTAGGACGAAAATGGGACGCGAATTATTTAGCCGAACATGCAGAAGCTACAGGTTATCAAACCAAATTTATGAACGAAAGCGAATTATCGGGATTGGAAAAAGATCCATCAAAAATCTACATCTTTAAGCATCTTGCCGATAATTCAGGAAAAACGATCACGACTCTTGTTTTTAGCCTCGAAGACCCGATAAAAAAGGATTTACTTCTTTTCAGAATAGTGTCTGTAATTATATCGCTGCTGGCTTTATTGGTTATAATCGTATTTATTTTCTATTTAAACAGACTAATTCTGAAACCAATATCACAAATAAATACTGCTCTAAACACTCACGATACCGGGCATATTGATTCATTAAGCCACCGGACTGACGAATTTATGATCCTTGGAGAGCTTATTAAAAATTCGTTCAGGCAGCAAGAAGTTTTGAAAAAGAAAAACACTGAATTGTACGAAATTAATGCAACCAAGGACAAGTTATTCTCAATAATTGCGCACGATCTGAAGAATCCGGTTAGCAGTATAGTATTGATGACAGAATTATTACCTGATTCTATAAAAAATAAAGACTATGAGGCTGTTGCTGAAATTTCTGAAATGATAGGGTCGCAAGCAGCAGAATCCTTGTTACTGCTGCAAACGTTATTCGATTGGGCCAAGTCGCAAACAGGTAATGTTACTTTTAATCCGGAATTTGTAAGCTTTAAAAAAGTTGCTGAAAGTGTAATTAAAAATTTACATCCTTCGGCAAATTTAAAGAACATATCGGTTTTGCTCAGCGAAGATTCTGATATTGAGGTTTTTGCAGACAAAAACATGCTCACCACAGTTTTAAGAAACCTGGTAACCAATTCGATAAAATTTACAAATCCGGGAGGAAGTGTTCTGATTTCAGCAAACTCTGATGAAGAAAATGCCAGAATTACCGTTGCCGACACTGGTATCGGGATGAATCAGGAAACCATTGATTTACTATTCAAAATAGAATCGAACCTTACTACTTACGGAACAGCCAATGAAAAAGGCACCGGCCTTGGACTTGTAATTTGTAAGGAGTTTGTTGAAAGGCATGAAGGCAGAATAACTGTAACCAGTCAGCCCGAAAAAGGAAGCAGTTTTAATTTCACGCTACCAATTTCAACCAATAACCGATAAAAAAATCCCCTCCGAAAATAATTTCCGAAGGGGATAACACACAAACAATTCACTAAACCAACCTTATTTAATTTCCAATATTTTCCCTTTAACATTAACCCGTCCCGAAATAGTTTCAGTTGTTTCGGCGTCATTTGCACCCGAAAATCCGGGTTGTTCACCGCCTACTGCAATTGTAAACCAGCCGGGTTCAATTACCTGCTTGTCTTTGTTATTAATCATCGAAAGCTGGCGTGGTTCGAGTGTAAACTGAACCGTTTGCGATTCGCCCTTCTTCAGCGAAATACGCTTAAAACCTTCCAATTGACGAATTGGGCGTGGGCTGGTGGCTTTTTCGTCAGTCAGGTATAACTGAACCACTTCTTCCCCATCGCTGTCACCAGCATTGGTTACTTTCACTGAAACAGTGATTTTATCGCCTATTTTTGCTTCAGCCGGAACATTAAGCTCTGAATATTTGAAGTTTGTATAGCTAAGACCGAAGCCGAAAGGATAAAGTGGTTCCTGACGGAAATAGCGGTAAGTCCGGCCTTCCATGTCGTAATTTTCGAAAGCAGGCAACTGTTCAACCGATTTGTAATAAGTCACCGGCAAGCGCCCTGCCGGATTGTAATCGCCAAAAAGTACATCAGCAACTGCATTTCCTCCCTGCTGACCGGGATATCCGGCAGTTAGAATTGCATTCATATTTTCAGCTGCATAATTGATCGAAAGTGCACTACCGTTAATCAGAACCAATACAATCGGTTTGCCGGTTGCTTTCATAGCTTCCATCAGGTCGCTTTGTGTTTTTGGCAGGTTTAAATGGGTACGGTCGCCACCTTTAAAGCCATCTACTTCAATGGGCATTTCTTCCCCTTCCAAACGTTGATTCAGTCCCAAAACCAACACTACAACATCCGATTTATTGGCTGCTTCAACAGCTTGTGCCAGCATGTTGGGTTGCGGAGTTGCCCACAACAAACGGGCATCGCCATCACCATGATAGTTGCGGTAATCGAATACCAGTTTGTAGCGCTTTCCTGCTTCAAGTTTTAATTCTTTTGAGCCATGAAAAGCATGATGTTCGCTACCTCCAGCCAAAATTTCCTCATCGTTTAAATAAATTTTGAACGATGGCATACTCCAGCCACCAATTTCGTAATCGCCTGTTTGCGGCACTTTCAAAAAAGTCGTCCAGCGAACACTAAAATTATCAACAGGCATACGAGGATCAGGAGAACCTGCTTCCCAGTAAAAATCAATATTATCGTCGATACGGGTAAAGAGTGGTTTTCCTTCCAGTCTGTTATTTGCAAAATATTCGCCAAACGCGCCCTGTTTACCATCTTCTGTTTCCAGATAAACTGATGGAATCGGAACCAGTTTCGAAATACCATCGGCCAATTCGCTTCCCTGGGCATAAATCACTTCGGTTTGAGGAGTAACTTTATTTTTAATTCCCTGAAGCACTGTGACTGGATTTGAAGGAATTCCGTTGTAGTTGCCCCAAAGCGATTCAACTTCGTCGGCATTCGGGCCAACAACCGCGATGCGGCTTAAGCTTTTCTTCAGTGGTAAAGTTTTATTAGTGTTTTTCAGTAACACAATACTTTTTTGCGCAGCCACACGTGCAAGGTGATCGTTGGCAGGATTGTTATTTACTGAAAAAGGAATTTGCGCATACGGAACTTTTTCGTCCGGATCGAACATCCCGAGTTTAAATCTGGCAGTCATTAAACGACCAACTGAAACATCGATATCTTTTTCCGTAATCAGTCCACGCTTAACCGCTTCAGGCAATGCTTTATATGTATTGCCACATTCGAGGTCAGTTCCACGTAACACCGCAATTGCAGCCGCTTCAGCTGCGTCTTTGGCTATTTTATGATATTGCCAAATATCACTGATCGCCCAACAGTCGCTCACGATGTAACCCTGAAAACCCCATTCGTTGCGTAAAATTCCTGAAAGTTCGGTACTTGCACAACAAGCTTCACCTCTGAAACGGTTGTAAGCGCCCATCACCGACCATGCATTGCCATCAACCACCAAAGTGCGAAAAGCTGGCAAGTAAGTTTCGCGCAAATCACGTTCGCTGATACGGGCATCGAATTCGTGGCGCAAAGGTTCCGGGCCTGAATGAACAGCAAAGTGTTTGGCTGTAGCAACCACTTTCAGGTAATTCGGATCGTTGCCTTGCAAACCTTTAACGAACTGAAGTCCCATTTGTCCGGTAAGAAAAGGATCTTCGCCATAAGTTTCGTGACCACGTCCCCAGCGGGGATCGCGGAAAATATTGATATTGGGAGACCAGAAAGTCAATCCCTGATAAATCTTCCGTAAGCCGCGGCGTGCAAATTCATGGTGTTTAGCTCGCGCCTCATCCGAAATTGCATTGGCCACAGTATGCACCAAATCAGTGTCCCACGATGCTGCAATTGAAATCGACTGCGGAAATACAGTGGCATAGCCCGCGCGCGCAACGCCATGCAAACATTCGTTCCACCAATTGTATTCAGGCACTCCAAGCCGTTCGATGGCCGGAGACTGAAAGAGCAACTGATCAATTTTTTCCTGAAGAGTCATTTCTGAAAGCAGGTATTCAACCCGTTCCTGGGTAGATAAACTGATATTCTGAAATTGATATTTTGTCTGCGAAACTGAAAGCATTGGCAAAGCAATCAGCAATAAAATATAGGATAAATGTTTCATAAATTCACAATGTATTGTACTGGTCTGGTCTGGTCTGCAAAAGTATAAAATGAAAATAAAAAAGCAAATTTTAAGTCTTCAAAATCCTGAACAAACAGAAAATTAGGAATCTGTAAGAAATACAGAATTACCCTGTAATTTTCGCCGGAAGTCCTTTTACCAACACAGGTTTTTCTGTGTGCTTTTTCGGCATGAACATATCTTTATACGTCAATCCGAGTTTTTCCTTTATTTCGAAGCAATAGTCAATCGTTCCCAAATCGGCTCCGGTATTATTGGTTCCGAAGCTAAATTTTACACCAGCCTCCTTGGCTTTGCGAAGTATTTTTTCGGAAGGAAGTTTATACCGGGCATTAATTTCAAGAGCAACATTATTATCGGCCAACACCTTCACAAAACGATCGATGCGTTCATCAGTCCAAAGTTCGTCGTATTTGGCGGCAATCACATCAGGCAAAAATGTTGGGTTTACATGAATATCAACTGGTTCCTGCGATAGTACGCTCTCAATTTTACCCACCAGCTCGTCCATAAATTTCTGCTCATCGTCAACAAAAGCTTCCTCTTTAATCCAAAGTCTCATTCGCCGGCCTTTGTGGTCGGTCCAGGTCATTCCATCGGTGAAAACGTAATCGAATTTAGCAACCGCTTCAGGAGAAAACAATGTAACCCATTCGCGGCCTTCAGCCTGCATTCCGCGGAAAATCGGCTGCGATTTCACTGTGTCCATGTAAGCTGCCAGCGAAGTATCGTCGGTCACCGGAAATTTCAGGCCACAATTGGGCGCGATACCGTAATTGATACCCAGTTTCACTGAGTTTTCGCACGCCTGTGCAATGGTCAGTCCGCCTTTCAGGTGAACATGAAAATCGATCAGCGGGAAGTTTTCGAACATCAGTTTGGTAACTTTGTCGTCCCATTCTTTCGAAACCAGCATTTCAGATTTTTCGGCTTTTGGCAGCGGTTTTACCTGAATACTTTTAAAATAAACTTTGCTTTGTTCGTCGTGGCATTGCAGTGCTAATTTGCCTGAACTGAATACTTTCAACTTGTCGTTTTTGGGGCGGTACGGTTCGTCGGGCTGAATATAATCGACCACTTTGGTCCCATTTACTAACACTTCGCAGCGGTTTTCAACTACTTTGAACGAAAGCTCAAACCATTCGCCGTCATTCACCGTGTTGTAATAAACATTGCGAATGCCATAAATACTGCCTGTTTTTTTCAATTCCTGAAAATCGCCGGGTCGCTCGTACGAGTTGTTGATCTGTACTTCGTAGCCGCGCAACAATGGCCCGTAATCTTGTTCCTGGGTATGAAAAACGATGCCCGAATTGCTGTTAGGTTCGGTTTTTATCATTGCCTTTAGTTCAAAATTGTGGAAAATCCCCTTTTTGAGATCGCCGGTATAAAATAAGTGGCTTATCGGGCCATTGACCACCAGCACACCATCTTCCACTTTAAACGATTCCGGATGTTCATTGGCAGCCCAGCCAGTCAGGTCTTTACCATTGAAAAGTTCAGTCCACTGTGGTTCTTTTTCAGAACAGGAAATGAATAAGAGAAAGGATACGAAAAACGGAAAAAGCACGCGAAGTTGTTTCATGATCGTTATAGTTTTGGTTGGTTTTTGATAAAAACAAAGGTAGAAATCTTCACTAAACTATGTGTTGTTACTACAATAGCTTTTCATATTTTTGAAAATTACTATCTAAAAAAACGAAAAGCTATGAAGCCAGCAATCATTTCAACAATTCTGTTCCTTACCATATTTTCACAGCAAGTATTTTCAACTACCAAACCAACCGCCCTTCAGGTAATTGAGCAACTAAAAAGCCATCTCACCTGTCAGTGGAATAGCGAAACGGTTGATACTTTTAAGAGCGGTAACCCCGACGATGAAGTGACCGGCATTGCAGTTGGCATGTTTGCCGACATGGCTACGCTCCGCAAGGCAGTTGCCAATAAATGCAACCTGGTAATTGTACACGAACCCACATTTTATAATCATCTGGATAATACCGAACCACTGAAAAACGATCCGGTATTTCAGCAGAAAATAGCCTACATCAACCAGCACAAATTGATTATCTTCCGGTTTCACGACCATTGGCATCAAACTGTTCCCGATGGGATTTACGTGGGAATGATCAGCAAACTTGGTTGGAAAACCAATCAAACAGACCAATCGATGAAGTTTTTCAAATTCGAAGAACAGACCGTTGGCAGCTTTGCACAAAAACTTCAGGAAAAATTGAAAGGAAGCCAGCTGCGCATTGTAGGCGACCCTAACATGAAGTTTACCAAAGTGGCACTGGCTGTTGGTGCATCAGGATCGCAATCACACATCAGCTTACTCAACAGCCAATCGACTGAACTATTGGTGGCAGGCGAAGCAAGTGAATGGGAAACCTATCAATATGTACTCGACGCATCGATGCTGGGATTGAAAAAAGCGGCCATTTTCACCGGTCATATCCCATCTGAAGAAGCCGGAATGGAGTATTGCGCCTCCTGGCTGAAAACATTTATGAAAGATGTTCCAGTTATTTTTTTTGAAAGCGAAACCGTCTATCAACCAACAAAATAAGCTTCGCAAATGATAAAAGCAATTATTTTCGATATGGATGGCGTTCTTGTTGACAGCGAGCCTTTTCATGTTGAAATTGAAAAACAGCAATTTGAACTTAACAAGCTCAATATTTCAGACGAAGAGCACCATAAATACATGGGAGTGGCCTCGGAAGTAATGTGGCAGGAAATATCAAAGCGGCATTCGCTACAACATCCAATTAATGAGCTAATTGCACAAAATAGAAACGAAAGCATCCGCTATTTTTCGGCATTACCTGAAATTCCGGTAATGCCTGGGCTTGCAGATCTTCTGGAAGAACTTACCAGAAAAAACACACCTTTAGCCGTTGCCTCTTCTTCTTTTCCTGAAATCATAGATTTAATACTCGAAAAAACAGGTTTAAAAAAGTATTTCAGCGTAATTGTCAGCAGCCAGGAGGCCGGAAAAAGCAAGCCCGAACCTGATGTTTTTTTGCTGGCAGCCCAGAAACTGGGAATTTCGCCTGAAGATTGCCTCGTTATTGAAGATTCAGCCAATGGCATCAAAGCAGCACTTGCGGCCGGAATGCGATGCATTGCCTATCAGGGGCCAGGCACAAATCCTGCAGGTCAGAAAGAAGCCGATGCTGTGGTAACAAGCTATGAACAGCTAAAAATGATGATTTGACCAATCAATACCCCAACTCTTTCCCTTTCCTGATAGCTGGCAATCCATATTTCATCCACGATGGCATTAAATCGCCCTTCAGGTAATGATCGAAAAACTGTTTCATACGGATGGTTAAATCCATTCGGTTGGCCCAGCTTTCGGCTTTCAGGTTATGCTCTTCGTTGTTGTAAGTGAGCATCCAAACCGGTTTATTTAGTCGGCGCATGGCAGTAAACATCTCAATTCCCTGGTACCACGGCACAGCGCCGTCGTTATCGTTGTGCATAATCAGGAGCGGAGTTTTTATTTTCGGCACATAGAACAATGGAGAGTTTTCGATGTAATCCAAAGGCCTGTCCCACAAAGTGCCTCCTATCCTACTCTGAGTCTGCTCGTACTGAAACATGCGTGAGCGACCCGATTCCCAGCGAATACCACCATAAGCGCTGGTCATATTGGCAACGGGCGCGCCTGCCATAGCAGCTGCAAACATATCGGTTTGGGTGATGATCCAGGCTGTTTGGTAACCTCCCCAGCTTTGTCCCTGAATTCCGATTCGTTTGTGATCGATAAACGGAAACATATTGCTGACAAACTGAGTACCGCTCACAATTGCATCAAATGCAGCGCGTCCCGGCAAACCATCTTCATAGGTAATATCAGGAATAAAAACAATATAGTCGTTGCTTGGATAATACACTCTGTTAACGGTAGAGCGCGTTGGTGCGGGTGTTGTGTAAGTATGCAGATTATCGGCATTGCGCTCATAAAAGTAAACCACCATCGGATATTTCCGTTCGAGATCAATTGTTTCGGGAAAATAAAGTAAGCCTTCGAGCGATTTTCCGGAGAAAGTATCCCAGTGAACCAAACGCACAACCGGCCAAACAAAACCTTTTTGCTGCGGGTTGGAATCAGAAAGCCGGCGACGATGTTCAAACGTAATATCTCCACTCCACAAATCAGGAGATTCACTTAAACTTTCACGTGTCCAAATTAATGTTTCGGCATTCTTCGCTTTTGCCAGACTTTCGAATTTAAAATCTTCCATTAATAACAAACGCGGTTCGGCATAATTTCTGAAATCGGCATTGAAAAAACCTTCTGATTTATTTCGCTCGTCGAAAGCATGAAGAATTACAGGTTTGCCGGTATCAATAAACTCTTCTTCCGGATCGAGTTTCTGGTAGCGAAGCTTAAGGGAATTCTTCCTTCCGTAGTTGCGGGTTGCATTTACAGGTACTTTCGATCCGTCTAAAGTAACTTTCCAGATATCGTAGCGATCGTATAAAAACAAATATTTATCGCTTTCGGGGAACGGATATTTTTCGCTTTCCGACCAACCTGCAATGCCATAAGGATTAGGTTCTCCGGGCATATCCCATCGTTCGTCGCAAAATGATACCGGAATACTCGAATTTAAGTCAATAATATCAGGTGAATTTACATCGGTTGAGCGCGAATAATAAGTACTATCAGCCGGATCGTACCAAACCACGTAATTCCCTCCGGGCGACAAGTATGCCATCTGCATGTTTTTAACCATGAGGCGTTTCGTTCCGGTTTCAACTTCTACCAAATAATAGTCAGCATTTGAGTTGCCGGTCCACGAAGATTCAAGTTTATAGGGCGACTGATCGATTCCGAGCGCAAAACGTCCATTTCCCTTCTGAATTGTCCGGATATCGCGAACGGCAGGCTCTCCAAGCTGAACGAATTTTTCTTTGTCAATCAGGTAAACTGCCCGATAAGTCCGTTTCAACTCCCTGTCGAGGTTTTTCTTTTGCTCAGGTTGCAACTCTTTGTCTTTCCAGCTCCAAATATCAAGCACTGGTTTTTCCTCATCAATCAGCGTGTCTTTTGGCTCTGCAAATGGTTTGGCATTTGTCCCGAAGAAAACTCGAAGTCCATTGTCGGAAAATGAAAGCTCGCCAAATTCAGAAGGAGACCAACCAATCGGCATACCCTCACTTTCAGAAATTACAACCGATTTGGGCTCGCCGGTTGTAAGCGATCCATAATATAAGCTGAATACTTTTGCTTTGATAGTATCGGTCGAAAAAAGGAATGCGAACCTTCCTCCCTGCTGATCTGATGCGATTTTTTTTGCAATCCCGGGTTGAGTGAAAATTACATCCGCTTTTCGCTTATTGGTATCAAAAACTACCACTTCCGAACGATCGAGCGAATCTTTTGAATGGCGGATAAATGTTACGCTGTGACCAAGCGGTGCATAATAATACTCTGTAACATTCTGAAAACAAACCGTATCGCCCGAAGATGGATTCAGAAGCACCAACTGGCTTTTTGAATCCTTTAACGGATCGTTGATTTTTAATTTTGGCTTCTCCCCTTTTGCATCTTCCTCTTTTCCATTCTTTTTTTCAGGCTTCTTCATATCGGTTAAAAATGCCACCCATTTTGCATTTTCCTTCGGAAGTGAGAATTGTTTCAGATTTGGAAACGTGTAAACCTTGTGATGCCTGAAAACCAACACGCCCAGACTATCTTTGGGCATAAGTTCCTTTTTCAGTTTCTTGGTTTTGGCGCTCCTGATGGAGTCTTCGGGTTGTTTTATTTTGTAAACGATGTAATCAGATTCAGGAGAAAAACGTGCATCGAATCCGCGGCTGATGGTATCCGATTTTTTCGAGTCGGATGATTTTACGATCAGCAAACCATTTCCTTTTTGCGGGTTCAATTCGTAGGCAGCCAGTTTACCATCATTTGAAACTATTGATTTGGCCAATACTTTCCATCCGGCAAAGTCGTCGATTGTTAATGGCTTTTTATCAACTTTCTGGGCATTCAGAATCAGCGAAGAGCATAACGTAAAAATCAGGAATACTAAACCGGCTCGTTTCATAATAGTTTTTTCAAGTTTGGATTTCAAAGATAACATTTGAACCCCGTAGGAAAACAGTTATTAAACATTAAAACAAGCGAATCGGTTTTTACCACTAAGAAAACAGAATACAATTTTTAGTCGTCATGCTCTATTCCGATCTATCCTGTTTAAAGTCAACCCTTTCAACTGCTGAAGTCCTGAAAAAACCCAATGCCCCGTTATCAAGATTGGTAGGTGGCGATGCCGGACTCGGAGAATATCCGCCGCCATCGGTTTTAAATTGCTGAAGCAAGGCTTTGTAATAATCGTAGGCTTCCTTTGTAATGGAGTGCATTTCAATAAAGTAATCATTAAACATAAAGTCAGCCATTATCAATTGCGGATAAGCAGTTCGCCAGTAATAGGGAGATACGCCTTTACAAACATCCAGTCCGTTCACGTAATCATTCAGATATTCGTCGCTCAAAACCGAATATGGCCAGGTATAAGCCGCATTTTGCGTGATAAACAAATAATAGTTTCGCTCATTCTGTGGCTCTTTAAAATAAATCAGAGGAATTAAATAATCTGATTTTCCAACAGCTCCTTCCGTAAAATCAAGATTAACTGAATCAAGCGGAGGTACCGGCGGCATGTAGCTGGTAGCATGATATTCTTTATTTTGCCATTTGATTGTCAGCGAATAAGTATGCCCCGCGATGCCTTTGAGTTTAGAAGTTTCATAATATCCAGTATGAATGGTTTTCTGCGGAATTTCATAACGCGAATAATCAACATTGTGGATGCTATCATTGTAATGGAACCATTTTCCGGCTGAACATGGAGCCAAAGTATCTGTAAATGAAGTATTATTATCTGTGATGTATATTTCGGCATCTTTTACTGGAATGGCTCTGTCGAAACTATATAAATAGGTTGTGTCATAATCGGGCCTTACGCTGGTATCGATATTAAAATCAGCGCTGCTTTTTGTCAGGCGAACATAGTACGGGCCGCTTTGATTGGTTATTGTTGCATCAACAACCAGTTTAAGATCATTCGATTTCAGCTGCAAATCGTACTCCTTTGTACATGAATATGAAACGGTTAATAAGATGAAAGCTATAGATCTGATTCGCATGGCTTAAAATTTAAGGTTGTAAGTAATCGACGGAACAATTCCAAACAGGTACATTTTAGTGAATTGACTTGAAGTCATATCTCCATTCTGACGGGCAAAAAGGATATAAATATTCTTCTGCTCATATACATTGTAAATTCCGAAGACCCATTCCGACTTCCATTTGCGGGCATCGTTTTTCGGCGACTTGTATGTGCACGAAAGATCCAGTCGGTGATAAGGCTCTATTTGGTAGCCGTTGCGCTTTGAATAATAGCTGAATGACACACCGTTATACACAAACGAACCTTCAGGAACAGTTACAAAACCACCTGAAGTAAATTTGAAAGTGCCCGAGACGCTCCACTTCCGGTTAAATTCGTAGTTTCCGGTAATTGAAAGGTTATGCCGGATATCCCAGCGTGGCGAAAAATAATCGTTGTTGTTTACTCCGTCAATTTGATATTGGGTTTTCGAGAAAGTATAGGCGATCCAGCCGGTTAAATCGCCGGTTTTCTTTTCCAGCATGTATTCATTTCCGTACGCATAACCATCTCCGCTTAAGGTTTGGGTTACAATGTGCTTATTCAGAAACAGGTTGGCATTGTCTTTAAAGTCGATAATATTCTGTAAGTTTTTGTAATATACTTCGGAAGTAAACTCATATTGATTGTTGTTGAATGAATGGTAATAACCCAATACAAACTGGCCGGAAGATTGAGGCCGGATATCCTTATCAGGAGGCATCCAGACATCGGTAGGCAATCCGAAAGCTGAATTGCTGAGCAAATGTAAAAACTGAGTGGTGCGCCCATAAGCCAACTTTACCGAATTACGCTTCCCCAGCAGGTAACGTGCCGAAATGCGTGGCTCCAGACTGTGGTAAAACTGAACAATCTCACCACTTTGGTATGCTTTGAAACCTGTAACCTGCGTTTTTTCCTCATTGTACTGAAAAACAGTATCCGCGCCGATGTTAATAAATCCGGCAAAGCGCAAGCCATAATCAACACTCAACCTATCCGTTATTTTTTGTTCGTTGCTGATGTAGGCCGAAACTTCAACTGCATTTTTGTGGCTTAGTGCATAAGGTTTTATACTCGAACGATCGCTTCGGGGCATAATCTGGCCTGGTTCAAAATAGTGATAAACAGCTGCTGCACCAAACCTGATATGATTGGAAGAATTAAGATAAGCTGTAAAATCAGCCTTCAACCCAGCTTCCTGAATATTCGATTTCCAATCGAAATTCTTCAGATCGTCGTTGATAGAATAGGAGTAATTGTAATTGCTGTAATAGCCGGTAAAATTGGAAAAAAGACTGCTGTTAAAAATGTGATTCCAACGCAATGTAGAAGTGGTATTTCCCCAATTCAACGAGTTGTCGTTGTTTAACGAATAGCTGTAAAACCGATCGCCACCAGTATAAGTTGAGAAATAGAGGTGGTTTTTGTCGTTGATCCTGTAATTGATTTTGGCGTTCAGATCGTAAAAATTGATTTCGTTTTTATCGTTAAAATTACGCAACTCCCAAATGTTTAAAACATCGCGCCCCAGTTTCCCGGCCAAAAGATTAAGTGTTTCTCCTGCATAACTGTACCTTCCTGAAATAATGAAAGAGGCTTTGTCTTTTGCAATTGGACCTTCGAGCGTTAAACGGCTTGCCAGCAGACCAATACCAACATTCGCCGCATATTTTTTATAATTACCTTCTTTCATGGTAATATCAACAATCGAAGATAAACGCCCGCCGTATTGCGCCGGAAATGCTCCTTTGTAAAACGAAACATTGTTTAGGGCATCGGTATTGAAAGTCGAAAAAAAGCCCAATGCGTGAGACGGATTATAAACCGGCGCTTCATCGAGAATAATTAAATTCTGATCGAACGAACCGCCCCTGACGTTTATATTTGTAGAACCTTCTCCGGCGGTTTGCACGCCTGGCAACAATTGGAGACTCTTCAGCACATCGGGTTCGCCAGTCATCGAGGTGATAGACTTTATTTGCTTTATACCAATTACGTTTTTACTTACCGCCGTTGAATTAAGAGTTGATTTGTTTCCCTGAACCGTGACTTCATCCAGCGAATTTATTTGCGGCAAAAGCTCAATGTCTAATTTTGTAGTTTTCTCTATTTCAATGAGTTCGGCAAATACCGAATAACCAAGGTAACTGCATACGATGGTACATTTTTCAGAATTGGGCGAAATGGAATAGAAACCATAATTATTGGCCACCACCATCTGATTGGTTTCTTTTATCAGAACCACTGCTCCAATCAGGTTTTCACCTGACAGAGCATCCTTTACAGAGCCAAATACTGCTATTTTTTGAGAAAAAAGTGTTGTTGAAAAAAGTAAATAAACAACCGTCAGAATAAACTTAGGATTTGCAAGGTTCATTGAAGTGGCTTAATTGAAGTTTGGCATAATAATTAAGAACGGGGAGTTTTCTCAATTATTATGCCAACCAGAATTAAAACAAGAATTATGAAACCTGCCCAAGTTCCTTAATTCAAAATCATGATTTTGAATTAAGGAACTGAATATCAAAAAAAATAAGTGATTACAACCCAATCACCCTTTCTTTGCTTTGGCAAGCATCTCATAAAAAAGCTCTTTTTGTTCGAGCATAGCCGCAATTTTATCGGTTGGTTCAGTGCGGGCTTCAAGCAAAATCCAGCCGTCGTATTTTATTTCGGTAAATAAGTTTATCAATTGCTGGTAAGGATATTCACCCACATTTAATTCGCGCACATGCACGGTATCGCCAAACCATTTTTTTACTGAATTAAAATTGGGTTCCAACCCGGGTGGCAACAAATCCTGATCGTTGCAGTTCCAGCACATTTTTACACTTTTTTCGGTCACCTGCTCAAAAATTGCTTTCATATTTGGTATTTCCTGCGACAGGTTACCATGTACTTCAACCCTCACCAATTGCCCTAAATCACTTGCAAACTTGCCCACTTCGTTAAGAGAAGCGGCAATCTGGGCGATCGTTTTTTCCTTTGCGACCGACGCCGGCAAATCGTTGGGTTTAACTTTAATTCCCGTGGCTCCAATATCCTTACAAAGTTGTATGTATTCTTTCGTTTGATCAATATTTTTCCGTAGTACGGCCTTATCTGGACTATGATATTCGAAATTGGCACCGTATCCCAGGCAAGTTACAGAGCTGTCCGCGAATCGCTTTTTCACTTCAACGCGCTGAATAGCAGAAAGATTTGACTCTACTTTATGGGCATGTTCAGTCCGCAATTCAACACCCAGCAAACCGGTTTTTTCACAATTGGCAATCAGTGTTGGCAAATCCCAGTCTTTGGCCCATTGGTAGGTTACCAGGCCCAGNNCGCCGTGAATAATTTTTTTCCATAATTTTCGATATTGATTCTTTAGTTTATAGTTGGAGAATTCATTTTTACATCAAGGAGCTAAATCTAACGAAAAAGCAGTATCTTTTGCGTACTTTTTTCTGAAAAACAAACCAAACTAACACTAATTATCATGATCAAACAAAACTCCACTCCCCCGGAAAACACCCGTACGTTTGCAAATGAAACTTCGGGCGAAAATATGCTCAACCGTCGTAAATTTATAGGTGGAATTACAACCGCCGCAGTTGGTTTAACAATTGTACCAAGGCATGTAATCGGCGGAAACGGGTTTGTTGCTCCCAGCGATAAAATTACACTCGCATACATTGGCGCCGGAACTCAAGGTCTTCGCGAACTGCTCCCACTTTTATCAATTCCTGAATTACAAATTGTGGCTGTGTGCGACCCTCAAAAATATGCCACCGGTTACTTCGACTGGGGAAAAACGGGGCTCCGCGACGAAATCCGCTCAGCACTTCAGAATCCAAACTGGAAATCGGGAGGCGACAATACCATCCCCGGTGGTCTCGACAATGCCAAAGAAATCGTTGACACATACTATTCCAAATTCCGGAGCGATCAAAAGTTCGGAAGTTGCCGGGCTTATGCCGATTTCCGCGAATTATTCGCCAAAGAAAAGGATCTGAATGCCGTTAAAATAATGACACCCGACCATCTTCACGGAATTATTGCAATGGCTGCCATGAAAAGAGGAATTGGAGTCACAACACACAAACCCATTTCAAACCGGCTCGAAGAAGGACGACAAGTAATTGAAATGGCCAAAAGCTCGAAAGTAACTACTCACCTGATAGCCTGGGATTCAAACGGTTCAATGGATCAGGTAATGAAATGGATCAATGAAGGCGCTATTGGCACACTTAAAGAAGTTCACAACTGGTCGAATCGCCCGGTTTGGCCGCAATATCCTACCGCTCCAACCGACACGCCACCCATTCCCGCCGGAATGGATTGGGATTTATGGCTGGGTCCTGAAGCCGAGCGTCCGTATCACCCACATTACACAAATATGGTTTTCAGGGGTTGGTACGACTTTGGCGGAGGATCGATGGCCGACATGGGACATTACAGCTTATGGACAGTTTTTAAAGCGCTCGAACTTGAAAATCCAACGATCATCGAACCCAATTTCAGCCATGTTTGCGGATTACGCGATTCAACCGCTTTTAAAGTTCAAAACGACTTTTCGTTCCCATTTGCCAGTTCTGTCAGGTTTAAATATCCGGCCAAAGGTTCGCGCCCGGCTGTCGATTTAATATGGTACGATGGAGGAATGCGCCCGCCGGTTCCGGAAGAATTGTATGAAGAAAACAAGGAATTGCCTGCTGAAGGAATGATGTTCGTTGGCGACAAAGGAAAAATTCTGGCCGGTTTCCACGTGAACAATCCACGACTTATTCCTGAAAAACGAATGGCCGGACTCACCATTCCTGAACCTCCCAAAAGAGAAAGCACCTCGGGATTCAAACAATTTATGGATGCCGTAAAAGCTGGCAAACAATGCCCCGGAAGTTTCACCGAAGCCAGCCACATTACCGAAGCTGTAAATTTATATGCCGTTGCACTGCGGGCGGGTCGAATATTGAAATATGATGCTGCTAACCGGCAAATAACCAATATTCAGGAAGCCAATAAATACTTGTCGCGCGAGTACCGAAAAGGCTGGGAAATATAAAATTCTGGTTTAAACAAATTAATTACAATACGAATATCCGTAATAATACCCAATGTTATAAAAGTCATTCAATTGTCATTTGGTAGTCATTCTGTTGTTATTTTCTTACAATTGAATGATTATCAAATGGCAACAACTGACTGATGCAAAATACCAAACAGGTATATAAACGGTCAATCATTTAAACAAACTACTTTATGACAAAATTTTCAATGCTCTTAATCCTGATATTTCTAGGAATCAACGCTATTTCGCAGGAAATTGAAACCAACCACGATTTGATTGCAAAAGGGGCAAAAGTGACCAAAGTGGGTGGCGACTACAAATTTACCGAAGGCCCTTCGGTGGCACCCGATGGCCGGGTATTTTTTACCGATCAGCCCAACGACAAAATCGATGTTTGGAGCGAAAAAGATGGAATCAGTACATTCATGCAGCCCTGCGACCGCTCAAACGGAACCTATTTCAATAAAAAGGGGGAATTGGTTGCCTGCGCCGATTTACACAACCGACTGGTAATTATTTCTGCTGATAAACAAATGAAAACCATTGCCGAAAACTACAATGGTCAGCCGTTGAACGCGCCCAATGATTTATGGATAGCGCCCAATGGCGGCATCTATTTTACCGATCCGTATTATCACCGCGACTACTGGGAAACCGGTCGCAAGGAACTTCAGGATAAACGCGGTGTATATTATCTCACTCCTGAAGGAAAAGTTATTCGCGTAATCGACGACTACAAACAGCCCAACGGATTGATTGGAACTCCGGATGGCAAAACGCTTTATGTGAGCGACATAAACGACCGTAAAATATGGAAATACGATATTCAGGCTGACGGAACGCTTTCGAATAAAACTTTTTTTGCTCCTGAAGGATCCGATGGAATGTCGATCGACAATAAAGGAAATGTATATCTCACCAATAAAGCAGTTTCGGTATTCGACAAAACAGGAAAAAAAATCGCCGCAATTGAAGTACCGGAAACACCTTCGAATGTGTGCTTTGGCGGCAAAAAGCGAAACATTCTTTTCATTACCGCACGCACCTCGGTTTACACCTTGAAGATGAATGTGAAAGGCATACATTAAAACCTCAATCCGACAAAAGAATCCGAATTCAAAATGACCCGAATCCAGTTTGAAGAAATGAAAGCCACCATTAAACAGGCTTTTTTGAATGCCGGAATGCCGGAAGAAAGAGCTGATACTTGCGCCCGAATTCATACAGAATCGAGCAGGGACGGTGTTTATTCTCACGGTCTCAATCGGGTTGAGCGGTTTGTCGAGTATATTGGGAAAGGCTGGGTTGATGTAAATGCTGTACCAATGCTCGAATTAAATCTTGGTACAATGGAAGTTTACAATGGCAACCTTGCACCTGGAATTACGAACGCTATTTTTGCAATGAACCGTGCTACCGAAATAGCCGAACAAAACGGCATGGGTATGGTTAGTCTGAACAATACAACACACTGGATGCGCGGAGGAGCATACGGATGGCAGGCGGCAGAAAAGGATTTATAGGCATTTGCTGGACAAACACCGAATCGTGTATGCCCGCATGGGGTGCAAAATCCGGTAGCATTGGCAACAATCCGTTTATCCTGGCAGTTCCCAGGAAAGAAGGGCACATCGTGCTTGACATGGCCATGTCGCAGTATTCCTACGGAAAGCTTCAGGTCACCCGCCTGAAAAACGAAAAGCTTCCGTTTGCCGGAGGATTTGATCAAGATGGAAACTTAACCGATAATCCGGGAGAAATTGAAGAAACCCGCCGGATTTTACCAATGGGTTACTGGAAAGGTTCAGGATTTGCCATTCTTCTGGATCTTATCTCTGCTTTATTGTCAGGAGGCCTCACTACTTCCGGAATTGACAATTCAGGAAAAGGCAGTTGCGGAAGCTGTTGCCAGGTATTTATTGCAATTAATCCGTTGAAAATAAACACACAGGAATTTATCGATCAGGCATTAAACGAAACCATTGAACAACTAAAATCAGCAGTTCCGGCGAAAGAAAACGGCGAAATATTTTATCCCGGCGAACAATCGCTCAAAACCAGACTCGAAAATATGGAAATTGGCATTCCGGTTGACGATGGTATTTGGGATAGGGTAAAAGAACTGGCCTATTCCAGATTTGACTAAAGGAATAATCCCACTGCACAGTAAAATAAAGCTGCGCAGTGGGATTATTACATTTAGAATACCTGAAAAATAACAAGGGCATAAAGTCCAAAACGCAAATATCTGAAAATAGCCCAGGCTAAATAATTCTTTAAATCGTACTTTATTAATCCGCAGGCCAGGCTTACCATCGAATGAGGTAATGGCAACATTGCTCCAATCAACACAAAAAAGCCACCCCATTTTCGCAAATTATTAATGTGGGTTGCTATTTTATTCTCAATATGGTTTCGGATTGATGGGATCTGGTTCAACTGTTTACCAACGAAATAAGCAATAACACCGCCAATATACGACAAGCTCGCGATAATAAACAGGAACAACCACGGAGTGGCAGATTTAGAACTCCATGCAATAAATAATTCAGGAGGAAGTAAACCAAGTACAGTTTCTGAAATCAGGAAAACTCCGAAGATTGAACCTGCCGAAAAGCTTTCAACCAGGGAATTCAGCAACGAATTAAAATCGAGGAAAAAATACTCCAGAGCAAGTAATATCGCTACAAACAACACTATTACCAAACCTCCCTTAATTGCGGTATCTTTCAAAAACCCATAAAATTTCGTTATTCGGTAATAGCGGTTCAACACGGCTAATTTTTTATATGTCGTCATAATTTCATGCAATATTGATTGTATTCAAACAAAACATTTCGCAAATCCTTTGGGGAATTTACTGGTGATAATTCTTGCCTGTCAGCAACTTGTATTTTCAGGTTACAAAACTGACAATAAGCAAATTAATCTTTAAACTGAATTTCCATGACTAAACAAAGCGGTTAACTTTGCCAGTTTTAATTGCTGAAGTTTAACTGGAGATTTGTGGCGGTTGCCAAAAAGATAAGATAAATGGTATATAAAAATTGCATCTTTTGTCGTGAATGCTTTCTTCAAGCGTCGATAAACAAATGCAATATATATAGCTGTTCACGGAATAATGATCTTGCAAATCGTCAAATTCGAGTGAGATGTTTTCAGTTACAGGAGCAGGCTGCTCATTCTCATGGTTTTCGATTGCAAATTTCTCCTCAAACCTGAAATTTGAATTTCCCATTGCCTGCGATAGTGCAATAAAAAACATGATAAAAAATATAGTCTTCTTAAATAATTCCATACAAGTGCAATAGTAAGTAAAAAACGAGACTCTAATGAGGTCGCAATGCAGTACAAACAATTATTCTTCATAAAGGTTGTTAATACAATCAAGCTGAAAGCAAAAAAGCAGGCCAAACGACCTGCTTTTTGCTTTCTATATTTTCAAACTAAAGATTAGTCTAATTCAATTTTTTTGAATTTAGGTACTAACATGTGCATCACCAACCATGCGATAATATATGCTGTTGCGCAAATCATAAACATGATTCCGTAGCCAATCGTGATATCGCCCATCGCTTTATAATGGTCGAATAACAAACCGGCAGCTTTAGCAATCATGATACCACCAACAGCGCCAGCCATACCACCAATACCAGTAACCGAAGCAATGGCTCGTTTGGGGAACATATCAGAAACAGTGGTGAAAATATTGGCAGACCATGCCTGATGAGCTGAAGCTGCAATGCCAATAATGATCACTGCAAACCACATATTAAAACCTCCAAGATACTGGGCCGAAAGAACAGTTAATGGGAACAATGCATAAATAAACATCGATTTTTTACGCGCCTTGTTTGCATCCATTCCATGTTCGATAAAATATTTAGGCAACCATCCGCCAAGAATACTACCGAAAGTTGTCATCGTGTAAACCAGCGCAATAGGAAAACTCACTTGTGTTCCAGTCAAACCGTATTGTTCTTTCAGGAATGCAGGCAACCAGAAAAGGAAGAACCACCAAACCGGATCGGTAAGCAATTTACCGAGGAAGAAAGCCCATGTTTGTTTGTATTTCAGCAATTTCAACCAGCTAACCTTTTTAAATTCAGAACCATCAGCAGCAACAGTTTCTTCTTTGTCGCTCATAATATGGTCGTATTCGCTCTGTTTCAGCTTACCTTTTGCCAACTTTTTTTCAGGAGTATCATACATGATTTGCCAGAAAAACAGCCAGATCAAACCAACCGCACCGGTAATAATAAAAGCCATTTGCCAACCCAGCGTGATGGCAATTAACGGAACTACAATTGGAGCAACAATCGCCCCAATATTGGTTCCTGAATTAAAAATACCTGTTGCAAGGGCTCGCTCTTTCTTCGGAAACCATTCGGCTGTGGTTTTAATTGCTGCCGGAAAGTTACCAGCTTCAGGTACACCTAATGCAGCACGGGCTACACCAAATCCAAACGGATGTTTTGCAAATGCGTGGCCAATGGCAGCCAAACTCCATCCGAACAATGACAATGCATAGCCTATTTTTGTGCCGAAACGATCAATAATTCCGCCCATTAAAAGCATACCTGCGGCATAAGCCACCTGAAAAGCAATTACTAGATTGGCATAAATTGATTCATAATGAGCCGGGTTATCACCAAATACACCATCTGCTTCCAGATAAGGCTTTAGCAAACTGATAACCTGCCGGTCGAGATAGTTGATTGTTGTTGCAAAAAATACAAGTGCACAGATTGTCCACCGGTAATTTCCGATTTTTTCGAGTTGTTTCATCCGCTGCTTTTTATAGGTTTATACTTGTTAGATTATGTTTTCAGTCTTTTGATAATTGCCAATGCTTCAACGCACTTTTCAGTAATTTTGCCATAACTTCCCGATTCGATCACCTCTTTCGGGAACAATTGTGAGCCCATGCCCACGCAATGAACACCAGCCTTAAACCATCCTTTCAGGTTGGCTTCGTCGGGCGAAACGCCACCAGTTGGCATTATGCTGGCCCACGGCATCGGGCCTTTTACTCCTGAAATAAAATCAGGACCGCCCACTGATGATCCGGGGAACACTTTCACCACTTCCGCACCCAATTCGTGTGCACGGTTAATTTCGGTTACCGAACCGCAGCCTGGACTCCAGGCGATTTTGCGACGGTTGCAGAAACGGGCTGTATCTTCGTCAATTAAAGGCGAAACGATGAAATTGGAGCCCAACTGAATGTACAATGCAGCTGTTGCGCTGTCGATTACCGACCCCACTCCCAATATCATCTCCGGAGCTTCTTTAACTGCCCATTTCGAGATTTCGGCAAATACTTCATGAGCGAAATCGCCCCGGTTCGTGAATTCAAAAACCCTTACACCGCCTTCGTAACAGGCTTTTACAACCTGCTTGCAAACTTCGGCGTCCTTGTGATAAAAAACCGGAACCATGCCGGTTTCTTTCATTTTCAATGCTACTTCTATTCTTGTAAAACGTGCCATTTCAAAAAATTTCAAGTTTAAAGTTCCGAGTTTCAAGTTAGCCTTGAACAAGAAAATTGGTTATTCAATATTGCTAAATTGAATATTGGTTATTCTATATTGGATATTTTCTATTTTACTCTCAATAACCAATATCCAAGTTGAAAACTATCTGGCAACGCGCCCCGAGGTATCGCCCCCTATCAGTTTTTCAACTTCATCAACAGTCACCTGGTTATAGTCACCGTAAATGGTATGTTTCAGGCACGAAGCTGCAACTGCAAAATTCAGCGCTTTCTGATCGTCGCCGGTATAAGTCAGCAAACCATAAATCAAACCACCCATAAACGAATCGCCACCGCCAACACGGTCAACAATATCGGTAATCTGGTAAGTTGGTGCTTCAAACAAAGTTTTTCCGTCCCAAAGTACGCCCGACCAGCTGTTATGATTGGCATTGATCGACCCACGTAAAGTAGTAATTACTTTTTTACAGCGAGGGAATTTTGCCATAATCTGTTTTGAAACAGATTCGTAGGCTGCAGCCTCCACATGTCCTCCGGTAACATCAACCCCTTCAGGTTTAATGCCCAGTACTTTTTCGGCATCTTCCTCGTTGCCCAAAATCACATCAGTTCCGGCAACCAGTGCAGGCATCACTTCGCCAGCCTTTTTGCCGTAATTCCATAAATTTTTACGATAGTTCAAATCGCATGAAACAGTGATTCCCTTTTCGTTGGCTTTCTGGATGGCTTCAAGACAAACATCGGCAGCACCCTGCGAAATCGCTGGAGTAATTCCGGTCCAGTGAAACCAGTTTACACCTTCAAAAACCTTGTCCCAGTCGATCATTCCTGATTTAATTTCAGAAATAGCTGAATGGTCACGGTCGTAAACCACTTTGCTACCGCGGCTTACAGCACCGGTTTCGAGAAAATAAATCCCCAGACGTTCGCCACCATAAACAATCTGATCCACTCCTACTCCATATTTGCGCAAATCCATCACACACGACTGTGCAATATCGTTTTTGGGCAGACGGGTCACAAAATCAACAGGAATACCATAATTGGCAAGCGAGACTGCAACATTTGCCTCTCCACCACCAAACGTGGCTGTTAAACTATTACTTTGGTTGAAACGCAAATAACCAGGCGTTGCCAAACGCAACATGATCTCTCCGAATGTAACTACTTTCATCGCTTAATATTTACTATTTAATTATTTACAATTTACTATTTGGAGTTTCCCGGTTTCCGGTCTCCTTTCTCACGATTCCATTAATTTATGCAATCGATTGCAAATTTACTATTTTTATCAATTTTACCAAGTTCTGTTCGTACCAAAAGACGGGAAAAACAACTAATTCCTAAAAATTAAAATAGTTTTTTGCGTTATTGAAACTGATGTTTTCTACCATTTGTCCGAGTAATTCCATGTCGTTCGGAATCTCACCATTTTCGACATCGTTTCCTAAAATATTACAAAGTGTGCGGCGGAAGTATTCGTGACGGGTATAGGAAAGAAAACTCCGTGAATCGGTTAACATTCCTACAAAACGACTCAGCAATCCTAGGTTCGACAAGGCATTAATTTGCTTTTCCATGCCGTCTTTCTGATCCAGAAACCACCATCCGGAGCCCCACTGCATTTTCCCGGCAACGCTTCCATCCTGAAAATTACCAATCATAGTGGCGTACAATTCATTGTCTCGAGGATTCAGGTTGTACAGAACCGTTTTGCTCAGTTTATCCTCCATATCCAAACGGTTCAGCAACTTTGAAAGTGGCTCTGCAACCGGTTTGTCGCCAATAGAATCGAATCCGGTATCAGGGCCTAACTGATCGAACAAGCGGGTATTGTTATTGCGCAATGCACCGATATGGAATTGCTGTGTCCATCCGCGAGAATGATCCATCCGGCCAAACTCGTACAACATGCACGATTTGAATTTCTGAATTTCTCTTGAGGTGAGACGGTATCCAACCCGTATCTTTATAAACATTGCATCAATTTCGTCGGCTGTGTAATCATCGGCAAAAGCGGTATCCAAACCATGATCGGATAAACGGCAACCATTTTCATGGAAATATTTATGCCGTTTATTCAGGGCAATCATCAAATCGTCAAAAGTTTTAATTTCCATTTCTGAAACTGCTGCCAATTGATTGATATACTGATTGTATGATATTGGTTGTTCGACAGCCATCGCTTTGTCGGGACGCCAGGCTGGCAAAACGGCTACTTCAAATCCTGAGGCTTTGATTTGCTGATGGTATTCGAGCGAATCAATCGGATCGTCGGTGGTACATATCGTGTGCACATTGGCCATACGGATGATTCCCCGGCAACTGTATTCAGGAGTTTGCAGTTTTGCATTGCAGGCATTGTAGATTTCGCGGGCGTTTTTTGGGCTCAAAACTTCGTTAATTCCGAAGAATTTTTTCAATTCCAGGTGAGTCCAGTGATAAAGCGGATTGCGCAAAGTCTGAGGAACTGTTTCAGCCCACTTTTCAAATTTCTCCCAGTCGCTGGCATCACCGGTACAATATTTTTCGGCGATACCGTTGGTGCGCATACCGCGCCATTTGTAATGGTCTCCTGCCAGCCAGATTTCAGTAATAGTATTGAAACGGCGGTCTTCAGCGATATCTTTTGGGTTGATGTGACAGTGATAATCGAAGATGGGCATTTTAGCCGCATGTTCATGATACAATTTCTGCGCGGTTTTGGTGTGCAACAGAAAATTCTCGTCCATAAATGGTTTCATGTTTTTCTATTTTTGGTTTTACTTTTTAAAACTAGTGCGTAAAATGCCTAAAGTTCGGAGTGCCTGGAGTTGTTTCAAACTTTAGGCACTCTAGTGCACTTTAGACAGTCCGAACTTTTACAGGCTGAACAGCCTTTTCAAATGCCGGTCATAAATATTTTCTTCAACGCAGGCGCCAACTACGTCGGCATGTTTTTTCAGCAGATCGGTGTATTTGGTACCCATTTCCGAAGCAACTTTATATCCAACGTGTATCAATTGGCGTAAATTCGGGTTATAGTCGGGGTGCCCGGGGATATGGCGCAACGTGTTGGCGAATTTTTCGCTACTCCAGCCTGCAACTTCTTCGGCCGAAGGAAGTTTCGAATCGTCAATATCAATTACATCGGCATACGGAGCGCACAATTCGTCTTTACGACCCAATGCGTCGCTATAAATAAATTTAGCTGCGTCCAAAGCTTCGCCACCGGCCAATGCCAGTCCGATTACTTCTTCAAGCCAGGTTGTTCCGGCAGTTTTTACATGCAAGCCTTTATCGTATTTCTTAATGATTCCGGCCATAATCGGGTAAATCGTGAATTTATCACTTCCGGAGTGAACGCTCAATTTTAGTTCTTCCGGCAAACCAAATTCTTTAACAGCATAATCGATCACCAAAACATCTTCTTCAAATTCTCTGGCAAACTGATCAACATTTCCGGTGTAATCAACACCTTTATTAAAACGGCCTGTAAATTTCGGGGCTATCGTTTGAGCAGGAACTCCTTTATCCGCCAACATTTTCAGGATAAAAAACAGATCAACAGGCGTTTGTGGGCTTTCTACTTCATCCATCGAAACTTCAGTAATAAAATTGCCTGCACCTTTCTTTTCTTTCAGGAAACTATAAATTTCGGAAGCTTGTTTGGTGGCAGCCAGAAATTTACCGGCAATAACTAACAGTAATTCTTCACTCACTTCAATCGGATGATCAATTCCGGGAATGGAAAGTTTGCCGAGATATTTTGAACATGAATTGACAAAAGCTTCCACATCGGCTTCAGGACTTTCTTTTCCAATGAAAGAAGCCACGTCGAGGGTGAAAAAATCGGCGGTTTCAACAAACGGGGCTACTGTTCCCAGGTTAATATGGTCGGCATCAACAAAATATTTGCCGGCAAAACCAAGCGCGGCAACTGCAGCATCGGCCTCTTTGCGAACATCTGCCGGATGCGAATGAACATAGATGTGCTCTCGGTTCGACTTGTTCCAAACAGGACTAATATCCAATCCGGTTTGATTGGCCTTTACAATTGCCCGCAATTGTGCTACGCCCTGGTGCGAAAACCGGTCACCAATCCCCAAGCTAAATTTTCCTAATTTCATATTGTATTAATTTACTGATACATAAATAGAATGCAGAACACACCGTGTACGGACACGAAAATAGACACAATAAATTTATTCTGCAACGGAGATAAACTAAAAATGCCTA
Source organism: Prolixibacteraceae bacterium (assembly GCA_003537645.1). GTDB lineage: Bacteria > Bacteroidota > Bacteroidia > Bacteroidales > Prolixibacteraceae > Aquipluma. The sequence goes on from DPRM01000001.1 coordinate 34,104, forward strand.
AAAATGTTATTAAATACTTTTTCCGTGTTCGCACACGACACTAAAGAAAAAATATTTAGCTTTGTTCCTGCCGTTTATTTTAACATCTAAACTGAATTATTATCAAAGCAATTAACCGCACACGAATTAAAGATATTGCACTAAGGGCAAATGTATCAATTGGAACTGTTGACCGTGTAATTCACAACCGTGGAGAGGTATCGAAAGCCACCCGCGATAAAATCCTTTCGATTATTGATGAGATGGAGTATCAGCCCAATCTGCTGGCCAGTACGCTCGCCTCAAAAAAAACGTTTTCGTTTGCACTGCTTTTTCCCGAGCCAATTTCTACCGAATCGTACTGGAACAAGCCTATGGTAGGCGTCAGAAAAGCATTTCATGAAATTCAGCAATACGGAGTTAATATCAATATTCATCTTTTCAAACAATCCGATCCGAACACATTCAATACAGAAGCCCAACAAATACTCGAAAGCAATCCTGACGGAGTGGTTCTGGCGCCATTTTTCTCGCGCCAATCGAAGGAATTTATTGCCGAACTGAAAAAACGTTCCATTCCTTATGTATTCATTGATTCGAACATTAAAGACAGCGACAAATTAAGCTACATAGGGCAGGATTCTTATCAGTCGGGAACTTTGGCCGCGAAACTGCTCGATTATTCAATTCCTGAAAATGCCGCCATCCTTGTTCTCCAATTTGCCAAAGAAAAAGACAATTTGAACCATCTGATGCAAAGGGAAAAAGGATTTTATGAATATTTCAACTCAAATTCAACTTCAGGAAAAAAGAAGCTATTTACACTTGAAATCATTGACCCAACCGATTTAATTGGCCAAAATAAAATAACAGATTTACTAAAATCGAATCCCGACATTAAAGGCATTTTTGTCACCAATTCGCAGGTTTATTATCTGGCCCGGTTAATTGAGGAGAACAATCTTTCAGGAATTCGTGTGATTGGACATGACTTAATCAACGAAAACATCAATTTCCTGAAAAAAGGGATTGTTGATTTTCTAATTTGTCAGCGACCAGAAGAGCAAGGATACAAGGCAATTATAACTCTTTTTGAACATTTGGTTCTGAAAAAAGAGGTAAACAACGAAAACTATACATCAATCGATATTATTACCAAGGAAAATCTGGACTATTATAAATAACTAAACTAATAAGAAAATGAAACCAATAAGTTTTGAAGATTTGAGTGGGAAAGTATGCGTCATTACAGGTGGTGCGGGTGTTTTGGGTGTTGAAATGGTAAAAGCTCTTGCCTCTGTAGGAGTAAAAATAGCCATTGCCGACATAAACAAAGAATTAGCCGACAAAGTAGCTGCAGAAATTGCAGCAGAATCAGGAGCTACAATTATTGGCGTTGAAGCCAATGTTTTGGATAAAGTTTCGCTACAAAAAGCGAAAGAGGAAATCAATGAAAAACTTGGCCCGATTGAAATCCTGATCAATGGAGCCGGAGGAAATCACCCAACTGCAACTACCAAAGTGGAGCAAATGGACGACAACAGCCTCGATCATTTGGAAGACACTTTCTACGGACTGGAAATGGATGGCTTCGACAAAGTATTTGCCCTGAATTTCAAAGGTACTTTGCTTCCTACAATGGTTTTCACGCTCGATATGCTGAAAGCAAAAAAAGGTGTTGTTCTGAACATCTCTTCCATGAATTCGTACAAACCATTGACCAAAATTCCGGCCTATTCAGCCGCCAAAGCATCCATCAACAATTTTACTGAATGGCTGGCCGTTCACCTTGCAAAAGTTGGCATTCGTGTAAATGCAATTGCGCCCGGATTTTTCATTACCAACCAAAACCGCTTTTTGGTGATGGACGAAAAAACCGGCGGTTTCTCTGCCCGCGGACAAAAGATTGTAAACAACACACCGATGGGTAAATTTGGCGATCCGCAAGACTTGAACGGTGCTTTGCTCTTCCTGCTTTCCGACGTTTCAAGCTTTATTACCGGCATCGTTATCCCGGTTGACGGCGGTTACAGTGCATTTGGAGGCGTATAAAAAGGGTGCGAGTTTCGGGTTTTCCTGATACCTGAATCTTGATACCTGTGTCTAAAATCTAATGTCTAACATCTAAAAATCTTAAATAATGACCATCGAATTAAAAAAAGATTGTAAATATTCCCTTTTGGTTCCAACCAGCATGGGTGTTCGCATTACTCCGGTTAACGGACAGCCGGTTCACAGCAGCAACTTGTTCGAAATGCAGGCCACCAGCGCCGAAACCAACGTTGCTAACATTTCATCCTCACTTGGTCTTCCGGTAAAAGTGCTAACTACCTTCGTGAAAGACAGCCCGATTGCCCTGTTTATTAAAAGCAGTTTACGGGCACGTGGAATGGACTATGAAGGGCCAGAAGTTGCGCAAGGCGATCCCTGGGGATACCGCCATCAGTTCAATATTGCCGACAGCGGCTTCGGAACCCGTGGCCCACGCGTACAAAACGACCGTGCCGGCGAAGTTGGCCGCACATTGAACGTAAAAGATTTCGATCTCGACCGTATTTTTGGTCAGGAAGGTGTACAAATCGTTCATCTTTCAGGATTAATTGGCGCCTTGTCAAAGGAAACCAGTACTTTCTGTCTTGAAATTGCCCGTGCCGCCAAAAAATATGGTACAAGAATCGCTTTCGACCTAAACTATCGCGCTTCTTTCTGGAAAGGACGTGAAGCTGAACTGCGCGCCAACTTTACCGAAATCGCTTCGGTTGCAGATATTCTGATTGGCAATGAAGAAGATTTTCAGCTTTGTTTGGGAATTGAAGGACCTGAAGCAGGTGGAAAAGGCATTGAAGCCGAAATCGAAGGTTTCAAAGGAATGATCAACCGCGTGAAAGAAGCTTTCCCAAATGCATCAGTATTTGCTACCACTTTGCGTCAGGTAATCAGCGCCAACGAACACCTTTGGGGCGCTATTATGCTCGAAGGCAACGACTGGCAGGTAATCGAACCACGCAAAATCACTGTACTCGACCGCATTGGTGGTGGCGATGGTTTTGTGGGCGGTTTACTTTATGGTATCCTGAAAGGTTGGGAACCCGAAAAATGGCCACAATTTGGCTGGGCAACCGGTGCACTTGCCACCACTTTCCTCACCGATTACGCCCAACCAGCCGACGAAGACATGGTTTGGAGCATTTGGGGCGGAAACGCGAGGGTGAAAAGATAAAAAGAAAGCCCCCTAGATCCCCCTAAGGGGGACTTATATAAGGCTCTCTAAGTTCTAAAGATGTTTTAAAAAGTTAATAATGAATAAGCTCCTTTTAATGTCTCCTCCTTCGGGGAAGATTTAGAGGGGGCTTTAAAATCCCTCCCCTTCGGGGAGGTTAGGAGGGGCTGATATGATGTATTACGAAATAGGTTCAACAGAAATGGAATTGACCGCCGAACATCTTCGGATTGGTCTTTATCAGGCGCTGTCCAAAATGGGACCGCGAAAAAAAGTACTGGCGATTCCGCCGGATTATACCCGTTTACCAAGTCGTGCCGGTGAGTTAACCGAAATGACCTGGAATTTTTATGGCGATGCGCTAACCGACGTTTTGCCTGCACTGGGTACACACACTCCAATGACCGACCACCAAATCAGTCATATGTTCGGCGCCATGCCTGCTTCGCTTATCCGTGAGCACGACTGGCGCAACGATGTGGTGACAGTTGGCACTGTTCCTGCCGAATTCGTCAAAGAAGTTTCGGGTGGTGCCGTTGAATTTCCATGGCCTGCTCAAGTCAATAAATTGCTGATTGAAGGCAATTTTGACCTGATTTTGTCTATTGGGCAGGTTGTTCCACACGAAGTGGTGGGAATGGCCAACTACAACAAGAATATTTTCGTCGGAACCGGGGGTGTGGAAGGCATCAACAAAAGCCATTTTGTGGGCGCTGCATACGGAATGGAAAAAATGATGGGTCATGCCGACACTCCTGTTCGCCGCATTTTCAATTATGCTTCGGATAATTTCACCCAACACATGCCCATTGTTTATGTGCAAACAGTAGTTGGGCTGGATAAAACCGACGGAAAAATCAAAACCCGCGGACTGTACATTGGCGACGATTTTGAAGTGTTCGACAAAGCGGCCAAACTGGCTTTGCAGGTGAACTTCGAAATGTTGGACAAACCGCTGAAAAAAGTGGTGGTTTATCTTGATCCAACCGAATTTAAAAGCACCTGGCTGGGCAACAAATCGATTTACCGTACCCGCATGGCCATTGACGACAATGGCGAACTGATTGTTTTGGCTCCTGCTCTGAAAGAGTTTGGAGAAGACAAGGAAATCGATCGCCTGATTCGCAAATACGGCTACTTCGGAACTCCGGCAACATTAAAATTTTGTGACGAAAACGAGGAACTGCGCAACAATCTAAGTGCTGCAGCTCACCTCATTCACGGCTCTTCGGAAGGACGTTTCAATATTACTTATTGCCCCGGAAAAGGAAAAGAAAACCTGACACAGGCTGAAATTGAAAGCGTAGGCTTCAAATATGCCGACATCGACACAGTAACAGCCAAATACGATCCTGCAAAATTGCGTGATGGTTACAATACGATGGCTGACGGAGAAGAGATTTTCTACATTTCTAATCCGGCATTGGGTCTTTGGGCGTTTAAAGACAGGTTTAAATACTAAATAACCAGAAGCCCCTCTAAATCTCCCCGAAGGGGAGACTTAGGGCTCGCGTAAAGATGAAAGAAATAGTAAATAATAGCGGTGACCAAAAGCCCCTCCATCGGAGGGGTTGGGGAGGCTTATCATGGGGAATTATTGGCTGCGGAAATGTGACTGAACTAAAGAGTGGTCCTGCCTTTAACAAGGTGGAACATTCGCGGATTGTTGCTGTGATGCGCCGGAACGCTACATTGGCCGAGGATTATGCGAAAAGACATGGCGTACCCAAATGGTATGCCGATGCTGATCAGCTCATCAACGATCCGGAGGTGAATGCGGTTTATATCGCCACTCCGCCCGACACCCATGCATCGTATGCCATTCAGGCTATGAAAGCCGGAAAGCCTGTTTACGTTGAAAAGCCAATGGCGCGCAATTATCAGGAATGCAAGGAAATGCTTCGCGTGTCGGAAGAAACCGGGATGCCTTTGTTTGTGGCCTATTATCGCCGTACGCTTCCGGCTTTTCTGAAAGTGAAAGAGCTAATTGATAATGAAATAATAGGAAAACCGTTGACCGTAAATGTTCGCCTGCATAAATCGGTACCCGACCGCGATTTAAAACCTGAAACTCAATTCTGGCATGTAAATCCGGAGATTGCTGGTGCCGGTTATTTCTATGATTTAGCTTCACATCAGTTGGATTATCTGGACTTCTTGTTTGGCCCGGTTATTCAGGTTCATGGGATTGCTGTAAATCAGGCAGGATATTACACTGCAGAAGATACTGTTACAGGAACTTTTCTGTTTGGAAATGGTGTAATAGGAACCGGAAGCTGGTGTTTCGTGGTTTCAAAAGGAAGCGAAGAGGACATCATCGAAATTTCGGGAACAAAAGGCAAAATCAGTTTATCCAGCTTTCAGCATGGCGATGTAAAACTAACCACTCCGGAAGGAACAGTTAGTTTCAGTTTCCAAAATCCTGAAAACATTCAATATCATCTGATTGATCAGGTGGTAAAAACATTGCATGGGGAAAGTGCATGTGTGAGTACCGGAAAATCAGGCGCCCGAACAAGCGCAGTTCTCGAAGAAATGGTAAAGAATTACTATTCATCGAAGCACGACGAAAACAAACGAATAAAAGGAAGTTGTAGAAATATTTGATGGTTTATTACAATGTTTGGAGAGCGGTTGCATATTGATAAAAGTGTTGCTAAATGGCTCAATGGTTAAATTGTTTTAAAATAACATTATGAACTACCTAAAAATTAATGACATTGAAGCTTATAACATTGGATTCAACTTTAGTAATAAGGTTTGGGACTTAGTAATAGTCTGGTCATATTTAGCACAAAAAACCATTGGAGCGCAACTCATTGATGCAGCTGACAGTATTTCTGCAAACATTGCTGAAGGTTTTGGACGATATCATAAAAAGGACAAAATAAAGTTTTACCATTATTCCAGAGGTTCGGTTCTTGAATGTGTCGATTGGCTTTCAAAATCGAAAGTAAGAAACTTGATAACGCCAGACCATTATACTGAATTAAGAAATGAACTGGAAAAACTCCCAAAATCAATCAACAGTTTAATCAAATACACAAACCTACAACTAAAGGAATAACCATTTAACTATTCAACCATTTAACCATACGACAATTAATCAATGAAAATTATAATTGACGATAAAATACCTTACATCCGTGGCGCTTTTGAAGGAGTGGCCGAGGTCGTTTTCCTGCCGGGATCTAAAACTACTCCGGAAGTGGTGAAAGATGCCGACGCGATTGTTACCCGCACCCGAACAATTTGTAATGAAAAACTACTGGCCGGTTCATCGGTCAAATTCATTGCCACAGCAACGATTGGATACGACCACATCGACACCGATTATTGCGATGCCGCCGGAATTAAATGGACGAACGCACCCGGATGCAACAGCAAATCGGTGGAACAATACATAGCCTCAACGCTCATGGTTTTGGCAGAACGGAAAAACCTGCAGTTGAAAGACCTTACAATCGGTGTGGTTGGCGTGGGAAACGTGGGTAGTAAAGTGGCTCGAATAAGCGAACTTTTTGGCATGAAAGTGCTAAAAAACGACCCGCCACGCGAACGTGCTGAAGGTTCGGCAGAATTTGTCAGTCTGAAAAAAGTAATGGACGAAGCTGACATTATCACAGTACATGTTCCGCTGAATATGAAAGGCGAAGATGCAACGTTTCATCTGGGTAACGGAGAATTCTTTTCAGGATTGAAAAAAAAACCGGTCGTAATCAACTCGTGCCGCGGCGAAGTGGTTGATACAATTTCAGTAAAAGCAGCTTTGAAAACAGGTCATATTTCAGGATTTGTTTGCGATTGCTGGGAAAATGAACCCGATCTTGACTTGGAGTTGCTGGCGATAACCGAAATCGCAACACCCCATATTGCCGGATATTCGAAAGACGGCAAAGCCACCGGAACCGAAATGAGTGTTCATGCCATCAGCAAATTCTTCGGACTGGGACTGGAAAGCTGGCATCCTTCTGGAGTTGAACTTCCGAAGCAGCCTGTATTTGAACTGGATGGCAGCGGATTGAACGAGCAGCAAATCATTTCCAAAGCTATTTTGCACACTTACGACATTCGGAATGATGATGCAGATTTCAGGAAAAACCCTGCACAATTTGAGCAATTGCGCGGCGATTACCCAACAAGAAGGGAGTTTCCGGCGTTTACTATTGTTGCAAAAAACATCGGGGAAGGGACTTTGGAGGTATTACGAAAAATTGGATTTAAAATTAGCTAGTCATTGGTAGTCATTCGCTTCACGTCATTCATTGAGAAACAATAAATGACTAAAAATGACCATTTAATGACAACAAATGACCAATAAATAAACATTCAAAATAATAAAAATGAAAAAACTAGCAGACATTGGATTAATCGGGTTAGCCGTAATGGGCGAAAATCTGGTACTTAACATGGAAAGCAAAGGCTTTACCGTTGGTGTTTTTAACCGTACAGTTGCACGAGTTGACGAGTTTATGGCCGGTCGTGGCGCTGGTAAAAATTTCATCGGAGCTCATTCTATTGCCGAATTGTGCGCTTCGCTGGAACGTCCGCGCAAAGTGATGATGCTCGTAAAAGCCGGAAAACCGGTGGACGATTTCATAGACCTGATCATTCCTCACCTTGAAGAAGGCGATATTATCATCGATGGCGGGAACTCGCATTTTCCTGACACCATTCGCCGCGCCAAATATGTTGAAAGCAAAGGCTTGCTTTACATCGGAACAGGTGTTTCGGGCGGCGAAGAAGGTGCTTTGTTAGGTCCTTCAATTATGCCCGGAGGGTCGCCTGCTGCATGGCCAGCCGTAAAAGATATTTTCCAGGCTATTTCGGCTAAAGTGGAAGACGGTTCTCCTTGCTGCGACTGGGTAGGCGAAGGTGGCGCAGGTCACTTCGTTAAAATGGTGCACAACGGCATCGAGTATGGCGATATGCAGATCATTTGTGAAGCTTATCAGGTGATGAAAGATATGCTGGGCATGAACGCCGATGAAATGCACGAGGTTTTCAAAAAATACAACGAAGGCGATCTGGATTCGTACCTGATTGAAATTACCCGCGACATTCTTGGTTACAAAGACGAAGACGGCGAACCGATGGTGGAAAAAATCCTGGACACTGCAGGACAAAAAGGTACCGGAAAATGGACCGGCGTTTCGGCGCTCGACCTTGGAATTCCGTTGACATTGATCGGAGAATCGGTATTTGCCCGTTGTTTATCGGCTCAAAAAGATTTGCGCGTTGAAGCTTCGAAAGTGATCAGTGGACCTGCAGTTGACAAAACCATCGAAAGAGCGCAGATGATTTCTGACTTGAAAGATGCGTTGTTCGGAGCCAAAATTATTTCGTATGCACAAGGCTATAACCTGATGATGGAAGCTGCCAAAGAATACGGCTGGAACCTCAATTACGGCGGAATTGCTTTGATGTGGCGTGGTGGTTGCATCATCCGTTCACGGTTCCTGGGCGATATCAAAATAGCATTCGACAAAAACCCGACTTTGCCAAACTTGCTGCTCGATCCGCATTTCAAAGAAATTGTTGAAAAAGCACAGGCCGGATGGCGTCGTGTTTGCGCAACCGCTTTGACCAATGGAATTCCGGTTCCTGCACTGACTTCAGCGCTTTGCTACTTCGACGGATTCCGCAGCGAACGTTTGCCAGCCAACCTGTTGCAGGCGCAGCGCGACTATTTTGGCGCTCACACCTACGAGCGTACCGACAAACCACGTGGCGAATTCTTCCACACCAACTGGACCGGAAGAGGTGGCGATACGACTTCGAGAACTTACGTAGTGTAGTTCATCTGATTAGTGAGGGTTTCACTTTGAGTGAAACCCTCACTTTACAAAAATACAAAGCCGCTTTCCTGAAATGAGGAGCGGCTTTTTTCTATTGATCCGACCGCCTGTCATACATTTTAAAATTTTTAAGACAATCGTAAATCTAGCCCATTAGTTCAATAAATCTGGCACCAAGGCAATAAAAGCAGACTCCACCTTTTACATGTTTGTATTCCTCAAACCAACCAGCTCCAGCACATCTTGGGCAAGGTGTGTAATGCTCTATGACTTTTCCAAAATTATCTAGTACCGGTATTTTTTTCGAATTGTGAATTTCAAAATGACATGATTGACAATATGTCTCTAAGGAAGAATCAGGATATTCCCATGGTTTTTTGCCTCTTTGATAATAGGTATGATGAACATGAAGACCTTTTACAATTACCCAACTATTCGAATCTGAAAAATACGAATTGACGTTATAAGTTAGTATTTCAAGTTTACCTTCCTGTCGTCTTATATAGTTTTGAACTTGAATTGTAGAAAAATGCTCATATTCATTTAGAAACATGGACCGGACACCGTAAATATTAGCTTTTCTATTCTCCAACGCTGCATAATATACAATGCCTGCGTTAGGTAAAATATTTAGTTGTTCACCTGATAAGTATTGTCCTAATAGTCGATCATTTAAATTATAAAAATCAAAAACACGTGGATTAGAAGGTGGATGTAGATAAAATCCAACTTTGTTATCCCAAGAAAGATATTTGTTTTTGCATCTTTTACACATAAGATTGTCTCTTTCCAATATCTTCTTTTTTTTTTTTTACCACTCTTGGGAACTTAGCAGCGTCTCATATTCATTATCCATACTAAAAACTTAAAACATGGTTTAAAAACCTTATTTAATTGTGAACTAATCCTCTGTTTTATCAATTTATTGAGTTAATGTTTTTCGGAGGAATAAATTTAGGCAATAATTTTGATAAACAATGGTGAAGAGTCAGGGCTTCACTTTGAGTGAAACCCTGACTAGAACATGGCAAAATCTTGCCAAAAGAAATCAGTCGATCACTCAATCAACCCCAGTTCCTTCGCCAGTTCCCGGTTCACAAGCTTACCTTTTCGTCCGCAGAAATAATCACGGTACGATGAGAATTCCCAGTCTTCAGGATTACAAACCAATTTGCCGTTAACCGGGTTTTGGTGGATATAATCGAAGCAAACATTCAGGTAATTGGTTTCGGGCGAGTCGAGGTTTCCGATCATTCCGAAATGGGTATTGAAATAAGAAGGAGCAACACCTTGCGGCTGGGTGAGACAAAGGGCTTTGGTTTCCTTTTGGAATAAAGAACCTGTAATTTTTTCCTGCTTTTGAATTGCACGGGAATATGACCTTAGAATAATGCCAATGGAATCATTAATAGTTCGCTTTTGCGGTGATTTAGTGAGGGTTTCACTCAAAGTGAAGCCCTCACTAATTCGGTCTGGAGTCACCTGTTCACTAATTTCAACTTCAACATTCCTCACCTCAATCATCAAATGAAAATGATTGGGCATCAGGCACCACGAAAGGATGTCGGCATGAGGTAATACATGTTTTTTGATTTTATCCAGGAAAAACAAATAGTTCTCGTGATTGAAAAATAAGGTCTGCGAATTATTTCCGCGATTGAAGACATGATAGATTTGACCATTTGTGAATTCCATCGTTTGTTTTTGTCTCCAATTTAACACTTTAATTCCAGATATTAAATTGACAGGAAGGACTTCCACAAAAAAGTCAGGGTTTCACTTAAAGTGAAACCCTGACTAAATTGAGCTCATAAAACGAGTAAGGGCTTCAATCCAAGTGAAACCCTCACTAAAATAACTTGATCTGTATTTTTAACTCGATTTCTTTACAAACTTCGTGAGAATCACAATTTGCTGTCCTTCTACCCTGCCTTCAATATGTTCGGGGTTATCAGCTACCAGTCTAATTCCGCGAACTGCGGTTCCGCGTTTGGCAGTAAAACCAGCTCCTCTCACTTCCAGGTCTTTTATCAGCACCACGGTATCGCCACCCTGAAGTACAACTCCATTACTGTCAACATGTTTCACGTCTAAATCGTCTGTCGGAATTCCTTCACCGGTAGCTTGTGCCCATTTCAAGGTATCTTCATCAAGATAAATCATATCGAGCAAATCGCGCGACCAAGCTTCGGAGCTTAACCGGTGAAGCATCCTCCAGGACATTACCTGAACGGCAGGAACCGGATTCCACATGCTATCGTTTAAACATCGCCAGTGATTGGCATCTATTTTCTCCGGATTTTCAATCTGTTCCAGACAAGTATCACAAACAAGCACACATTGATCGGCTTTTGCGTTATAGTATGGTGGAACCTCGTAAACTTTCAGGTCGCCCCCGGCTCCACACAATTCACATTTCGAGCCGCTACGTGCCTGAATTTCCTTTTCTACACTCATTTTCGGTATTTTAAATTTGCCCGCAAAGCTAAGGTTTAAATCCAAAATGAGAAATACGACGCAAAAGACTATTCTGAAAAACAACTTATAAAACACTTTAAATCAGGCAATATACATCTCCATTTTCCGTTATTTTTTCCGAAGAAATTACAAAACCAGAAAACCAACAACCAACTATGTATCAATGTATTATTTTTGATGTTGACGGTACTTTGATCGACACTGAAATATCAGTAAAAAAATCACTTCAGAAGGTATTGTTCGAAGAAACTAAAAAAGAATATTCTCTCACTGATCTTGACTTTATTCTTGGAATTCCGGGACATAAAGCGTTGGAAAAGCTTGGGATAAAAAACATTCAGGAAGTGAACCGTCGCTGGAACGAATACATGACTGACTACAAAAAACATGTAAGCGTATTTGGCGGGATCGAAAAGACGCTGCAGGAACTTAAAGAAAAAGGCATCAAAACAGGCATTGTCACGTCGAAAACACGCAATGAATTGCGCGACGATTTTGTGCCATTTGACCTCATGAAATACCTCGATTTTCATGTTTGTGCTGACGATACTATAAATCACAAACCAAATCCCGACCCGATTCTGAAATTCCTTGAAATATCAGGTTTTGCTGCCAGTCAGGCTATTTATATTGGCGATACAATTTACGATTACAAGGCTGCAAATGCCGCCAATGTGAAATTTGCCCTGGCTTTGTGGGGTGCAAAGAATTCAGACGGATTTGATTCCTGTATTCATATTGAGAAACCGGAAAACATTATTGCGAATTGCTTTTGACAGTTATTTACTGCAACAAATATTACTTGCCTGCCTGCTTAATCTGATTTGCCAATGTTAAAAGCCCGTCCATATAATTTTTCGGAACCTTTTCGCTTTTTGCAATGGTAATCGCCGTTTGAATATATGAATTTGCTTCTTTGTTATTTCCAAGCATCGCATTTCCCAAAGCAAGGTTTTTTGTTACAGCCAGCAAGGTTGCCGGACTGCTTGAAACATGGTAATAGGCTCTTTCGGAGAATTCGATTCCTTCAGGTATATTATGAAGTACTGGATCGGGACATGAGATAAGTATAGTGCCGATCATTTCCAGAAGAATACTTTCGTTGGGATGATACTCCAGAGAACTTCGCAACAAGCTTATCGCTTTGCTCCATTGCCGTTGCCCCATATAAAAAGTACCCAGTTTTTTTGCAAAATCCAGATCGGTCGGATCGGCTTTATAAGCCTTTTCAAACATCGACATAGCTGCAACTTTATTACCATCCATTTCGGCAAATACGGCTGAAAGTTTAAGCGCTTGCGAATTGGATGGTGCCAACTGTTGTAGTTTAGACAGAAAACCCCGGGCTTTTGCTTTGTCTCCAATTTTTAGCATAAAGTCAACCTCGTGAAAGAGAACCTCCGTATTACTCTTGTTTTTCTCAAAAAGTTCGTTCATAAGGGTCAAGGCAGCATCTTTATTGTTGGCTTTCCAGTAACACATCGCAAAGTTTTTCAATATTGCGAAAGAGTCGGGCGCCAGCTTCATGGTCTGTTCAAAATATGGTATTGCCTGCGGGTAATACCCCTTGATATACAAAAGACTTGAAATCTCGCTCATTTCTTTGAAACTGTCCTTAAAATCGTTCAGATTCTGTTCCAGATAAGGCAAGGCTTTTTCGCCTGTATTCATCTGGAGAAAAAACCTGATGGCCTTTGTAATGATATGTTTGTTATCGGGAAGATATTTCAAAGCATGATCAAAAAGTATGAAAGCCCATTCGGGATTGTTGCTCTTGTTGGCCTCGTCAATTTGTTTTGGCAAGTACAATTCCGATCTCGAAATTAGTGTAATTCTGTCGATTAAGGTATCGTTAACAGTTGTGCCAATTGCCAAATCCTGTGCTCTTGTTATGTATTTCCTGCTCAATACCGAATCGCCTTTTGCACTGTAAATGTTGCCAAGTAACCTGAAAAGTGGGCCATTCGTTTCATTTCCTTTAATTACTTCTGTCAACAATTTCTCCGCTTCGCTAATTCGATTGGTATTCAGATAGGTTCTGGCCAACTCGAACCGGGCGCTTGTTGATAACGAGGAATAATTTAAACGGATAGATTTTTCGGTTGAATTTTCGTTCGTGATATTGGCAATTTTTTCGAATGCAGCTTCTGCCTTATCTCCTGAACCTAAATTTCGATACGCTTTTCCAAGGTAATACCAAGCCATTAACGCATCGGGGTTTTCTTCAATTACAGCATTAAAATTCTCAATCGCTGCTTTCGAATCACCCATTTCCTGATTCAGATATCCGAGATAATAATTCCAAATCCATTTTGACTGATCTTTTTTTGTAGCGAGTTTATAGCACTGTATTGCCCGATCGTAATTAGCGCCTGAATGATAAACCATTCCCAATTGGCCAATATTACCGGAGGTGGGACGATCGATGGCTGTTTCATGGGCAACGGTTAATTGCTCTTTCACCGGTTCTGATAAATCAGAAAAATCAGGAAGTGCTGGGATTTGATTTCGGTACGAATTATTGGTAACACTCTTTGTAACTAAGAAGATAATTACCAAAACAATGGCCGCCGATGAAATAAAAATAGCGAGTTTTTTTCTTTTGTCCATATCAGAAGATTGATCGAATAGGTTATTTTTTCAGAATCAGGATAAACGCGGTCTTATTTTGTGTTAGCCAGAGTACCATTGTTCATCCATAAAGTTACTCTGCCCATACGATCGAATGGCGGATAAACGTGCATTCCTCCGGTTACCATATCCATATTTCCGTCGTTATTAAAATCGCCAAGTTCGAGTGTAAGCAAATGGGTTGGCGAATAGGCGGCGGGGTGTTTTTTAAACTGCATTCCACCAATGTTTTCAAGCCATATAAGACTTTCAGATTCCGGTTTGTCCCAAAGATTAAATCCGCTTACAGCAAAAATATCCATATCGTTGTCATGATCAATATCAGCAGCCCGTGCACTGAATGCACCGGCAAAATTGCAGATACGATGATATTCAAAAGTTATATTTCCTTTGTTTTCAAGCCATTGAACCCCGTGCCAAGGTCGCGGAACCGGCGGAACATAGTCGAACGCGTCACCGTTGGTGTAAAGTATATCCATGTTGCCATCCTTGTTTAAATCGGCCATCGAAATACCACTCGATCCAAAATCTTCGTTGTTTGAGCCCCATAACAATTTGGGCTGAAAATTACCTTTTCCATCATTTATGAAGCAATAAATCTCCTCCCATTCCTGACTAACCAGCGATATGATATCCAAATCACCATCAGTATCAATATCTGCCAACTCAACATTTATAGGGCCCGAAATATTTTGCAGGCTATGACTTTGAAATTTCCAGTTGCCAATGTTTTCAATCCAGCGAGTTTCTCCATCATCGTAGCCAAATTGAGCAGCAGCAAAATCCATATCACCATCACCATCCAAATCGCCAATTCGGGCATCCGAAACACGTGCAATCTTTTCAGCAACCAGATGCTTTATAAAGTTCTGTTTTCCATCGTTTTCGAGCACAACAACTGATCCGATTTTGTCGTTGTTCGGAAACAGCATACCCAGCACTGCTACTATCAGATCGTTGTCTCCGTCATGATCGAAGTCGCGAACCTCTACATGTGCAGGTGCAATAATATTATCGGCAAGCACCGACTCGTTGTATGTTCCCTGTGGATATTGCCTGATCCAGGAAATGGTATTACTTTTTGAATCGCAAACGATTACATCCTGTAAATTATCGCCATCCAGATCGGCAACCGCAAGATTGGATATTTGAGGTTTATCCGTGAATTTATTTCCGATTGGAACCGGATCAATAAAATCAATCTTTGCACCAATAGAATCGGAAGCCAGTTGCGATGATGCCAAATCTTTCGAATTGCTAATTCTCACTTTTCGCTTAAGCACTTCCGACAAACTCATGCCACTTTGTGTTGCCTGATAATTTAAAAACAAAAGTGGGATACCGATAAAAAGAAACAAGATGACACTAACAATTATGATATTTCTCAACCCTTTTGCTGGTTTCTTCTTGTCTTTAGAGTTCTTTTCCATAATTCAAATTCATTTATTTATTCACAAAACTAAACAAAAATTGAGAATTGCGCAGTGCTTAGAAATTTATTAATTATCATTGAATCCCGAAGAAAATATAGGATTTAAGTTGTATTATTTCGATATGAAGAGATTCAAAAAACGCCTGTTAAGTTTCATCCTGATTATCAGTTTTGGACTGATTCCGGCAATTACTTGTCAGTTTTTTGCTGGGGAACCAACCGATAAAAACATTCATATCAAAAATTTCCGCTACGGAAAAGACCCGTCGGTGATCAGGTGCAACCGTGGTGACAGACTTCATCTTACCTTTTCGACCGAAGATACCGGGCACTCCTTTTTTCTTGAAGAATTTGACATGGATGTGAAGGTAAGTCCGGCCAGTGATGAAGTATCCGTTTTCAAAACCAGCGACCCGACAAAAGAGCCGGTGATTACGAAGGAAGTGACTATTACCGCAGAACATCCTGGCATATTAAACTACATTGTCTCGAAGAGCAATTATCGTTGTCATGTTTGGTGTGGCCCAATGCACGCCTTTGAGCAGGGTAAACTGGTTATTTTCCCGAACACGCTGCTCTTTTTTAGTTTGGGCTGCCTTATCGGTATCCTTTTTTTGTGGTTTCGGTCTGTTTTCAGAAATCCGGCCAGTAACCCGGCAGAATCAGAAAACAGTAAAATGATTGATTTACTTGAAAAGTCGGGCTTCCTGCGAAAACTTATTGTATCCCGCTGGCCACAAATCATACTGACTATTTTAGCCTTGGTTATGATGTACATGGTTATCATGATCTCGATATTTGGAACCAAAGTATCCGGACGAAACCTGGGAGTTTTAATGATGTGGGCGGTTTGGCTGTTTCTGTTGGTTGCAATTTTAACCCCGCTTTTCGGACGGTCGTGGTGTACCATTTGTCCCTTGCCATTTTTCGGAGACTGGCTTCAGCGCCGGTCACTTTTTTCACCTGAACGTGGACAAACAAAAGGCTACAGCAATAAATTCTACGGTTTATTTCTGAAATGGCCCGATAGATTGAAAAACAGCTGGTCGAAGCTGATTGTTTTTCTTATCCTCTCAACCTTTTCCACTACACTGGTAGCCAAACCAATGGTATCAGGAATTGCCATATTGATGTTGCTCATTATCCCAACGCTAATGTCGTTCATTTGGGAATTGCGTGCTTTCTGCCGGTATGTTTGTCCGGTAAGCGTTTTTGTCGCTCCTTTTTCTGAAATGAGTACAGTTACGCTCAAAAACAAATCGCAATCGGTTTGCGACAAATGCAAGCCTCATTTTTGTCAGAAAGGAAGTCCGGGAGGTTGGGCTTGTCCGTATGGGCTCAATGTGGGTGAAATGAAAGATAATACCGAGTGCGGACTTTGCCTGGAATGCGTGAGAAGCTGTTCGTTTAAAAACGTGTCTCTTTTCCGGCGGCCTTTTGGTTCGGAAAGCGTTGTGCGAAGTTTAAGTGATGCCTGGCTTACCATTGCCATTTTCACGATGGCCATTGTTTACAGCATTCTGTATCTCGGAGTATGGCCGCTTGTTCGCGACTACGTTAATATTCTGGACAAACAGAACTGGGATTTATTTGGAATTTATGTGCTGGTGGTTTGGTTTCTAGCTTTGGTAATTGTGCCTGCCTCATTGTATTTGCTTGCCTATATCGGGGTTCAGATTTCAAAAGTCAAAACTACTGTAAGGGAAGTATTCCTTGGCTATACAGGAGTTCTGCTGCCCCTCGGACTTATGCTCTGGATTGCTTTTGTTATTCCGATGCTCTTTGTAAATATTACCTTTATTGCTCAATCTGCATCCGACCCATTTGGCTGGGGCTGGGATTTTTTCGGAACTGCCAATATTCCGTGGCACCAGTTTTTGCCCCAGTATGTTCCTTGGTTTCAGGCCTTTTTTATTCTGACAGGTATCTATTTCAGCTTAAAAAACCTCCAAAAAAAATGGTTAAGCCTGCAATTGAAATCCAGTCAGTTATTGAAAATATCACTTCCAATTGGCTTATTTCTTATTTCAGTAACTGTATTTATGCTGTTTTTCTTTACCAATTAACCTGGTTTTATAATGAAAAGTGTGGATTAAAGATTCATACATCAATTTAACCATAGAAAAGCCCAATTATTTATAAAGCTAAAAAAATTGAAAGAGGTCGGAACATTTGGTAGCAAGAAAGCGAAAGAGCCGTAAAACATTTGCAGTTTAAAAGTTGATAAAAGTCAGCAAGTTACAGAGCATCGGAATATTAAGATGAATGAATACCTATATCCCGGTGCTCTGCACCTCATGTGTGAATTGCAATATATAAGCTACAAATATCACCGGTGCTCTGCACCTAAAATGGTATGCTTTGTTTTACCCATATAAACCTTTAGGAACCATAAAACGGATCACTTCATATTCATGCTGGAAGAAAAGACGATTGCTTTGTTTTCAAGCTTTTTATCCTCAAGCCGGACTGGCTCTTCCCTGCCTGCGGCGGGGATGAAAAGGAAGCAAATATCTTGTCAAAACGAACCCTCGCACTCGCTTCGAATAAGGCAAATGCAAATTGACAGAACAATCCACCGCAATGCAATGTCTTGAACCGCCTAAGGAGAAAAAGCGTTAAAAAAACTGAAGAAGTGGGCGTTAAGAAAATTTCCCTGTTTGACGACCAAAGGGAGGAGTTTGGAAATTTTTAGCCAAACGGATTCAGTTTTTAGCTTTTTATCCTTCAGCGGCGGCTCTTTTTGGTTACTTTTTCCAGCTGAAGGGAAAAAGTAACAGCCCGTCCGGTTGGAGGACAAAGTAAAAAAAGGTAAGGTTTTTTTTATGGTGCTTAAATCAGAAATAAAAATCTCCCAACGTTGTCATCTGATCAATTTAATCCTGATCAAAACGATTCGCCGAACGAGATGTAAAAACCATCGTTTCCATCCTGTCCAATTGCATAATCGAGCCGCAGAAAGGTGTTTTCGGTCTTGTCAACCAGGAAGCGAAGGCCAAAACCATAATTGGCTTTGGATTTTCCGAAGCTGAATTTATTTGTGGCAGAATAAATGTTCGACACACCGCCAAAAGTAGCAAGATAGATTTTCCAGAAAGCAGGAAACCGGAATTCTGACTGAAACGAACTTAAATTATTGTCGCGATAACGACCCAAATAGTAGCCTCTTACGAATTTATCGCCTCCTAAAAGAGCATAGTCAAAAAACGGTGGATTGCCGGTATTTATATCATTTATAAACCGGTTGACAAGAGTAAATTTATCTTTCCAGGTTTTGTAATACCTTAGGTCAAACGTAAACTTCAGGTAATCACTTTCTGCGAAATGATAGGTGCTGTTCAGGTACGAGTAAAACCCGGAGGTGGGAGTCAGCAAATTGTTCCGGGTGTCTTTCAGCAAAGAATACCCAATTCCAAAAGTTGATGCTGCTTTCAGTTCAGGATAAACAATCGAGTTATTTTCCGCTTCAACTTTAGAGTAGTCGGTGTATTTTACATTAATACCTGTAAACAACTTATAACCAACATTTTTCAGTAACGAAGCTTCAAAAACAAAGCGTCGGCTGTCGAAAAACAATTTGTTGCTTTCCGCAGTATTTGCGCCAATTCCGTAGTATAAATCCGGATATTTTGAATAGTGGATTTTACCTTTGGTAAACCATTTTTCCTGCCTGAAAAAGTAATTCCAGTCACTTTCCAGAATAATTTGCTTATTCCACGAATAGTTGAATTCGAACTTCGCGTTTGAAGTTCGGGTTATTGAATCGCGGTACATATTGATGGTAAAAAGCGTAACTGCACCCAAATAGGTTTTTGTTTCGGGCGAATACCCAAATGCCGGAACCGGAAGAATTTTTATTTTTTTTACCTGAATGGAGTCTCGCCCAAAAATTGGATTAACGTTCAGGAAAAATAGAAAAGCCAACAGGCAACCCTGGATGATTATCCTGTATTTGGGCAGGAATAAAAATGGAGCTAGATTAATTCTCATTGATAGATAAAAGGTAATCGGTAATAAATTCAATTTCTTCAGGAGAAAGTTCTGTTTTAGGCATTTTACTGTTCTTGAAATTTACTGGCTTTTCAAAGTCAGGGTTTTGTATCGACCGGTGAATGTAATCGCGGTCAATGGTTAATACGTGCTCCTTCCCCTCTCTAATCACCTGAATATCTGTATTTAAAATATCATTCAAAGCAGGTCCGTACATTGCCTGTCCTTCAAGAGAATGGCATTGCGTACAGCCTACCGAATGAAACAGTGCTTCTCCCTTATTGGCATTTTCTTTGGTTTTTGTTTTGGCACTCTTTGGCGAGTTACATCCAAACAAGGCAAATGCAGCAATAAATACATAATAGTAAATTCTGAAAAATCCGGACATCAAATAAAAATTACAGGATAAAATTTGAGTTCGGCTCAAAATTGGTTTATATTTTCGATTCCACCAAGTTCAGAATTTCAGTTTCTTTGGCCAGTGTTTCCTGAAGCAGATCGGCCGCTCTGGCTAAAACATCTTCAGTAAAAGTTTTATCCGAAAGCCCACCAGCATTGATGCGAACATTGAGGTAAGCACCATAAACGGCAGTTCTCGCGCACAGGGCTCCCACCCCGGCATCCGACAGCGAATTCGGATTACCCGATTCGGCCATAGCCTGAATGACTTCGAGCGAACTGTAAGCAGTTTGCATCACCTCGAACGGCACTTCAATGGCATGCCTGGTTGCTGCCTGAATAGCTGCCGAACGCTGTTTTTTCTCCTGATCCGTATTCTTTGGTAAGCCGAAAGCATCCATAATCGCGTTGAAAGCGGCGGTGTCTTCATCAACCAGTTTCAGCAAGCGATCGTGTGCCTGTTTGCCTTTATCTGCCCAGGCGGAGAATTCTTCCCAACGCTCGTCCCAACCCCGTTTGTGAGCCGAAAGGTTGGCCACCATCGATCCTAACGCTGCGCCCAAAGAACCAACATAAGCCGCAACAGAACCTCCTCCTGGAGCTGGCGACTCCGATAGCGTTTNNGATAGCGTTTCGTTTGAAAATCCGGATAAACTCAGATCAACCAGTTTATTTGGCTGGTCGTCAATCAAATATTCAATGATTCGTTTCTTCGGATCAAAAGGCGCCAATTCGTCGAGTCCCAGCGATTTAACTGCTATTTTAATGATTTCCTCATCCGGAATTCCAAGTGATCGTTCCTGTTTCCGGAGAAAATATTTTCCGGCATCGAGCATGGCCTGTAAAGGAATAACACCGATTAATTCGGAGCCAGTCACCCGGATTCCGCGTTCACGGGCGCGTTCAACCACCTCGTCAAAAGCCTGGTGCATAGAGGTTACTGAAATATCGGTGAGGTTCATGGAGATTTGCGCCACTCCGTATTGCTTGATAAACCAGCCAATGGCACGTACTTTTTTCAGCGTCCCGGGAATACGAAGCGGTTCGCCATTCGCGTCATTCACAATTTTACCGGTTATCGGATCGCCTTCACGAACCACACGTCCTGCTTCACGCACATCGAACGCGATAGCATTGGCCCTGCGCACCGAAGTGGTATTCAGGTTCACATTATAAGCGATCAGGAAATTGCGGGCCCCAACAGCAGTTGCACCCGACCGTTCGTTTAGCACAACTGGGCCAAAATCGGGTTTCCATTCCGGTTTCTGAAGTTTTTCTTTCAGGCCTTCGTATTCGCCGGCACGGCAATTGGCCAGACTGCGGCGTTCTTCGGCTGCTGCTGCAAATTCGTAACAATACACGGAAATGCCCAGTTCCTCTCCCATTCGCTGCGCTAAACGCCGTGCATAAACCACGGTTTCTTCCATGGTAATGTTGGCAATGGGAACCAGCGGACAAACATCTGTGGCTCCAAAGCGCGGATGTTCGCCTTTGTGCTTGCTCATGTCAATAAGCTGCGCTGCCATTTTTGCACCCTGAAAAGCAGCTTCAATCACCTGTTCAGGTTCGCCCACAAATGTGACTACCGTACGGTTGGTGTCTTTCCCCGGATCAACATTCAGTAATTTGATCCCGTCAACCGATTGGATGGCCTCAGTAATCTGACGGATTATTTTTTCATCTCTTCCTTCCGAAAAATTCGGCACACATTCGATTAGTTGTTTCATATTTAAGAAGATAAAAAGCCCCCTAAATCCCCCCGAATGGGGACTTTTGGACGACAGGTTTTACAAATTATTTTCCTTCAAAGAGTTAGTCTCGAAATCTTGCTACTCAAACTCCCCTCTCCATTTGGGAGAGGGGTCGGGGGTGAGGCTTATAATTTCCCCGTTCAGGATCACTGTTTCAATCAGGTTGGAACCAAACGAATACGGAATAACGGCATAGCTCGAAATTTCTTTGGTAATAAACAAATTGGCCACTTTCCCTTTGGCAATGCTGCCGTAACTTTCGCTGATTCCCATAGCATATGCCGAATTGATGGTGGTAGCGTGAATGGTTTCTTCAGGCGACATCCCATATTTCAGGCAGCCCAACGATTGTATAAAATTCATATTTCCGGAAGGTGACGAACCCGGATTGTAATCGGAAGCCATGGCAACCGGCAAACCGGCATCAATCATTTTGCGGACTGGCGCCAGTTTCAGGTTTAGGAAAAAGGCGGCTCCGGGCAAAACTGTTGGCATAGTTTCACTTCCGAGTAAGGCCGAAATTTCTTCTTCCTCAACAAATTCCAAATGGTCGGCCGACAGCGCATTGTATTTTACACCCACCTGAACTCCGCCTGAATTGGCCAGTTCGTTGGCATGTACTTTCCCTTTCATTTCATGTTTCATGCCAGCCATCAAAATTCGGTCGGTTTCTTCCATCGTAAAAAAGCCGCGGTCGCAAAATACATCTACATAGTCAGCCAGTTCTTCCGAAGCAATCTGCGGAATCATCTCGTTAATTAGCAAACTCAGGTATTCTTCGCGTTTGTTGCGGTATTCCATCGGGAAAGCATGGGCCAGAAACGTTGATTTGATCAGCAGCGGCGAGTGCTGTTTCATGCGGCGGATAACCCGTAACATCTTCAGTTCCGATTCGGTGGTCAATCCGTATCCACTTTTAATTTCAACAGCGCCGGTTCCTGTCAGCATAATCTCATCGAGCCGCTCCATCGCATGATGAAACAAATCATCTTCCGACATTTCGTGTAAGCGCCTGGCCGAATTCAGGATTCCCCCACCCTGCTGCGCAATTTCCTCGTAAGTCAGTCCCTTTATGCGACCAATAAACTCCTGCTCGCGTGTGGCAGCAAAAACCAGGTGCGTATGCGAATCGCAGTAACTTGGGAAAACCATTTTGCCCGAACAATCAATTTCCATAATCAGGTCATCGGCTTCGAAATCAGACAGTCTTAGTTTATCCATCGGACCAAAGTCAACAATCTGTTCACCTTTAATCAGAACAAATGCGTTTTTGATAGTTTGTACTTCTGCCATTGATTTTCCGGCCACCCAAAGTCTGTTTTTGGGGTCAACCTGAACAAGTTCCTTTATATTTTCAAGAATCATTCTCATCTTTTCTGATGTTTGTAGTTTATCCTAAAGGCTATTAGATGTTGGTAAAATCTTAAATTACAACTTCCGGAGCGCATCGCTTCCGCCCTTCTTAAGAGTCCACAATTAAAGAAAGTCAATCCATGTTTTTCATGCAATTCATCATGGAAGAGGCCTAATTTGTTTCAATTTTCAGTAACAGGAAATACTGATTTTTATTGGCTACTGAAACAAAAATAATGTTTTATCAGATGAAATAAATATGCAAAAATGAAACTTATTTACAAGGCAATCAACATTTTCTATTGCGAATCTCTTTTTTCTATCTCAAATTCCAGAACTAATCGGGCAAGCCATTGTTTAAACTCAAAATTAATAACATGGCTAAGAACAAAATTACCTGGTTTAAATCCATTTTCACCATTGTTGGGGCAATTGGTGGTTTTCTTTACTGGAAACTAATTGGCTGCACAAGTGGTACTTGTCCCATACAATCTGTATGGTATTTTTCAACATTGTGGGGAATGGCAATGGGTTATCTGTTAGCCGATCTGGCCGGAAGTTTTATTTGGAAACAAGCACAAAGAAATGAGTAACCGATTCTACCATATCGTAAAATCTGCAAGACCGGTATTGGTCGATTTTTATGCCGACTGGTGCGTGCCATGCCGATTGATGCCTCCTATTTTAGAAGAAGTAAAGGAGCAATTCAAAGATCATGTGCGTATTTTAAAAGTTAATGTTGACCACCACCCTGATATTGCTTCGGTTTGCAAAATTCAAAACATTCCAGCCATTGTGTTGTTTCAGGATGGCAAAATACAATGGAGCGGAATTGGCGTACAACATGTAAACGATATTTCGATTGCGCTGAAAGAGATTTTGTAACCACTCATTTATCTGAACAAAAAGAAAAAAATGGCAGAACATAAACTTCAAATTGGGGATCGTTTGCCTCATTTTATCCTGAATGACGAAAACCACCAACCGATTGATATCTCATCAGTAAAAGGAAAGTACCTGATAATCTATTTTTACCCGAAAGACGATACGCCCGGCTGCGTAAAAGAAGCTTGTAGCTTTCGCGATTCGTTTCAGGATTTGGTTGATGCCGGTGCGTTGGTTTATGGTGTTAGCAGCGATAAACCTGATACCCATGCAAAGTTCAAAGCCAAATATCATTTACCTTTTTCTTTACTGTCGGATACCGCCGGCGAATTGCGCAAACTGCTTGGCGTTCCGTCCGATTTATTTGGATTGCTTCCCGGCCGGGTTACCTACATTTTCGATCCTGAGGGTCGGCTGATCAAGGAATTCAAATCACAGCTATCTCCTGAAAAGCATGTAAAAGAAGCACTAAAGGTAATCTCTGGGTAAGAATGACCAGTTAAATCAACGCCTGAAAAATATACAGCTCATCGAATGGTACTTCAAACTTTTCTAAAAAATCCAGATATTCCTCGATAAATGTTTGGTGCTTATGGTGTTCTTCCTGATTGGTGATATACTTATATACCCGGTCAATCTGTGAATGTCCATAAGAAAATACGCCAAATCCTTCCTGCCACTCGAATCTTCTTTTTGTCAAATGATGATCGTTGATGTATTTCGAAGATTTTGCTTTTACTGTTTTCATTAAATCGGAACTTGAAATACTTGGTTTTAACCCAAGGAAGCAATGAACATGATCATCGATTCCATTTACAATTATCGTTTTACAACCAGTTTCATTGATTAAATTACCGATCACACTCAACAAAGTTGGTCGCCAGCTTTTTTCAATTATAGCTTCACGGTATTTTACTGCAAAAACAAATTGGACATAGACTTGATGATAGGTGTTTGCCATGATTTTGATGATTTAAATGTATCGTTCCTTATTTATCCCCCCCGATAAATCGGGGGGCTACAAAATGAACCATCCCTACGGGATTTATTTTTATTCCCAACGAATTAAAATCCGTTGCTACAACATGAACCATCACTACGGGATTTTCAGGTTTGAGCCGTAGGCTCATTTTTATTGTAGGGATGGAATTTATTCCATCTACGTTTTATGTTGTAGGGATGGAATTTATTCCATCCGTAAAGATCGCCACCAATACACGGAGAGCCGTAGGCTCGGCACATTTGATGTTGACCGTTTTTGTTTTCATGCCCCATCACATCCCATCTCATCCCGGGATTAAAATCCCGCGTTACAATATAAACCATCCCTACGGGATTTATTTTATGCCAAACGAATTAAAATCCGTTGTTACAACATAAACCATCCCTACGGGATTTATTTTATGACCAACGGATTGAAATCACGCGTTACAATATGAACCATCCCTACGGGATTTATTTTATGCCCAACGGATTGAAATCACGCGTTACAATATGAACCATCCCTACGGGATTTATTTTATGCCCAACGGATTGAAATCCGTTGCTACGATATGAACCATCCCTACGGGATTTTTTAATTTACACATCAACCACTTCTTTTCGCAAAGCTTCACGCAAAACTTGTTGCAACAATTTTTCGTTTTGGGCTGCGCTGTCTTTTATGCTGGTTTCTAAGTCATCGCAATAGCGCATGAGTTCATCAAGTTTTTGAACGATGCGGGTTTGCTCAGATAATGGGGGAAGGGGAATGAGTAAGTTTCTCATATGCTCTCTTGTAATATTTTTCATTGATGGACTTGAACCAGTTCCCATCAAGGCATAATAATCCCTTGCGTATTTTGTATAGTTGTTACATAAATGAACGTAATCCGTTGAAACAAAATTGGAGAACTTAAATCTTATTGTTTTATCACTTAGTAGCAGATTCTTGGAAATGCTTTTTACAACAACACTTTTACCAACTAATTCAGAAGTGTTTGCTCTTGAAATTAAAAAGTCACCAACATTAATTTGTGCTTTAGTATCATCGGGTTGAGTTTTTGAGTACACTTTGTTTTTGTCTTCTAAGAAAACATCCCAAGAGACAGCACTAACTTTTATAACACCCCATTCGCAATTCGATACTGGGATTTCCTCACATTTAAAACTACTTCCTGCCTCTGAAAATAAAGATAAATCCCCCAACCTGCACCAAACCCAACCTTCAGGAATTTCAAAAGGAATTTCCTCAGTCTTAATATCTGGTAATTCTTTTTCCTTTTTGAGTTTACCTTCCGCAATCAGTTTTTGTTTTTCGGCTTTTATTTTCTTTAGCAATTCGCTGGCAGGCTCATCGGTTGGGTTTTGTGGCACTAACTTGCCTTGCACGGCATCTTGCAACAATTGTTGGCGGAGCTTTTTTACAAGGTTGAGTTGGTGGGTTAGTTCGGTGGAAAGGTTTCCTTTTGTTTCTTCTGAATTTACAAATCGGTTTTTAATTTCAATTTGTCTTTCAATATCAAAATACGGTAATTGATACTTGCCAAAACTTCCTAAACCGATTGCCTCTTTCGAGGTACCAGCTTTAGTATTTCTTACTATTTCATCTTTCAGTTCATTAAATAAAATATGATAGAATTTTAAATCAATAGGTAAATTAACTGGGTCTTTGGGAGTAATAATGAAACACAAATCGCTTGATACAAATTTGCCGTTTACATAATGTGTTCGACCTAATGAACCTGATGCAGCAGCCGCAAATATCAAAGCTTCACATTCATGCGTGTATTCATTATGGGTTTTCCAATCAGCCGAAGCTGTAATGAAATCGTAATCACCGGGAATACACTTTGAACTTTGTAGTACACCTTTTTCAAAGTTGAAGATTTCATCTATTCGTTTTAGGCTCATTTAATTTCTTTGATTAATTGTTCCAACAAATGATTGCTTTTCTTAAAGCTGCCTTTTAGCATTTCCATTAATTCTTTGCTTGAATATTCGTGTTCTTCCTCCTGTTTCGTCGGGTTTTTAATATCCAAATCGTAGCCACGCTCAATAATGGTTTTAATGTTTACTTTCCAGCAAATGTCGCTTTCTTCGCGGTGGTTCCACCATTTTTTAATTGGTTCAAACTCTTTGGCTTGTATGGGTTTGGTTTTATTATATGCCTTGTAACCTTCGGGCAAGCGGTGTTCGTAATACCAAATTTCTTTGGTGGCAAAATTGTCAGCCCCTCCCGACCTCCCCGAAGGGGAGGAGTTTGAATCGCCTTTATCAAAGAACAGTAGGTTTGTGGCTACGGTGGCATAGGGTTGGAATACACTGTTGGGCAAACGGATTATGGTATGCAGGTTGCAATCTCTAAGCAATTTTTCGCGTACCCGTTGTTTTACTCCATCGCCCGTTAAACTACCATCGGGCAAAACAATTCCCGCCCGTCCGCCGCGTTTAAGCAAATGAATCATCAAAATTAAAAACAAGTCGGCACTTTCTTTGGTGCGGTAGGTTTGCGGAAAATTGCTTTCGTTTCCGTTGGCCACAATGCCACCAAATGGCGGGTTTGCCAGTATTACATTTACACGGTGCCTTTCGGTAAAGTTGCTCAAAGGTTGGTCTAAAGCATCGCCAAATTTAATGCCTGGCACTTCAATATCATGCAAAATCAGGTTGGTGGTTGCAAGTAAATACGGAAGCGGTTTGTATTCCCAACCTGCAATGTTTTCTTCAATGCTTTTGCGTTGCTCTACGTTTTGGGCTTGTTTCTTTAAATGCTCGATGGCACAGGTTAAATAACCGCCTGTTCCGCAAGCAGGGTCTAATATTTTTTCGCCCAATTGTGGGTTTACCACATCGGTAATAAACTGCGTAATGGCGCGGGGCGTGTAGAACTCGCCACTTTTGCCCGCACTTTGCAAATCCTTTAATATGGTTTCGTACAACTCGCCAAAGGCGTGACGGTCTTTGGCAATATTAAAATCAATTTCGTTGAGCTTATTCAACACCTTGCGAATGTTGATACCGCTTTTCATGTAATTGTTGTTGCCCTCAAACACTTCACGAACAATAACGGCACGTTGGTTGCCTGTGCTTAAATCGAGATTGCGTAAAGCAGGGAACAGTTGGCGGTCAACAAATTCCAACAATTCATCGCCTGTCATTCCTTCGTCATCGCCAGCCCAGTTGCCTTTTTCATTTACCCAGTGAAAATGGTCGGGAATGGGCGAAGTATAATTGTCATCAAGCAATTCAAGTTCTTTGTCTTTATCCGAAAATATTTTTAAGAAAAGCATCCAGCCCAACTGCTCAATGCGTTGTGCATCGCCATTCAATCCGGTGTCTTGCCACATTATTTGTTGAATGCTTTTTATAATTCCTCCTATGTTACTCATTTGCTTGTGTATTAATTTGGCTAAAGCCTCTTATTTCTGGATTAATATTTTAATAAATGGGCTAAAGCCCATTCCTATTCAAAAAAAATGTATTGCCTCCATGTATTGCCTCCAGCTTTAGCTGGAGGACAAAATAGAACAAAAATCAACATTGGCTTTAGCCAAATAATTAATCCTTAAATTTCTGAAAATTATATTTGCTAATAAATTCATCATATTCCTGCTGAAATGTTTTGTGTTTATGGTGCTCTTCCTGATTTTTAATATAATCTCTTACCTTATCCAAAATTGATTCCGAAACAGAAACAGCAAAATATTCATCCTGCCATTCAAATTTCTGTTTGGTCAAACCTTGTTTGTTAATCCAAAAAGAGGACTCCCCTTTAATCAACTGCATAATTTTTTGAATGGTTTGGTCAATGCTTAGATAAACAAGGCAATGACAGTGGTCATTATATCCATTTATGAAATCAATATAAATTCCCTTTTCTTTTGCATTATCGCTAATATGTTGCCAAACTTGTTTGCGCAAGGAAGAACTATCGAGAAACTCTACCCGATTTTTGGTACTCCACACAAAATGAATATAAACTTTTACAAAAGGCATTTGATCTGTTTTTTTGGCTAAAGCCTGTTTTGTTCATCATTTTAATAAATGGGCTGAAGCCCATTTCTATTCAAAATAACCCTGTTCGATGAAATCGGCAATGCATGTTTCCATGGCTGAAGCCCATTTCTATTCAATTTTACCCAATATTTTTATACAATTCAATTTCCAATTCCCGTACTGCCTGTAAGTAATTCTCTTTGCTGCCAAACTCTTTAATTATCTCGGTAGGCGAACCAAACAAATCGAAAGGGTTTACCCTTAATACTTCAATACTTTCAATATTGGTAATACCTTCATCTGCATATTTGTCCAACAATGCTTCCAATACTTTTTTAGCCTGGTCACCATATTTTGTGAAGTAATTCCGCTTTTTCACATTGTTGGCTCTTTCTTTCCTGGTCATTGGCGGCTTGTCGAAAGCAACATGACAAATCAAATCGAACAAATCTACCTTTTTATCTACCGCCTCATACAAGGCTTCAACCAAAATACCTTGTTCCTGTAATTCGGCAATAATAGCTTCTTTGCGGTCGGTTGAGTTCCATTTGTTTAAAAACTCATCGAGCGAAGCAAATTTCTCTTTTATTATTTCTTTGGTATGGTCTTTAAGGCTTGTCGTAATTGGTTTCCCGTGTTGGTCGAAATACATTTCATGACTAATCAAAACAGAAACATTAACGCCGTTTACATATACTTTCTGTCTGAACCTTGATTCATCTGACTGATGGATTCCCCTGATTTGAGAATAAGGTGTTTCAGGCTCATTTAATTGATTTTGAAATTCTTCGTTGATGTAATCAGGGTAATCAAAAGAATCATTCAAATCCTGGTTCAGACAATTTTCTTCTTCGTCAACAATTCCGCTTAGATCGGTATCCTCCGAAACAGGTTTAACCCTAATCGGGTCGCCATCGAATTCCTTATCGGCAAACAAATCCGTAGCATTTCTAAAATCCAATATCGTGAAATAGAGTTTGCCAAATTCTTCATTTATCCGGGTTCCCCGCCCAATAATTTGTTTGAATTTGGTCATTGAATTGATATTGGCATCCAATACAATCACTTTACAGGTTTGAGCATCGACACCTGTTGTCATCAGTTCGGAAGTGGTTGCAATTACCGGATATTTTTCTTCCGGATTGATAAAATTGTCAAGCTCCCTTTTCCCTTCATCATTGTCGCCTGTAATTTGCATGATATACTTGTAGTTTTCGGCTACCAAATCAGGATTTTGTTTTGCCAGTGCAGTTCGCATCCGTTCGGCGTGGTCGATATCAACACAGAACACAATTGTTTTTGCAAAACGGTCAAAGCCTTGTAAAAATTCAGTGAGTTTTTTGGCAACCAAATCGGTACGTTCTTCAATAACCAAATTTCGGTCGAAATCTTTACGATTATATATCCGGTCTTCAATAACATTTCCATCTTTGTCTGTTTTGCCTTGCTCTGGTCGCCAACCTTCGGCATCAACATTTAAGGCAATCCTGACAACCCGATACGGAGCGAGGAAACCGTCGTCGATGCCCTGTTTTAATGAATAAGTATAAACAGGCTCTCCAAAATATTCTGAATTGCTTGCTTGGTCTGTTTCCTTTGGGGTAGCTGTTAAACCAATATGTGTAGCATTTTTGAAATAGGTCAAGATTTCACGCCATGCACTATCCTCTTTCGCGCTTCCACGATGGCACTCGTCTATCACTATCAGGTCAAAGAAATCGGGCGAAAAATCTTTGTAAGCATCTTCAATTCCAGGCTCATAGTTTGTTAAGCCTTGATATAAACCAAGAAAAACTTCATACGCTTTATCTTCGGTGTCAATACCTCTCTTTTTATTTGACACCAACTCATCTTTACCTTCTTTGCTATAAACAACCTTCTTTTTAATTATGGTCATTTTATCTTTAAAGTGTTTGAAATCACCTTTCCGGGTTTGGTCAATCAAGGCAGTTCTATCAGCAAGAAATAATATTCTTTTTTTACTTCTCGATTTCCATAAACGATAAATAATTTGAAAAGCGGTGTATGTTTTTCCTGTACCCGTAGCCATTACCAACAGAATTCGGTTTTGTCCACTTGCAATGGCTTCAACCGTTCTGTTCACTGCAATTTGCTGATAGTATCTTGGTTTGCGGCTTGTACCATCAAAATAATAATCTTGTGATGCAATCTTTTCAGCCGTTGGTGTGGTAATACCTTTATATATTTTGTATTTCTCCCAAAGTTGTTCCGGTGTTGGGAAGTTATCTATATCAAGCTCGGTTTCTATATTCCCATCGGTTGCAGTTCTGTCATGAAATAGAAATCCGTCTCCATTGCTACTGAAAACGCAGGGAATATCTAATATGTTGGCATAATCCAATGCTTGTTGAATACCTGCCCTTACAGAATGTTTATTGTCTTTTGCCTCAATAATCGCAATCGGAATGTTGGGCTTATAGTACAAAATGTAGTCAGCTCGTTTTTTATTACCTCTTGCTGTCAATTTACCACGAACATATATTTTGCCGTCCGTAAACGAAACTTCTTCTAATAGCTGTGTAAGCTTATTCCATCCTGATTTTTCAACAGCCGGAGTAATAAACTTGGTGCAAATATCACGTTCTGATAAGGATTTTTTATCCATGAGATCAATCATTTATTAAACTCTGTTTTTTAGTCTTGATTTCTCTGGCAATATAGCCATTTATTATGTACTATCTGACTAAATCAAAAAAACCGTGCGAGCCGCATTATTTCTAACGCAACCCGCACAGTAAAATCCACCATTGTAATATATTTTAACTTTTCTATTTAAGCCGGTGTTTCGGGGGCTAAAGGTTTTTCATGTCTGATTCCATAATCAACCACTTTTGATGCACTTAGGTATCCGGCATAAAAATCAGGATTTGAACTTTGGTATCGTACCATCATTCGGTTAATCTGATCTTTTAAAATTAGTTTTGAACTAACAAAAAGTCCTTTCAGCTTCTCATTGTTTGCTTTGCGTTCCGAAACCGAAATTCTGGCCGTTGGCAGGCTGTTTTCGTAAGCCAGAATCAGTGCTGAAAGGCTATTAAGCTCCACATCAGTAATACCATAAGGAATTAAAGCCTGTAAATAAGTCCAGCCGAGGCCAACAATGGTTTTACTGGTCGAAGCCAATTCGCCATCGCGTTGTCCTTCAAGTTCCGACTTCGGGAAATTTACTTTTGCCTGCAAAACCATATCCTTAGTTTTACAGGCCATAGCGTAAATCTGTGATGCAACTTCAAAGCTGCGATTTGCAAGATTAGTCCTAAGAGTTTTCTTTTCAGTCACTAAGCCCGATTGATCCACATCGGTACTTTGCCGGATTGCTTCAATGGCTGCAATCGAATTTTCCAATTCATTTACTGCCGCTACAAATGGTTGCAAATTCTGCCAGATAGCCTGGTTTTGTTTCAGAAAGCTTAGTAAAGCCTTCATCATCACTAATTTGTTTTCATCTTGTTTGTTCATTCGCTGAATTTTAAAGAGTTTATACTGTTGAAACACCTAATTTTTCAGTTCTGGTCTGTACATCTAAAATATCCTGTCATTGCTATTCTATTATTCAGTCAAAAATGTTTGTATAATATTTTTAAGTCACCAAATCGTCATTTTCAAGTTCCAAACTGGTTCTTACAAGTTCCAAACTGACTATTAGACTTACCAAATTAACTTTTCCAAGTTCCATATACACTTTTGCGTGTTTCAAATTAACTTTTATAACTTACCAAAGCACATTTATAAGTTCAATATAGACCTCTAAAGGCACAAGAATCACCTTCCCGGATTTCCGAAGCAGTTTATCATTTTCCGAACGACTGTTGAAAAAATCAGGAAACCCACAATATATTTCCCGGAGAAGTTTCAAACTTTACAAACGTCGGTTCAAGTCAAATAAAACGCCATTGTGTCAATCAAAAACGAGAGTTCAATGCAATTTAAATGGGTATTCATTAAAAGTAGAAACGGGTAAATATTTCTATTTGTGAGAAAAGTTACAAAAAACAAACTATATAACAAAATATTTTTTGAAGAAAATAACGAACTGGTCGATAATTTTTATATATGCTGCATTTTTGGCAACAAAACTTCTTTTTTCATTTATGCTTATACCGATTGCACATTCATAATAGTCCAATTGCGACTTCGGCATATTGCACTATATTCATGTAACATTGGCATTAATCCCGATTAATCGGGATAATTAATATTTTGCATTGGTCTAAAATATAGGAATTATCAGATATAAGGTTGATTTAACTAGCAACGGCATTTATGCCGTTAAAAGATGAACAGTCCATATTTCGGCTTTAGCCCAAACATCCTGTCATTTCGGCTAAAGCCGAGATTTGTCTGTTTCTCATTTCCCCAGACCTAAAGGCCTGGGCCATTCATAACCAATAAACCGATAATTCCGAATATAAATACAATTGGTATTAGCTATTTTCTCAATTTTCATAACATCCATCTGACCTTAGCCTCCTAAAAACAACAAAAGACCCATCTCTGAGTCTTTTGTCTAATATCTATCATCTAAAATCTTCTTCCTAAATCAACGGAAAAATCTTGTGATCGGCCAGGTATTCCAAATACATTTTTAATCATTCCTTCGGAAGTATAATTTTAAACATGGTACCTTTTCCTAATTCACTTTCGACAAGGAGCTGAACAGTATTTCTATTAATAAATTCCATACATAAAATTAATCCCAAACCGGTACCTCTTTCTCCTTTTGTTCCCGGAGTTGATTGGTTTTCGTTTATCCTAAATAATTTAGCAATCTTTTCTTCAGACATACCAATTCCATTGTCTTTAATACAAATCTCAATTTTGTTATTGTTCTGGGAAACTGAAAAAACGATTTTGCCTCCATCTTTCGTGTATTTTACAGCATTGTTGAATAGATTTCTCAAAACAACTTTAATAGAATAAATATCTGCATAAGCTTCAAACTCATTATCAACTTCTAATTCAACATTTATTTCTTTATTTTTTGCATTCACTATATAAGGTTCAATACTATCATTGATCAAATTTTTTAGATTCAATTTCTGCTTGCTAATATCGAACCGTCCTAATTGAATTCGTGCCCATTCCAGCAGGTTTTCCAACAGCTTCATTACGCTGACCAATGAGTCATTTATTATTTTGATATATTCGAATCTGGATGAATCCGACAATTCTTCAAAATCGTTAACCAATAAGTCGGAAAATCCAAGCAGCGAATTAAAGGGTGATTTTAAATCGTGAGCAATTATTGAAAAGAATTTATCCTTGGTTGCATTAATTTCATTGAGTTTTTGGATCAGCTCGTTAAGTCTTATTTCGTTTTGCTTGCGTTCTGTTATGTCGACAAATATCGCCATAAAGCAAACTGGCTTCTCTTCTGATGATACCAGACTTGCAGAAAGAATACAATTAAACTTCGAGCCGTCTTGACGTATTGGTTCCCCTTCACCATAATAAATTTCACCTTTGCTTATTGTTCTGATTACTTCTTCTGGTTGTGTTTTTGATGCAGCAAACTCTGAAACATGCTTGTTTAAAACCTCTTCTTTGCATTTATAACCCCATAATTTCACATAGGCTTCATTGGCATAGAAAACAATCCCCTTTAGATCAGCAAGCCCTATGGCCACAGGCGAAGCATCCAAGGCAAAATCTTTTATCAATAATTGTTCTTCCAGCACTTTTCGTGATGTAATGTCAGAGGCGATACCTCCCATTTGAATGGGAGTCCCGTCGTGGTCAAACACAATTGATTTTCGGTCATAAAGCCAAATAATCTTCCCGTCAGGTCTGATAATTCTGTATTCAGAGTTTGAATTTCCTGTCTCCTGAAGTTCTATATGACTTCTTTTTGCAATATGCTGGTCATCAGGATGAACAAGTTCAATCCATAAATTCATGTTTTTTGTAAATTCACTTTCAGAATGTCCATAAATTCGTTCGAATGAATTATTGAGGTCGTGCATAATTTTATCTTCATAATCCATTTTCCAGATAACGTCATTCAATTGATTCACCAGTTGATTAAATTGTGTTTGACTAATGATTCTTTCCTTCTCGTTTTTTTTGCTCTCGGTAATATCTCTATATTGCCATAAATAGCCGGAAAGCTCAAAGTCTTTAATCGGAATGAAATCCCTTTCCATAATTCTACCATCCTTCATTTCTAATTCCTGACAATAAACTGGTCTTTGTTGACTAATAAGCAGTTCAATATCGGAAATAAAAGTTTCGCAACGAGAAAATAGATTGGCCGAAATTTCTAATGCCTCTGTGCAAGAACCACCAATTAAAAGTTCAGGAGAGGGTATATCAAAAAATCTACAGAAGGTACTATTTACTTTTACTATTTTGCGGTTAACACTTTCGAATAGATACCCTGTATTTGAATTTTCAAGAACGGTTTCAATTTGAAGATTGCT
The DNA here is from genome assembly GCA_003537645.1 of Prolixibacteraceae bacterium. Taxonomy (GTDB): domain Bacteria; phylum Bacteroidota; class Bacteroidia; order Bacteroidales; family Prolixibacteraceae; genus Aquipluma. The sequence goes on from DPRM01000001.1 coordinate 69,437, forward strand.
TTTTATTAATTGAGCTTCATTCCTATTTAAATCATCGCGATCACGCAATCGCTGAATGACAGTTGATGCCTGGTTGGAAATTGTTTCAATAGCAATTTCAGCCTCTTTATTAAGCACCCCAGACTCAATTATTGATTTGGTAAAGAAGAATGTTACTCCTCCAAAATAACGTTTGTCAATACAAAAGCTGATCGCTCCTACGTCTGCAATATTTAGTAATTTTTCAATTCCTTTGCAGATGTGTTTATTCAGTTGACCATTTACAAGTTCATGAATCCCATCTGTAAAGTGAGTAAGTTTTCTGCTTTCAAATGCTTGTATTTGTTTTTCAGTTAATCTGTTGAATGGAAAATCGATTGTAAACGGATCTTTCCCAACTATGATTTTAATCGCATTTAAATATTTTTCGAATCCAGAACTTTCAGCAATGCGAAAATTCATATCATCAGGCTGAAGCTTGGAAACTATGAAGAAAACGCCGGGTATAATCTGATTTACAGCTTCACTCATTATTTTATACACCTGCACTTCCTCTTTTACCTCTAAAAGTTGTACTGAACAGCTATTAATTATCTCCAATACACTTTGGGAATCGAGATTCGCCCTTTCGTTAGATTTTTGGTTTTTCATTTTATGATCTCAATAATTAAATCCAAAAGCAGAAAAAAAATTAATATATTTTTGCTAAGATAATTTTTTAGGAAGTACTAGTGGTTTGTTTATTAAATTTTCAGCTAAGAAAATATTTGAGTCAATCTACCAAAACAACAAAAGACCTATCTCCGGGTCTTTTGTCTAATATCTATCATCTAATATCTTCTTCCTAAATCAACGGGAAAATCTTGTGATCGGCCAAATATTCCATAATTGTTTTTGAATTTGTTGCCCTGTTTTCAGGTTTCAGCACCAACGTCGGACTTTCCGGAGTGGTGAATTGCAGGTCAGCTCCCGGAAGATTGGCGATCAATCCTTCTTCGAACTTTTCGTACAATTCGGGTTTGTTCTTTTTGCAGAATTCGAGGCTGGCATCCATGTGAATCAGTTTAAAACGGTCTTCGCCGATGATCTGGACCACCTGTTTGCGGATGTTTTCGTCGGGCGAAATAAACGAGCAAATGGTGATGATTCCCTGATCGTTCAACAGTTTGCTGATGTGAGCCACGCGGCGCAAATGTTCGGCGCGGTCGGCTGGAGAAAAGTCCAGCTCGTTGGAAAGCCCTGAACGGATTGAACTTCCGTCGAGTAAAACCACGGTTGCCCCGGCATCGAATAATTCTTTTTCGAGTGTAAAGGCCAGTTCGTTTTTACCTGAACCGTGCAATCCGGTAATCCAGAGTGTCGTTCCTTTCTGGTTGTATCGTTTTTCGCGCTGTACATCCTGAACGAGGCATTCGCCCCGGTGGATGCGGCTTTTATTGGCTTCCAGCGTTTTTTCGTCCACAATTTTCGACGGAAGGTCTTCGGCATTCAGCTTATCAATGATCATCCCCACAGCCACGGTGTTGTGTGTCATCGGATCAATCAGGATAAACGAACCTGTGCTGCGGTTTTTCTTGTACGGATCGAAGAAAATCGCCTTGTTGGTGGTCATCACCACGCGACCAATCTCATTCAGCTCAAAATGATCGATCGACGATTTCTGAAGCGTATTGACATCGACTTTGTATTTAATCTGATCGAATTTGACACGGGTGGTATTGTTGGCGTGTTTAATGAATAACTGCACATTTGGGTCCATTGGCTTTTCGTCCATCCAAACCAGCATCGATTCGAAATGGCGCTCTACGCGCGGCAAATTGTCAGGATAAACGATCATGTCGCCACGTGAAATATCAATTTCGTCTTCCAGCGTAATGGTAACCGATTG
>DPRM01000067.1 GCA_003537645.1 Prolixibacteraceae bacterium
CCAAACTGCAACTGACGGTGTGATCAATCCAAAGCCTCTAACTATTAAAGCAGATGACAAAACCAAAATCTACGATGGTCTAATTTATTCCACATTTACAGCAACTTATACAGGATTCGTAGCTGAAGAAGATAAATCGGTATTAGGTGGTTCATTAATTTTCAGCGGCACTGCAGTAAATGCTACTGAATTTGGGACTTACACCATCACGCCTGGCGGATTAACTTCATCCAATTACGCTATAACATTTAGCAACGGAAGTTTGTCGATCACCCCAGCATCTACCTTTACAACTTTAACTTTAAGCGCCCCAAGTGTTCGCTACATGGACAATGTAACATTTACAGCAGTAATTAGACCATTGAATACGGCTTCTGCTTTAACAGGTTCAGTAACATTCACAATCGGCACTTTGACTTATACAGCTCCTGTTGTTCCAATTCCAGAAGCTACCGATGGTTCGGTACAGGCAATGGTGATCCAGCAATTGCCAGCCAGCATCATGCCGGGGACTTACGATGTTACAGCAACATTTACAAGCACCAATGCAAATTATTCTTCAGCACCACCAGTAACAAAACCGCTGACCGTAATTGCAAGAACTGCTGATCCATATTTGGCTACAGGTTTCTATACAGGCGATTTGTTTGCATGGACAACCAGCACAAGTACCAGTACTGCTACAGTTACATTGGTAGCAGCGGTTAAAGATGCTAACGATCCCAAAGGTGATGTTCGTGGAGCAAAAGTTTCATTCTATTTTGTAAATGGAACCACATACACCGCTATACCAAGCGCACAAAATTTGCCAGTTGGTTTGATCGATGTGACTGATGGAAGTGTGGGGACTGCCAGTGCAATTGTCCAGCTCAACATTGGCTCTGCCAATGCTGCAAGTTTCCTAATAGCGGTTAAAGTTACCGGAGCATATTCCAATAATATGGGCGATGCACTATCGCAAAAAATCGTTTCCGTATCTAAACCAATTACCGGGGGCTATATCTTTGGTAGTGGTGATGTAGCAAACACCAATTCATCAGGCTACATAATGGGCAAAACTGGATTAACTACCGATTATGAATTTGATATCCAGTACACCAAATCAGGAACGAATCCCAAAGGGAAAGTGAATATTTTAGTGCGCAGTATGTACACAAAAGATGGTATTCTGGATTCAAAACTGCATACCTATATCATCACAACCAATGCGATTGCATTGTTGAATGTAGGAACACCTTTGGCAACTGGAACTTTTAGTGCCAAAGCTAACTTAGTAGAGCAATTAGGAGATGGCGAATCAATACCTTTCTCTACAGTTGCAATAGAAGGAGGGGCAACTTTCCAAATGGTAGCTTTCCAGAACGCCTGTGATCAACAAATTGCCATAACCCTTTATCGAAAAGCTGGCGGTGTTTGGTTCTCAAGTTACTGGAATGCCACAAAGGCAAGTTCAACTCTTCAGCCTGTATCCGATAAAGGTATTGTTGCTGTTGCTGGTGGTGGAATTTGTGCAGCACAAGCAGCACCTGCACTGAAAATTGCACATATTACAACAGAAGTATTACCTGTTGTTTTAGAACCAACGCTGAAAGCTTATCCTAATCCGTTTAAGGACAAGCTGTTCTTCGATTTGAGCTGGAACAAGGATGCAAATGCACGTTTGGAAGTTTACGATGTTCGCGGGGCTAAAATTGCTACTGTGTTTAATGGCCCAATCAACGCCAACGAATCGTACAGATTAGAATACGTTCCAAACCATGTTGTTGCCGGAATGTTGATTTACCGCTTGTTTATCGACGGACAGGTATTTAATGGTAAAGTTGTTTACAACCAACAACAATAAACAGGTTATTTATTCGAACTTAACTGGTGGATGATTATCTTATGCTACCTCCTTCCGTTCGCGGGAGGAGGTAGTTTTTTTTATAGACCTGGGAAGGCTATGCTTTTAATTTTTCTTTATCACCTGTGTTTTTACCTGACCCGACTTTACTATTTTGAGGAAATATACTCCGCTTTTTATGGAAGAAAGGTCTAATTTCAATTTTTGTTCTCCCTGAAGAAGTTCGGATGATTCCCACTTTTTTACTTCAGAACCAAGAATATTGATCAAACTGACTTGCATGGTTCCGGAATCTTCGGAACGGAGTTCAACGATAACAAAATCTTTTACCGGGTTAGGATATACTTTATTGATTGAAAAAGAAGAACTTATCGATGTGGATACAGATGACTTTGTCTCCGCGTTTTGCGCATAAGTTCCTAAACAAAAAACCGATATGAGTAAAAAAATAAAGATCGTCTTCATGGCTAAAGGATTAGAATCTGCTTTTATTGACAAAAATCAGACCACATAGTTGCAATTTTTAACCATAAAAAAAAAGCTGATCCTGTAAAGGATCAGCTTTTTTGTAGCTTTATTTCGAGCGGAAATTACTCTGCAACCGAAATTGCATCAACCGGACAAACTTCGGCACACGATCCACAATCGGTGCAAAGGTCTGCATCAATTTTGTAGATATCTCCCTCAGAAATTGCTTCAACAGGACATTCATCGATGCATGTACCGCAAGCAATACATTCTTCTGAAATTCTATAAGCCATAACTATATATTTTTTAGTTTTTTGATGCCACAAATGTACAAAGTTTGACAAAAAATAAAAAAATTAACAAAACTAATTTCTAAAGCGCCTGATAATATTTGCAAACACCTGTCAATCCGCATTTTTGGCATTTTGGCGAACGAGCCTGGCAAGTGTATCGTCCGTGCAAAATCAGCCAATGATGCGCCAAAGTGAGTAATTCTTCCGGAAAATATTCGACCAGCTGCTTTTCTGTTTCCAAAGGAGTTTTTGAACCAACCGTCAGGCCAATACGGGCAGAAACCCTAAAAACATGCGTATCGACTGCCATTGCAGGCTTGTTGAAAACCACCGAAGCAATCACATTGGCCGTTTTTCGCCCAACACCTGGCAATTTCTGCAATTCATCAATGTCATCGGGTACTATTCCACCGAAATCGTTCACCAGCATTCGGGCCATTCCAACCAGATGTTTTGCTTTGTTATTGGGGTACGAACACGACCGGATATAATCAAAAACCTCCGCAGAATCAACTTCCGCAAGAGTTTCCGGAGTTGGAAACCTTTTTAATAATTCGGGAGTAATCTGATTGACCCGTTTATCGGTGCACTGAGCCGACAAAATTACGGCCACCAGCAATTCGTAAGGATTTTTGTAGTCCAGCTCGGTTTCGGCAATGGGCATTTCTTTCTGAAAATAACTGATTACCTTTTCAAATAGTTCCTTTCTGTCCATCTCAATTTAAATTTTGCGATTCCAAACTTAAAATAAAAAAGGGTTCTAATTCGATTTAATTACTTTTGCAGAAAAAAATATGACTCCGTTTTTACAGGCCGAAAATTTATCGAAGCGATTTGGCGAACAGTTATTGTTCGAAAATATTTCCTTCACAATTTTTCAGCATCAAAAGATAGCACTCATTGCCCGCAATGGTACAGGAAAAACCACCCTCATGGAATTGCTTGCCGGAAACGACACTCCGGAATCGGGACAAATCACTAAAACAGGTGATATACGCATTGCATATCTAAAGCAAATTCCTGAACTCGATGACAATCTCACCGTTTTTGAAGCCGTATTTCAGTCGGGCGACGAAATGGTTGAAACCATCCGTAACTTCGAGGATGCCATTCTCCACAACCGAAAAGATGACATCACAAAATATACCGAGTTGATGGAGCGTCACAATGCATGGGACTACGAAGTAAAAGTAAAACAGATACTTACCCAGCTCAAAATTACAGATTACGACCAACGCATTTCTGAACTTTCAGGAGGACAAAAGAAGCGTGTTGCATTGGCCAATGCGCTGATTAATGAGCCTGATTTACTGATGCTTGACGAGCCAACCAACCACCTCGACCTTGAAATGATTGAATGGCTGGAGAATTATCTCGAAAAAACAAAAGTCACCTTGTTTATGGTCACGCACGACCGCTATTTTCTCGATAGGGTTTGCAACGAAATTCTGGAAATGGAAGGAAATACGATTTATCGTTATCGCGGTAATTATTCCTATTTTCTCGAAAAACGACAGGATCGGATGGACTCGAACGCTGTGGTGGTTGAAAGGGCAAAAAACCTGCTGCGCACCGAACTGGAATGGTCGCGACGGATGCCTCAGGCACGCGGGCATAAATCGAAATACCGTATGGAACGCGTCGAAGATCTGAAGGTAAAAGCATCACAAAACCTAAACGAGAGCAATATTGAACTAAGCATGAATTCGTCGCGGATCGGAAATAAAATTCTCGATCTCGACAATATCAGTAAATCGTACGACTCGCTTTGTCTGATAAAGGATTTCTCGTATAAATTTCAGCGTTTCGAAAAAGTGGGAATTGTTGGTAAAAACGGTACAGGAAAATCGACTTTCCTGAACATTGTAACCGGAAATCTTCAAGCTGATAAAGGAACGGTTGAAATTGGGCAAACCATCCGCTTTGGTTACTACCAGCAAACAGGCATTGAATTCAACCCGGGCGACAAAGTGATTGATGTTGTTCAAAAAATCGCCGAAGTTATTAATTTCGAAGATGGCCGGAAACTTACTGCTTCACAATTACTTACTACATTTCTTTTCCCTCCTGACACTCAGTATTCGTTTGTTGAAAAGCTTTCGGGAGGCGAAAAACGGCGATTGTATCTTTGTACCATCCTGATGACAAATCCAAATTTCCTGATTCTGGATGAGCCAACCAACGATCTGGATATTATGACTTTATCGGTTCTGGAAGAATATTTGCGCGTATTTCAGGGTTGTGTAATCATTGTTTCGCACGACCGCTATTTCATGGATAAAATCGTCGATCACCTGTTTGTGTTCAATGGCGATGGCAACATTAAAGATTTTCCGGGCAGCTATACCATTTGGAGAAACAAGCAAATTGATGACGAGGAACTGGCAAAAAAGTTAAAGAAACCTGAATTAAAAGAACTTGCAAAACCTGAAAAAATAAAAGAGCGAAAGTTAACTTTCAACGAAAAAAAAGAATTGGAGCAACTTGAAAATGAGATTGAATCGCTCGAAAATGAAAAATTGCAAATAAGCGATGAATTAAATTCAGGAACTTTGACCAATGACCAATTGCACGAAAAATCAATCAGGTTTGGAACAGTTTCCGGGTTACTGGAAGAAAAGGAAATGCGCTGGCTCGAATTGAGTGAACTGGCTTAACGCATTAGTAGTCAGTGATCAGTCGCAATTTACAAAATACATGATTGCGGGTTATGTGAGATACGAAACCTGAAACAAAAAACGCCAACTATTTGAAATTTATAAAACAACATACAAATGAAAACATTCGGACTAATTGGACACAGACTGGGATATTCGTTTTCCAGAAAATTTTTCGCTGAAAAGTTTGAGCATGAGAACCTTGCAGATCATGAATATGTGAATTTCGAGCTGGATAGCATTGATGAATTTCCCGGCATTTTTGATCAGAATAAAAACATTTGCGGCTTAAATTGCACAATTCCGTACAAACAGCAAATCATGCAATTTCTGGATGAAATTGATGCTGAAGCTGCACAGATTGGAGCAGTAAATACAGTTAAAATTAGTTATAAAGATGGCAGCCGATTTTTAAAGGGTTTCAATACCGACATTTACGGATTCGAAAATTCCCTGGCCCCAATGCTGGAAGAAAAGCACAAAAAAGCGTTGATTTTAGGAACCGGCGGCGCTTCAAAAGCCATCAAACATATTCTCGATAAACTGAAGATTGAATATTTATCAGCTTCCATTGAAGATCAATTGTTTGACAACGAGATAAGATACAATGAGATAACAGATGAACTTTTGAAAGAATACCTGATTATTGTCCATGCTACTCCCATCGGAACATTTCCGAATGTGGATAATTGTCCGGATATTCCTTATCAATCAATTACATCCAATCATGTATTGTTCGATCTGGTTTACAATCCGGAAGAAACCCTGTTTCTGAAAAAAGGCAAAGCACAGGGCGCTAAAATAAAAAATGGACTGGAAATGCTTTACCTACAGGCTATCAGGGCCTGGGAAATATGGAACGCCTAATTATTCAATATTCGCTTTATCACTGCTAAATATTTTTCAGCAATAATTAAACATAACAGTAAATCATTTTTAGATCAACCATATTCAACTGATAATGAGTTTTTTTTAAACGTAACTTTTTCTGAATTATAAAGTATGATTCCTCATATTCATCTAACAGAAATGTTATGAGGCCATTTTCTGATCACAGTTTCATTATTTTCTTTTTAGTGGCAACTCTTCTGTTGCAATTCAACTGCACTTCGACCAAAATAGTGCGTAAACATCTGAATAACAATCAGGTAAATTCAGACACATTCCTGAATCTGAAAAATGCGATTAAAGTCCACATGCTTGATGGAGGCTTATATGTAATTAACAATCCAATTATCTCAATCACAAAAGATTCGCTAATCGCCAGAGGTATATATTACAATACTAACCGCGAAAAAATAAGAACGTCAGAAAAGATTAATACAATACGAATCGACGGACAATCTGCCTATAAAATCCCACTTTCAGATGTTGCACTCGTTGAAACAAATAAGATAACCGGCCTTTCAGGAAAATTGGTTGCCATGAGTCTGGTTGGAGTACCCAGTGTAATCTCTTCGGTTTATTGTCTGACCAATCCAAAAGCATGTTTTGGCTCGTGCCCAACTTTTTATGCATGGAATGGTGAATCAATGAAGCTGATGGCTGAAGGGTTTTCTTCAAGCATTCTCCCTGTTTTTGAAAACAGTGATGTGGATATGCTCTACTGGGCGAAAAACGAAGGACGAAAGGATTTTCAGATTAAACTAACCAACGAGGCGCTGGAAACACACATCATTAGATACGCTGATTTGTTGGTTTTTCCCAAACATGGAAATGAACGGATTTTTGCCACCGAAGATGGTAAGTTTTATAAAACCAGTAAAATTATTTCGCCGACGGTTTGCTCTGGCAGTGAAGGAGATTGCCGAAATTTAATTTTGCAGATGGATGCTCAGGAACGTTACAGTGAAGCCGATTCGAAAAACCTTGCTGCCCGTGAATATGTGGATTTGGAATTTGATGGCAGCGCGAAAAATCAGTTGGGATTAATTATTGGTTCTCGGCAAACTTTACTCACCACTTATCTTTTCTATCAAAGCCTCGCTTTTCTGGGAAATAATGCAGGCTATTTTGCCTCCAGGATAGAAAGCGGAGATAAAGCATTGCAGAGAAGAGTTGAAAAAATATGGGATTTATTGGGTACAATTGAAGTTTTTGTTCAGGGTCAATCAGGTAAATGGATAAAAACCGGTGAAATTGATGAGATGGGACCAATTGCATCGGATGTCCATCTGGTAACTTTGCCCCCGCAAGAACCGGGAACTATCAAAGTAAGATTAAAAATGACCAGGGGTCTCTGGAGAATTGATTATATTGGACTTACGGACATTACAGAACCAGTTGAACCTATCCAAATCAATCCGACATTTATCACAACAAACGATTCTATCAACGACCTTGCTTTAAATCAGTTATGCCATTCAGACGAACCATTAATAACGCTTCCAGGCGATTCGCACACCTTAAATTTCATTCTGCCTGACATCAGTAATGATTATGAGATATTCATTAAAAGCAAAGGATACTATTTAGAATGGATGCGGGAAGAATGGATTGCCGAACAAAACAAAACGAAAGCTACCCTCATGTTTGGGATGCCCAAATTGTATCTGAAACTTGTTGCGAACAAATTTAAAGCTGTTGAACCCACAATGGAAGAAGTTTTTTGGAGGAGCCGATATGTCAAGAATTAACCATTATTGGATACTGCTGATGTTAGCTGCAATGCTGCTACAGTGTGCAGCCCCACAAGGAATTCCATCAAGTTATCTAAAGAATCCCCGATCCCTCGATACGATGACAACCGGTTGCTGGATTGTTGTTAATCATGACTTATTCAATGATAGTATATTTCACAATGAAATTTCAGGCGAATTAATTGCATACCAAAATGATACCATCTATATAATGACTCATAACTCATTAATGATTATTCCTGAAAGTGGTATAAAAACAGCCTTATTATTCTTATTTAAGGATCAAAGCAATAAATACCTTCTGGCCACCGGCTTGGGCCTAATTCCAAATTTTGCCGGCTTACTGGTACATTCAGAACCAGCTTTTCTTGCTCTCGGAATACCATTTGCTGTTGTTGGATTAGTAACGATGGCTATTGAACGCTCGAAAAACAGGTTGCGATATCCTGAAACAAATAAGTTGAAAGAATTTCAAAAATTTTCCAGATTCCCGCAAGGAATACCAATCGGACTCAATTTGAAGAAGTTAAAATTAAAAACATATACCTAAAGCGAAATGTTAATTAAAGCAGTCATATTGTCGCTTACAAGTTTTATACTACTCATTAATATTGGATATTCTCAGACAAGGCAAAACGAATTTTCGTTTTCGTACGGCTTGTACTCTTCTAACGGAGCCTGGATTGAAACATTTGGGCAATCAAGGGTATCTGCATTCACCTTAGGAATTTTCTCGCTTGAACCGGAAAATATCAGAGAAACAGGGCCTGTTCTAATATCGTACAAACATGTTCTTAATTCCAGGTTTGGGCTGGGAATAATTGCTGGAATTACGCATGTAAAATATGATCTAAAAGAAAGTTCGATATTTACGAAAGAATACACAACCACCAACGTAAACCGTTCGAATCTCACTTTGGCTCCTGAATTTGATTTCAGATACCTGTTCAGAGGCAATTTCAACCTCTATTCATTGATTGGGCTCGGATTTACATTTGTCGATAATAATAATACTCCTGCCTTATCAGTGGCAAACAAACCAGACCATTTTGGCTTTCATCTTTCCGTAATTGGCATACGTTTCGGGAAAGAGTTAGGCGGATTTATTGAACTGGGAACGGGTTATAAGGGACTGATTAATTTTGGAATAAATTACCAGTTTTAGATCATTCTGTTGCTCCGATATTCTTCAAACTTAATGCTCTTCGTTGTTTGAGCTCACAATCTTTTTCGATCCTCTGTACAATTCGTATTTTCTGAAACTACATTCCAAAGAACCGTTCAGAATTGAAATTTTACGCGAAGGCCGCAATCCTATTGATTTCAGGCATGGAGGTGTACTGATGATCCAGACGGTTGCATTGGAATAATGATGTTTTAGCCGTTCACCAATCATCGCGTAAAAATTGGTATCATCAGAAGTCAACCGTTCGCCATACGGAGGATTAAACAACAGGAAGGGTTTTTCGGAGACTGGTTCCAACACTTTAAAATCTGATATTTTAAAGTCGATGAACTTCAAAACACCTGCAGCTTCGGCATTTTTATAAGCAATATCGATGTTACGGCGCGAGATATCCGAAGCTGAAATTTTCACAGGCTGAACTCCAACTGGCTGAACTTCTTCTTCCACCTGTTTGAACAATTCAGGATTAAAATTGCGCCAGTTTCGAAATGAAAAGTCTTTACGAATACTCCCCGGATAAATTCCATTGGCCAGCATGGCTGCTTCGATGGCGATTGTGCCCGAGCCACACATCGGATCAACAAAGTCGCTTTTACGATCCCAGTCAGAAAGCCTGATTAAACCGGCTGCCAGCACTTCGCTCATCGGCGCTTCGTTCTGGTCGAGCCTGTAACCACGTTTGTGCAGCGATTCACCACTGCTGTCGAGCGAAATGGTGCAATACTCGTTGCTTATATGCAGATTAATGCGGATATCCGGATTCTTTGAATCGACCGATGGCCTTTCACCAAATTTGTAGCGAAAACGATCAACAATGGCATCTTTCAGCTTAAGTGAGGCAAACATCGAATTATTAAAAAGATCAGTAAAAACGGTACTCTGAATAGCAAAAGTCTGGTCGCAGCCAAACAACTCTTCCCATTTGAAATTTTTGCCGCGCTGATATAAATCGTCAGCCGAAAATATCTTGTACGAATCGATGGGCAGCAAAATGCGCAATGCGCTGCGCAAACAATAATTCGCTTTATAAAGCAATTTTAAATCACCGCTAAAATACACCGAACGACGACCTATCTGTACCTCATCGGCACCAATTTCAATCAACTCCTGTGCGAGTATTTCTTCTAATCCGGCCAGCGTTGTGGCTGTATATTTTTCTTTTTTCAAAATATATTGTTTTTATGATTGACCGTTTGCATACCTATTTGGCATTTTCGTCAGTAAATTGTGGTCATTCTTTTGTCAATTTCTGGCAACTTAACGACTAGCAAATAACAATTGAATGACATTTATGACATTAGGCAATATTACGGATATCCATTAATGTTTTTATGTGAGCGTTAAATTCCTGCGCCGTCGCTGTAATCGGTTTCTTTGGCTTTTGACTGAACAAGTTTGGTATTCGGTGGCAGGCTATTGGTTACCCAAACGTTTCCTCCAATCACAGAATTAGCTCCTATCCTGATGCGGCCCAGAATGGTTGCCTGCGCGTAAATAATCACATTATCCTCCACTATCGGATGGCGTGGAATTCCCTTGATTGGATTACCATCGGCATCAAGCGGGAAACTCTTTGCACCGAGCGTAACTCCCTGATATAGCTTCACATTGTTACCGATGATACAGGTTGACCCGATTACAACACCGGTACCATGATCAATCGTAAATGATTCACCAATCTGTGCTCCGGGATGAATATCGATACCCGTTTCGGAGTGTCCCATTTCTGAAATAATGCGGGGAATAAGCGGAACGCCCAACTGTAACAACTGATGACCAATGCGGTGATTGATAATTGCCCGGATAGCCGGATAGCAAAATATCACTTCGCTCCTGCTATTGGCAGCCGGATCGCCCAAATAAGCAGCTTCAACATCAGTAACCAACAGCCTCCTTATTTCAGGAAGAAACGAAATCAGATCGGAAGCGAGCCCCTGCGCAAACTTCGAACGCTCGCGCATATCAACCATTTCCGGATTCTGACAGGTAAAACATAGTCCGGCCAGAATTTGCTCCGACAATAATTCGAACAGTTCGTCGATGTTAACACCTACGTAATGCTTGATTGTATTGGCCCGCAAACTGGTATTTCCGAAATAGCCCGGAAACAGAATTTCGCGGATCAGTCCAACTACTTTGCCCAGCTTTTCAATCGAAGGCAAAGGTTCGCCCATGCGATGCTCGTGGCAAACCAGGCTGTATGATTTTGGATCGGCCAGTTGCTCTACAGCACGGCTCATTTTGTGTTCAAAATTCTTTTCTGAAAGCATTTGTACTGATTTTTAATTAGTGACAAAAATCACACTTTTGAAAGTGATATCAAACTAAAAGTCTGAAAGTTTTACTACTGACGCAAACTATCGATTGCTGAAATTGCTGATTGTAAGCGAACATGGCCACTTCCACCGATCTCAACATACTTAAAACCATAATGGTTCAGCTCGTTTCGGTATTGTTCGAACAGTTTTAAGCGGTTCTCTCCCCCGTTTTCGCGAACCGGATCGGCTTCCCAGGGTAAATCGGGCAGGCACAGCAGAAATAAGTCAATCTTACATTCCTGAATCTGATCTTCAAGCCAATCGGGAGTTCGCTGAAATACCCAATTAAACCAGACTTTTGTAATAATCAGCCAGGTATCGAAAAAAAATATTTGTCCGAAACCTGATTTGGTTGAGTGGTACTGTTCGAGCTGTTTTAAAGCGATTGTTTCAATATCATTGTAGGTATAATGACGGGGCAAAGTTTCAACATATTCACGTGCAAATTCAGTTATATACAATCCGTTGTAGAATTCTGCCAACTGTTTAGCCAATGTGGTTTTGCCGGTCGATTCAGGACCGGTAACAGCTATCCGTATTTGCTTTTTATCTCCGTTCATTCATCAAAGTAATTAATTTTCTACTGCCTGATCAATCACTTTTTCGCCTGCCAACTCTTTCTTCCATTCAATATACCCGACAACTGCCATTATAGTATAAACTACAAACAGAATAACGGTAGGATAAAGCTCTTTATACAAAAAAAGTCCGATTGAAAATAGATCAACAAAAATCCATATAAGCCAGTGTTCCAGAATTTTTCGGGCAAGCATCCAGGTTGCAACAATGCTAAGCGCGGTGGCCAGCGCATCGGCCATCGGAACATTCGAATCGGTATAATTTTTCAGGATAACCCATAACAAAACAAAAAGCGCCAGGCTGATTATTGAAAGTATCGCACCCAAACGAAAGATTAAACGACTCACTTTCAACGGCTCTGACTTGCCTGAAGAACTACCGTGCAACCATTCGTACCAACCATAAAGACTAATAAACACGTAATAAATCTGAAGCCCCATTTCAGCATAAAGACTGGAGAAAAAAAAGACCCAAACGTAAAGCGCTGAAGTAAGTAATCCGACCGGCCAGGTGAGTATATTCTGGCGGATTGAGAAAAAAATGTAGGCAATACCCAAAATGGCTCCCAGGAGCTCAATGTAATTTCCTGAAAGCCATTCTATTGTTAGTTCCATATAGAAATTCGAGTTACGGGTTACGGATTGCAAACTACGGATTTTTCTCGTAACCCGCACCGCGAAATTCGCAACATAACATTCATATCAATTTTATTTTCCACTCAGAATCTTCTCGTAATTTCCTTTCCGGGTAATTACTTCAACTGCCTTTGCGATGGTTTCGTCCTCGGTATTCATGATCTCAAAATAATGGCTCAATGAGAAAAGATCGCGGGCAATCAGTCCTTTCATCTGGCGTTTCATTAACGGACGGGCAAATTCAACGCTTTTGTCATCTTTCTTAACACCTTCTTTTTCTCCTGCCTCAATTATCTTGTCAATCATTTCATCCGACACGTCAAACTTAGCAGCATACGTTTTAAAATCGGGGTACTTTTGTTTCAGGCTTTCGCGATTAGCATCCATTATATCGAGCACTCCGTTGTAAACCAAATTCTTGCGCTGCAAGCCGTTGTAATAAATGTAATATTTCGAAGTATCGAGCGGAATAAATAAGTCGGGCATTACACCGCCACCGCCATAAACTGTTCGTTTACTTGTCTTGGTCAGAAATGTCTCTGCCTTATTTTGTAAAACGCTGTCTTTCGAGAATAACTCACCATTTTTCATGCGGTTCAGGTAGTCTTTCTGATAAGCATCAGTTCCTTCCTCGTAAGGTTTCTGGATATTTCTTCCGCTGGGAGTGTAATAATGTGCTGTGGTAAGCCTGATCATCGACCCGTCAGTCAAAGGAAACGGCTGCTGAACCAGACCTTTGCCAAACGAACGGCGACCGATCAAAACACCACGATCCCAGTCCTGAACGGCACCCGCTACAATTTCGCTGGCCGAAGCAGAACCTTCGTCAATAAGAACAACCAGTTTGCCCTGCTCAAGTTCGCCAAGTGAAGTTGAATTGTATTCCTTTTTGTCGGCATGAGCGCCGCTTGTGTAAACAATTAATTTATAGGCGTCGAGGAACTGATCGGCCAATTCTGTGGCTGCCGAAAGATATCCGCCACCGTTTCCGCGCAAATCGAGTACAAGGCTATTAAGTTTTGAGCTTGTTTTAAGCGCTTTAATTGCATCTAAAAATTCGCTGGTGGTAGTTGCCGAAAACTTGTTTAGCTTAATATAGCCGGTATTTTCGTTCAGCATATATGAAGCATCGAGGCTGTTAATCGGAATTTTATCGCGGATAACGGCAAAATCAAGCAGATTGGGTTCGCCTTTTCGTTTAACCGACAAAATAACCCTGGTACCTTTTTTGCCTCGCAGATAATCGTAAACATCGGTATTTTTCAGACCAATACCTGCAATATTTTTTGTATCAACTGCCACAATCCGGTCTCCTGCCCTTATTCCAACTTTTTCGGAAGGCCCGCCGGGAACAGTAGTTACAACCATCAAACTATCATGATAAACATTGAAAGAAATGCCAACACCTTCAAAATTTCCCTGAAGCGGTTCATTCATTTTTTCCACTTCGGCCTTCGAAATATAAACAGAGTGAGGATCGAGTCCGCGAAGTATTTCAACAATGGCTTTTTCAGTTAAATCGTCCACATTGGTGGTGTCAACATAATAACTGTCGATCAATCTAAGTAAACGCCCAAATTTCATTGTACTATTCTGAACGTCCTGGGCTTTCAATTCAATTCCTCCAGCAAATAGTATCATCCCCATCAGAATCGAAAAACCTGTAATTCTATAATTAAAATTCATAATTGTATTTTTTATAACCAGATCGGCGATACTTCAAATATCATGCAAATGTCCGATCAAAATATGTAATGTGTGGCAAAAATAGTTTATAAAAATGGGCAAATGGTAAAAACAGTATTAATATAAGTTAACATTCGAAGGCAATTTGTGTTTATAAGTTTAAATCCGGAACAAAAAATTACAAATAACACGATCCTATTATTTAGGATCATCATGCTTTTGAATCACTTCTGAGTTTATCGATTTTTGTAAGTTTCCACAAAAAATATGTTTCGAATTTAACCTTCAGCGTATGTACATTCTTGATTTTTGCATAAGTTTGGCTTACAGAAAAACAATCGAGAGCTATCGTCATTACTTTCCATATTAAACTAAGTCAGATGAAAGATTACGAACCGGAAGAATTTGAAGACGAACTGGAACGTCTGAAACAGGAAAACGAAATTAAGAGAATGAAGCTGAAGCTCGAATACGGAGCTGATTTCCCGATAGACTTACCAAATACCGATTTACATCCGGAGGTAGAAAGCCAGTTTCTGGACAACGTGATGGAATTTGAAAAAGCGTTTCACAATTCGGAACGCGTGATGATTTACGATTTTATTGGCAAGCCTGAATACAAAATAAGTGAGGCCATTCCTGATTCGGCGATTGGTGACGAGCTGGAGAGAATACTGGAGATACTGGATCAAAATCAAATAGATGTAGCCACCCTCTGCGAAGTGGACGACAGGGTATTGTACCAGTTTATCACCGAAGAACTCTTTTTTACTGAAACCGACAATATCCGTATGGAAGGTTGGTTCAGCCATTTTACTTATGAAGAATTTCATCCGAACCACGAGTACGACCTCCGGAACAGTTGTACCGATTTCTTTGGATCTTTTTTAAATAATGATTCTGATTTTTTTACCGGACACCTCACAAAAGAAGCAAGCGAAAACAAGTGGTTCGATAATTTCAGACAGGCATTTAACTCTTTCACGCTTAACAAGCTTGTAATTACAAATATTCAATTTGATGAAACAAGTGCTAAAGTGCTTTTTGACATTGATTTTTCAGGAGTAATTGAGGGCAGCAACTTAACCGAAACCTATTCCGGTTCCGGAGAAATGAATTTTATTCTTCAATGGGGTTACTGGTATATTAACGAGGTAACATTGCCACCAAATCAGAAATAAAAAATTGACCTGAGTCGGAAGAGCGAAGGAAAAACTACCAAACGATACTTTACATTTTGAATAAAGACAGTTTCAACAAATAACTAAAAAACCAATGAACCAACCATCAAAATTCAGTCGGTCATTTTTCCTGATGACCATTTTTACCCTGGCATTTACTGTTTCGGCTTTGTCAGCAACGAGAGATTATTACCAGATTCAGGTATTTCGCTTAACAGGGAAAGTTCAGGAAGAAAAGCTCGACAATTTCCTGAAGAACGCCTATCTTCCTGCACTGCACAAGGCCGGAATTCAAAAAGTGGGCGTATTTAAACCCATCGAGAGCGACACTACTGCCGGAAAACGTGTTTATATATGGGTTCCCTTCAAATCGCTTAATCATTTTGCCGAAATCCAGGAAATGCTTGAAAACGATCAGCAATATCAGACAAAAGGAGTTGATTTTCTGGGCGCTCCGTTCGACCAAAAACCATTCATCCGCAAAGAATCTATCCTCCTGAAAGCATTTGCTGATGCTCCCGACTTTTTCATTCCAAACCACCAAACAGCACCTTCCGAAAGGATTTATGAGCTGAGAAGTTACGAAGGTCCGACCGAAAACCTTTTCAGGAAAAAAGTAAAAATGTTTAACGAAGGCGGCGAAATTAAGCTATTCAAAAAACTGGACTTTAATGCTGTTTTTTATGCTGAAGTTGTTTCGGGTAGTACAATGCCCAACCTGATGTACCTCACCACTTTTGCCGACATGAAAACACATGATGAGCGTTGGGCTGCATTCCGTGCACATCCTGAATGGAAAACCCTTTCGGCACTTTCAGAATATAAAAACACGGTTTCCAAATCAGTGATATTACTGCTGCGCCCAACCGATTATTCTGATTTTTAATTGCAAGCAAAAAGGAGGCTCAACCGAACCTCCTTTTTACTTTTTACTGAAAACTGTGACTGATCACTGTTTCTTATTCCCACTCGATAGTTGCCGGTGGTTTTGAGCTGATATCGTAAACAACGCGGTTAATTCCGCGAACTTTGTTGATGATTTCGTTCGACATTTTGGCCANNGAAGATGCACCCAGTCGGCTGTCATCCCGTCGGTAGAAGCCACGGCGCGCAGAGCAACCACGTTTTCGTAGGTACGCTCATCACCCATCACGCCAACCGATTGAACCGGCAGAAGCATTGCCCCGGCCTGCCATACCTTGTCGTACAATCCCCACTCTTTCAACCCGTTAATAAAGATAGCATCAACTTCCTGAAGAATCGCCACTTTTTCGGGAGTTACGTCGCTCAAAATGCGGATTCCCAATCCCGGTCCCGGGAAGGGATGACGGCCAAGCAATTCAGGATAAATACCCAAAGCCTTCCCTACCCTTCGAACTTCGTCTTTGAAAAGCAGATTCAGCGGCTCAACCACTTTCAGGTGCATTTTTTNNCTTTTATTTTGTGCGCTTCCACATCGAACACTTCAATGAAGTCGCGGCCAATTGTTTTACGTTTTGTTTCAGGATCGGTAATTCCGGCCAGATCGTCCCAGAATTTCTGTCGGGCATCCACTCCAATCACGTTCAACCCCATGTGCTGGTACGAATCGAGCACTTGCTGAAATTCATTTTTGCGCAACAGACCGTTGTCAACAAAAATGCAAGTCAGATTTTTACCAATCGCACGGTGCAAAAGCACTCCGGCAACTGTCGAATCAACACCTCCGGAAAGTCCCAGGACCACTTTGTCGTCGCCCAATTTGTCCTGAAGCTCCTTTATGGTTGTTTCGATGAACGAATCTGGTGTCCAGTCCTGTTTGCAGCCACAAATATCAACTACAAAATTTTTCAGGAGTTCGGTACCTTCAGTGGTATGGTAAACTTCAGGATGAAACTGAATTCCATAAGTTTGTTCTCCCTCAATCTGGTAAGCAGCATATTCGACATCGGCCGTGCTGGCAATTGCTTTATAATTTTCAGGAATGCGAACAATGGTATCGCCATGCGACATCCAAACCTGTGTATGTTCGTTTATATTTTTAAACAACACATTTGCAGAATCTACAAATCCGAGATTGGCACGTCCGTATTCGCGCGAATCGGATGGAGCCACTTCGCCGCCAAAGTAATGCGACAGGTATTGCGCGCCATAGCAAACGCCCAGCAGCGGCAATTTCTCTTTAATTAGCGACAAATCAGGCTTTGGCGCATTGGCATCCCTAACTGAAAAAGGGCTTCCGGATAAAATAACGCCTTTTACTGTTTCGTCAATCGCGGGAAAATGGTTAAAAGGATATATTTCGCAATATACGTTCAACTCTCTAACGCGCCGGCCAATCAACTGTGTGTATTGTGAACCAAAATCGAGGATAAGAATTTTTTCCTGCATCAGTCTTGTTTTTTTGATTTGGCGCAAAGATAGACAAAAAACATTCCCATGAATAGGGACGTCTTTCGTGAGAAAAAGAAGTAAGAAAAAGGTAAGGTTGAAAAAAATTAGTGGTCAGTGTTCAGTTGCAGCGGACACGGGAAATTTTACCACTCTGCGGTCTTTTTGACACGACACTACGGCCTTTTCACCACTTTTTCGGTTAATAATACACGATTGTTTTGGTTGATCCTTAAAACATACAATCCCGGCTCCAACAAATTATTTCCTGAAAAATCGAGCTCAATTTGTCCGTTTTGAATCGCAATGTTGTACTTTCTGATCAGCATTCCACTCAAACCAACTATTTCGGCAGTTCCATCTCCGTTGATGGTTGGTGCAAGCTGAACCATCAACCGGTCGGTAAACGGATTCGGAAATATGGAAATTGATTGTGAAAGGATCTGATTTTCGATTCCGGTAAAATTGTAAGGCCATTGCTGATCAAGGAATGTCAATCGTTTGGTGATCCAGTCTTTCATCCAGGTAAGTTCCTGATTGTAAGTATATCCGACATACCAGTTAGGCCAAACATATTGACCTAAAATTGGCCAACGCTGATAATTGCG
The DNA here is from genome assembly GCA_003537645.1 of Prolixibacteraceae bacterium. Lineage (GTDB taxonomy): Bacteria > Bacteroidota > Bacteroidia > Bacteroidales > Prolixibacteraceae > Aquipluma. The sequence continues at coordinate 18,464 of DPRM01000067.1, forward strand.
AACCTGTGCTTCAGAAATTACATTGGCTAAACTATCGATCACAAAAGTGATTCGCTCATTCGAAAACTCATTTTTCCGGATCCAGGTCCAGCGTCTTTTCAGCTTTGTAACGTAATTCTGATCCTGCATCAGCTTGTTCCACCAAAACGGATTTTGCCAGTAATCGGTTCCCAAATTGGCCTGAAACTGAAACCCTGAAGTGAGCCAGCCATTATAATAGTCGGCATTGCCATAGGTGAGGTTAAAATCCCAGATGGGTCCGCAGTTTATCAGTTTATTTTTGCCTTTGTACAGGTATGAACTCAAACGATAACCATCCACATTTTTAGCCAATTCATTGATAATCATAAAATCAATAAAACTGGAATCGTTCAGATATTCGTGGTAACTTCCAACTCCTGAAAACTTTCCCTGAAACAAGGTCTTTTCCATGTTTCGTACCCAGTTCTGAATATAGCTTTTCTGTTCGGCGGCTATTTCTTTGGCTTTCGGATAATCGTACTGATAAAAAGTTCTGCCTACAACATTGGTATAATCCGAACTCCAGCCATCGCCGCCCCCACCGGTTGTTTTGTCTATTTTGATGATGTAACCGCCAGATAAGTCAGAACCATAAATGTCTGTTGCTGTAAGTTTTGCAATATCAACGCGATTTTGGTTCCGCTTGATTTTTTCCATCAGCACATAAACTCCTTCGTACTTTCCATTCAGAAACAGCTCGACATAACGGCAACGGGGCGACCAATGCCCCAGCGAGGCGTCCAAAGTGTAAGTCAGCACATCGCGAATCATTGTTTTGTCGGTATAGGGCGCATAAAGAATCCAGTCGTTCTCCTCGGGCATTCCCAGAAGCGAAACATCCATGTCAGCCAGAGTACTGGTTTTGGTTTCGAAACCGTAACTTTTCTTCGGAAAACCCTGTGAAGAAGATCCGCGCCACTCGATGGAAACCTTACCGTTGTAATTATTTTTCGGATCGGTCAAAGTATTTCTCTTCCCGGGGCCATTCCAAATAATGCCCATATCTACGGTAACTTTCGGATCGTCTTTGATGGTTTGTCCATTGGTATTGATAATTACCAGCGGGAGGTTAGAGGAAGTAAAAGTTTGTGAAAACGAATAAAACCGGAAGGATACTAAAACCAGAAAAGCAATTAAAAACTTCGGACTAAAAGACATTGAAATGAAATTAAAATAAGCTAAAAGAAGCAAAGCTTCCTGAACACAGAAAGCTTTGCCTGAATGAATTACAGTTCGCGAATCCAGATATTACGGAAACTAACGGGGTTGCCGTGATCCTGAAGAATGATAGGACCTGCTCCGTGAGGTTTTACTGAATATTCAGGAATGCCGATATATTCGGTTGGGCCGCGCAATGCAACATGATTCTGAACCAAAACGCCATTGTGCAGAACGGTTACAGTTGGAGGTGTAAAGTAAGTTCCGTTTGGGTTGAAACGTGGCGCTGTGTAAATAATATCGTAAACCTGCCAAACGCCGGGCGCCTTGCATGCATTTACCAGCGGAGGATGTTGTTTGTACAAGCTTCCGGCCTGACCATTGCGGTAAGTTCTGTTATTATAATTATCCAAAACCTGAACTTCGTAAATACCCTGAAGGAACACACCGCTGTTTCCACGCCCCTGACTTTCGCCAACAACTACCGATGGAGAACGCCATTCGATATGAAGCTGAAAATCATTGAAAACTCGTTTGGTTTTAATGGTTCCTTTGCCTCTTGCAACGGTCGCACAACCATCGGCCACAGTCCAGCCGGGCTCAGTACCGGCATCGTTGGTCCATTCAGAACTTAGGTTTGAACCATCAAAAAGCACGATGGCATCCGACGGCGCGTTAACAACAGTTTCTCCGGGAGTGATCACCGAAATTTCAGGATCCCAGATTTCGGTCATTTCCGGTTTCATCGGAAAATCGGTTCTTCCCTGGGCAAAAATTGCAGTAAAAGCCAAAACGCCTACCGCTGAAAATAATACATGTTTCATTGTAATTGGTTTTTAGTTGATTTTATAAATCGAGTTCTTTCATAATGTTATCAATCTTTTCATCAGCTATTTTCTCTACCGCATCAAATTCTTCACGGCTTTTCAGTTCGCTGGTTACTTCAAAATAGAATTTTATTTTTGGTTCAGTTCCTGAAGGGCGAACTGAAATTTTAGTACCATCTTCGGTAAAGAACTGCAAAACATTCATTGTAATTTTCTGATCGATTTTGGTCTCCTCGCCTGTCAGCATATTTTTCTCGATCAGCGTGTCGTAATCTTTCACGAATTTCAGTTTCGATCCACCCAAAATACGTGGAGGATTATTCCTGAAGGTAACCATCATCTGTTCAATCTCTTCGGCACCCGATTTACCTTCGCGCACCACATATTTCATTTTTTCTCTTGAATATCCGTATTCCAGATAAATATCCAACAGCAACTCATACAACGTCTTACCCTGATCTTTAGCCCATGCCGTAATCTCGGCCATCAAAGCGCAAGCCGAAACCGCGTCTTTGTCGCGCACAAAATCGGCAGGCATAAAACCGAAGCTTTCTTCGCCACCACCAATGTATTTTTTCACTCCTTCGAGTTCGCGAATAATCTCGGCTATAAATTTGAAGCCTGTATAAACATCATAATACTCGATGTTATTTCTGCGTGCGATTTCAGCAATCTTTTCGGTAGTAACAATGGTTTTAACAACGAACTCATTGCCTTTCAGCAAATTGTTCTTTTTCATATTGGTAACAATGTAATAGATAAACAGCAAGGCAGTTTGGTTGCCGTTTACAATTACATATTCGCCTTTTGTATTTTTTACCGCAACCCCAATACGGTCGGCATCGGGATCGGAGGCTAGTACCACATCGGCATTCACTTCCATTGCCTTTTGAATGGCCATTTTCATGGCGGCCGGTTCTTCAGGATTTGGAGAAATTACTGTTGGGAAATCACCGCTCACCACATCCTGTTCAGGAACATTGATAATGTTTTTAAACCCAAATGCGCGGAGTGCCATCGGAATCATTTTTACTCCGGTTCCGTGAATTGGTGTATAAACTATCTTGAGATCCGAATACTTTTGTGCCAGTTCGGGAGCAATCGATACGGTTTTTACCTTTTCGATAAATTTTTGGTCAACTTCTTCGCCAATAACGGTGATCAGCTCGTTGTTGCCTTTAAATTTAATGTCTTCGGCTTTTACTTTCTGAACTTCGGTAATTACATTTTCGTCGTGTGGCGCCACCAATTGCGAACCATCATTCCAATAGGCTTTGTATCCATTGTATTTCTTCGGATTGTGCGAAGCGGTTAGAATAATACCGCTCTGGCAACCGTATTCGCGAATTACAAACGACATTTCGGGAGTTGGGCGCAAATCGTCGAAAATAAGTACTTCGATTCCGTTGGCCGAAAAAATCTGTGCGCTTGTTTCCGAATATAATCGGCTGTTGTTGCGGCAGTCGTATGCAATTGCGACTTTTATCGATGGAAGATCGGCAAATACTTTTTTCAGGTAATTACTTAAACCCTGAGTAGCTGCACCAACTGTATAAATATTCATTCGGTTGGTACCCACGCCCATAATTCCGCGCAAACCACCTGTTCCAAATTCCAGATCTTTATAGAACGAATCAACCAGCTCGGTAGGGTCTTCATTTTCCAAAAGTCTTTTCACTTCGGCACGGGTTTCAGCATCATAAACTTCGCTAAGCCATTCGGTGGCTTTGGCTTTTACCCCATTTAAAACATCGTTATTTGCTGTCATAATCGCTATTTTTTAATTTCATTGATACATTTTTCGAGACTTTGGCGCCAGTATGGCACGCTAATTCCAAAAATACTCTTAATTTTTGATTTATTCAGAACACTGTATGGAGGACGGGCAACCACAGAAGGATAATCCTTTGATTCAATGGCATTAACAATACAATCGATACCATAAATCTGATGAATTGCAATGGTAAAATCGTACCAGCTGCAAACTCCTTCGTTCGAATAATGGTATGTTCCGGGCACAAACTCCCTTTCTCCTGATGCTGTTTTCCTGATAATTTCCAAAATTGCCACTGCCAGATCGCCTGCATAAGTTGGAGTTCCAACCTGATCGAAAATTACATTGAGCTGATCGCGTTCCTTTCCGAATTTGATCATACTTTTTACAAAGTTGCTCCCAAACGATGAATACAGCCATGATGTGCGGATGACAAGTGTTTCAGGATTATTTGTTAAACTGATCAGCTCGCCTTCCAGTTTTGTTTTGCCATAAACCGAAGTCGGGCAAACGTCATCGTCTTCAAGGTATGGCCTGTGATTTTTTCCATCGAAAACATAATCGGTCGAAATCTGTACAAAACGACAACCAACTGCCTTTGATTTTTCGGCCAGGATTGCAGGTGCCACCGCATTGATCAGCCACGCAGTTTCTTCCTCTGTTTCAGCTTTGTCAACCGCAGTATAGGCAGCACAATTGATCAGCCACTGCGGTTTTTCTTCAGCAAGCATTGCTTCCACAGCCGATGGACTGGTAATATCCAGCTCATTTAAATCAGTAAATACAAAGCTAAAATCAGGAAATAAAACACTCGATTTTCTGATTTCAGAACCAAGCTGGCCATTGGCGCCGGTTATTAAAATTTTAGTCATATTACTTGAATTCGAAATTCATTTCAGCATCAGCAAACAGCGGCAAAATCATGTCTTTGCCCGAAACAATCGCTTCAGAAACATCAATTCTCCAATTTATCTGAAGTGCAGGATCGTTGTATAAAATTCCGCGTTCGGCAGCCGGATTGTAAAAAGCATCACACTTATAAGAGAAAACAGCCGTTTCGCTCAAAACGGAAAAGCCGTGGGCAAATCCTTTCGGGATAAAAAACTGTAGTTTATTCTCTTCGCTCAGTTCCAGACCAAAAGACTGGCCAAAAGTTGGTGAACCTTTACGGCAATCAACCGCCACATCGTAAACACTGCCCTGAATTACCCGAACAAGTTTGCTTTGAGCATACGGTTCGAGCTGATAATGCAGACCGCGTATAACTCCCCTCCCCGATTTTGATTCGTTATCCTGTACAAAAACTGTCGAAATTCCAGCTTCCGACAACTTCTGCTGGTTGTAACTTTCAAGAAAATATCCCCTTGTATCAGCAAAAACCCGGGGCTCAAGAATCAGAAGTCCCGGGATTGATGTTTCAATTATCTTCACTATTAATTATTTAGGTAATTCACTTATAATAAAACCAATAAAATTGGCGTCCAAAAATACAAACATTGCCCGAAAAAGGCTAATAAGATTGAATTTGCCCGCTTGCAAGTTTGATGAGATACTCGCCATACTGGTTTTTTTTAAGCGGCTCTGCCAGTTTCAGCAACTGATCTTTGTCTATGTATCCTTTGCTGAAGGCAATTTCTTCGATACATGATACTTTTAATCCCTGACGTTGTTCGATGGTTGAAATAAATGTTGAAGCCTGCATCAAACTTTCGTGGGTTCCGGTGTCGAGCCATGCAAAACCGCGCCCCAGCAGTTTCATGTTCAAACGGCCTTCTTCCAGATATAAACGGTTCAAATCGGTAATTTCGAGTTCGCCACGTGGCGAGGGTTTCAACCCGATGGCTTTTGCTACCACATCGTTACTGTAAAAATACAAGCCGGTAACTGCATAATTCGACTTAGGTTTCGCAGGTTTTTCTTCAATCGACAAAACTTTTCCCTTTTCGTCGAATTCGGCAACGCCATACCGGTCGGGATCGTTCACATAATAGCCAAACACAATCGCTCCATCGGTCAGTGCGGCAGCATCTTCGAGTATCGAAGTAAAGTTGTAGCCGTAAAAAATATTGTCGCCCAAAACCATGCAAACGCTGTCGTTACCAATAAATTTTTCGCCAATAATAAATGCCTGCGCCAACCCATCGGGCGAAGGTTGAATGGCATATTCAAGTTTTATTCCGAGTTGACTGCCATCTTCCAGAAGATCTTCATATAAATGAATATCCTTTGGGGTCGAAATGATCAAAATCTCACGAATTCCGGCCAGCATTAAAACCGACAACGGATAATAAATCATCGGTTTATCGTAGATCGGGATAATTTGTTTCGAAATACTTTTAGTAATCGGATACAGACGTGTACCGGATCCACCGGCAAGAATAATTCCCTTCATATTTTTTTGTTTTTGTTTTATTCAGATAAGAGTTGATCAAAATATTCAATGGTTCTGCTTAAACCTTCCCTCAATTCAACTTTAGGTTCCCAGCCTGCCAGTTTTTCTTTTGCAAGCGAAATATCAGGCTGACGCTGAGTAGGATCATCGGCTGGCAGCGGCAAATAAATTATTTTTGATTTTGAGTTGGTAAGTTCAATCACATTTTTTGCCAGCTCGAGCATTGTAAATTCTCCCGGGTTACCAATATTTACCGGTCCGATAAAATCATCGCCGGTCGCCATCATGCGAATCATGCCTTCAACCAAATCGGAAACATACTGAAAACTACGCGTTTGCTTTCCATCGCCAAAAATGGTAATATCTTTATTTTGCAAAGCCTGAACAATAAAATTAGACACTACCCTTCCATCATCAGGCTCCATTTTTGGCCCGTAAGTATTAAAAATACGGATAATTTTTATCCTGACATTGTTCTGCGAATGATAATTAACAAACAACGATTCAGCACATCGTTTGCCTTCGTCGTAACACGAGCGAATTCCAATCGGATTGACATGTCCCCAGTAATCTTCAGTCTGCGGATGAATATTGGGATCGCCATAAACTTCGCTGGTAGAAGCCTGCAAAATTTTTGCCCTGATACGTTTGGCCAAACCCAGCATATTTACAGCACCCATCACCGATGTTTTAATGGTTTTGATAGGATTGTACTGATAATGAACAGGTGAAGCAGGGCAGGCAAGATTATAAATTTCGTCAACCTCGATATAATACGGCATGGTAACATCGTGCCTTATCAGCTCGAAGTAAGGATTATCGAGTAAATGGACAATTTTTTGCTTTTTGCCGGTAAAATAATTATCCATACAAACTACTTCATTACCATCGTTCAGGAGCCTTTCGCAAAGGTGTGACCCAACAAAACCTGCCCCTCCTGTTACCAATATTCTTTTCATAATCTGCAATTATTTTGAAACAATAACCGGTTTGCGGCCAATGCTATAATAGTTGAATTTTATTTCCTTCATTTCTTCGGGTTCGTAAATATTACGTCCGTCAAAAATAGTTTTGGTTTTCATTATTTTTTCGAGTACCCTGAAATTCGGCATTCTGAATTCGGGCCATTCAGTGACAAGTATTAACGCGTCGGCATCAATACAGGCATCATATTCATCTTTGCCGAATACAATTTTATCGCCCAGTATTCTGTGAGCTTCTTCCATTGCAACCGGATCGTAGGCAACAACCGAGGCACCCTCGTTCAGTAAAATATCAATGATAACCAACGAAGGGGCTTCTCTCATATCGTCGGTTTTGGGTTTAAATGCCAGTCCCCACATTGCAAATTTCAAACCTTTAAGGTCGTTGCCAAAATGTGATTTTATTTTCGCGATCAACACTTCTTTCTGCCGGTAATTTACAGCTTCCACGGCTTTAAGAATATCGAGAGAATGGCCGTATTCGTCGGCAGTGCGAACCAAAGCCTGTACATCTTTCGGAAAGCATGAACCTCCGTAACCGGTTCCGGGATAAATAAATTTGTTCCCGATACGTGCATCAGAACCAATGCCTTTTCTCACCATGCCCACATCGGCGCCTACCAATTCGCAAAGGTTCGCAATATCGTTCATAAAACTAATCTTGGTTGCCAGCATTGAGTTTGCTGCATATTTGGTCATTTCCGAAGACGAAATATCCATAAACAAAATCGGATGGCCGTTCAGAAGAAATGGTTTGTAAAGCTTTTTCATCACTTTTTCCGCTTCTGATGATTCAATACCTACTACAATGCGGTCGGGTTTCAAAAAATCATCCACAGCGCTTCCCTCTTTTAAAAATTCCGGATTCGAAGCTACATCAAAAGGGAAGTCAACATTCCGTTTATTTAATTCTTCCTGAATAGCAGCTTTTACTTTCATCGAGGTACCAACCGGAACAGTACTTTTTGTTACAATAACCATATAATGATTCATATTCCGGCCAATTTCGCGGGCAACGCCCAACACATATTTCAGATCGGCGCTGCCATCCTCATCAGGCGGAGTTCCCACCGCAATAAATATTACCTCAGAACCATCAAGCGTCTCTTTCAAATCTGTGGTAAACGACAGACGACCTTTTTCAACATTCCATTTAAAAATGTCTTCAAGGCCAGGTTCGTATATAGGAATCTGACCATTTTTCAACATGTTTATTTTTCTTTCATCAACATCTACGCAAACAACATCAACCCCGGTTTGCGAAAAACAAGTCCCGGAAACCAAGCCAACGTAACCGGTACCAACAACAACTATTTTCATATATATTCAAGTTATAGTATTCGATACAATCAAAAATAGGGATTATTATTAAGCAGAACTCAACAGCCAGGCAAAAATCACAATTTTAAATTGAAAGTACTCTAAAAACCTTCAGGGAAAAAATTGAAAATTGAAATTATGCAAACTGAAAAACAGGAAAACAGGAAAAATCATTGAAAATCTTTTTTTTATAGCGGAATAGTCTTAATTTTGCGGCGCATTTATTTATATACTGTCTAACTCATTAATTAATTGATTATTAAATGGTAGAAAACAACACAGAGAACCTTGATCCAAAGGTAGAACTCGAACAGCAGGAAACTGTTGAAACACAAAACGTAGTAGTTGAAGAAACTGCTGCACCTGTAGAAGTTGACGAATTTGTGGCTCCTGCAAAAATTGCAAAAACACCAAAAGCACCTAAAAAAGTTGTTGCCGAATCAGCTGATTTTGATTGGGATGCTTTAGTTGAAGAAGACAAAGGATTCGGTGGAAGAACAAAACAAGATCTTGAATCTCTTTATGAGAAAACTCTGACCACTGTTCAGGAAAAAGAAGTGGTTGAAGGAAAAGTTATTTCGATGAACAAACGCGAAGTTGTTATCGACATTGGCTACAAATCAGATGGTATTGTAAGTTTGAACGAATTCCGTTACAATCCGGAATTAAAACCAAAAGATTTGGTAGAGGTTTACATTGAAAGCCTCGAAGACTTAAAAGGACAAATGATCCTTTCGCACAAAAAAGCCAGAGCATTACGCTCATGGGATCGTGTAAACGAAGCGCTCGACAAAGATGAAGTAATCAAAGGTTACATCAAATGCCGTACAAAAGGCGGTATGATCGTTGACGTATTCGGAATTGAAGCATTCCTTCCTGGTTCACAAATCGACGTGAAACCAATCCGCGATTACGACATGTACGTAAACAAAACAATGGAATTCAAAGTGGTTAAGATTAATCATGAATTCCGTAATGTAGTTGTTTCGCACAAAGCATTGATCGAAGCTGAACTCGAATTACAGAAAAAAGAAATTATCTCGAAACTCGAAAAAGGACAGGTACTCGAAGGTACTGTTAAAAATGTTACTTCTTACGGAGTATTCATTGACCTTGGCGGTGTTGACGGATTAATTCACATTACCGACCTGTCGTGGGGACGTATTACTCACCCGAACGAAATCGTTGAACTTGATCAGAAATTGAACGTCGTAATTCTTGACTTCGATGATGACAAAAAACGTATCGCTTTAGGTCTGAAACAATTGACTCCTCACCCATGGGATAGCCTTGGCGCTGACCTTAAAGTTGGTGATTCAGTAAAAGGAAAAGTAGTGGTAATGGCTGATTACGGTGCATTTGTTGAAATTGCTGCCGGTGTTGAAGGTTTGATCCACGTTTCTGAAATGTCTTGGTCACAGCACCTTCGCAGCGCTCAGGACTTCCTGAAAGTTGGCGACGAAGTTGAAGCTCAGATCCTGACACTCGACCGCGACGAACGAAAAATGTCACTGGGTATCAAACAGCTGAAAACAGATCCATGGCAGGATATCGATACTGTATTTGGTGTTGGAACAAAACACAAAGCTACTGTTCGCAACTTCACCAATTTCGGAGTATTTGTTGAAATTCAGGAAGGTGTTGACGGCCTGATCCACATTTCGGATCTTAGCTGGACCAAGAAAATCAAACATCCTTCAGAATTTACATCAATCGGTTCTGAAATTGAAGTGACTGTTTTGGACATCGACAAGGAAAACCGTCGTTTAAGCCTTGGACACAAACAACTGGAAGAAAATCCATGGGATGTGTTCGAAACCATTTTCTCGGTTGATTCACTTCACGAAGGAACTGTGGTTGAATTATTCGACAAAGGAGCAACTATCGCCCTTCCTTATGGAGTCGAAGGTTTTGCAACTCCACGTCACCTGGTAAAAGAAGACGGAAGTCAGGCTCAGCTGGAAGAAAAACTCGAATTCAAAGTAATCGAATTCTCGAAAGCAGCCAAACGGATCATTTTATCTCATTCAAGAGTTTTCGAAGATGAGAAAAAAGCCGAAGAAACAGCAAAAAGAAAAACTCAGGCTAAAGCTACCAATAAAGCCGTAAAACAAGTGAAGGAAAACAATGCTGAAAAAACCACACTTGGAGACATTTCTGAACTCGCTGCTTTGAGAACCCAGATGGAAGCCGACGAACAAAAAGAAAATTAATTTTGGCTACAATAAATCCATCAGAATTTTTTAAATTGCATCTATGGATTTCGAAGTAAATAAAATTGAAGACTATACACTGGTAAAAGTTCTGGCTGACAGACTGGACACGAACAATGCTCCGGATCTAAAATCAGAACTGGTACTGGTAAACGGGAACGGCGAAAAGAACATTGTTCTTGATATTAGTGAATGTGAATATTGTGATTCTTCGGGGTTAAGCGCCATTTTAGTGGCCAACCGTTTATGCGAGAATTCGATGGGAACATTTGTTTTAGCCGGTCTCAGTCCCGATGTTGAACAGATTATCAGGATTTCAATGCTTCATACTGTTTTAATTATTACAAAAACGGCCAAAGAAGCAGAAGAGATTCTTTTTGAGAAGGCGAAAATTTAATCTGACAATGTCAGACCAAACGATGCCATTTCAACTGACCATACTCGGTACAAGTTCAGCATTACCTACATCAAACAGATATCCAACCGCTCAGGTACTCAATGTACTTGGGCGGTTTTTTTTGATCGATTGCGGCGAAGGCACACAAACCCAAATGAGAAAATTCAAAATCGGGTTTTCTAAAATCGATCACATTTTCATCACCCATCTTCACGGCGATCATATTTTCGGGTTAATCGGACTAATCTCAACCATGATTTTATTGGGGCGCAATAAAGATTTACATATTTATTCGTATTCCGAACTTCAGAAATACACTTCTGCCCAGTTAAGTTTTATTTATCCCGGCGAAATTCCGTTTAAAATTGTGTATCATCCGCTCAATTATAAGCGCGAACAATTAATCTATGAAGACAAAAAGGTTTCGGTCTATTCTTTTCCGTTAACTCATCGTGTGCCAACATGCGGTTTCAGGTTTGAAGAAAAACCGGGTTTGGCCAATCTAATTCCTGAAAAGATCAAAGAATACAATATACCAATTCGCGAAAGGCAGGGAATAAAAGAAGGCGGGGACTTTCTTGCTGGTGATGGGATTTTGATTCCACATTCAGAACTTACCACTCACCGGTTCAAACCGCGTTCGTTTGCATTTTGCAGCGATACCAGATTTGATGAATCGTATATCGAATCTGTCAGAAATGTTGATTTGCTTTACCACGAAGCTACATTTGCCGATGACAACCGCGAACTGGCTCAATCAACTTTTCACTCAACAGGTAAAGACGCAGCAACGATTGCCACGAAAGCTCAGGTAGGGCAATTACTAATCGGACATTTTTCGGCCAGATACAAAGACCACCAACCTATTTTAAGAGAAGCACTGGAAATTTTTCCTGAAACAAAAGCCATTTCTGAAGGCGATGTAATTATGATGGAGAAAAAACCTATCTCAAACCGGCAATAATCACTTAAGAACCAAAGAATTCCTTATTGAAGTTCACCAGATACAAGCGTTCTGTCGGACGCGTAAAAGCAGTGTACAACCAGCGAAGAAATTCAGTATTCAGCATTTCTTCGGTTAAATAACCCTGATCTACAAATACAGCTTTCCACTGGCCACCTTGCGCTTTATGGCAGGTCACAGCATAAGCAAACTTCACCTGGAGCGCATTGAAATATGGATTCTCACGTATTTTTTCCCAACGTTTCTTTTTGCTGCGGATATCTAAATAGTCTTCGGAAACCGCATCGAATAATTTACGGTTTTGATCATTGGTTAATGCAGCCGATTCGATATTTAAAGTATCGAGCATTATTTTGCAGTTGAATTCAATGTCGGGATAATCGAGCAAGCGCAAACTGACATTGGCAAAACGGAAGCCATACATTTCTTCATGCTTGTATATCGAAATAATTTCAGCAATATCCCCGTTGGCAATAAAGTCGATTTTCTCATTTGCTTCAAGCCAGAAATAATTGTTTTTCACAATCATAATCAGGTCGCCAACCGAAATATCGGCTTCCTTATACAAAATAGTGCTTCTGATTCCTTCATTAAATTTATTGGCCCGTTTATTCGACCGGGTTACCACAATCGTTTCAATCAGCCCAAACCGGTCGTAACAAGTCGAGATTTCCTCAATCAGATCGGCTCCCGAAAGCCGCCGGATATCATCGAATTGGGAGCATTCAATATCAAAATAGCCGGAATTATAATTTCCATCATTTATCAGATTGCGAAGAAATGTTGCATTAAACAAAATTCCGGAATGCTGATCCTGACGTACGACTTCTGTTAATTCGTATTCGTAAACATATCGATCGTAAAAATCAAGCTCCTTTTTCGACAAAGCCGGGCTAACATCTAAACCCACGGGCGGAAGCTGGGCAGTATCGCCAACCAGAAAAAGCCGGCAATTTGAGCCAGAATACACATATTCTATGAGATCTTCGAGTAATCTTCCGGAACCGAATATCGAAGTTTCCGAATTCGAGTTTGAAATCATTGAAGCTTCATCAACAATGAAGAAAGTGTCTTTGTACAAATTTTTATTCAGAACAAACCTGCCAGCCCCATCGGTTGAAGATTGCTGCCTGTAAATGCTTTTATGAATTGTATATGCATTTTGACCAGCATAGTTTGACAAAACTTTTGCGGCCCGACCTGTTGGAGCAAGTAAAACAGATCGGAATTTAAATTTCACGAAAGTCCGAACCAAAGAACTCAGCATAGTTGTTTTACCGGTTCCGGCATAACCCTTCAGTATAAAAACCGCGTCGGTCTCCGATTCCGCAACAAAACCAGCGAGCTTTTGCGCAAGTTCATTCTGACCATTTGTTGGTAAACGACCAAGATTTCTAAGAATTTCAGACTGGATGTGATTTTTTATCATACTTGGCTAAAATAAAACAAAACCGAAGATTCTAAATTATTTTTTTTTATAAATTTGCAACCAATCAAAAACTAATCTTAAAACTTGTAAGATGAAAACAGTAATACAAATCGTCCTTGTTGCATTGGTATTAACACTTTCTTATTTTCTATACACAAGTGTAGAAAAACCTTTAGATTTTGAAGAAGCCAAGAAAGAAAGATATAATGCAACTATCGAACGGCTTAAAGATATCCGTAAAGCAGAAATTGAATATAAAAATGTTCACGGCAAATTTACCGGCAGTTGGGATACTTTAATCAATTTTGTTAAGACAGGTGAAATACCATTGGTTCGTAAAATTGGTATGTTGACTGACAGTATGCTCGAAGCCGGATGGACTGAAAAACAGGCTTTGAAAGAAGGAAAAATTATTCGTGATACTATTTATGTGAGCGTTTTAGATACCATCTTCGGAAAAAATTATAATATTGATGAAATTAAATTTGTTCCGGTTAAAGATACAGTTGCAATGTTCCAGCTTGGCGCGGGAGTAATTACCACAGGATCAGGAATTAAAGTTCCTGTTTTTGAAGCCAAAGTTCACAACAATACTGTACTTGTAAACCTCGACAAACAATTGGTAATTAACCTCAACGAATCAAGAAGAACAAACGGTAAATACCCGGGCCTTAAAGTTGGTTCATTAGAAGAAACCAATAACAATGCTGGTAACTGGGAATAAATTTTCCTTATGCATGAGTTAAATTTTATTGACGATAATTTCGATTTAAAACACGCATCAGAATATCAACTATCCATCCAGGTTGGCCTGGATGGATTTTCTTTTTGTATTCTCGACATTATTAGAAAGAAATTACTCGTCATTCGTCATATTCCTCTAATTGTCGGGAAATTACAGTTTTTATCAAAAAAAATCGAAGCCATTTTTGATCAGGAAGATATGCTGAATACTTCCTATCAAACAATTACAATTACCTATTCGACCAACAGGGCAACTCTAATCCCAAAAGTTTATTCCGATTCCGAATTATACAACAGAGTGACCGAGCTCACCAACGAAATCAATAAAAATGAAGAAATCAGCGTGAACGAGCTGCCAGGGTTTAATCAGCAACTCATTTTTAGCTATCCAAAAGAATTAATGCTTTTGCTGAACCGAAAATTTACCGAGTTCCACTTTGTACACAAATCAATTCCTTTTTTGACTTCCGGAGTTAGACAGCGAGATGCAAGAGAAAATACGGTTTTGATTAATTTCGAGAAGAAATACGTAAGGATAATCGCGATTAAAGGGATGAATATCGACTTGTACAATAGTTTTTATTTCAAAAACGAGTCCGATTTTTTGTATTACACACTCAACATTTGCCATAACCTGCAAATTGATCCGGAACGTGATGAAATTTTAATTGGCGGTTACGTTGCCGACGACTCTGCCTACATCAGGCAATTGAAGAAATATATCAGTAATATTAAGTTTTTGAAGCCTTCAACAGATTTCGACTACGGAACCCTGTTTCAGAAAGTACAGAAACACCAGTTTGTAAGCTTGTTAAATACTCATCTATGCGTATAGTTGGCGGAAAATACAGAGGCCGGATTTTTACTCCCGGAAAAACATTCAAAGCCCGGCCAACAACCGATATGGCTAAAGAGAGCCTTTTCAATGTTCTTCAAAATTCAATTGATTTTGATAGCATTAGGGCGCTCGATTTATTCTCGGGCACCGGAAGTATAAGCTACGAACTTACATCGCGCGGATGCACTGATGTTACTGCTGTTGAAATAAATCCGGCACACATTCAGTTTATTAAAGAAGTAATCGAAAAATTGGGCGAAAAAAACATCAGGATTGTAAAATCGAATGCGTTTGTTTTTGCAAAACGGATCAACGAACAGTTTGACCTTATTTTTGCTGACCCACCCTATGATCACCCCAAATTTGCCGAAGTTGCCGATCTGATTTTTAACAATAATCTGTTAAAACCTGATGGCCTTTTCATTTTAGAACATTCAGCACATTTCGACTATTCCGGACACCCAAATTTTAAAGATTTGCGTCGTTATGGAAGTGTGCATTTCAGTTTATTTACTCCAGAAATAAACCTTGGTTAGTATCTTTTGCCGGCATTTTTTTTGAAATCGCCCTACTGCCTGTAACAATTGAGTTACATTAAACACCAATACCAAAGTTTTCAATTCATTTATTTATGGAAATATTTCAGGCAAACAATGTTGTTAAAGAATATGCCGGTCATCTGGCATTAAGTTCAGTAAGCATTTCGGTAAAAGAAGCTTCAGTCTTTGGTTTATTGGGTCCAAACGGTGCAGGAAAAACGACTTTAATCCGGATAATTAACCAAATTACAGCGCCCGACAGTGGTGAATTGTATTTTGAAGGCAGACCGGTGAAAGCTGACGATATTTATCAGATTGGCTATCTGCCCGAAGAACGCGGATTGTACAAGAAAATGAAAGTTGGAGAGCAGGCGCTATATCTGGCCCAACTTAAAGGAATGTCGAAAAAAGATGCTCTTAAAAGTTTAAAATACTGGTTCGAGAAGTTCGAAATTCAGGCATGGTGGGGCAAAAAAGTCGAGGAACTTTCGAAAGGGATGGCACAAAAAGTGCAATTTATCACCACTGTTATTCATCAGCCCAAACTTCTGATTTTTGATGAGCCGTTCAGCGGATTTGACCCAATCAATACCAATCTGCTTAAAAATGAAATTCTCGAACTGAAGAAAAAAGGAACGACCATCATTTTTTCTACCCACAACATGTCGTCGGTAGAAGAAATATGCGACCATATTGCCCTGATCAACCAATCAAAAAAAATTCTTGACGGACAAATTGATCAGGTTCGCGAACAGTTCAAAACTAATACTTTCGAAATTATTTACCGTGGCGAAACCCCCAATATGCAACATCATTTGGGTTCGCATTTCAACGTGCTCGAACACGACGAAAGTTCACATCTAAAGCAAATTAAAGTTCAGTTTTTGAATGGAAACTCTAACAATGAGTTGTTAAAAATACTCATGAATCAATTCGAAATCGTATCATTTAATGAGATAATTCCGAGTATGAACGATGTTTTCATCCATGTGGTTGAACAAAATAACCGTGAAAATAAGCAATAAGCCATGAATAAATCCATTCTCATCCTCAAGCGCGAATATCTAACCCGCGTAAAGAAAAAATCGTTCATTGTCATGACTTTGCTGGTACCATTGATGATGGCGGCATTAACCATTCTGCCCACCTACCTTGCAATGATGGACGATAAGGAAGAACGAACTATTGCAGTTTACGATCCCACCGGATTAATACTGAATCAACTTGAAAGCAACGAATTTACCAAGTTTCATTATATACCTGGACCTGAATTTCAGGAATTAAGTAAGAACTTTAAATCGGGCAATTATTATGCAGTATTACATATTCCTGAAAATATACTGACTACCAACCGCGCCGAAATGATTTCGGACAAACAGGTCACTTTTGATATTAAAAACCTAGTTACCCGCCGTATCGAAAACATTATTGAAGGTGAGAAACGAAAGCAGGTAATTGATGAAACCGGAGTTCCTGATCTGGAAAAAAGACTTTCGGCTACTAAAACCGACATAAGAGTTGAAACCATAAAATTGGGAGAAAAAGGAGAGGCTGTAAAAAGCTCAACCGAAATAGCAATGGTAATGGGCTATATTGCCGGACTTTTGATTTATATGTTCGTGTTTATTTATGGAGCCATGGTAATGCGAGGAGTTATGGAAGAAAAATCGAATCGCATTGTAGAAGTTATCATCTCATCAGTAAAACCCTTCCAGCTTTTATTCGGGAAAATAATAGGCATTGGGTTAGTTGGCCTCACTCAGATTGTTATTTGGATCGTTTTAACCTTGGTTATCACCGCCGGAGCAACAACTTTTATTGGACAAGGATCGGCTGAAACAGCATCTCAGGCACAAAATATCATGTCAGGCAGTCAGGCAATGGGGCAAATGGCAACCGCCACTCCTGAAGCTCAAAACAAAGTGATTGAAATAATTGGGATGATTGGCAACCTGAATATTCCGCTTATCATTTTCGCTTTGTTCTTTTACTTTATTGGTGGGTTCATATTGTATGCCTCATTTATGGGCGCAATTGGTGCAGCGGTTGACAGCGACGAAGATGCCCAGCAATTAATGATGCCTGTAATGATGCCTTTAATTTTTTCAGTAATTCTGCTATTTGCCGTCGCAAAAAATCCTGAAGGACAGCTGGCTTTCTGGGCTTCTATGATTCCACTAACATCACCTGTAATTATGATGGTTCGAATACCTTTTGGAGCTCCTGCATGGCAAATCATTCTATCTATGGTTATACTTTTAGGAACAATACTGGGCTCTATCTGGATGGCCGGAAAGATTTATCGAACCGGAATACTTATGTATGGAAAAAAGGTAACGATAAAAGAAGTTTTCAAGTGGTTATTTTATAAAAACTAAAATAAAAGATAGAATTGTATTTTGTTTAAATATTATTCTTATACTTGCAACTACAAAATAGAAAAATGAAATCAAACTTCTCATACATGTATATGTGCTGCTGTTATAAACAGATAGGAGAAGGTATGTTTTCAAGTATAATTTGAAAATTGAAAAAGAGATAATATGTCGAAGCCTTCCGAACCCCGGAAGGCTTTTTTTGTTTATAACCCTAAAAATGACAATAAAATGAAAGTAAACAACATTTTGGAAACCATTGGCAATAGTCCTCTGGTTCGAATCAACAACCTGTATCCTGCTGGATACGAAGTGTATGTAAAAGTGGAAAAAACCAACCCGGGCGGTAGCATTAAAGACCGTATTGCCCTTTCGATGGTTGAAGATGCCGAAGCAAAAGGAATTCTGAAACCCGGAAGTGTATTGATTGAACCAACTTCTGGAAATACCGGAATTGGACTGGCACTGGTAGCTGCGGTAAAAAAATACAGACTGATTTTGGTTATGCCCGAATCGATGAGCATTGAGCGCAGAAGAATACTGACCGCTTACGGTGCTGAACTTGTTTTAACGCCAAGAGAACTTGGAATGAAAGGCGCCATTGCCAAAGCTACCGAGCTATCGGCTGAAACGCCTGATTCATGGATTCCATCGCAGTTTGACAATGAATCAAATATTACTGCCCACAAACAGAAAACTGCAAAAGAAATTATCGCCGATTTCCCGGAAGGATTTGATTACCTGATTACCGGCGTTGGAACTGGCGGCCATATTTCAGGAGTTACTGAAGTATTGAAACAAAGCTTTCCAAACCTCAAATCGTTTGCTGTTGAACCCGAATTATCTCCGGTAATTAGCGGTGGCGCCCCGGGGCCACATCCCATTCAGGGAATCGGTGCCGGTTTTATTCCGGTAAATTGCAAAAAAGAATTGCTCGATGGAGTAATTCAGGTTTCGAAAGACGAAGCTTTTGATTATGCCCGCCGCGCCGCCAAAGAAGAAGGATTGTTCGTGGGTATTTCTTCTGGAGCTTCGCTGGCAGCTGTTGCAAAAAAAATTCAGGAATTGCCTGTGGGTTCTAAAATACTCACTTTTGCTTACGATACAGGTGAACGATATTTATCAATCGAAGGATTGTTTTAATTTAGAAAGGCTGGTTTTTACCGGCCTTTTTTGTATTACCCAATAAAAAAGACTGTTGGAAATTGATCAAAATGGACTAACTTGGGGCATTTATTAAATTGGCCAATATCAATATTGCTATCGTACAACCCATGGAAAATCAAGACATTCGTTGGAAACAACGGTTTCAAAACTTCGAAAAAGCAATTGGGCATTTGGAGCAAGCTCTAAAAATTGAAGATCCTGATTTATTACAAAAAGCAGGAATAATCCAGTTTTTTGAAATGAGTTACGAACTGGCATGGAATACATTGAAAGATTATCTTGAAGAACAGGGTTTTACTGATGTAAAATCGCCCCGAAGTGCGATAAAAAAGGCTTTTGAAGTTGGATTGATTGAAGACGGTCATACATGGATGGACTTGTTACTTGATCGCAATTTAACTGCACACACCTATGATGAAGAAAAAGCTACTGAAATTGAAAATCTGATTCATCAAAAGTACTTTCCGATACTTACTGAACTTTATGAAGCACTAAAAAAGAAAGATTGTGAATAAATATGTTGGCTTCCGGCAAAACGATCTTTCAATCATTGTTTCAGTACTTCAAAAACACAAGGAAGTTGCTGAAGCCTGGATTTTTGGAAGTCGCGCCAAAGGAAATTTCAGAATAGGGAGTGATGTGGATATTGCCTTAAAAGGAGAGTGTCTCAATGCTGAAATTGTTTCAAAAATCAGCTACCTGTTAAATGAAGAAACTTCGCTACCTTATAAATTTGACATTCTGAATTACCACAGCATCAGCAATGAAGACCTTAAGCAACATATTGACAGGGTTGGAATCTGCTTCTATCCTGAAAAAGTCCAAAAATGAGAATTGCTTTCTTCTCAACACATTTTCTATTCTGATTTCATGAACCACCGAATCGCCATCATCGACCTTGGAACAAACACCTGCAACCTGTTAATTGCTGAATATCAGAACAAAACATATCGAATTCATTATCAGGGGAAAGAGGTCGTAAAACTTGGAAAGAACGGAATCGATAAAAATAAACTTACTGAAGACGGACTGGAACGCGCAATTCTGGCCATCAGGAAACATCAGGAACGAATCAGCCAATTCGAATCTCCGGAAGTTCTAATAATCGCTACTTCAGCAATCAGGGATGCAAGCAACAAAGACTGGTTTCAGCACGAAATTAAACGGCAAACAGGTCTCGACTTATTGGTAATTTCAGGAGAAAAAGAAGCCGACCTGATTTTTAAAGGCGTAAAACTGGCTTTCGATAAAATTGAGGATCATACTCTTATTCTTGATATTGGCGGAGGCAGCAACGAATTTATCCTGACCAAAGTCGGCGAACCAATCTGGAAAGAAAGTTTTCCTTTGGGAATGGCCCGTATTATTGAACAGATACCTCCTTCCGACCCTATTACTCCTGAAGAAATCAGCCGGATAAGCAGTTATTTTGAAACCGGACTTGAAAAACTCTGGAATGAAACAAGAAACTCAAAAATTTCATGGTTGATCGGATGTTCAGGAGCCTTCGACACATTGGCCGATCTGATTGACCAGACCGAACCCGGAACAAAAACAAGAATAAAACAGGAAATAACAATACAGGATTTCAATAGAATATATCATCTGCTGATCAATTCAACAACCGCCGAAAGAAACGCTATGAAAGGAATGGAACCGATCCGGATTGAGATGATTGTTCCTTCGGTTATATTTATTAAACTGATTGTTGACCGGTTAAACATTCAAAAAATCGCCCAAACTGATTTTGCACTTCGTGAAGGTGTTTTATCAGAGCGAATTTTCAGCTAAATTCGGGCAATTATTATCAGTAAAAAAACAGAAACATGTCGAGAATATTAGTCATTGATGACGAACGCAGCATTCGCCATACATTAAAAGACATTTTAGAATTCGAAAAATACCAGGTTGAACTGGCCGAGGACGGATTTAAAGCGCTGGAACTTTTAAAAACCAACGATTTTGACGTGATTTTGTGCGACATTAAAATGCCGGGAATGGACGGTATTGAAGTTTTGCAGAAAGTTGAAGAATTAAAACCCGACACGCCGGTTGTAATGATTTCGGGTCACGGAAATATTGACACCGCCGTTGAATCAATAAAAAAAGGAGCTTTCGATTTCATCGAAAAACCGCTCGATCTGAATCGTTTACTGATCACTTTGCGCAATGCGATGGATAAATCAACGCTGATTACCGAAACAAAAGTTCTTCGGAAAAAAGCGAATAAACGCTTCGACATTGTAGGTAATTCGGCTGCCATAAAAAAGGTTAAAGACATGGTTGACCGCGTTGCATCAACCGACGCACGGGTCTTGATAACCGGATCGAATGGTACAGGTAAAGAACTCGTGGCTCGTCTCCTTCACGAAAAAAGCAATCGGGCCGAAGGTCCGTTTATCGAAGTAAACTGCGCTGCTATTCCTTCGGAATTAATTGAAAGTGAATTATTTGGTCACGAAAAAGGTGCATTCACATCGGCTATTAAGCAGCGAAAAGGAAAGTTTGAACAGGCAACCGGGGGTACCATTTTTCTGGACGAAATTGGCGACATGAGTCTTTCGGCGCAGGCAAAAGTGCTCCGTGTTTTGCAGGAAAGTGTAATTACACGTGTTGGAGGAGATGCCCAAATAAAAGTTGATGTGCGTGTGGTGGCTGCTACCAACAAAAACCTGACACGCGAAATTGAAGCCAATAATTTCCGCGAAGATTTATATCATCGGCTAAGTGTAATTCTTATTCATGTTCCAGACCTGAACAACAGAATTGAAGATATTCCTGTTCTTTGCAACTATTTTGTAGAACTGATTTGTACTGAATACGGCGTTCCTCTTAAATCGGTTGATGCCGATGCCATAAGCGAACTTCAGAAAATGAGGTGGACAGGCAATATCCGCGAATTCAGGAATGTGATTGAACGACTGATTATTCTCTGCGACAAAGTGATTACCCGCGAAGATGTATTGAATTATGCCGTTCCGCGTAACTAAAAAACACCGGAAAGAAAATCTTTTTTGTATATCCTTATCCTTACCTAATGAGATTTTTGCTCTGATAATTTAGTCATTTGATTGTCAGATATCGTCATTAGTAGTCATTTGTGCTACGATAAATGACTACTAATGACCATTTAATGACTGCTTTTAAAAATTAGGTCTGATGTCGGATACTCATAAAATCATTTTACTCCAACGATGGGTTTTTCGAATAAATAAAAATAAAGACTAAACAACTCAGTATTCAGGTTGTTATTATTTTCTGATTAAAGAAATTAAAATAATCCCCTGAATACGGTTAGTTTACGTTTGTCATGGCGTGCTGAAACCTTTAACCTCGGTTAAAATTTCATTATCCGTACTTCAGGGGTTTTTTTATGCTATTTGCAATTAAAATTAATCATATCCTGAATAGCCTTATCGCATACCGGGCAAAAAACATCGATGGTATGTAAATTATTCATCAGACAGTTAACCCAGGGACGATAAACCCCTTTACTTACATAACCGGCTCCTTCGTAAACACCTATTTTTTTCTCCTTCCACTGCTTTTCGGGACTTGGAACCGGAGCACCTTCTGGCAGCATGTTTTTCCATTTCTTATCGAAATCAACCAAAGTTGTCAGATTTGGTTCCCAGGGCTCAACATGTACCTGATAAAAATCGGAATACTCAACACCGCCAATATATTCATCGCCAAGTCCGGCAAACAAATGGCCGAATTCGTGGATGTAAATTTTCCCGGTTTCATTGAAATGATGGGCAGCGCTTATTCCATAGAAATTATAAATGCCGCCGCCGCCGTATTTATCGGTATTGGCAAGAATATAAATGTAATCGTAAGGCGCATTTCCGGCCACATCGCGTATTCCCTGAAAATCGTCAACCATCAGGTAGCGCTCCGAGTCGAATGTATAATATGAAGCTTTAAGATATGTTTTGTTCCAGATATTTTCACCCGGAATACTGGGACCTTCCTGCTTCGAAGCGGCCCAAACACCCCGAATATTAATATTCGATTTGTTTTTTGAAAATGGCGCATATCTGAAAAATTCTTTTGCAAATTCGTTGCAATCTTTCTCGAAAAGTTCTTTCTGTCCTTCAGTATAACCTTCAGGAAGCAGCACAATATCAACCTTTTCGGCCGGGTCGCCAGAATTAACAACATCAAAAACCGGGAGATTTTCGCGTTCCTTCTTTATGAAATAGCTTTTCGGATCAACCGTGTATTCAAACATCTTTTCAAACACACCATCCGAATTGCGGCCTGTGATCGATACTACCACTTTTTCGCGTGGGAAAGGCATCACCACCGATTCAGGATAACAGCGATTGGTAATTTTTGCTTCCGGAGTGGTTCGCCATTCTCCAAAAAGGGTGCAATACCCGCGCGAAAAAATGAGTTTGCCGGTTTCAGGAGTACGAACTTCAACAAAATGATTTCCATAACCATTGGTGTCAATCAGGTTGATTCTCGAACCTGCCCAGAATGGCTCCTCAATCAGCTCGTCGAAAAAAAACTGTTCTGAACTGGCATTTCCGCAGTGGTAATAATCGAGCCGTAAAGTTTTTTCTGTGAAAAATTTACTGAATTGTGCTTCAGATTTATGCGTAAACAATAACAATGCGAGGAAGAGAATAATGTACTTCATGAGCAGATTGATTTTGGATGTCGTTACACTTTTATTATTGACAGGTTGTGTTAAAATTCCAGAAATTTAAAGTTACTCCTGAAGTTTAACCCTTAAAAACCAAATATAGCACAATAAAATTCCCAACAAAATGCGCATCGGCATGGTTAAATATTCTTTACTATATTTTGCATGAAAATGAACCTTAATTCTGTTATCAAAGATCATTTTATATTTTTGCACCCATGTATTACATTATCGGATTACTCATTTTAATAGTGGTCGTTCTGGTCGTAATTTTGGTTTCGACAAATAAACAGACAAATATGGCGCAGGCTGAACAAACGGAAGCTCCCCGGCAGATAGCATCCGACTGTTGCGGTGCGCACGAAATATGTGAATTAGACGAGGCTGATTTTAACGAGGAAGTAATTATCTATTTTGAAGATGAAGAGCTTGATAAACTTCGAAACGTGCGCGAAAGCGACCTGACGACTGACCAAATTGACGAATTACGAGAAGTTTTATATACACTTCGTTCAGAAGAAATCAGCAAATGGATGACCAGCCTTTCGCGCCGACACATTCATTTACCCGCAATATTACAGCAGGAAGCCAGAATGCTTTTGGCAGAGAGATAGTTTGCCAATCTACTTACTGGGTGACGAGAAGTCACCCAGTAAGTAAAAGTTAGCGACGATTATTTCACCTCAGTAATTTCAATCACTGCACTTGTAAGTTCATTGTTGTTTGGCAACGACAATCCAACTTTCATCAGGTAATCGCCCGAAAAAGTTTTCCCGTTTGATGGGAACGAACTCCAAACACCCTTCATCTTGTTAATTTCCTGAATTTTGTAATTTTTTGCAGCATCCAATCCGGCCAGCCGAACCGGACTAAACTGGTTAAACGCACGTGGATGCAATGCGTAAGAGAAAAGCAATGCTTGCGTTTTATCCTGATTTGCATACATCAAAACAGCCCTTTCCTGCTCGTAAGGCGACACCAATCGGAACATATCCCCGCTCCAGATCAGCTCTTTCAGGCGATTGTAATTTTGAACGGCCATTTTGCTAAACTCCAGCTCATCGGCAGTCATTTCGTTTACACGGATATCGTATCCCATTTTCCCCATCATGGCCACATCGGTTCTGTATTTCAGCGATTGTTTGCCCATAGTGGTAATGTGGTTGCACGATGTAATGCTCGGAAAGAAATACGAATACGCCCATTGAATGTAAACCCGCTCCACCGCATCGGTATTGTCGCTTGGCCAGAATTCGGTAAAATATTTCAGCGCGCCATAATCGGTGCGGCCACCTCCACCCGAGCAAAGCATAATTGGCAAATCNNCATCCACCACATTGTAAACAAAATCATGAACTTCAGGATTGGTTAAATCCAAAACCAACTGATTGCGGTAATAATTTTCGGCGCGATTCGGCAATTTCAGAATCCAATCAGGATGTTTTTCATACAATTCACTTTTCGGGTTCACCATTTCAGGCTCGATCCAGATACCAAATTTTACACCTTTGGCTTCGGCCTGTTCAACCAGATATCCCAATCCGTGTGGTAGTTTGGTTTTAGTTTCCTGCCAGTCGCCCAAACCGGCACCATCGTTTGAACGTGGATATTTATTGCCAAACCAGCCATCGTCGAGTAAAAACACATCAACACCCAGTTCTTTCGCGCCGCCGAACAATTCTGTCAGTTTTTTTTCATCGAAATCAAAATAAGTGGCTTCCCAGTTGTTCAGCAAAGTAAGGCGGCTACCGTTTCCGTCCATCACACCATAATTGCGCGCCCACTGGTGGAAGTTGCGGCTGGCCAATCCCTTTCCCTGTGCGCTGAAAGTGAAAATAAATTCAGGAGTCACAAAATTCTCGTTGGGTTTCAGGTGATATTCAGAAGCAAACGGGTTCATTCCTGAAATCATCCGGAGTGAGTTGTAATTGTCAATTTCGAACAACAGCTGGAAACTGCCTGTCCAGCCCAAAGTTCCGGCAATCACTTCTCCTGAATTTTCAGTGGCAGGCTTATCTTTAGCCAATAGAAAGACCGGAGTCTGGAAAATATTCGCACGGGTTCCCAGTTTGCTGTCGATTGTTTTTATTCCACTGGTCAACTGGCTTTCTTCCATCCGCATTTCTTCCGCCCAATCGCCATGAAACTGTGTCAACCAATAATTATCAGCATTCAAATGAATCATTGAAGAGGCGAAATTGCTCATCACCACCGGATTCTTTTCCTGATGGCTGATTTCCGTCCATGCTTTTACGATGTCCTCCTCGAAATAGGAAACGAAAATCAGTTTCACAGTTACCGGATAAACCGGGTCTTTCAGGATGATTGACGTGGTGGTTACGTTGCCATCGAACAACATTTTTTCTTCCGAAAACAACAGTTCCAGCGAAGGATTTCCATCGTTGTGAAGCATTTTAATGGCAGGTTCGAACAGATTATCAGTTCCTGAAGGAATGTACGCTTCGTGAATATTTCGTTGCAATAAATAGTCAGAAGCATTGTTCAGTTTTTCGCCCAGATATGCCTGATAAAGTTTTTTATTTTTTCCGACGGAATAAACCAGGGCAGAATGTTTGGTTTCGATAACAATTTGCTTTTCGGTTTCAGTTGGTCGTTCAGCTTGTGCAAAAAGCTGGATAACAACAAATAATGTTGCAAAAACAAGAAGTACTTTTTTCATGATTAATTACGGGTTATAGAGTTAAATTGGCAAGTCGAAAGGTATAAATTTCATTTTGATGCCAGGTCAATCTACAAAATAAAAATCGCCGCTATTGCATAACACAATAGCGGCGAAAAAATATTAATTAACCAGATAACGATTAATAGTATCCAGGGTTTTGCACATCTGCGATTTCAGGTTTTGGCAGAATGCGATCAATGAATGTATTCGGTATTGGACGTAACTTATGGAAATCTTTTACCATCGGTGCTGCATCCGGATTGTAAAGTTTCGCACGGGCTACCAGGGTCCCGGTTCTTGCCAAGTCCTCCCAACGATTTAATTCACCGTAAAGTTCACGACCGCGTTCTTCCAGCATCCAATCCACAAACGGATCAAATCCGGCTCCTGAAGGAAGTACTGGTGATTTTACCATTGCTTCGGTAACCAACATTGCGCTCACTGTCGACGCAGTGTTTGGAGTACCACCTTCAACCCGGTAAAGTTGGGTAGGTTTAGTTTCACCTTCGGCATAAGCAGCACGGGTGCGAATTACATTAATGTATTTCACTGCATTCACGAAGTCGCCTTTGCGGCCATAAGCTTCAGCAGCAATAAGGTAAGTTTCGGCTAAACGCATGCGGTGAAAATTTCGCGACCCTGCCTGGTAGTTCATGTCCTGACGTTGATCATCCATCCATTTCAACATATTCGGGAAGTTGTTGGTGTCGTATTTATCAGCCGGAATATACAAATATGGAGCCTTTGCGATATCAATCAACATCTTACGATAGTTGGCCTCGTTAATTACAGTTTGTTTTGGATTTGTTGTTGAATAATCTGACAGAGCACCGTAATATTTCGATGAGATGTAGATAGCGGTATCACCAGCTTTAAATTTAGGCTTTCCAACCAATTCTGCAGGAGTGGTATAGATTACATCTGTTTTAACTTCGGCATTGGTAGCGGGATTAATGTAATAGTATTCTTTGGCCCATTTTGTTGCAGTACCGGCATTGTTGCAATAGAAAGCCCATTTAAAGGTTTTGAAAACCCTTGAATCGACTTTGCGATCCCATAAAGAAGTAATAATCTTTGGATTTGGACGCATACGTTTCCAGGGACGGCCGTTAGCGAGGTCGCGGGTCATACCGGGTTTCACATCATATTGGGTTACCCAGTAAAGATGTAACTGGTTACCTCCGTCAGAGCCTGAACTTCCGGCGCCACTAAAGAGTGCATCTTTGGTGTATTCCACATCCCAGATAATTTCCTTCGATGTTTTTTGATTATTCTGCTCAAACACATTGGCGAAATTAGATTCCAAGGCGAACTTTCCGGAGTTGATAACCGCTTCGGAGTAAACTACGGCGCTATCCAAATCGGTTGATTTACCGCCACGAACAGATGCTTCGGAACTGATACGTGTGAGGTAAACTTTAGCCAGCAAATGCGAAGCCGACCATTTGGTTGCACGGCCTCTTTCTGCTTGTTGATAAACATCAGGAAGAACTTCATAAGCCGCTTTCAGGTCACTAATTATCTGTTTGTAAACATCGGCAACAGAGGCACGTTTGAAATCGGTTACAACCTCTGTCACATTGCCTTCAACAATTAGTGGCAATCCACCATAATGCTGAACCAGATCAAAATAGTAAAATGCACGCAAAAATTTAAGCTCTGCAATTCGCTGTGCTTTCTGAACATCAGTCATATCAGTAACATCAGGCATATACATCAGTGCTGTATTGGCACGGGTAATGGCTTTGTAATTGTTGTTCCAGAATTTGTTGATAACATCCTGCTGTGAATTTAGTCCGCTCAGATATTTGTTGAAGGCGTCTTTATTGCCCCCGTCGGTACCTTCCCAGGTAAAATCGGTACCATACTCTGTCAAACAGAAATAAGCTTCCATGTTACCGCCCGAAGTACTGTTTCCGCCTTGATTCCATGCGCCAGTGTACCATCTCATTGCCTGATAAACACCGGTTACAGCCGATTCCATACCAACCTTGGTCTTAAAATAATCGTATCCTACATCGGTGTACCTTTCCTCTTTCAGGTAATCTTCGCAAGCCGAAAAAGAGAAGATAAGCAGAATTGTGAATATATAATTAGCTATTTTTTTCATATTCTTAATAATTTACGTTGTAAATGCTTCTTAAAATGACTTTGTATTATAAGCTCATGTTAATACCAAACATGATGGTACGTGGCATAGGAGCATTAAAGTTCTCTCCACTTTCAGGGTCGGTACCAGGATACTTGGTAATACAAAAAGCATTCTGAATAGTTGTGTACAATCTAAGTTTTGAAAGCTTAGCCTTTACTAAAATGCTTTGAGGTAAGTTATAACCCAAAGTAGCATTGCTCAAACGGAGAAATGAAGCATTAAAATAATTTAGTGAACTCCTGAAATTTGGGTTTTCGATACCGTTGTTTGGACGTGGAGCCTCGTTACTTCCATTACTTGCAATTGCGTTCCCGGTAGCATCATATTCGGTTACCCTCCAGTAATTCACTTTCAAGCTGTTATAACGACCGTTAAAGCTCATATTACGGTCGAATTGCAACATATTCCCATAAGAAGCATTGAAAAAGAAGTTTAAGTCGAAGCTTTTATAAGTAAAATAGTTGGAAATACTGGCCGTGAATTTTGGACGGGTAGAGCCAATGATTTGCTGATCGGCGGCTGTAATTTTATCGTCGCCATTGTCGGCAACTTTAATCATACCAGGCTTAAATTGGGTGCCATATTTTGCCATTTCTGCTTCTTCGCCCAATTGCCATATTCCCAATGATTTGTAGTCGTAATAAACCTGAAGTGGTTGTCCGATAAACCATCTGTTACCAATATCATCATTCTTTCCACCATAAAGTTCAACAATTTCTTCCTTATTGCGGGCAAAAATGAAATCAGTACTCCAGCTAAAATCATTCCGTTGAATATTATATGTATTTATGGTTACCTCAACACCTTTGTTGCGTGTTTTTCCAATATTATAAACCACACTATTGAAACCTGCAACCTGTGGCAATTGTCTGTCCATTAACAAATCAGAGGTATTCTGAAGGTAAACATCGACCACCCCATTAATACGTCCTTTCAAAATACCAAAATCCACTCCGGCATTGTATTGTTTTGTTTTTTCCCATTTCAGATCAGGATTAGGCATTTCGTTTTGGTAAAAAGCCATCATATTGGTTGATCCAAAATTGTATCGGGCATATCCAAGGTTCCCTGCTGTTTTATATGGATCGATTGCTGAGTTTCCTGTAATACCATAACCAGCACGAAGTTTCAGGTTACTGAAAATGTTGGTGTTTTTCATGAAATCTTCTTCATTGATGCGCCATGCCAAAGCAGCCGACGGGAACATCACCCATTTTCTTCCGGGGGCCAATCGCGAAGCGCCATCGTAACGGGCAGAAGCAGTTAAAAGGTATTTATCTTTGTAACTGTAGTTAAAACGACCCATAAATGATGCCAATTGCCATTTCCGGTAATTACTTGAAACAGCTGAAATAGAAGGCGAACTACCCACATTATACCACAACTGTGATTCATAGGGAAGATCCAATACGTTGATTCGCGATGACTCGAATTTTTCCTGTTGGATAGATTGAAGGAAAGTTGCTCCGAGAGAATGACTTTTGATTAATTTATTCCAGTACAAAAGGTTTTCCCATGTGTACATGGTACGGGTATCTCCACCGTTTTCAGCACGGG
This sequence comes from Prolixibacteraceae bacterium, assembly GCA_003537645.1. GTDB lineage: Bacteria > Bacteroidota > Bacteroidia > Bacteroidales > Prolixibacteraceae > Aquipluma. Next base: position 48,651 of record DPRM01000067.1, read on the forward strand.
CTTTGCCACCCTGGCGATCAGAACTGCGGCCGCCATAAAAACGCTGATCGGCATAAGGACCGAAATCCAAACCAACATTCGAACGGAATTTCACATCGAATGGTAATTTAGCTTCTACGTAATAACTTCCAAGGAAACGATCCTTTTTGTAGCGAACAATCGCTTCGGTTAGGTTGAGTACCGGGTTCCATAATTGTGGGTCATTACCCGGACGGTTAAACAATTGACCATCTGCATTGCGAATATTGGCCAACGGAGAAATACTCTTAACGCCATCATAAACATTCGGTCCGTCATTACGGTCGAAATGTGAAAATTGTGTCTGTCCACCAATAGTCACATAATCAGAAATATCCCAATCGAAATTAACACGGACTGAATAACGTGAATAATCCTGGGTCTTTAACAAGCCTTTTTCTTCGTAATAGGTTGCCGAAGACAAAACCTTCAACTTTTCGGTACCTCCACGAACGCTAACCTCGTGATTCTGCACTTGCCCCTGACGCATTACTTCACCCATCCAGTCGGTTGAAACCAATCGTTCCGGATGCCATGAGCCATCAGCGTCATAAGCACTTTGTATTTTAAAAGCAATACCAGCAGGGTCATTTTCCTGACCAACTGGCATCATTTGAGTATCCATTGCATAAGTTGGTGCAATTGGGTATTTACCTGTGGTTCTATATGCTTCACGCAAAAATTCAACCCATTCCGGACCGTTAAAAAGTTCAAGTTCTTTTGCCTGAGTTTGAACTCCGTAATAACCATTGTAATCAACTACGGCTTTTCCGGATTTACCTTTTTTGGTTGTGATCAATACAACACCGTTTGCACCTCTTGAACCATAAATGGCTGTTGCAGAGGCATCTTTCAGAATGTCAATTGATTCAATATCTGATTGACTGATTTCGCTCAATCCAACAACCAACGGAACTCCATCAACAACATACAACGGATCATTGGTAGCTTTTAACGAGCGATTACCACGGATCATAACTTTCGCATCAGCTCCCGGAGCTGCGTTAGTTTGCTGTACCACAACACCGGCAGCTTTTCCCTGCATGGCCTGCGCTGCACTAAAACTCGACCTTTCCGCCAATTTTCCACTGCTAATAGATGATACAGAACCAGTTAAATCTTTCTTACGAACGGTTCCGTATCCTACGGCAACAACTTCTTCCAATCCTATGTCTTCCTGCTGAAGTGCTACATTGAATGTGGCTTTTGTTCCAATCTGAAGTTCCTGTGGAATCATTCCAACAAATGAAACAACAAGTGTTTTAGCATTTTCAGGAATTCGAAGAGTGAACTTTCCTTCGCTATCAGTAATACTTCCGAAGGTAGTGCCTTTAACAATCACAGAGGCTCCAGGCAATGGTTGCATGTTATTATCAGTTACCGTTCCGGTAATTACTTTGGTCTGCTGCTCTCCGGATATTACATTTTGTGACTCTGCTCCAAACCCATTAAAAGGACCTGCAAAGCAGATCAAAATGAATAATAGTTTAACGGCAATTAAAAAAAATTTTAATCTTTTTATCATAGTCTTTTTTAGTTTTGCAGCTACTGATCCCTTAAGAGAGAAAATAAATTTTGTATCAGTAACTACGGGTTAATTAATTTAACTCTCACATTTTTACAGCCACTGCATCTCATGCAGTTTTACTGTATAATCAGTTCTATTTTATTTAACTCATTAGCATATAAAATTTTAAAAATTAATATAGTGTATGCAATTGATTGATCTATAAATCTTGAGAGTAATAATTCTATTCTATGACAAAAAATAGTTCTCTAAAATTAGATGTTTAAGAAAACAATTGTTGATACACGTTTTGCAGACACTTATACTATTTTTGCTTATAGTATTTAGACACACGCAACTACAAACAAGAATGAAACCTTTTAAAGAAGTTATAAACTATCTTGCAGGAAACTCTTTTGTTATTAAGTACAACGATTTTGAACATTTTTCGGTACCATATCATTACCACAATGAATTTGAACTCGCTTACATCCTGCGAAGCACCGGAAAAAAATTTGTTGGTGATGTTATCGAAGATTTTGGTCCGGGAGACATTGTTTTTTTAGGAAATACGCTTCCCCACTTTTTTCTAAACGATAAACAATATTATACCGGAAATCCGGAACTAAGAGTTAATGCTTTTATCCTGCAGTTTCCCGCCGACTATTTTAACGACGATCAATTAAAAAGGCCAGAGTTTGTCTCCATTGCCAGGTTGTTGACTCATTCATCGCGAGGACTAAAGTTTCCGGAAAGTATAAAAAACCAGGCAGGCACATTAATTCAGAAAATGTATCACGAAAATGGTCTGTTCCGCTATTTTATATTAATTGAGTTGTTGAACCTGCTTGGCCAGTCAGAGTTCACTCCAATTGCCAGCCAGGGATACTCGAAAAATAACTATACCCATTGCGATGGGCGATTGGTTAAAGTGTATGAATATTCAATAAAGAATTATAATAAAAGAATATCTTTAGATGAAGTTGCCTCTGTTGCAGGCATGTGCCCCACTGCTTTTTGTCGCTATTTCCGCTGTAAAATGCGAAAAACGTATGCTGAATTTGTTAACGAGCTTAGAATTAATCAGGCATGTAATCTACTTCGAAACAGCAACGAAACCATCGCTTATGTTTGTTTCGAAACCGGATTCAATAACTTATCCAATTTCAACCGTCAGTTTAAAGGAATTATTGGTAAATCACCATCTGAATACAGGAAATTTCTGAATGTTGAAAATGACTGATTTTTTATCTTAAAGCTCTTATTATCAAGCTTCAGATTTAGGATTGATTGCCTTCTATTTACCGTTTCTAAGAAAACTTTATTCCGGATCATCAATTAATTTAAAAACAATCGGTTAAATTCGTTCAGTATAAATATTTAAGAAAACGCTATAACCATGAAGCTAAAAGCATTTCATAAATTAAGCTACGGATTGTACGTGGTAGCTTCCGAATACAAAGGGAAAAAGGCCGGATACATTGCCAACACTACGTTTCAGGTGACTTCGCAACCGGAACAACTGGCAATTTCGTGCCATAAAAAAAACCAGACAACACAGGTAATTCTCGATTCGGGCATATTTTCGGTTTCTGTGCTAAAAAAAGATGTAAACATGAAAATCATAGGCGATTTTGGTTTTATGTCGTCAACTGATCTGGATAAATTCAGCAGTGTAAAAACCATCACCGCCAAAACCGGCGCACCAATTGTGCTCGACAGCTCTGTAGCATGGTTCGACTGCAAAGTCACCAATTCAATCGACCTCGGTTCGCACTACCTGATTATTGGTGAAGTACTTGATGCCGATGAGATTTCGGACGAAGAACCACTGACTTACAAGCATTACCGAGAAAAATACAAAATGCTTTCGCCAAAGAATTCGCCTACCTATATCGAAAAATCAGCGCTCGATGCGGAAGCAACTGCAAGTATTGCAGAAGAAAAAGACCCGGAGCACGACCATGAGCACGAATACATTTTTGATGGTCAAAGCTGGGTTTGTGTGATTTGCGGATTTACCTACAATCCTGAAGAAGGCGACCCTTCGATGGGCATTCCGCCCGGAACCCCGTTCGAAGACCTCCCAGAAGATTACAAATGCCCAGTCTGCAACGCCAGTAAGGAGTATTTTAAGAAGGTTTAGAAAGTGGTCAGTGGTCAGTCTTAGTTTTCAAAGGTCATTGGTGGTCATTTGCTTCGTGTCATTAGATGGTCATTCATTGCCGTTGCACAATGCTGGGTTTACTACAAATGACGAAATGACTATAAATGAACTACCAATGTCAGTGAATACGAAACTGTCTCAATCATTTCATTATTTTTGCGCGTCAAAATCATATAAATCACCATGAAGAATAAAAACTACAACATCGCATTGACCCAGATTTCGCTGGATGCAACTCCTGAAGTGAATCTGAAAAAGTGTCTGGAATGGATACGGAAAGCCGCTAAACAGGGAGCCAATGTGGTTTGTTTGCCCGAATTATATAGTTCATTCTATTTTTGCCAGAGCGAAAACCACGATTATTTCGATTTGGCCGAACCGCTGCACAACGATTCTTACAAAGCTTTCAGCTCACTTGCCAATGAACTGGGTGTTGTACTGATCGTCCCATTTTTCGAACGTCGTGCTTCAGGATTGTACCACAATTCGGCTTACATCATCGACACGGATGGTTCGCAGGCTGGTTTGTACCGAAAAATGCACATTCCGGACGATCCGAGCTATTACGAAAAATTTTACTTTACCCCCGGAGACATCGGGTTCAAAGCATTCGACACCAAAATGGGCAAAATCGGAACGCTGATTTGCTGGGATCAGTGGTATCCTGAAGGAGCGCGGATTACAGCCTTGCAGGGCGCCGAGGTGCTCTTCTACCCCACCGCCATTGGCTGGCATCCTTCAGAAAAAGAGCAATACGGCGAAAAGCAGCACGATGCATGGCGCACCGTTCAGCGCGGACATGCCGTTGCCAACGGGATTTTTGTAGCTGCCTGCAACCGTGTGGGTTTCGAAAAGCCGGTTGAATCTTCAGCAGGAATTGAATTCTGGGGAGCTTCGTTTATTGCCGGTCCGCAAGGCGAAATACTAGCCGAAGCCTCCCACGACAAGGAAGAAATTATCATGGCTGAAATTGATCATACTTTGATGGAAGACGTACGCCGCAACTGGCCTTTCCTGCGCGACCGCCGGATTGACGCATACAGCGATATTACGAAGAGGTTTATTGATTAATTTTTACAGCGCCACTTTTAATTTACTTCAGGATCAGCTATGAAAAAACTTATCAGATTTGGTGAGAATGTTCCCGGATACAACATTCCGGTTATGAACGAACGGGAAGTCAGAGCGGCGGCTGGTATCCTTTTTCTGTTTACCTATACTGCTCTCATGGCTATAATTTTCAAGGGCTATTTTCCCCTGATTAAATATGTAATAACCGCTTTTCTGACAGACTTTATTATCCGGATATTCATTAACCCGAGATTCGCCCCTACCCTTATACTTGGCAGGTTGATCGTAAAAAATCAAACTCCTGAATATGTTGGAGCGGCACAGAAACGATTTGCCTGGATAATTGGTGTTGTACTTGCTGCCACCATGTTTATCCTGATGGTTGTAGTCAATTCTTACAGCCCGATATCAGGTATAATTTGTCTCTTTTGCCTTATTTTCCTGTTTTTCGAGTCGGTGTTTGGCATTTGCCTCGGATGTAAGTTTTATTCAATTTTTTACAAAGAGAAAGCACAGTATTGTCCAGGCGAAATTTGCGAAGTAAAAGACCGTCAACCCATCCAAAAAGTTTCCGGATCACAATTACTGATTCTGCTTGGATTTATCGTTTTCATAGTGCTGCTGGTCGTTTTTTTTCAGGAGTCATTTAACATCAAACCATTTGATTTATTTGGACTTGAGAGCCATTCGCAAACAAAATAAAACAAAAAAGAATTGCCTGAAGAGCAATCATTTTTAATGAGAAAAACATTCGCTTTTTTACTGCTGATTACCCAATTTTCGTGCAACGCCCCCAAGCCTGAAGGACTGATTCTGAAAATTCAGTACAAACCTGAAAAGACTTACAGCATTTCAACCATCAGAGGTACCGAAACAGTGATTACCTATTCAGGTGAAGATGTTGCCATGCAAAAATTAAAGAGCAGGAACATTAAAAACCCAACCATCTCGAGGGTAAAAACTAAATCAACCACTGAACTTGTAACCGGTAAAAAAACTACAAGTCTGAGCTTCCCTGTCAGCCTGATTTATAAAGAAACATTAAGCCTTGACGGGAAAAACGAAATTCCGGAAGGAACCGAAATA
>DPRM01000072.1 GCA_003537645.1 Prolixibacteraceae bacterium
TGTGTATAAAGAGTAGCTCAAAAAGAGAGGGGGGAACGTCCGTAAACGGACGTTGGGGGTGAGTAAGCATAAAAAATACGACATTATTTCAACCCTTTTTCTAAATTCTTTTAGCCAGATATTTCTGAATACCTATTTATACTCAAAACCCAAAACCTTCAGTCCTTTTTGCACATCCTCATTTCGCATAAATAAATTCCACAGCAAACCCGTTCTGTAATTTTCAATCATGACCGGAATTGGTCCCTGATCGATTGCCAGATAACGAGGCAAATACCATTTGTTTGATACGCTGTAAGCATCATACGGACCATAAACGCCAATCAGCGAATCGGCTTCCTGGTACAAATATTTCAGGAATTGCATTGATTCTGCGGGTGTATATGGAAACGACGACAAGGCTGCGGTTGGCGATATTACCCCTAAATCTTCGTTGCCGGGATGATGACCTGCATAACCTTTCATCGAATAGCTGGAAGTGAGACCCCATTGTTTTTCGCCGTAACCTTCAAATTTATTCGGATTGTCGATCGCATATTTGTAATGGATCATCGCATGGTTCTGATTCAATTTCCAGTAATCAGCGTATTTGTCCGATAAGCCTTTCGGGTTCAGGCCCAAATATGAGTAGTGCGCCCAAAACAGCGGTCCAACCGGATCGTCGTTGCCCTCGTAATGGTTCAGGATAGTTGGCAAATCGTAATATACTGTATCATCAGCAATTGCACCGCCGCGAGCCCAGCCTTTGTCGTAAACACTTGGTTTTATCGGATATGTAGGAGATGAGGCTGCCAGGACATACATGATCAGGCATTCGTTATAACCTCCAACCGGAAAATTCATTTCCCAGCCATATTCGGGCGACCAGTGCCAGTAAAGTACATCTTTACCTCCCTGGGTGTACCAGTTCCATTCTACTTCCGTCCAAAGTTTATTGATATCGGCCACNNGTTTCGACCAAATCGCCGCCATTGTCTTTTTTACCGAAGGGCTGTACTTTTCCTGAAGGGCCGTGAAGCCAATGCGGCCATGCTCCGTGAAATCGGTCGGCTTTACCGAGATAATCCACGATTTTCTGAAAACGGGCAAAACCCTCATCGCGGGTGATAAATCCCCGTTCAATGCCAACAAGAATGGCCATTACGCCAAATCCGGAGCCTCCAAGTGTGATTACATCCTGATCGTTCTGCGGATAAATATTATCGGTATGAATGCGTTCGCGTGCCAGGCCTGAAGTTGGTTCGGCGCCATTCCAGAAATATTGGAATGTTTGATATTGCAATGTATCGAGAAGCTGATCGTTGGTCAGGCCCTGATACTTACCTGTTTTTTCTTCGTTTGACTTTTTCGTTGATGTGGAGCATCCCGACACCAGAAAAAGAGCCAGACTAACTATGATTAGATACTTCATTTTGTAGGTTTTTAAATTGACAAAATCTAACTGAAAAACAGAAGGCTGCCCAAATACGATCCAGGCAGCCTTCCGTGGAATCTTAAAAGAATTTATTTTTCAGCATTAAAAATTGTTTGTATTTCGGTCTGAGTGAGCGATTTATTGAAAATTCGCAACTCATCCATCAAACTAAGATCTGAGAAGTGATTCCATTCGGTAAAACGGGGAGCTCCCGACATAATCGAAAGCAAATCGCAACCCGTCCAGTCAATTCCGGTCGTAAATGTTGCTTCACGGGCAAGTTCACCATTGATGTAAATAGTGCTTTTTGTTCCTGAAACCGTAAAGGCAAAATGTGTCCAGCCAACTACCGGATCAATCTTTCCTCCGTCGTTCCAGCTTTCACCGGTTCCGGTACCAACGTTCACCTTGAACTGTTGCGAGGTGGCGTTTCCTTCGCGGAAGAACCTGAATCCATTGGTTCTTTTGTTCTGCTTATCCGGATAACCTGCATTCGTTAAATCTTCAGGACTGATCGTTAAAATGCCTGCACGATCGGGACTTGGGTTAACATTCATCCAGAAAACAGCGCTCACTTCCTTGGTTTTGGTTAAATCGCCGGCAGGGAAAGTGAGGTACGAATTTGGTGCACCCGCTAAAGCTTTACCGCGTTTGCCGGCTACAAAATCGGGCGATCCAACTTTGGTAGCATCGGTGTTGGTATTAAGCTCTTTGGCATTGCCTTCGAATGGCATATAAAATACTTCGCCACTGTATTTTGCTTTATAGGGCGAATCGTACTGAATCATTGCCTGAACCTCATCGGCAGTAAGGGTTTTGTTGAATAAGCGCAACTCGTCCATGTAACTCAAATCAGAAAGATGGTTCCAGCCTGAAAATCTGGGAGCACCCGACATGATGGAAAGAACATCGCAGCCATCCCAGTTGACACCCGTAAATACACCTTGTTTGGCAACTTTTCCGTTGATATAAACGATGCATTCGGTGCTTGAAATTGAAAATGCGAAGTGAGCCCATTCTCCCAAAGCCGGATCGACATCGGCAGCAGCAGCGCCATCGAACCAAACATCGGCAGTACCGTTTCCAACATTCAGTTTAAACCGCTGTTTTCCTCCTGCATTTTCGCGGAAGAACCTGAAACCTGATTTGCGGTTATTGGGAGCGGTTGGAGCTGCCGGATCAGTTGGCCCAATTACCAAAATACCTGCACGGTCGGGTACCGCATTTATTTTCAGCCAGAAAGATGCGCCGAATTCATTGTTCAGCAAACCGGTAGTTGGGAATGTGAGATACGAATCGGTGGCTCCCTTGTAAGCGTTTACACCTTTAAGTCCCATTCCGGCATAACCCGGAGTTCCGACCACGGTTGCCAGTTTGAAACTTATTTTTTCCATGAAATCACCGTCGAAAGGCATGTAGAATGTTTCGCCCGGATAAATTGGGGTGTATGGAGGTTTCTTCTCGAAATTTATCGTGGTGTTTGTCACTTTTCCTTCTATATCAGTAGCTCTAACTGTTAGTGTGTGTGCACCATTGGATACTTTGTCGTAAAGAAATTCTTGTATCAGGCGGCGATAATCTTTGAATTCGGCAAAGCTGGCAATCTGAACATTGTCGATCAATAAGGCGACAGTTTTAAGTTCAATATCGTCGGTAGCTTCGAACTGAATATTAATGCTTGCGAGCAGTTCTGGAACCTGAATTTTAGTTCCTTCAATCGGATATTTCAGCGTAATGATCGGGGCAGTCAAATCCGGTCCCGGATCAACTGAAGTTATCGGGTCGATACCATCGTTACATGACGTTACAAAAACGATGGCCAATAAACCAACCAAAATATATTTCAATATTTTCATCTTTATAAGTTTTTAATTGATCAGTTAATTAGTTTTTGCTTTCAGTCCAGGTAATAAGTCAACCTGATTCTGCGGATAAGGCAGGAAGATTTTTGCTTCGGTGAAAGTTCTTCCGTCGTAGTTTAGTTCGTTGAATCTGCCGAGGCGTATCATGTCGTAGTAACGTGTTCCCCATTCCATCGCCAGTTCAGCATATTTTTCGTCCATAACCTGTGCGTTGGTAACGGTTGCAAGAGCAGGCATATTAACACGGGCTCTTACAGCATTAACCGCTGCAACGGCTGTCATTGCCGAACTTGTTGCGCCTTGTGTTAAGGCTTCGGCGTGCATCAGCAGAACTTCGGCATAACGAATGATTGGGAAATTTTTGTTGGTTCCATAAGCTGTGCGTCCCGGAGTAAGTTGTTCCGAAGGAAGATAATGCTTTCCGCTGGCAAACATAGCACGGGCATAATCGTTAAACCTATCTCCCGAACGTGTTGTATTTGATATCCAGGCTGGCAAAGTGGCATATTTCGAATCTTTCTGAATCTCGGCCATTCCGCGGTTGGTAAACAATACGCTGGTTTCGAGGCGAACGGTTTCGCCACGGTCGAGCATAAATTTGATGTATTTCAGACTTGGTTCATAGAATCCCCAGCCATCGCCGGCGCCGGTTACTTTTGGTGTCCAGCCCTGTGGTCCGAAGAAAGCAAACAAGTAGCTGTAATTATCGCCCGAACCTTTTCCGAAATCGGAATATTGTAATTCGAGAAGGTTTTCAGTATTCAGTTTGCCTTTTATTTTGAACAATTCATAATAATCAGGTTCAAGCGTAAATTCACCCGAACTGATGATCTGCGAAGTTGCATCGGCAACTCCCTGGTAGTTTTTCAATTCGAGGTTTGCAATCGCTTTAATTGCCAGGGCGGTGTATTTGGTCATTCCACCACGAATATCAGTGCGTTCGTTTGGGTGCATGTTTGGCAAAAGCGGAATTGCTTCATCCATCTGATCCGAAATGTGTTTCATTACCTCTTCTTTGGTTGAAAGTTCGGTAACCAACAATTTCGACGGATCTGAATCTTCAGTAATATAAACGCTTCCCCAAACGCGCGACAAGTAAAGCAACAGCCAGCCGCGCATTGTTTTGGCTTCGGCAATATACTGATCGGCCAAAGCTTTGTTGGGCGCATTTTCTTTAAAAAGTTCGATCTGTTCCATCGCGTTGTGAGCGGTAAAAATATCGGCATAGAAATTTTGCCAGATCGAATTGTACATCCAGTAATCTTTATCGTAGAGAAACTTATCGGTATCGGCATAAGGTTGCTGGTCGCCCAGTCCACCGGCATTTACATCGTCGCCCCTGACAGAAATCAGCGGAAAATCTTCCCATCCGCGCGAATAAAATTCGGCATACATTCCAAGCAATGGCTGAACCATGTTGCTGGTATTTTTGTAGTCGGTTTCTTCGGTAAACGCTTTATTTTCGGCTGGCTCATCCAAAAGATCATGACAGGCTGTTGTCGCAACGAGTGAAACAAGAACCGTGAGTGTTAGAATTTTATTTATTAGTTTCATAGTATATTCGTTTTAAGAATTAGAATTTGACATTTAATCCGATGGTATAAACAGCTGGAATCGGGTAGGCCTGCGTATCAATTCCGTTTGCCACTTCAGGATTGAAACCGTTGTATTTGAACATAGTCAACGGGCGTTCGGCTGTCAATGAAATCCTTGAATCAGGTATCTGAACTCCTGAAAGTTGTTTCCCTTTCAGGTTGTAAGCCAACTGTATATTCTGAATGCGGAAGAAAGTACCGTCTTCGACAAAGTAGTCGCTCATTTTCTGGTTCCAGCCTTTGCGCAAACCTGCCGACGAGGGGTATTTGTTTGAAGTACCTTCGCCATGCCAGCGATTGATGGCAAGGTCGGCATCGAGGTTGCCATCGGCAGTCCAGATCAGTTCACCACGTTTGCGGTTAAGAATTTTGTTTCCGGTCTGACCCATAATGTTGGCCGAGAATTCGAAATTTTTATAGTTTATTCCCAGGTTAGCGCCATACATGAAATTCGGGAAATACGAACCTAAAATTACACGGTCGTCGTCGTTGATAACTCCATAACCGGCTTCTCCTACACTTTGCTGATCCTGATATTTAAAATCGCCGGGAACGGCAGTTGCGGGAGCCGAAGGATCGTTATCAATTTCAGTCTGATTCTGATAAACTCCCAGAACTTTGTATCCGAAGAAAGCAAGCAATGGTTCGCCTACAATTGAACGCTGGCGGAATTCGGCCGAACCTCCGTCGATGTATGGTTGTCCATACAAATCGCGAACTTCGTTTTTAAGTGTCGAAATATTGAATCCGACATTGTAGCTGAAATCTTTCGATATTTCGTTGCTCCAGTTCATTGCCAATTCGAATCCGGAGTTACGGATGATACCCACGTTTTTAAGAACGCTTCCTCCTATTGAAGGGATTTTCACATAAATAGCAGCATTCTTGGTGTCGCGGATGTAATAATCGGCATCAACAGTTAAATGGTTTTTAAACAACCGGCTGGTAACTCCAATGTTGGTTTCCTCGGTAACTTCCCATTTCAGCGATGAGAAAGTACTCGACGTTTTTGTTCCTGAAACCAGCACATCGTCAATAGATGTGTTAATTACGGTGGTGGTGGTAGCACCGTCGCTGGCCTGAATTTTATCGTTACCGAGCTGTCCCCAGCTTCCGCGCAATTTCAGGTAATTAATTACTGAAATGTTTTGCATGAAGGCTTCTTCAGAAACAACCCAACCAGCGCCAATTGTTGGGAAATAACCCCATTTCTGCTGATATTTTGAGCTTCCGTCAGCCCTCATTGTACCATAAAGCAGGTATCGGTCGGTGAAATTGTATGAAATACGTCCGAAGTAAGAAATTCCATATTCGCGGCGTCCATCATCGCCAACTCCGGTTACCGGAATTTCTTCGGCCTGGTTGATGTACCATGCCTGTTCCTGTTCAGTCGGGAAATTCAATCCCTGAGCGCTTAGCCTGCTGTATGCTTCGTCGCGGTATGAAGTACCGGCCATTGCCGTAAAACTGTGTTCGCCAAAGTGGTCGGTATAGGTTAACACGTTGTCCCAGATCTGGTTGGAGTAGGTGATCGCATTTTTTGTGAGCGATGCGTCAACACGCTGAAAATTGGTACTCGCGAAAAATGGCAGACGAACAAAACGTTCATCCAGCGATGTAAACGCGTGGTTATAAGTTGTTTTTAAATTCAGTTTTTTGGGTATCAGCTCCAAATCGGCATAGAAGTTTGCCAACATTTTCCTGATTTTCAGTTTGTTTTCGCTCAGATCGAGAGTCGGGAATGGATTCTGGCCGCTCCGGTAACCCAAATTCTGTGCACTGGCGTAATTCTTTGGCCAGGCTGTTGTGCTTTGGTCGTCGTAAACCGGAAGAATTGGAACTGCAAAATATGCCTGATTCCAAGCGCCACCTTCATCGTCGTATTTCAGTGCATTACTAAAAATCATGTTTCCTCCGATGGTGAGCCAGTCGGTAACTTTAAAATCAACCTTATTCCTGAGATTGAAACGTTCGTAGTCGTTCTTCATTTTCAGGATACCTTCCTGTGCAAAATAGTTAGCACCAATAGAATAGGAAGCTTTTTGGCCGCCTCCCGAAACACTGATGCTGTGATTCTGGATAGCTCCGGCACGGAGGATTTCTTTGTACCAGTCGGTATTTACATCAGGAGCGATTGGATTAACGCGGCTGCGGCCATAACGCTGCATCGCATTCAGGATAAAACTGGCTTCGGCAGTCGATCCCGATTCGTTGGCCATGGTGGCAAATTGTTCGGCATTGGCCATTTTCAGTACGTTTTGTGCAATCTGAGTTCCGTAGTAGCCATCGTAACTGACTTCTGTTTTTTGGTTCATACTTCCCGATTTGGTTTCGATTAAAATAACACCGTTGGCAGCGCGAACTCCATAAATGGCGGCAGCCGAAGCGTCTTTCAAAACCGAGATGGAAGCAATGTCGGAGGTATTCAGGAAATCGATGTTATCGAAAAACATTCCATCGACGACATAAAGTGGGGCTTCGTTGTTGGCGCCCGGATAAGAACCTACACCGCGGACACGAATGGTTGGCGAATCGCCCGGCCCTCCGCTGCTAACTACGTGCAAACCTGGTACTTTACCCTGAAGGGCTTGCATGGTTTGTCCGGTAGGAGTTTTTGCAAGTTCTTCGGTTTTAACAGTCGAGATAGAAGAAGTAAGGTCTTTTACACTCAATTTTCCGTAGCCAACAACAATTACTTCATCAACCATTTCGGTACTGGTTTCCAAAACAACATTTATCAGGGTCGAGTTATTAACTTCAACCTCTTTGGTTTTCATTCCAATAAAACTGAATATCAGGGTGCCGTTGCCGGGAACCTGAATAGTGTAGTTCCCATCGAAATCGGTGATTAAACCGGTACTGGTACCTTTTATCAGTACGCTAACTCCGGGAATGGGTTCTCCATTGGCGGAATCAGTTACTTTCCCTTTTACCATGATGGGGCTCTGCGCAAAAAGGATGGATACTGACAATAGAAAATACATTACAACAAATAGTTTTTTCATAGTCTGATTGTTTAATAAGTGTCTAAAATTCGTAAGTCAAAGCTAAACTACCCCGTATTGAAAGAAAAGTAAAAGAGTACACCACTAATTCATCAACCCTGAAAGATGTTGAACAGCAACTGCACTTTTACCTCATCAACAATTCAGAATAGCTAATTAAATGATTTATAAACAGAACAATAGGTGTGATATTTTTTTATACTGTTTAAACGAAGAAACAACAATATTGGTTCGAAAATGAAGTCATGAAAGTTCCTAAATCAGCCGAATATGTTCAAAAAACATATTTCTGATGCTTTTGTGGAAGAACTTGCGCCGCATACAAAGTTGCGTTTTCCTTATTTTTACTAATTTTAGTTTCTATTAATTATGAATCGCCAATGATCAGAATATATTCCTTTTTAATCCGGAGCATTTTTATCTATTTCGTTTTTCTGATTTCTGATTCCTATGTATTAGCCTCTACCGGATATTTCTTAAAGAACCACACCAAGCAAGAATACCATGCTGCCAGCCAAAACTGGTCGGTTACGCAGGATGCAGGTGGCTACATGTACTTTGCCAACAATATTGGGCTACTCGAATTCGACGGTATAACCTGGACACTTTATCCGGCTCCTGAAGGAGCGATTATCCGAACTGTTGCAGTTGATAATAAAAACCGGATTTTTACCGCCGGCTATCGCGAACTTGGTTATTGGGAACGCAACAAATTAGGACGCCTTGAATATCACTCGTTAAAAAATGAGGTCGAAAGTAATTTCACTACCAACGAAGAATTCTGGAATGTAATTTCCTCGGGCGATCATGTTTATTTCCAATCGTTTACTAAGATTTATGTTTACGATTATCAGAAATTCGAAATCGTTCGTCCCGGTGGTTTCATCAATTCCATTTCTGATGGTGGCGACCGTATTTTTGTAAATATCATGAACGAAGGGATTTACGAGATCAGCGGAACAAAGCTATCGTCTTACCTTGTAACCGATTATTTCAGCAAAAAGGAAATCCGGTTTATCATGTCGTTAAGCCAATCGCAAAAGTTAATCGGCACCTCCAACAGCGGACTTATGCTTTACGATGGGCAAAAATTAACGCCTTGGCAGTCAGATCAAACCGAATATTTCAAAAAGAATATCATCAACCAGGGTTGCATTACTACCGACGGGAAAATAATCATCGGAACTATTCTCGACGGAATTTCTGTTTTCGACAGGAATGGGAAGCTCCTTTATCGCTTCAACAAGGAAAATGGGCTGCAGAACAATACTGTACTGGGCGTGATGGCTGACTCAAATCAAAATATCTGGCTTGCACTCGATAAAGGGATCGATTTCGTTTCATTCATGCCCGATCCATCGTATTCAATTATCGAGCGGAAAGAACTTGGAGCGGTTTACACGGCGGCCGTTTATCGCGATCAGTTGTACTTGGGTACCAATCAGGGATTGTATTTCAGGCCGTTTGCATCGACAAGCGAGCCTTTTGAGCTGGTTCCTGAAACGCAGGGTCAGATTTGGGATTGCAAGGTTATTGACGACCGCCTGTTTGTGAATCACAACCAGGGAACTTACGAAATTGAAGGCAATCAGGTACGAAAAATCTCAACGGTTTCAGGAGGTTTCTCAATTGTTGAAAACCCGTTGAAGCCGAACTCGCTGATGCAAAGCACGTATTCGAACCTGATTTCGTACAAGAAGGAAAACTCGAAATGGACAATCGATCGTATCGTTTTTCAGTTTAACAACCTGATCCGCTACCTGGAAATTGATCATTTCGGAAACTACTGGGCAGGCCACATGTACAGGGGTATCTTCAGGCTAAAGTTTAATCAGGCCGATTCCTTGATTTACAACCGCTATTATGGCGGAGATATTTTCGGTAAAGACCATAATATTCATGTATTTAAAATAGAAAACCGGATTGTTTTTACCACCGGCGAAAAATTATATACGTTCGATGATCTGCAGGATTCCATTACCGACTATGTAACTATGAACGAGAAACTGGGCAATTATAAAAAAGCAAGCCGAATTGTTGCCTGCCCCGAAAACCGTTATTGGTTTATCACGAGCGATGCCTGCGGGCTGTTTAGTATTCAAAACTCTGAAGTCACGAAAATCAAGGAATTTCCTACCGGGCTCTTTAACAATCAGCTGATTACAGGGTATGAAAACATCGTTCCGGTTAGTGCAAGTAAAGCTATTCTTTGTCTCGAAAATGGATATGCTCTTTTAAATGCGGATACCATCAGTCCGGCATCACAAATTTCGGTGAAGCGACCCGAGTTGCGTCGCATTACCATTAGTGGTAACAACGATCAGGTAAGCGATTTGCCGCTTGACGGAAACGAAATATCTCTCAGGTACAATCGGAACAATCTGCAACTACGGTTTTCGTTCCCGTATTTCAGCGGTAACACAATTAAATACCAGTCTTTTATTGAAGGATTAGACCAGCGCTGGTCGGATCCGCTTGACAATCCAATTTTCAGTTTTAAACGTATTCCGGTTGGCGATTACAAAATCAGGATTAGGGCTGTAAATAACTGGAGTGAATCGAGCCAGGAATTTGAGATGAAACTGACCATTTTGCCACCCTGGTACCGGTCGAAACTGGCTTACATCGCTTATTTACTGATTATAATGGGCGGATTGGTTGTTTTCAGAAGAAGGATTATTAACCGAACCCGGCAGAAAGAAAGCCGCGAACGCGAAGAACGTGAACGTGAACTAATTCAGCTCCGGAACGAAAAACTTCAGGCTGAACTTTCGTTTAAAAGTTCGGAACTGGCAAGTTCTACCATGTCGATTATTAAGAAAAACGAGTTTCTGATCAACATGAAAGATATGCTCCGGCAACAGAAAGAGCATTTGGGCACTCGTTATCCTGATAAATATTACGACACGCTGGTGCAAAAAATAGATGATAATATGAGCAGTCAGGATGACTGGAAAGTATTTGAAGCCAATTTTGAACGGGCACACGAGCAGTTTATGAAAACGCTTACGGAAACCTACAAAGATCTTACGCCCAGTGATTTGCGACTTTGCGCCTTCCTCCGCATGAATCTTTCGTCGAAAGAAGTTGCACCATTAATGGGAATTTCTGTTCGCGGAGTAGAGAATCACCGCTACCGGCTTCGCAAAAAACTAAACCTCGATGCCGACAGCAATCTGACAGAATTTATTATCAGGCTGTAAATCCTAAAATTTTTTCTGAATCAAAGCTTCCGCCAAAATTAAGTCAACGGGACTTGTTATCTTGATATTTTCAAGATTGCCTTCAACCATGTTAATGGCAAACCCTGCCTTTTCGGCTACCGAAGCATCGTCGGTAAAAGATTGATCGAAAGGCTGAAGAAAAGATTTCAGTATAATTTCGGACCTGAAAGTCTGTGGAGTTTGAACACTATAAAAGAGGCTTCGGTCAACCGAGCAGTTTTGATCTCCTTCCTTTTTGCGCAGTGATTCGGTTACTGGCAACACCGGAATTGCGTTGCCCGAACTGGTTGCAGTTTCGCAGCAACGTGCGAGTGTTTGCTGACTAACCAGCGGCCTCACGCCATCATGGATAAACACAATTCCTTCGTCCTTAATCAGTTTCAGCCCGTTGTGTACTGAATGGAATCGGGTTTCTCCTCCCGAAGCAATATGGTGAGGCAATGAAAATGAATGCTTCAGGCAAAGTTCGGCCCAAAATTCATGCTGTGCTTCAGGAAGTACTAGTATCAGTTCACTATCAGGATCGAAATCGTAAAAGACCTGAATCGTGTGCATCAGAACCGGCTTTCCGCACAATTCCAGAAACTGTTTTGGAATCTGGGCTCCCATGCGGCTACCCGACCCTCCGGCAACTATGATGACAAACTTTTTCATGAAGAATATTAATGTCTGTTTTAAATTATTTCGTCCAAAAGTACATTTTTTGCTCCCCGATTTACAAAAAATAACCAGCCATAAACATTGCAAAGTATAAAATTGTAACTTGTGCTGGCCTGAATGTTTAAAAATTAATCGAGATGCAAGAAGTATTAAACTTCCTTTCGGAGCTAAAGGAAAACAACAACAAGGAATGGTTCGACCAGAATCGCGACCGCTATCAGGAATGCCGTAAAAAAGTATTGTTTCTCACCGAACTGATTATTCACGAAGTGGGCAAATTCGATTCTGAAATCGGAAATCTGGCAGCAAAAGATTGTGTTTTTCGCATCTTTCGCGATGTGCGCTTTTCGAACGACAAGACTCCTTACAAAACCAATATGGGAAGTTTTATTGCAAAAGGCGGACGCAAAAGTTTCAGTGTTGGTTATTATGTTCACATCGAGCCGGGAGCTTCCTTTGTAGGCGGAGGTTCGTATTGCCCGCCTGCTGATGCCCTTAAAGCAATGCGAACTGAAATTTTTGATCACCCCGAAGAGTTTAAACAGCTCGTTCGCAGTGAATCGTTCCGAAAAGTATATCCCGAATTTTACGACGACAAGCTAAAAACTGCCCCGAAAGGATTTCCAAAGGATTTTCCTGACATCGATTTGTTGAAATACAAGTCTTTCGCGTTTGGATCATCAATCGACGATTCGGTTGTTGCCAGCGACTCTTATGTAACAAAAATAGTGGGTTCGTTGAAGGAATTATATCCGGTGAACCGATTTTTGAATGAAGCCATCGAAAAATGGATGTAGGCTATTTCATCAACATCCTTGCGGTGCGCCGGCTTTTTTGTTCAACATAAACGGTTCGCCCATTGGTCAATTGCGCCACAACTTCCGGAGTGTAATACCTCACCGTAACCAAATCGAGTCCGGTGTTGTATTTCACTTCAAACTTCTCCTGCAACTTACTTATCAGCTCATCAATTCCCTGTTCCGGTTCGTCGAAAACCAGAGAAAGGTCGATGGCCGACTGCTGTAACAGGCCTACTTTCAGGCGAAATCTGGCAAACAGGCCAAACATATCCGAAACGTTCCCGATGCTGATGAACGAGAAATCGTTGGGCGACAAAGTAATCAGTGCCATGTTGTTTTTTACGATTATTACCGGAACCAAATCGAGCCGATGTGCAAGCGAATGAATAATAGTTCCGGGCTCCTGCGGATCGACAAATGATTTTACCAGCAACGGAATATTCTTATTCTGAAGTGGTTTGATGGTTTTAGGGTGAATAACTTTTGCTCCTGAATACGACAATTCAATGGCTTCCTTGTACGATAGTTCGCCGATTTTCTGCGTTTGGGCGAAAAAGTCGGGATCGGCATTCAGTATTCCGGGCACATTTTTCCAGATGCTCACATCTTCGGCATCCAGCAGATTGGCTAAAATTGCGGCAGTATAGTCTGAACCTTCGCGCCCAAGCGTGGTCGTCTGGTTGGTTAAAGTTGCTCCAACAAAACCCTGTGTAATGTATAAATCTTCAGATTCGAAGGTAAATACGCGTTTTGCCAAACGCTCCGAAAGTTCCCATTCAATATTGGCTTCGCGGAACACATCGTCAGTTTTCAGGCAGGTTCGCACATCCACCCATTGGTTTTTCAAACCGATGCTATTGAAATATAAACTGATAATTTGTGTCGAAAGCAGTTCTCCAAAAGCAACAATCTGGTCGTATTCGTAATCAAAATTCAGCGATCGTTCGCCTTTTATGCGGTTGCCAAGTTCAGTAAACATCTTTTTCACCTCAGGAAGCTCGTTAGGATTTCCCCACAATTCAGTAATAATCTGATCGTGATATGCTTTCACTTCCTCAAAGGCAGCCCACACTTCCGTATCCCCACTAAAATATCTCCGGGCAACAATTTCGAGCGCATTGGTTGTTTTTCCCATTGCTGAAATCACCAGCACTTTATTATCAGGATACATTTTCAGGATATTAACCGAATTGCGAACGGCATCGGCCGAACTGACGGAGGCGCCTCCAAATTTGAAAACTTTCATGATTGTTTCTGATTAATTGTGTAAAGCAAAAATAGAAAATTGCAGCAGTCAGGCCATTTAAATTGAATTTAATTCGGGCGAGTATTTTAATAAAGGACTTTTTTATCCTTTATTAACAATTTTTGTAACGATTGTTACAATTTAATACCTGCAATCTGAATACTTTTGCAACATTATCATCTGATTGTAATGACAAAAAACGACATACTCCGAAAACTCCGGAAGTTTCATAAATGGCCGGGAATTGTAATCACGCTGTTCGTAATCTTATTTTCCATCTCCGGAATTTTTATGAATCACCGGAGCCTGATTTCTGCGGTTGACATTAACAGGTCACTTCTTCCCGACGACTACAGCTATCGAAACTGGAACAAAGCGGCTGTGAAATCGGTCTTCCATCTTAGCAGCGATTCGGCGCTGGTTTATGGAAATATCGGAATCTGGCTCAGCACCGACCATTTCAACACTTTTCAGGATTGGAATNNTGCCGGAACGTATTTCGGTTTGTATCAATATTCGGTTCAGGAACAAAAATGGCAAAAACTTGCGCTTCCTGTTGCCGAAGAAAGAGTCACCGATTTGATCATGAAGCAGAATGAGTTGATAGTTCAAACCCGTTCGTTTTTGCTGAAAAGTGCCGATGGGAAGGTATTTCACTCGGTTTCTATTCCGGCGCCTGTTGACAATGATCGTAAAGTGAGCTTGTTCAAAACCCTTTGGTTGCTGCACAGCGGAGAATTATTTGGCCTGGCCGGAAAGCTGATGGTTGATTTGTTCGGTCTGGCAATTCTGATTATTTCGCTCACCGGATTGCTGCACTTTATTTTTCCGGGCTGGCTGAAACGCCGGAAAGCAAAACAAAAAAGCAACACTTCAATAATTGCCGCCCGAAACACCAACTTGCGCTGGCACAACCGTCTGGGCTGGATTTTTATTCCTTTCCTGATTTTTGTGACCATCACCGGAATGTTTTTGCGCCCGCCGCTGCTCATTGCCATTGCCAATTCAGTGGTTTCGCCCATTCCCGGAACAGTATTGAGCTCGTCAAATCCATGGTACGACAAGCTTCGAAGGGTGGCGTACGACGAAGAGCAACGAATTTTCCTGTTCTCGACCAACGACGGATTCTTTTTTACCGACGAAAATTTTGAGAACCCGATGCGACAACCTATGAACCAGCCTCCTGTGAGCGTAATGGGCTGTAATGTACTGGAGAAAAAAGGAGAAAATACTTATCTGGTCGGATCGTTTAATGGCCTGTTTCTTTGGAATCCGTTTACTGGTCAGGTGGCCGATTATCTCTCCGGAAGTAATTATCAGGCGCCACGTGTTGCGGGACCGCCCATTTCAAAAGACATGATTGACGGCTGGTTTGCTGATCCTTCAGGAAATGAATTTTATTTCGATTACAACCACGGAATTTTACCTATCCGGACAAACGCTCAATTTGGAGAAATGAGCCCTGAAATCATCAGCAAAAGTCCTATTTCATTGTGGAACCTTTCGCTCGAAGTTCACACCGGACGAATCTTCGAACCACTTCTGGGCATGTTTTATATTCTGTATGTTCCAATCGCCGGAATATGTATTTTGATTGTGCTGATCAGCGGATTTTTTATTTGGTGGATTGGATATCGAAAGAGTATTAAAAAAGTCAGGGCTTCACTTGGAGTGAAACCCTGACTAATCAGATCAGACAATTTCTTTCAGAAATCCCGGCGCTTTGCGGTGTTTGGTGGCTTGTTCAAACGCAAAAGCCAGTTTGATCAAAGTTGGTTCGCTCCATGCACGACCGAAAAACGAAATACCAACCGGCAAACCATGCACATATCCGGCCGGAACGGTAATGTTGGGATAGCCCGAAATAGCCGCGACATCCGAACTCCCACCTCCAAAATGGTCGCCGTTTACCCAGTCTATTTGCCAAGCCGGTCCGTTGGTTGGCGCAATTAACGCGTCGAGTTGGTGCTCATCCATTAATTTATCGATGCCTTCTTCACGGGTAAGTTTTTTCGAGTTTTTAAGCGCTTCCAGATAAACAGGATCTTCCAAACCTGTAGTTTTTTCAGCAGTTTCAAATATTTCCTGACCAAACCATTTCAATTCCGTATCGGCATTCTTTTGATTGAATTCAATCAAATCGGCCAACGAATTTACCTGCAATCCTGTTCTGGTTTTCAGATAAGCATTCAGGTCGGCTTTAAATTCCGAAATGAGAACCTGCCATTCGGCGTCGCCCCACTCGCCACGTTTTTCAAATTTGAGGTTTTCAACTATTTCAGCACCATTGTCTTTCAAAATCAGAATTGCATCCTGAAATATTTTATCCACTTCGGCACTGAATCCAAAATAGTCGGAAGCAATTCCAATCCGGGTATTTTTCAAACCATTTGCATCCAGATGCGATGTGTAATCCTGCGCTTTTTCGGCCAGCAAACCAAGCAAGACAGCAGCATCAGTAACAGTTCGGGCCATTGGGCCAGCCGTATCCTGACTGTGTGAAATAGGAATAATTCCATCGCCGCTCCACAAACCAAGAGTTGGTTTTATGCCCACAATTCCGTTAATTCCTGAAGGGCAAACAATCGAACCATCGGTTTCGGTGCCGATACCAATCGCGCATAAATTGGCCGAAACAGCAGCGCCAGTACCCGAACTTGAACCACACGGGCTTCGATCCAGGCAAAACGGGTTGCGAACCTGTCCGCCTCGTCCGCTCCAGCCGCTCGACGATTTGGTTGACCGGAAATTCGCCCATTCGCTCAGGTTGGTTTTTCCCAACAAAACTGCACCGGCTTCTCGCAATTTCCTAACAATGATGGCATCATCAGGCGCGGGACTGCCCACCATTGCCAGAGAACCAGCCGTTGTTTGCATCTGGTCGCCGGTATCAATGTTGTCTTTAATCAGCACCGGAATTCCATGCAACGGGCCTCGTACTTTACCGACCATGCGCTCAATATCCATTTCTTGTGCAATTTTAATCGCCTCCGGATTAATCTCTATAACTGCCCGCAATTCGGGTCCCTTTTTGTCGATCTTCTCAATCCGGTCGAGGTATTTTTTTGTAATCGCTTCCGAGTTCATTTTGCCCGAGTTCATTTGCTCCTGAAGTTGTGAAATAGTCCATTCGTTCAGTTCAAAATCGGCATAATTTGATTCTGAAGTAGTAGGTGATGAAGGCTGTACACATGAACTAAACGGGGCAAGAGCAAGGGTTCCTCCACCCAAAGCGGCTGTTTTGAAGAAGTTTCGGCGTTTCATAAGGTTTTGATTGGTTTGAAACGACAAGTTAATAAAGGATTTTGGTTCTTGTGCTGTATCCATATAAAAAAAAGTCAGGGCTTCACTTTTAAGTGAAACCCTGACTTTTGCCTTTTTGCCTTGAATTATCTTACCTGTTTTGATATTGCTTTTCGTAGTAGCTTTGGTAGTCGCCGCTTGTTACGTTTTCCATCCATTCGGTGTTGGCCAGGTACCAATCGATGGTTTTTTCCAGTCCTTCTTCAAACTGAAGGCTTGGCACCCATCCCAATTCCTTCTGCAATTTGGTGGAATCGATGGCGTAACGCAAATCGTGTCCGGCGCGATCTTTCACGTAGGTAATCAATTTTTCAGATTCACCGGCTTCGCGGCCAAGTTTGCGGTCCATGATGCTGCACATCACCTTAATCAGATCAATGTTTGTCCATTCGTTGTGCCCGCCAATGTTGTAGGTATCGCCATCTTTACCCTGATGGAAAATAACATCAATGGCACGGGCATGATCTTCTACCCATAGCCAGTCGCGCACGTTTTCGCCTTTTCCGTACACCGGCAAAGCTTTATTGAATTTGATATTGTTGATAAAAAGCGGAATTAGTTTTTCAGGAAACTGGAACGAACCGTAATTGTTTGAGCAGTTTGAAACCACCACCGGTAGCCCAAAAGTATCGTGGTAGGCACGCACAAAATGGTCGGAACTGGCTTTTGATGCGGAATACGGACTGTGCGGATCGTATCCGGTTTCTTCGGTAAACATGCCTTCGGCGCCCAAACTTCCGTACACTTCGTCGGTAGAAATGTGGTAAAAGCGTTTGCCTTCGGTATTGTCTTTCCAGATGTGACGAATGGCATTCAGCAAATTCACTGTGCCAATTACATTGGTAAATACGAATTCTGTCGGATTGCTGATCGACCTGTCAACATGCGATTCGGCAGCCAAATGAATCACTCCATCAAATTGTCTTTCAATGAAAAGCTTCAGGATAAAATCGGCGTCAACAATATCGCCTTTAACAAACTCGTAATTTGGTTTGTCCTCAATATCAGTCAGATTAGCCAGATTCCCGGCGTAAGTGAGCTTGTCGAGGTTCACAATTTTGTATTCAGGATACTTGTTTACAAACAGGCGGACAAGGTGTGAACCAATAAATCCGGCACCTCCGGTAATCAGTATTGTCTTCATATCAAACGGTTATATTAATTAAAGTCATTAGTTGTCATTCAATAGTCATTGATAGTCACTTTGATGCCGTTTTGCAGGAATTTTTCAAATAATAACGCGAAGCAAATGACTAACAACTTGACTATTGCGATTATTTCTAACTCGAACTATTTTTATTCCATCCCGCGCACCCGTTTCTCCCAAAGCCAGGCCGAGAGCATTGTTTCTTCCAATCCGGTTTTGGCTTTCCAGCCCAGTTCTTCGTTGGCAAAAGTTGTGTCAGCCCAAATCTTCTCGATGTCACCGGCACGACGACCTACAATTTTATAGTTCAGCTTAACTCCACTCGCTTTTTCGAATGCCTGAACTGCTTCAAGAACTGAAACACCATTTCCGGTTCCAAGGTTGAAAATCTCGTAACCTGATTTATTTTTATTGTCGAGCAAACGCTCGACTGCCACAACATGCGCTTTTGCCAGATCAACCACGTTAATGTAATCACGAACAGCCGAACCATCGACGGTATCGTAATCGTTACCAAAAACCTTCAGTTCGCTTCGCAATCCGGCTGCCGTTTGAGTAATAAACGGAACCAGATTGGCAGGTACTCCCAAAGGAAGTTCGCCAATTAAAGCAGAAGGATGCGCTCCGACCGGATTGAAATAACGAAGCGCAATCCCTTTAATTGCAGGATTGGCCGCAATGGTATCTTTTAAAATATCTTCGTTTACCCTTTTTGTATTTCCGTAAGGCGATTCGGCATCTTTACGCGGTGTATTTTCTGTAACAGGCAGTTGATCTGGCTGCCCGTAAACTGTACACGACGAAGAAAAAACAATATTCGAAATGCCGAATTTAAGCTGACACTCCAGAAGATTGATCAATGAAACCAAGTTGTTTCGGTAGTAAACCAAAGGTATTTCAACCGATTCGCCCACCGCTTTCGAAGCTGCAAAATGTATAATGGCAACAATATTTTTATATCGGGTAAAGAAATCCTCCAACTTATCTTTTTCAACCAAATCGAACTGTTCAAAGGCAGGGCGAATGCCTGTAATTTTTTCAATTCCATCCAAAGATTCGATACCCGAATTTGAAAGATTGTCAACAATAACCACTTCATAACCCGCATTTATCAATTCAACAGCCGTATGCGAACCAATGTAACCAGCGCCACCGGTGACTAATATTTGTTTCATTATTTTACTTGTATTTATGTTGAGCCGCAAATTTATGAATAATCTGGTTTTCTTTGGCCTACAAATGCATTAAGTTTTGTTGAGCATAAAACAACCCGTATTGTTGAAAACTTTGGCTTGAAGCATTGCTTATTTTTCTTACTTTTGACTGTTAAAACAAAAATACCGTGGAAATTAATCAATACATAAAAGAGCTGCTGTTACTGAATGATTGTGTGATCATTCCTGAATTCGGTGGATTTGTTGCCAATTACAAACCGGCAACCATCGAAAACAATCAGTTTTTCCCACCAACAAAAGAAATAGCTTTCAACAATAAACTGAATTCAAACGACGGTTTGCTGATTAATTACATTTCTGAAACAGAAGGAATCGACTATTTCAGCGCAAGGCAAAAACTCGACAGTTTTGTTGAAGAAACCANNCAGAATTTCTCGTACGAAAAGCTTTATCAAAGGCAAATGCCAAAACCAGCCTTTAAAGTTGAATACCGCGAACCTGTTCCTGTTATTTTTCAGAAACGCAAACTGAAAAAACTGGTTGTAGCCATTCCGTTGCTTGTGGCAATGGCGCTCATCCCAATGAAAAACAACAAGGAATACCTTTCAAAATCGGATATGGGAATGTGGGAGGCTTTCACCCAAAGCGCTCCGGCCACTGCGGTACAATCATCCGAAGGAACCACTGCTGAATACGTTTCTAATACAACTGCTCTGGAACAAAGCCAGTTCAATTATTACATTATTGGTGGAAGTTTCAAAAGTGAGGAAAATGCCAATAAATACCTTCAGCAATTAAAAGAACAGGGTTACGAAGGACAAAATCTTGGCGTTTTTAAAGGACTTCACCGCATTGCAATGAAAGGGTTTAACACGATAGAAGAAGCACAGAAAGAACTGAATTCGCTGCTTTACAACAATCCGCAGTCGGGTGTATGGATATCGGCAAACGAATAAAATACTGAAAGCTCTGAAAGGAGCTTTTTTTTATCTAGAGCTTTCCCAAAGTTTTTTTTCAAGTTTGTGTAAACTTTGGGAAAGCTTATACATAAAAGAATACTTTTTTCAAGTTTGTATAAACTTTGAGCTTTGACAAAAAAAAAGCCATTCCGAAAATTCTGGAATGACTTTTTTGCCTTGATGTATGAAATCACGTCAATTTAAAATCCTTTTCTCTCTTAACACTAAATTGACCCCTTCTATTCTGAAAGATTGTTCATGGCTTTGAGACAACTTACATGGTGAGTATTTTACAAAACCTATGCCAATAATTCCCAATTTGAGAGTCTTTTTTACAGAGAATAGAATTTTATTTGATCGGAAATTGCACAATTATATTTTTGCAATTGTATTCACAAGTAAATCAATTACATGGCCGACATTTTGGTTAAACACTTTCAAGATTTCTCCCCATGTAACCGGAGCTTCGTCGGTTTTCCAGCAGTCGTAATCAGTACTCATGGCAATGGCTGCGTAAGGAATCGCCAGTTCATTCGCCAGAATTGCTTCGGGAGCGGTTGACATATTGATCACATCGGCTCCCCACAAGCGGAACACGTTTGATTCTGCACGTGTCGAAAAGCGTGGGCCTTCAATAGTTACCACTGTTCCCTTTTCAAAAATCTTCATCTTTAATTCGTTGGCCGTTTCGATAATTTTCGTGCGGAGAAAGGTGTCGAACGGATCGGCCATCGGGGTGTGTTTCATTTCCCTGGGCTCAAACGATTCAAAAAAAGTGATTGGTCGATGCCTTGTAAAATCAATAAACTGATCGAGCACAACGAAGTCGCCGCGCCCGATTTCCTGGCGCAAACTTCCGCAGGCAGTTGTTGCCAAAATGTGTGAACAACCAATTTCGCGGATGGCCCAAATGTTTGCCCGGTTGTTTACCTGCGAAGGCGGAATGGTATGCTGGCGACCGTGACGCGACAGGATTGCAACATCGCATCCGCCAATTTCACCACATTTAAAATCCGAAGTTGTTGGTCCGTAAGGTGTATCTATTTTTAGTTCGGTGGCATTTTTTAGGATGGCCGGATTTTCGAGGCCGGAACCTCCAATAATGGCGATTTTAGTCATTTTGATAAAAGTTATAAATTTTGATAATCTCATTTGTTACTTCAGTAAGGTTGCCACCAAAGGCAAGAATTCCTTCCCGATGGCCGCCCATTACAATAACTTTCTCATTTATTTCTGAAGCCAGTTTCCCAACGGCATAAGCCATTTCAGGAGTTCCATATTCAATTTCGGGCGAAGTCCAAGGGAAGTTATTCAGTAGCTTTTCCCACAACCACAAACAGTGAACGTGCACTACGGCCTTCACTTCAGGATTAAATTCGTAAACAGCAGCATGGGTGAGGCTTTCGGCTGATGCTTTTGTTAATCCTGAGCATGAAATTGAGTTTTTCTCAAAATTGTATCCGGTAACCAGCGCGTAATGCGATTGTTCAAGTTTTTCGAACTGGCCGGTTGCGCTGCCAGTAATAATAAATGATGTGCTTTTGTCCGCTTTTGCCGAAATATTTCCGAAGCCAATTCCGTCAGGATACATTCCGATCAAACCCAAAGCATAAAGTTTGGTTCTTGCAGATTCCAGCTGGCTGAACATTTCTTCCTGAAACGGAAATTCTTCCTGTTTCCAGTTGCAGTTAAATTTGATGTATCCTTCTGTCATTGAATCTCTTTTTCAGGAAACAGGCATAAAATTCCCTCGCGGGTTGCTTTGCAAATGCCTCGTTCAGTGATTAATCCGGTGACCAATCGGGCAGGAGTTACATCAAAACCGTAATTGGCAACCGGGCTGTTCTCGGGAATAATTCTAAATTCGTGAACTTCGCCGCCAAGCATTCCATCCATCATCGAAACCTCGGTCGCATTTCGCTGCTCAATTGGAATTTCGGTAACCCCGTCGTTCAAACCCCAGTCGATAGTGGTTGATGGCAAAGCCACATAAAACGGAATTCCATTGTCGGCAGCGGCAAGCGCTTTAAGGTAAGTGCCTATTTTGTTGGCTACATCGCCGTTTAAAGTAGTTCGGTCGCTGCCAACAATCACCATATCAACCATTTTGTGCTGCATCAAATGGCCGCCGGTATTATCAGGAATGATGGTGTGCGGAATGTCTGCCTGCCCCAATTCCCAGGCGGTAAGCCGCGCTCCCTGATTTCGCGGACGGGTTTCGTCCACCCAAATATGTACCGGAATATCTGCTTCGTGCGCCAGATAAATGGGGGAGGTGGCGGTTCCAAGTTCAACGCAGGCCAGTCGTCCGGCGTTGCAGTGGGTCAGAATCCGGACAGGTTCACCATTTTTCGATTTGCTGATTGCTTCAATGATTTCCAGTCCGTGCTTTCCAATATTTTTGCTGAAATCAATCTCGCGTTGCTTCAAATTTTCGGCATAATCAAAGAGTTTCTTTACATTTTCTGAAACTGAAATTTGATCTGAAATCACAGAAAGCGCCTCATCAACCGCAAAAGCCAGATTTACAGCAGTTGGACGTGTAGATTTCAACTTTTCAGCTGTAAGTTTCATTTCCTCCTGAAAATTATTTCCGGATAAATTACGCGCAGCCAGAAACATGCCATAAGCAGCCGTAACGCCGATAAGCGGCGCTCCCCGCACAACCATCTCTTTGATAGCATATTCAGCCTCATCCAGCGTGGTAATTTCAAAAATCAGATTTTGAAACGGTAGTTTTCGCTGATCAATTGTCTCGACCAGTTGCTTTTGGTGGTTAAACCATATAGTCTGCGGATTTCCCATGATTCGAATTAAATTTTGAGTTTCAAATATGCCTTTTTATTTCGATTATTTTCAGACTTTTTTGACCACTGAAATTTACTAAATGGAAATGTTAAAAGGAATCAGGAACATTATCTTCGACCTTGGCGGAGTTTTGCTGAACATAGACCCTAAAAAAACGATTGAAGCATTCGGTCAACTCGGCATGGAGCAGCTTATTGGCGACAAAGGTCTGACTTACGATCACGAGATTTTTTACCTAATGGAACAAGGCAAAGTTTCGCCTGAAGAATTCAGAAACGGAGTTCGTTCATTGCTTCCGGGAGTTGTAAGCGATGATGAAATTGACACTGCCTGGACAGCTATGTTGATCGATTTTCCGGCAATACGAGTCGGCCTGATTCAAAAACTAAGAGCAGATTTTGGCATTTATCTTTTCAGCAATACCAACGCGATTCATGTCACTAAATACCAATCCATTTTCAGGAAACAGCATGAATTTGAAGTTTCGTCTCTGTTCGAAATCGCTTTTCATTCGAACGAAATAGGCTACCGGAAACCTACACCCGAATCCTTTCAGGAAATCATCCGCCTTTCAGGAATTAATCCTGAAGAATCATTGTTTATCGACGATTCACTTCAAAATGTGGAAGGAGCAATTGCCTGCGGATTGAAAGGATATTGGTTGGAACCTGGTCAGAAAGTAGAAGGAATATTTCAGGAATACCTGTAATTTGGTCAGTTTGCCTTGACATTTTGGTAAAAATAGACCAAACTTGCCTTGACTTTTTGGTATTAATTCCATATATTTGATCTGACTTTTTGCCGAATGAGGTGATAAGTAATTAAATATCAAATTTATGAGGCGAAATATATTAACCCAACTACTTGCATGGAAGGAATCGTCCGGTCGGAAGGTCCTTTTACTACGTGGTGCGCGGCAGGTCGGAAAGACTTTTGTAGTGCGCGAACTAGGTAAGACTTTCTTTAATTACGTTGAGGTAAATCTAGAAATTGACACAGATGTCGCAAGGCTTTTCAATAAAAATCTTGATCCAATCCGTATTTGTCAGGAATTATCAACTTTTTACGGAAAGCCGATTCGTGAAAACGAAACCCTTTTATTCTTTGATGAAATTCAGGCATGTCCGAGAGCGATCTCGTCACTAAGGTTTTTTTACGAAAATATGCCGGGATTGCACGTAATCGCAGCCGGGTCGTTGCTCGAATTTGCGCTTACCGAACTTCCTTCGTTTGGCGTTGGCCGCATCCGGTCGTTGTTTATGTACCCAATGTCATTCAATGAATTCCTATTGGCTCACCAAAGAGATCAGTTTGTCGATCTGATTAATCAGGCATCGCCGGATAATCCGATAAACCCTGTTTTTCATGAGATGTTAACCGATTATTACCGAAAGTTTCAATTGATTGGTGGAATGCCTGAAGTTGTAAAATTGTTTGTTGAAAACAAGAGTTTACTTGATGGACTGAATGTATTGGACGACTTGACTTTGTCGGTTCGCGATGATTTTTCAAAGTACCGCAAACGTGTTCCTGAAAGCCGCATCAGAGAAGTTTTTGCCAGTATAGTTGAGCAAGCCGGAGCCAAGTTCGTTTATTCGAATGTGGTTGCAAAGGCAAGTCTTCCGCAAATAAAGGAAGCGCTTGAATTGCTTTTTATGGCGGGATTGGCTTATCCGGTTTACCATACAGCTGCCAACGGATTTCCGCTGGGAGCACAAATTGATTCGAAGAAGTTTAAGGTTTTGCTGTACGACACAGGTATTTTCCAGCACATCCTCGGCCTCAATATCCGTGAATATCTGGTAGTTGAAGAAATGGAAATGGTAAACAAAGGCAGCCTGGCCGAGATATATGCCGGATTGGAACTAATAAAGGCGTCCTCAATTTTTGATAAGCCACAACTTTTTTACTGGCACCGTCAGGAAAGAGGAAGTAATGCCGAGGTTGATTTTGTAATAAGGCAAGGTTCTGAAATTGTGCCAGTTGAGATAAAATCAGGTTACAGTGGTAAAATGCAAAGTATGCGGCTTTTTATGAAGGAAAAGAATCTCCAAAGAGGAATCCGTTCGTCGCTCGAAAACTTTGGCAGAGACGGAAACATTGAAATTGTTCCGCTCTATGCAATTTCTACATTAATCAAGGAATAACCTGAAACTGTTGCGACTGAAGACTGTGGTTGCTTACTTCCCTAAGCTTCGCGGTCTTTCCAGTCGCCGCTTTCGCGAATAATTGCTTCTAGTTCTTCAACTGCCTGTTCGTAAGGAATGTGTCTTTTCATCAATTTCTGACATTTGTAAAGATTTACATTCCCGGGACCAGCGCCAACAAAGCCATAATCAACGTCGCCCATTTCGCCGGGGCCGTTTACAACACAGCCCATTACACCAATTTTCAGGTGATCGAGGTGATTAAAATGGGCTTTTATCTTGACGGTTGTTTCATGAAGGTCGAACAATGTGCGTCCGCAACCGGGGCACGAAATAAATTCCGTTTTGGTTAATCGCATCCGGCTGGCCTGCAAAATCGAAAAACTCAGATCTTTCAGATCTGTAAATGTAATCTGTTCCGATTCGTTGGTGATACAAACGCCATCGCCATAACCGTCGATTAGCAAACCACCCAGATCGGCAGCAGCTTTTATCTGGAGGTTTTCAAGATATCGTTCATTGTATTTCCTTAATATTACCACCGGAACTTTCCAGATGTGCGATTCGAGTGTCATAAAGAAAGCCCTAAGTTCTGCAAACGGATTGCGGTTAAAACTTTCAAGGATGAGAATCGTTTTGCGGGTCTGTTTCAGCTTGGTAATAATTTCAGGATTCTCGTTCATGAAACGATCGAATTCCTCTTTGTTGGTGCGTATGAACTTTGTTTGCCCCCAGTGCGACCCGCCGAAAAGATATTCTTCGAGCGTAAGTACAGGATACGAATTTCCTTCAAGATCAAGAACTTCAGAATTATTCAGGAAGTATTCAGGAATTTGTTTTCCGCGTAATGGAAGAATCTCGGAAAGCGACCGACCGCGAAGATCGGCCATCACAATTGGTAAAAATGTATCGCCCATTCGCAAAACCGGACGAACCGACCGCCGTTCGTATTCAAATGGGTTGATCTGCGCAAAAAGCGGCGCTTTTATGGGTTTGTGTCCTTTGTACGTCTCAATATGATTGATCAGTTTTCGGGCAACGGAAATTTCGTTTTCAGGAGCTTCTGTGAGCGAAATTCGAATGGTATCGCCAATGCCATCGGCCAGGAGGGCGCCAATGCCAACTGCCGATTTTATACGACCGTCTTCGCCTTCGCCAGCCTCGGTAACGCCCAGATGCAGCGGGTAATTCATGTCTTCGAGCCGCATTTTGTAGCTTAGCAGGCGCACTGTATAAACCATGGTACGCGTGTTGCTCGATTTAATTGAAAGGACAACATTGGCAAAATCCTGTTTCTTGCAAATGCGCAAAAATTCCATCACCGACTCAACAATTCCTGAAGGAGTATCGCCATAACGGCTCATGATACGGTCTGACAATGAACCCTGATTGGCTCCAATGCGAAGTGCGGTTTTTGTTTCTTTTAAAACCTGAAGAAATGGAACAAATTGTTCCTCAATTTTCTGAAGTTCCGATTTATATTCTTCGTCGGTATATAGATGATGTTCGAATTTAGCTCGTTTATCGTAGAAATTTCCGGGATTGATGCGTACTTTAGATACATACCTGGCGGCAACTTCAGCAAGATGCGGGTTGAAATGAATATCAGCAACAAGTGGATGTTCGTATCCGCGGGCAACCAGTTCACGCTTGATATTTTTCAGGTTTTCAGCGTCGCTTATTCCACGAACAGTAACGCGCACCAAATCGGCTCCGCTCTTGATGATGCGGATAATCTGCTCAACAGTAGCATCAGTGTCGCTCGTGTCGGTGTCAGTCATCGATTGGATCCGTATTGGATTATTCCCGCCCAACTGCATCCCGAGGATTTGAACCACCGATGTTTTTTGTCGTTGATACCTCGTCAAATCTTCTATGTAATTAAAGTTCTGATCCTCCATTTTACCCAATATTGATGGCCGACAAAGTTAATTTAAAGTTAATAAATACGAAATCAGAAAGGCCATAAAGAAGAAATAAATGCTATAAAAGGAATCGCCGGAATTCTTTACTTTTGCTGAACTTAAAACGGCTGAAAATGACCATTAAAATATCGCAGGTAAATAAATTCTACGGAAGCCAAAAGGCGCTTGATCAGGTTTCCTTCGAGATAGGAACAGGAGAACTGGTCGGATTTCTTGGCCCAAATGGTGCAGGAAAATCCACCCTGATGAAAATTATCACCGGCTATCTGGCTGCCGATGGAGGATCGGTGGAAATTAATGGCGAGATGGTTGAAACAAAGAACATCAATATTCGGTCGCAGATTGGATACTTGCCTGAGAACAATCCGCTTTACACCGATTTGTACGTTCGTGAATACCTTGAAATGGTAGCTGGCTTTTATCAAATTCAGAATAAAAAAGAGCAAGTTCTGAAAATGGTTGAACTTACCGGACTGAAAACCGAACAGCACAAAAAAATAGGAGCACTCTCGAAAGGATACCGCCAGCGTGTCGGACTGGCTCAGGCTTTGATTCACGACCCGGCTGTTTTGATTCTTGATGAACCTACTACCGGATTGGACCCAAATCAACTGGAAGAAATCAGGCAGTTGATCCGCACGATCAGCAAAAACAAAACGGTAATGCTTTCGACCCATATTATGCAGGAAGTTGAAGCGGTTTGCTCGCGTGTAATCATTATCAACAAAGGAAAACTGGTGGCTGATGGCTCGGTTGACCAACTCAAAGCGGGTCAGTTTGCCCAAAAACAAACAGTTTGGGTCGAATTTGATAAAACTCCGGATTTGAACTCGCTTCGAAAAATTCCCGGTCTTCTTAAAATAGAACCAACCGGGGAGAAAAGCTTTCTGGCCGAATCGGAGAACAACACAGACCTTCGTCCGCTTTTATTCCAATTTGCAGTTTCCAATCATCTTATCTTGCTGACCTTGAAGGAACAACAACAAAGTCTGGAAAATGTATTTCAGGAATTAACGAAGTAATTTTTTCAGATAAAGACTTCATTGTCTGAAAAAATGTTCTACATTTGCAGCTGTTATGTGGATAAATTTGTACTGATTGCAACCACGGAAAAAAATGCTAAAACGATCCGAATCTTTCTTGCTTTTCGATCAATTATTCCACAGCATTATTGTATAATCTATTGTACCAGAAACTATTCATCAAAATCTGATTGTTTCCCGTGCAATAAAAATTGATCAAATTATGAGTTATTATTTCACTAGCGAATCAGTTTCAGAAGGCCATCCCGATAAAGTATCTGATCAGATTTCGGATGCGCTTCTTGACGAATTTCTCGCCCACGATGCCAACTCAAAAGTTGCCATCGAAACACTTGTTACTACCGGACAGGTTGTACTTGCCGGAGAAGTAAAATCGAACACCTACGTAGATGTGCAGGAAACTGCAAGAAGAGTAATTAACGAAATTGGTTACACCAAAGCCGAATATCGTTTCGACGGCGATTCGTGTGGTGTTTTCAGCGCCATTCACGAGCAAAGCCCGGATATTAACCGTGGCGTCGACAAGGCTGACAAAATGGATCAGGGTGCCGGAGACCAGGGAATGATGTTTGGTTTTGCCACCAACGAAACCGACAATTATATGCCGCTCCCACTCGACTTGTCGCACCTTATTTTGGTTGAACTGGCTGTTATTCGCCGCGAGCAAAAAGTGATGACTTACCTTCGTCCCGATTCAAAATCGCAGGTAACCATCGAATACAACGACGACAATTCGCCTAAAAGGGTTCATACCATCGTGGTTTCAACTCAGCATGATGATTTTGATGCAGACGAACCAATGCTTGCAAAAATCAAAAAGGATGTAATCGAAATCCTTATTCCACGTGTAAAAGCCCAATTGCCGCGAACGTGTTCAGGATTTATTTGAACGGTGAAATCATTTATCACGTAAACCCAACCGGAAAGTTCGTGATTGGCGGACCTCACGGAGACACAGGCCTCACCGGACGCAAAATTATCGTTGATACCTATGGTGGACGCGGAGCCCATGGCGGTGGAGCTTTTTCAGGAAAAGATCCTTCGAAAGTTGACCGTTCGGCTGCTTATGCTGCCCGTCATATTGCAAAAAACATGGTTGCGGCAGGAGTTGCGCGCGAAATTCTGGTTCAGGTTATCGTATGCCATCGGAGTTGCCAAACCTGTTGGTGTTTATGTTGAAACCAGGGGAACTGCCCTTGCCGGACTTACCGATTCATTGATTTCGGATAAAATTCAGGAGATTTTTGACCTGCGCCCGGCAGCCATTGAAAGCAGACTAAAACTGCGCAATCCGATTTACCGCGAAACAGCAGCTTATGGCCACATGGGACGCCAACCAATTACAGTAACCAAAGTGTTCGAGTCGCCATACAATGGCCGGATTGAATTGGAATTGGAACTTTTCACCTGGGAAAAACTCGACTATGTTGACCAGATTAAAAGTGCTTTTCGCATTTGATTTTAATTAAAGACCTCATAAAAGATCCGGATCGTTGCTGATTCGGATTTTTTGTTTCATATTTTTGCACCGACAAATCAAGAATAATTTTCGTTTATGAAGACCTATTCAGCAAAACGGTTATCGCTTTCCATTTCGGTATTGTTACTGGTTTTTAATTTTGGCTTTTTCCTTCTGATATCAAAAAAAGANNTATTTTCTCGTTTTGTTTATCCTGAATAAGTATATCTACGATAAAATCAAACCAATTTACAAGACCATCCGCGAAGTTCCGATAAGCAGTAAAAAAGAAAAACTGGCCAATAAATTTAGCTCTACAAATATTTCCGATGTACAAAAGGAAGTTGAAGAATGGGCGAAAAATCAAACAATGGAAATTACCAGGTTGAAAGACCTCGAACGATACAGGAAAGAGTTTGTAGGCAATGTTTCGCACGAATTGAAAACCCCGATTTTTAACATTCAGGGATATGTGCTGACCTTGCTGGAAGGTGGAATTGACGACCCAAAAATCAATAAACTTTATTTGCAGCGAACCGAAAAAAGTATCGACCGGATGATCTCGATTGTTGAAGATCTGGAATCGATCACCAAACTTGAGTCGGGTGAACTGAAACTGAATTTTGTTGATTTTGATTTGGTGCGACTCACCGAAGAAGTGTTCGAACTGGCTCAAATGCTTGCCAGCGAACGCAATATCACACTTCAGTTTGCAACTAAAAACGACAAACCCGTCATGGTTCATGCCGACAAAAAACGGATTATGGAGGTGATGAACAATCTGGTTGGTAACGGCATAAAATACGGAAAAAAGAAGGGCAATGTTAAGGTCGGGTTCTACGATTTGCACGAAACCATTCTGATAGAAGTGAGCGATAATGGAATTGGAATGGATAAAAGTGAACTGCCCCGTGTTTTCGAGCGCTTTTACAGGGTCGATAAATCACGGTCGCGCGAGCAGGGAGGAACCGGTCTGGGATTGTCGATCGTAAAACATATTATCGAGGCACACGATCAAACCATCAACGTAAAAAGTATTGCCGATAAAGGCACAACCTTTACTTTTACCCTCGAAAAAGCGAAATAAACATGCTCCGGAGTTCGTTTCAGAAATAAATAAAAGTAAACAAACACGCTAGTTTAAAATGAAATTGCTAATTTTCAGGCAATTTTAATGACAATGGCACAACTGATCCAAAAGAAACCTATACTTTTAAATTCAAAATCAAATTTACTATGAGCGACAGTCAATATAAAATTCTGCTGGTAGATGACGAAGTTGATATTCTGGAGTTTATCAGCTATAATCTCGAAAAAGAAGGATACAAAGTTTATACAGCACAAAATGGCGCCGAAGCTATAAAAGTTGCCGAAAGGACACTTCCCGACCTGATTATTCTGGATGTTATGATGCCTGAAATGGACGGAATTGCTGCCTGCGAAGAACTTAGAAGAATTCCGACACTGAGGCACACGATGATTGCTTTTCTGACCGCCCGCGGAGAAGATTATTCTCAGATAGCAGGTTTCGAAGCAGGTGCCGACGATTATATCACCAAACCTGTACGTCCTAAAGTTCTGGTTAGCAGAGTAAAAGCACTATTGAAAAGAACTTCCGTAGTTGGAACTGTACAGCCTGTCATTATCGAAAGCGGGCATACAGTTACGGTCGGAAATCTGGTTATTGACAAAGAGCGCTATCTGATTGTTCAGGACGGACAGGAAATGATTTTGCCCAGAAAAGAGTTTGAATTGCTTTCATTATTGGTATCGAAACCTGGGAAGGTATTTACCCGAGAAGAAATTTATTACTCGGTTTGGGGCGACAATGTGGTAGTCGGAGACCGTACAATCGATGTACACATCCGTAAACTGCGCGAAAAAATTGGGAACGATCACATCAAAACCCTGAAAGGAATCGGCTATAAATTTGTTGATTTTTCAGATATTCATTGATCATACTGTATTAACAATACGAAAGCCAGACAATCAAAATTTTGTCTGGCTTTTTTTATGGTTAATCAATTCAATATTCATGAAAAAAATAAAAAAGACGATCAGGTCAAAAACCTGAAAAAGAAAGACCGCCCCAATTTTGATTTGAGACGGCCTATTCCATTGTTTCTGAACTATTTGCTGTTTAATTCAAAATTTAATTGTTTAGTCTAAAAAACTTATACCAATTGTGAAGGGTGTTAGTTCAGGCCCTTTACCCGACTGGAAAAGCGGAGTGAGGCTGTAGTTTGCAAACAGGCTTACATCCTTGTAGCCAACGCGGGCTGTGGCCGAGTATTTAAACGAGTTAATATTGAACCCGCTCCGGTCTTTGTCTTTCACATCTCCATGTTTCACTTTTGTGTGCGAACCAATTTTTACACCTCCAATTAATCCGGCGTTAATGTGCAATCGTCCTTCGTTTTGATTGACCGGAATCTGAAATTCGAGTAACAGCGGAACGGTTAGGTACGAAACTGCCAGTTTTGTTTTCGACAGGTTGTCGTATTCAATCAGCACCGGTTCTGTTCTTTCGGTTCCTCTGGCAATGGTGTATGGATTTTCGAACCGGTAACTGTTAAAACTCAATCCCATTCCGGAAACGAGTCCGACATACGATTTTGCAAGGCCAATGTTCAGCTCGTAAAAATTGAGGTCGAATTCCATCGACTTGCCCTGGTTGAGCGACATAAAATCCTTTTCGGCGTACATGCTGTAATCGGGTTTGTCAAAAGCATTGAACCCAAATTCGATTCCTTCCCAGTGGCCGTTAAACCTTCCCGATTTGTCTTTTTTGTGCTTGTCTTTTCCCCAGCGGATTTCAGTTCCATCTTCGTTTTCAATAACTTTTACATCTTTCTTCCCAATCCGTACAATGGTGGTATCCTCATCATTTGACTGTTCAATAGTATCCTGAACAAGGATTGTTTCATCAGAAACAGTAAGTGAATTTGTGTTGGCTGATATTTGCTGTGCTTTTAGGTTAAAAGTAAATACCGCTACGGCAACGAGTGATAAAATAAATTGTTTCATGGCTGTTTGTTTTAAAATTTGCCTGTATGACGGCGAGCTATTTCGAAATGTTACAGCCCATTTATTTTTTTTGCAAAGGAATTGAAAAAGCCATTAAACGACTTTCGAATTCGAGACTCGAAACTTTACCTTCTTTAACACTGTATCCAATGCGGTCGCCCGAAATCTCCGAAGCAACATTCAGGCCAGTACGAAAAATGCGCTGTACCGATAGTAAGCTTTCGTCACCCACCTTTTTCACCCTGTTGGCCAGAAACTCTTCAACCGACATTATATTTTTCGGATCGTTTATTTTATCTAAGTTGATTGAACGTGAGACTGCCAGTTGGTTCTCTTCGGTTTTGGTTTCGAGCATGGCATAAATCGGCGTTATTTCATTTATTTCAGTAAAATCACGTTCCTGATAATTTGTTTCAGGTTCCGGAATTTTCTCTTGTTTTCGGGAGCCCCGTTCATGAATGACAGCTGGTTTATTTTCAGCCAGCACGACAGATTTTTCAGCGGGTTCTGTTTTTTGAATATCTTTCTCCGGTTCAATCTGAATATTTGCTGGTTCTGTTGTTTTAGGTTTCAGAGTGGCTATTTCCTGAACGACCGACCCAACCGGCTGATCTTCGGATTGAAACAAGGAGCTGATTCCCCAAACCAAAACAATCACCGCTGCTGCGCGTGCTGCCCAGTTCATGAAAATAGCAGTTCCCGACTTCCGGTATAAGTTCTGTTTATTCTGAAATTTAATTCCGGTATCGGCAACCAACCGGGTTTTGGCAAATAATCCGATTTCCGTTTGCAATTCGGGACGACTTGCAACATATTTCTCAAACGATTTACGCTCTTCATCTTTCAGGTCGCCTTCAATAAAGGCAACAGCTTTACGTTCAAAAGCAGCTTTTTCGTCGTTAGCCGATTTGTATAAATGCTCTTTGCCTGCAAAAACAACTTGTTCTTCAGGCAGCTTAATATTCTCGAAAAGGTGCAATTCTTCTTTCAGATCGGGATTTAATTCCAGAAAATCCAGAAACTGATCGATCATGTTTTCATCAAGGTTACCTTCGAGGTAATCCAGAAAAAACGGTTCGTAATTATCCCTGGTTATCATCATACTACCATCTCCATTTTACCGATGTAATTTTTCAGGAAAACCCGGGCGCGGAATATATAAACCTTTACCTGGGCTTCGCTTAGTGAAGTTACATCGCCTATTTCCTTGTACGAGTATCCTTCGTAATCGCGCAGTAAAATAACAGTCCGTTGAATGTCGGGCAATCGTTTTACTGCTTCGTTCAGCACTTCTTTCAGATCAGAGTATTGTTCATCGTGTACATCTTCCGGAACCTGGTAATCTTCCATGTAGGTTTGGCGCTTGTCTTTCCTGATAACATCAATCATGGTGTGGTACGCCGTTGTGAACAAGTAAGATTTAACCTTTTCGTAGTTCACATTGTCAGCGTTCCGCCACAATTTCTCGTAACTATCTTGAACGATATCGCGGGCGCGTTCTTCGTCCCTGATGTTTTTCAGGATAAACCTATAAACGTTATCTGAATACAAATCAACCGCCTGGTTGTATTCTTTTGATGTCATTCTGAATCACTTACTGTTTTTTTCAATTGTAAGACGATCAGCGTTTCATTTTGTTACAGTTCCCAATGAATTTTCCTGAAGTGGAATTTTTGACTTTTCAATTGCCTGGAGCAGAACATTATCGATGTTTTTGATAATCGGGTAAAAACCTTCTTCGCCAAGAATATTGCGTGCAATATAAGCTTTTACCTGATGATCGATTATTTTGGAGGATGTTTTCAGGTCTTCATTGCTGGCTTTAACGCCTTTTTGAGCCGCATAAGCAACGAATTGCTGCAAAAGATCGGTATTCTTAAAGTATTTTTCGAATTCAGGAATGGTAGTCATTTTTGAAAGTATTTTTCGGTTCGAATCGGCAAAATCGAGTGCAAACTGATAGACCAACCCCTTCTGCGTAATTTTCGAATAGTAGTTTGAAAATCCAAGCGTATCGGCCGGAACAAATAAATCGGGCATGATGCCGCCTCCGCCATAAACGGTTCGTCCGGCAGTAGTTGTGTATTTCAGCGAATCGGAGAACTGAATGCTGTCGGCCTGCTGAAATTCGCCATGAATTGCCCGGTCCATAATGTCTTTATAATATTCGTCGTTTCCTTTGTCGTATGGTTTTTGAATCGATCGGCCACTTGGCGTGTAATATCGCGCAACAGTAAGGCGCAGAGCGCTACCATCGCGAAATGGGATTTGCTCCTGAACCAAGCCTTTTCCGAACGAACGACGTCCGATTACCCAACCCCGGTCATTGTCCTGAATGGCACCGGCAAAAATTTCGCTTGCCGAAGCCGAGAAATCATCGATAAGTACCACAACGCCTTTATCGCGGTAAGTACCTCTGCTATCGGCATTAAAAGTTTTTCGCGGCTGCGAGTTTCCCTGTGTGTAAACGATCAGTTCGCCTTTGGCCAAAAACTCATTAACCATTTTGATCACAGCATTCAGGTATCCGCCCGGGTTTCCCCGTAAATCAACGATTACTGTTTTCATTCCAAGCCGATCAAGTTTCTCCATTCCGGCCATAAATTCCCTGTAAGTTGTTTCACCAAAACGGCTGACTTTTATAAATCCGGTAGTTTCGTCGATCATGTAACTTACATCAACACTGTAAATAGGAATTTCTCCGCGTATGATTTCGAACTCGAAAAGATCCTTAAATCCTTTCCTTTTGATTCCTACTTTAACTTTGGTTCCTTTTTCGCCCCGAAGTTTTGAAAGTACTTTCTCATTTTTGAGACCTTTTCCGGCCAGCAAAGTGTCGTTTACGTTTACAATTCGGTCGCCTGGTAAAATTCCCAGTTTTGCCGAAGGTCCTCCCGAAATTACTTCGACCACCATTACCGTATCGTTTTGAATGGAAAACTGTACGCCAATTCCTCCGAAATTTCCACGCATTTCTTCTTCAACACCAACCATTTCTTTAGGTGGAATATAAGCCGTATGCGGATCAAGGTTTTTCAGGAGCTGTGGAATTGTCTTTTCAATCAACGAATCAACAGAGATGGAATCTACATAAGAATTATTGATCAGCTCTATTACCGCATCAAGTTTGTTCGATTGCGACATTGAGAACGACGACATGTTATCTCCTGCGTTTCTCGACAATTTATTGCCAATAATAATGCCGGTAACAACAGCCAATGCCAGCAACAGGGGGATATAAAGTTTTGTATTTTTCATTTTTGTAAAATCTAGTTTAATTAGTTTTCCAGATCAATCCGGATAATTTCAATATTCGCTTTCTTCAAAAGGTCAATTCCGTCTTCGAGCCGGTAATTGTCGTAAAAAACAACTCGTCGTATTCCGGCCTGAATAATAAGCTTCGAACATTCGAGACAGGGAGATGATGTTACGTACAAAGTCGCCCCATCGCTGCTGTTATTCGATTTTGCAACTTTGGTAATGGCATTTGCTTCGGCATGTAAAACGTATGGAAAGGTTCGGTTGTTTTCATCTTCACAATTATTTTCGAATCCAGATGGGGTTCCGTTATATCCATCAGAAATAATCATTTTATCTTTTACAAGTAATGCGCCTACCTGCCTGCGTTTGCAGTATGAATTCTGCGCCCAGACTGAGGCCATTTTCAGATATCGCTGATCGAGCAGAAACTGTTTGTTTTCATTCGTTTTTAATTCCATGGCGCTTGTTGTTATCTAATAGAATGTAAATATTCAGGTATAAAAGTAACGAGAGATGAGTATTTGTTGGGGCAATCATATTACAAAAAACGTCCATCTAAATTCAGATGAACGTTTCTGTAATGTATTTTTAATGGAATAATTATTTCAGGTATTTCTCGGCAATTGTCAAAAGATCTTTTGATTTAATTGGCTTGGCCAGATAATCATCACATCCGGCGTCGAGTGCTTTTTCGCGGTCATCAGACATCGCAAAAGCAGTTTGTGCAATTATCGGCAGGTTGGGATATTTTTTTTTCAATATTCTAGTTGCCTCATAACCATTCATTTCCGGCATCTGCAAATCCATAAAAACGAGATCCATCGCAGCTTCCTTCTCACAAATATCAACTGCTTCAATGCCGTTCTTCGCCCAAAAAACATTCGCATTCAGTTTACTCAGTACGGCTTTCACATACAGAAAATTTGACTCAACATCTTCGGCAATAAGTATTACCGGATTCTTCTTATCGTTCATTTTTTCTTCTCGTTGATGTTTATAAATTTGAACTTACCAAATGTATTGAAACATTCTTTGAATTACTATTCTTTGAAAAGAATTTTTAGTTTCTAATTCACATCTGCCTGCAATCCACAATTCACACCTGATTTTTAAACAAATAAAAGACTTGATTGTCTTTTATTTTAGAATGTAATTAGAAATCTTAAAACTTAAACTTATGAAAAAGTCCATTTTTTTAGCACTGGCTTGTTTTTTTGCATTTAGCATTACTGGCCAATTGATTGCACAGAATTCTTCGGAAGCGATTCAAAAAACCAAGACAAAAAGTAACCAATCTAACGACCGGGCTTCTTCTGAAAAAGACGAATCGTTAAAGGTAAAAATCAGGCAAACTGCAAACGGTTGCGACATCGTGTTTAACCAAGCCATTGTTAGCCCCAGAGATGCCGCGAGCGGGTTACCTACCGGAAAGAGACAACACAAACCGGTTGTATTTAGCAAAGAATACGACAAAACCTCACCAGTATTAGCCAAGAGTGCAACAGGCATGGGAGCCGGCAAAGTATCGATGAGTGATTTGAGTGTAACTTTTACCTCGAAAGGCCGGACACAAAAACTTCCGGTAATTAACAACGAATTTACTCTTCCTGATGGCACAGACCAGGATTGTGATTTGGTGGTTTCCTGGAGCTGGGGCGTCTCTAATTCAGGAAGTCCGGCAAGGAGTGAAATCGCGTTTTCGCTGAGTATTGTCGAAGGCGCTTGTATGGCTATCAAAACGAAAGGAACCGGAGCCGCTCATAATTAATTATGAAATCCAACTTTCATTGGCTTCTTCTGGCTTTCGCCTTTGCATTTCATGCGAATGTTTTTGCTTTGGTTTCTTCTGAAAAAAACATTTCAGAGAGCGATTCGTTGAAAGACACGAAAACCAAAAGGGTTGTAAAATTTAACATACGTCCAAGTGTTGGATTAACCTTTGGCGATTCGAATATTGACGGCGAAAGGAAAACCAATCTACAATGGCTGGCAACAGTGAATTCCGATTTCACCTTCATCAGCCCGGGATTTGACTTAAGTTCGACCTTGTTTATGCAATATGGGCAAAGCAAATCTGAAGATCAGGAAGCCGTAAAATTACAGGATGCCTTCATTTTATCTGTCACTCCATCCATCCCGCTGATAAAACTTCCACCGATCAGGTTGTTTTTAGAAACCACTGCAGAAACGAACCTCGGCAAAGGTTTCATTAATGAGAATCCAACAACTTTTCTGGATCCTCTATTTCTGTATCAAACGCTGTTTGTTGGGCAAAAGCACTACTCTTTTCAGAAAGAAGACAAAACAACCTGGGAGTTGACTTATGGAGCCGGATATGCGTTTCAGCAAACATTGAATAAGAATTTCGAAATTGTGCATGATCTTGACGGTAATAATTCCAGTTTTGAATCTGGATTTAGCGGCATAATCGAATTCAATGTAAACTCGCAAATTACAGAATCAATCAGTTTTGTGCTGAACGCCAAAGCAGTAGCGTTATCGAGAGAAAATTTCTTTCAGGATTTTGACTCAAGCCGAAGATCGGTTCTGGTGCGGTCGGGCTTATTCATTAATAAAGTTGGGATTGAATACAATTACCACCAGGTTCACGACCTCAATTTATCTGAAAATGCAATGGTCGATCAATCGATCATGCTTACGATTAGTTTTTAAGGAAACTTAAATTGTTCATTAAACCCATTTTATCTACACATTTATGAAAGCAAAAATCAGATTATCAATCATTTCCACGTTTCTTTTTGCTGCGTTACTTGTAAATGGACAGGAGCCGCAAAAATCTGAAACTACTTCATCAGGTTCAGGAACAAAGGCACAGGATCACAATTCAACCCGAAGCAATAAAACTGCAAGTTCAGTTGCTCCCGACAATAATCCTGAAGGAGATGATAAAAATACACCAAA
The DNA here is from genome assembly GCA_003537645.1 of Prolixibacteraceae bacterium. Taxonomy (GTDB): domain Bacteria; phylum Bacteroidota; class Bacteroidia; order Bacteroidales; family Prolixibacteraceae; genus Aquipluma. The sequence continues at coordinate 38,983 of DPRM01000072.1, forward strand.
AGCGAACCACAACTCTGTCCGAAGTAACAAGTCCACCGCAGTCGATCAGGGGAAAAGCGAGAGTAGTAGCAAGAAGGGATATGATTACTACAAAGCGCAATCGGAAATGCATAACAAAGCGCAGGATCATAATTCATCCCGAAGCAATAAAACAGCCAGTAAAGTTGCTGAAGATTCGGGCGCTGGAGAAGGCAATTCCAAGTCAATTGACGATAAAACTGATAAAAGCCCGGCAGCCAGGGGAACGAAGCCAAAACCTAAAATTCAGTAACGAACAGAAACCACCGAAATCCGGTGGTTTTTTTTTATTAATTGATTTGCTTGTTTTTCCTGAAGTGTAGAATTGCCGTAATTATTTGCATGAGAGATATTCAATTGCCTGAAAATAAACGGATATTCCTCAAAAGCATGTTTATAATCATATACCTGCCACAAATTTTCTTTCTAACTTTAATAGACATTTACTGCATAGCCTTTAATCGTACCTAAAAATATAGAATTATGGCTAAACTAACCAAAGAAGACGCCCTGCGCTACCATGCAGAAGGACGTCCCGGTAAACTGGAAGTGATCACAACAAAACCCCACAGCACCCAACGCGACCTTTCATTGGCCTATTCGCCCGGAGTGGCCCATCCCTGTCTGGAAATTGAAAAGAACTTTGAAGATATCTACAAATATACTTCAAAAGGGAACCTTGTTGCAGTAATTTCTAACGGAACAGCAGTACTCGGATTGGGCGATATTGGCGCCGGAGCTGGCAAACCAGTAATGGAAGGCAAAGGTTTTCTGTTCAAAATTTTTGCTGATATCGATGTTTTCGATATCGAAGTGGAAACAAAAGATATCAACCAGTTTGTTGATACGGTGAAAAATATCGCGGTAACCTTCGGTGGAATTAACCTTGAAGATATTAAAGCGCCGGAATGTTTTGAGATTGAGGAAAGGTTAAAAAATGAAATTCAAATACCACTGATGCACGACGATCAGCATGGGACAGCCATTATTTGTTCGGCAGGAATAATTAATGCGCTCGAGCTCGCCGGAAAGAAAATCGGGAATGCAAAAATTGTGATGAATGGTGCCGGTGCGGCAGCAATCGCGTGCGCGAAGCTGATTGTTTCGCTTGGTGCAAAGAAAGAAAATATGGTTATGCTCGATTCAAAAGGGGCAATCCGATACGATCGGAACGACCTCAATAAATATAAAATGGTATTTGTTACCAATCGGGATGTATCGACTTTGGAAGATGCGATGAAAGACGCTGATATTTTCCTTGGCTTATCGAAGGCCAACGTAGTTTCAAAAGAAATGGTGAAATCGATGGCCAGGAATCCTATCATATTTGCAATGGCCAATCCCGATCCTGAAATATCCTACGATGAAGCCATGTCGGTTCGCGACGACCTGATCATGGCAACCGGACGCTCCGATTATCCGAATCAGGTAAACAATGTGCTCGGATTCCCTTACATTTTCAGAGGTGCGCTCGATGTACGGGCTACATGTATTAATGAGGAAATGAAACTGGCCGCTGTTTATGCACTTGCCAGGCTTGCCAAAGAAGTTGTTCCTGAAACTGTTAGCAAAGCATACAATGTTACAAACCTAATTTTCGGGAAGGAATATATTATCCCGAAACCGCTCGACCCGCGACTTATTACTACGGTTGCGCCTGCGGTTGCCAAAGCTGCTATCGAAAGCGGTGTCGCCCGCAGGCCGATTGCCGACTGGGACCAATACAAACTTGAACTGAGCCAACGACTTGGATTAGATAACCAGTTGCTTCATGGCATTGTGATTAAAGCGAAACAAAATCCGAAGAAGATAGTATTTGCCGAAGGTAACAACCCGAAGATACTAAGAGCTGCAAACGAAGTTTTACACGACGGTATCGCCTTTCCGGTCCTGTTGGGAAATGAGGCAGAGATTAAACAGTTGATTGCCGATAACCATCTCGATTTAAAGAACGTTCCTATCATTGATCCACATTCGGTTGAAACCGAAAAAATACGTAAATCTTTTGCTGATTTAATCTGGCAAAAGCGTCAGCGCAAAGGACTTACCCTGGAAGAAGCTTATGAGCTGACTTTCAACCGCAATTATTATGGCATCATGATGGTTGACACTGGATTAGCCGATGCAATGATATCAGGAATTACAAGTCATTATGGTGATGTGATGAGTCCTGCACTGAAATTAATCGGACCGAAACCCGGCATTAACCATATTTCGAGCATGTATGTAGTAATGACCAAGCGTGGGCCCCTTTTCTTTGCCGATACCACCGTCAACCTCGATCCGGATGTTCAAACATTAATCGAAACTACTTTACTGACCGCCGAAGAAGTTAAAAAGTTCAATATTGAACCAGTGATCGCGATGGTATCGTACTCAAATTTTGGTTCCGTAAAATCGTCAGAACATACCCGAAACCTTAACAGAGTGCGACAAACAATAGAATTTCTGCATCAAAACCATCCTGAGTTAGTTGTTGATGGCGAGATTCAGATGAACTTTGCACTCAATAAAGAATTGCGAAGTCAAAAATTTCCGTTTACCCGTTTAGAAAACCGGGATGTGAATACGTTCATTTTCCCCAATCTTACTTCAGGAAACATTGCCTACAAGCTGATGCAGGAAATTGGCGGAGCCGAAGTAGTAGGCCCGATTCTGATGGGTATGAAAAAACCGGTACATGTTGTGCCAATAGAATGTTCGGTACGCGAAATCGTTAACATGACAACCATTGCTGTTGTAGATGCTTAATAATCAGGCTTAATTTGTTCCCACGTTTTGGCAAAATTTCCTTCCTTCCAATCAAAGAAAAAGCCCTTGTAACCAACTGATTACAAGGGCTTTGATTTTTGTACCCGGAGCCGGAATCGAACCGGCACGATATTGCTATCACTGGATTTTGAGTCCAGCGCGTCTACCAATTCCGCCATCCGGGCTTGTGGTAAACCGGCTGCAAAAATAATGGAAAAATCCTTTGAACAAAGGATTTCTTTTAAAATTTCGACATTTTCTTTTTCATCGGCAAACAAACAGAAGAATGGCCGTTTAACGAGCGATTTTTAAAATTTTTATACCTTTAGCCGAATTCTCAAAATCGCCGCAAAAAGCGGAGAATATATGAACCTGACCGACGATAAAGAACTGTATTTAAGGCTTAAAGAAGGAGACGAGCTAGCATTTAAAGCTTTGTTTCAAAAATACTATTCATCGATGTGCCATTTTGCCCGTCAATTTCTGAACGACACTGAAATGGCTGAAGAAGCCGTACAGGAACTGTTTGTACGTATTTGGGAAAAGCGCTCAAGGCTGAATATCGAAACCTCCGTTAAACATTATTTCTTCAGATCGGTACGCAATCATTGCCTGAACCAGATCCAACATCAGAAAATAAAGCAGCAATACGCCTCCAGGATAAAGGAATTGTCGGTTCAGGAAATTGATTCTGATCAAAATTACATTGAAGTCGATCTGCTTGAACGTATTGAGAAAAGCATTGATTCGCTACCTGCAAAACGACAGGAAATTTTTAGACTAAGCCGCGAGCAGGGCCTGAAATATAAAGAAATTGCCGAGGAACTTAATATCTCAATCAAGACCGTTGAAGCACAAATGGGTTTGGCATTGAAACATTTACGCGACGAATTAAAGGATTATAAGAATCATCTGATGTCGTTGTTTCTGCTTTTTAAGAATTCGCGAAAGTCAAGTAAGGGTTAAACCAGCACTTCAATGTCATATAGGCGTATGGAAGAAAATCACAACATAGAAGACGAAAAGTGGGCATTACTGGCCATGTCAATTTACGATGATGACATGCAGCTAACTGCCGAAGAAAAAAATAAAATTGCAGAAGAATTGCTATCCGGGCATAACGAGAAGGAGCAACTTCAACAGATAGCAAAAAAAGTTGATACCTATTTTGAATTAAAAAAATACCCTTCTGAAAATGCCTGGGAGAAAGTTCAGGATAGAATTCACAGAAAACCTGAAAGTAAAACAATCCTTTTCCGAAGGTTTATTTCAAATCCTTTGATGCGAATTGCAGCAGCAATATTGGTGGCCGCGTTACTTTCCGTGGCCGGATACGAAACTTTTTTCAACCAGAATGCTACTGTAAGGCAACTCGAAATTTCATCAACCGGTCAGCAAATAAACTCTTTTACACTACCCGACGGAACATTGGTGAGTCTTAACAGCAATACGCGCCTGAAATACCCCAAAAAATTCGGCAAAAAAACGCGCGAAGTAACAATTGAAGGTGAAGCTTTTTTCGAAGTCAAACCAAATAAAAATAAACCTTTTATCATTCATGCCGGAAATGCACAAATTAAAGTTCTTGGTACCAGCTTTAATGTAAGTGCCTATCCGAGTGCACGACTGGTTGAAGTGATTGTTGAAACTGGCAAAGTGCAGGTTTTAAACACGATGACTGTAACTAAACAAAACGATGAACTGATCCTGACTCCCGGCGAAAAGGGAACCCTGATTTACTCTAGCAATGCATTGCTGAAAACAACCAATCAGGATCCTAATTTTATGGCCTGGAAAACCCGCAACCTGACATTCAGGGCGACTTCGCTCGGCGAAGTAATTGACAATCTTGAAAAAGTTTACAAAGTAAACATCCGCTTAGACGATCCAAACCTAAGCGGGCTTCTGCTAACTGCCCAGTTTAACGATTATTCGCTCGGTTTTATCCTGAAAGTAATAGAAACAACTTTCAAGATAGAAGCGCAACTAATTGACGGGCAGTATATTTTAAAGGCGAAATCCTAATTTTCGGTAACTCATTAGCCATGAAATGAGCATGATAGAGAAACACCAATTCAGGTGTGAATAAGTACCATGCAAATTCCATGTGACGATTGAAAAAAAATTATCATCACATGAAAACAATTCGAATTATATCCCAAGCCATACTTTTCATAACATTCGTGTTATTGCTCGCATTGCCGTATTCTGTATTTGGCCAGAAACCTGCGAAAAAACAATCTGCCCGGCAAAACACCGTTCAGGAGCAGGAAATTGATCAGACTCCAAATATTCTGGATCAAAACATCAGTATCTATGCTGAAAACGAATCTCTTTCGACCGTTATTGAGCGTATTTGTAAATACCTCAATCTCGATTATTCGTACAACTCGAAACTGATAGAAGGAAAAAACATCAACCTGAACGTATCGAACAAACCCATCAAATTTGTACTCGATCAGCTGATGAAAGACTTTTACCTTCTGTTTGAAATTCAGGATAATATACTAGTTATCAGAGACTACGTGCCAATGGACAAAAGTCTCGATTACGACAAGAAAATCAGAAATTATACCGACCAAACAGGTTTTGTTTTTGATAACCCGAAGAAAAAATCAATAACAATCAACTTTAAAACATCGAGTAATCTGATTATCATCCCCGTAGCAATCAACAACTCAGATACGCTTAATTTTATTCTCGATACAGGCGTACGCTACCCCATTATTACAGAACTTCCGTTTGTCAACAAGCTGAACTTAAACTTCTTGCAGCCTATTAATTTAAAGGGACTGGGCGAAGGCGAACAGTTAACAGCTTACCGGTCGGGCAACAATGTGATAAACATTAACGGCATGGTTGCTTACGATCAGGAAATACACATGGTGATTAACGAGAATTTCCAGATATCGCACATCCTCGGAATTCCGGTTCACGGGCTGATTGGCTTTAACCTGTTTAAAGATTATGTGGTTAAAATAGACTACACCGACCATAGAATAACACTTACCAAACCCGAATTTTTTACTTACAGAGAAAAGCAAAGAGACATTGTTCTGCCTTTAATTTTAGAACAAAACAAACCCTTTGTACGCACAAGCATCGTGACTGATAAAAACGAAGATGTACCTGTAAAACTACTGGTTGATACAGGCGCCAGCGATGCTCTTTGGTTATCGTCGAAATCCGACAACCGCATTACGCTGCCCGAAAACAACATTGAAACTTTTCTTGGCAGAGGTTTAAGCGGCGATTTATACGGTAAAAAAGGCCGGATCGGTGCAATCTGGGTGGGGCCGCTGGTACTTTACGAACCAATTGTAGCTTTCCCCGATGACGAACTTGTCGATCAGCTAATTGGAAAAAACGATCGCAACGGAACCCTTGGAGCCGAGATACTTCGCCGGTTTTATGTTACGCTCGACTATCCGAATAACAGGCTCATTCTCACACCAAACAGTGATATTAGAGACGAATTTAATTATAACATGAGCGGGTTGGAAGTAACCAACCCGATGCCCGGATTACCCATTTTCCTGATAAGCGATATCCGCAAAAACTCGCCCGCCTATTATGCCGGACTTCAGGAAAACGACCAGATTATTGCATTAAACAACGCCAGCCACAAGTCAATAACTTTAAATGATATAAATTTGCTGTTTCAAAGCCGTGAAGACAAGAAAATAAAAATGACCGTTCTGCGCGACGGAGAGCAAATTAAAACAGAATTTTTCCTGAAAAAAATGTTCTGAAATGAAACCAGCCTGTGGATTTTTCCTGATTGTTTTCCTTTTGTTGATGAAGGTTTCCTTCGGGCAAAAGGAAAACAATGCAGCGCTGGAAAAAAGAATTACCATTGAAGCCAGAAATGAAACAATTAGCTCTGTTTTAGACAAAATATCGGCGCAAACCCAGATCTTTTTTTCGTATAACGCCGCACTGATTGACCCTGCAAAAAAAATTGATGCTTCGCTTTCCGACAAAACCATCAAAGAAATTCTGGATATCATTTTCGAATCAAAATTTGTATATCGGGTGCTCGACGACCAGATTATCATAACCAATACAGAACTCGTACCGATAAAAAAAAAAGAACCCGACTCCACTAAAATCACAGCGGGAATTATCAAATTCAGCGGAAAAATAATCGACCGCGAAGAAAAAGAACCACTCCCCCATACCAGCATTTCGATACTGAAAAAAAATATCGGTACCATTTCGAATTCCGACGGTGAGTTTGAACTGAAAATACCCGGAACCATGCTCGAAGACACCGTTGTAGTTTCGTGCCTGGGCTATAAACAATATCGCATTCCTATCCAAAACATAACCGATAAAGCTGAAACTATTTATCTGCAAGCCTCCTCGTTTCAACTGAAGGAAATAAAGGTAACAGTTATTAATCCGCAGGAAATACTGACCCGCATCCTTTCAAAAATCACGCTTAATTATCCACGGAACCCGGAAATAATGACTTCGTTTTACCGCGAAGTACTAAAGCAGGACAATAATTATATTGACATTGCCGAAGCTGTTATGGAAATCAGAAAGGCTTCTTATGACAATGCTTTTCTTGAAGACAAAGTGAAATTCATAAAAGGCCGCAAGAGCCAGAATGTAAAGCCATTTCAATATGTTGATTTTAAAATTCAGGGAGGCCCGTATTACATCACCAAACTCGACGTCGTAAAAACAGTCGATTCATTTCTGGATCCGGAGTTCCGCGATTTCTATAAATATTCGCTCGAAGAAACCGTAGAATTCAACGATCGCGACACCTATATTATCCGGTTCAGGCCCAAAGAAAAGGTTGATTATCCGACTTACCAGGGCAAATTGTATGTTGATATGTCGTCGTTTGCGCTGGTACATGCCGAATTTGAGCTGAGCCGGTCGGGGCTTAAATTTGCACACCAATCGCTGATCAAGAAAAAACCCAAAGACTTTTACGTGCGCCCCATTAATGCCAATTACAAAGTAAGCTACCGCCGTTCCGACGGAAAATGGCATTTAAGCAATGCACAGGCATTCGTAAATTTTCGGGTGAAAAGCAAAAAAGATAAAATCAATTCATTGTTTCAAAGCACTTCCGACTTACTGATTACCGACCTGAGGGCCGACGACAAAACCCAGTTCAGGCGTGACGAATTGTTTAAGCCGAAAGACATTTTTACTGAAATAATAAGCAACTACGATGAGTCGTTCTGGGGCGATTACAATACCATAAAACCTTCGGAAGAACTGCGTAAAGCACTCAAGAATTTCACTCTCGAGAGCGATACTTTGTTTAACGGAAGCCCTAAACCTGAAGTTTTAATCACTAAATAAATCAGCAAAAAATGAAAACACTAATCACGCTAGCAATTTTGGTATGTTTCGGTTTTGGAACATTCGCCCAAAGCCAAAGTCCTCTTCCTAAAATCAGCCAGCAATTAACCGATTTTTCAAGCTATTATCCGGTTCAGCATGTTTTCGTTACAACTGATAAGCAAACCTATAAACCAGGCGAAACAATTTGGTTAAGTGCATTGGTAACCGACGCAAATACCCGATTGCCTGCAACCAATACTCCCGATTTAATCGTGAAACTCTATAATCAAATCGGAGAGACGGTTGTAGTTACAATGCTAAAAGTGAACCATGGCACATCATCCGGATCGATAGAACTTCCGGATAATTTTCAGGTCGGTCAGTATTTTCTTACCGCATATACATCCAATCACAGCATCCCCGAAGACGCTTTCATCACAGCTTTGAGTGTCGATCACGCATACAGCAATCAATTAATAGCTAACACCACTGCAAAAGACAGCATCTCCGTTTCAGGCCACCAAAACGAATTAATGATACTGCTTCGGAGTCTTTCAGGCGAAATCCAGAAAAATACCAATTTGCGGTACCAACTCATGAACGGCAAGGAAATTCTTGAAAAAGGCAAGCTAAAAACAAATGATTCAGGAAAAACAGTTTTACAATTTACTTTGCCCGAAAAATCGAATGGCGAACCATTTACCTGCGAACTTACCAACAACAAAGGCGATTGGAAAAAAGAAGTGTTTCTGCCATCCAACCTCGATCCGGTTGAAGTGCATTTTTATCCTGAAGGCGGAACCATTCTTTCAGGAGTACCTGTAAAAATTGGATTTACAGCCTTTAATAAATGGGGAATACCCGTAGAAATTGAAGGATCGGTAATAAATCAGGAAGGAAAACATGTAGCAATAGTGAAAACTGTAACCGCCGGGCTTGGGCTTTTCGCAGTTGAAAACGACGGAAATCAGAAGCTTAAACTGGTTCTTTCAGGCACAACAGGCCAAAATCAGGCCTTCGAATTACCGGCTTCAAATCCCAATGGACTTGCGTTTTCGGTACTAAAAACCGATGCTGAATTCATTTCGGCCAATCTTCTTTTTGCTGATAAACAAAAGCATTCCATTGCTATAACCGCAACCTGTGGAAATACACTTTACTGGGCAGCTGACATGGATATTACAGCAGCACAACGAGTTAAAATACCGACCGAAAACCTTCCGCACGGAGTAACATTGTTAACCGTTTTCGGCTCCGACGGCAAACCGATGGCAGAAAGACTGGTATTTGTTGATAAAAAACATCGGTTAAACATTTACATTCAGCCAGAGAAAAGCAGCCTCAAACAAGGCGAAAACATGAAAATAAAAGTGAAGGTGACCGACGAAAACAGTCAGCCAGTAAGCGCAAGTGTAAGTGTTTCGATTGCCGACAACTACCGCAGAAACAAAAGTGCGTTGCCAATAAACGAACATCTTTTAACTGATGCATTGCTCGAAACGCCGTTTTGCCTCATTTCAGAAAGTTTTAACGGGCAATTTACCAATTCGGCCATGATGGATCTTTTCCTGATTGCAAACCGGCAAAAAGGTTTTGACTGGCAAAAAATAATGCAATTTAAGCCTGAAGATGTTTCAGCGAATAATTCGGAGAATCTTTTAAACAAGGACTTCGATACCGAAATATCAGAAATGATTTTACAGAAGGCAAAAAAACTAAACTTACAAATGAAAGAGCAGGTTGCAGCGGAAAAGTATTTCAGCAATAACGAAGACCTCTTTCAGCGAGCGCCCAAAGCGGTAGTTTCGAACACCTCGGCCCGCGATAGCCAACGTAGATTACTATCCAATTCAACCAATTTGCTCGATGTAATAAAATCCATAAAGCCCTATCAAATAATGAATAACCAAATTGTATTTTACGGAAGCGAAAATTCTATCAATGCGCAGGGTGGAGCGTTATTTGTATTAGACGGGCAACAATTGGGAACCGATATTTCGGCCATTCAAAGTATCTCGATTAGCGAAGTCGATTATATCAATGTTTCGACCAACCCAATGGACATTCAGCGTTATACCGGACTAAATTCGGTGGGCATAATCGAAATTTTTCAGAAAAAAGGAATGCCGGTTGACAATCAATCAACCGGTAAATTCAATATGGGAAATCAGGAGAATAAAACATTTGAGGCCGAACCTAACAATCTTAAGCGCAATAACAGAACTACCCTTCAATGGATTCCGGAACTTACAATTGACGAAACCGGTGAAGCCGAAATTACTGTAACTGCCGGAAAAATATTATCTGATTTTATCATTGAGATTCAGGGAATCGGTACAAACGGATCGACAGGCAGCGGAAAAGGAAGTTTTTCGGTGGTGAAATAATTTTAATTAACTTCCTGCCGGAAACTAAATTATCCAAACGAATGAAATAGCCACAAGAGCAAGGCTCATACAAACCGAAAATGGATATATGGCTATTCCATGAGGCAAATAAAAAGCAAATTATATGCGAATGAAAAGAAGACTGTCCGGACTATTAATTTTGGCTTGCATTTTCGTAGTATTTAGTTGCAAGCCCAATAAAACATACACCGAAAGCGAGCTTGCCCTGATTCCACAACCACAAAAAATGGTTTTGGGCGAATCGTCCTTCCGGTTAAAAAAAAGCACCCGTTTGGTGGTTGAAAGTGTTGAGCAAAAGCTGGTTGCCGACTATTTCTCCGGAATATTCGAAAAAGCAACCGGATGGAAATTAGATATTCTGGTGGGTGGAAACGAGGGCTCCAACCAGATATATTTTAAGACTGAGCCAATGTTGAACGCCGAAGCATACACATTGGAAGTACAGAAAAACCGCATCGTCATCAAAGCGGCTCAGCCTGCCGGGTTCTTTTACGCGGTTCAAACATTGCGGCAGTTACTTCCGGCTGAAATTGAAAGCACCCCAAACGCAAAAACAATGGAATGGCTGGTTCCGGTTGTCAGCATTTCTGATAGTCCTGCATTCAGATGGCGCGGATTTATGCTCGATGTGTCGCGCCATTTTTTCACCAAAGAAGAAGTAATGCGAATGATCGATAATCTCGCGATCCATAAAATCAACACCTTGCATTTGCATCTGGTCGATGATCAGGGGTGGCGGATTGAAATAAAAAAATACCCCAAACTTACCGAAATTGGCGCCTGGCGGGTGAACCACGAAGACAAGCACTGGAACTCGCGCCCCAAACAACAGGAGGGAGAAGCAGCCACTTATGGCGGTTTTTATACACAAAACGACATACGGGAAATGGTGGCTTATGCACAAAGCCGTTTCGTTACAATTATTCCTGAAATTGAAATGCCCGCCCACGTTACTGCCGCATTGGCCGCCTATCCGCAATACTCGTGTACAGGAGGTCCATTCTCCGTTTTACCCGGAGGCATTTGGCCAATTACCGATATTTACTGCGCCGGAAAAGATTCAACTTTTCTTTTTCTGGAAGATATTTTAACTGAAGTTGCAGAGCTTTTCCCAACAAAATACATCCATATTGGCGGCGACGAAGCGACCAAAACTGAATGGGAAAAATGCCCCGATTGCAAAAAACGCATTAAAGCTGAAAAGCTGAAAGATGTGCATGAATTGCAGAGTTATTTCATTAAGCGCATCGAGAAATTCCTCAGCTCCAAAGGCAAGGTTTTGCTTGGATGGGACGAAATTCTGGAAGGCGGTTTGCCTGCCGAAGCAACCGTGATGAGCTGGCGTAGTTTTGAAGGTGGTATCGAAGCCGCCAATCAGGGACACGATGTGGTAATGACTCCCACATCAGACTGCTACATCGATTATTATCAGGGACCCGCCGATCAGGAACCACCTGCATTTGGCGGATATTTACCACTTAGTAAAGTTTACGCATTCAATCCGGTTCCTGAAGAGTTGCCGGCCAAAGCAGCAAAACACATTTTAGGCGGACAAGCCAATCTTTGGACCGAATTTGTACCCAACCTGAAACATGCCGAATACATGACTTTCCCTCGCATTGGTGCAATGGCCGAAGCACTTTGGAGCCCCAAAGAAGTTCGTAGCTGGGAAAGTTTTTCGCAACGAATCCAATTGTTTATGAAACGCTACGAACAAATGGGCATCAACTACTCGAAGAGCGCCTATAAAGTTGCAGCAAAAGCGCAATTCGATCAGGAAAGCAAACAACTGGCCGTTACCCTGAAAAGCGAACTTGAAGGAGTTGATATTCATTATACTACTGACGACAGCGAACCTGGAGGATGGTCAGCGGTTTACAAAAAACCAATCGTACTCAGCAAGTCAACTATCCTGAAAGCAGCCCCAATGGTGAATGGCAATTTTGCCGAAAAAACAATCAGCCAGTCGTTTAATATCAATAAAGCCACTGCAAAGCCAGTAATTTACAAGACTCTGTTCAGCGATTATTACAAAGGATCGGGCGAATATACGCTGGTAAATGCCATTCGCGGAAGCACCGATCACCACGATGGAGAATGGCAGGGATGGGCAGGAAATGATATGGAAATTGTAATTGATCTGCAGCAAGCGACCGAAATAAGTTCCATTTCGGTTGGAGCGCTTCAAAATGCCGGTTCCTACATTTTCTTTCCGGTGAAAATGGAATTTTTCATTTCAACTGATGGCCTGAAATTTGAAAAAGTGGGGGAAATGCCCAACGATGTCGATCCGCTCTCAGGAGACAAACAGCTTAAAGATTTTTCAGTCTCATTTACCCCGACAACAGCCGGTTATGTAAAAATCGTTTCAAAAAATCTGGGCAAATGCCCCAAAGGCCATGCAGGCGAAGGCAAAGATGCCTGGATGTTTATTGACGAGGTGGTGGTGTACTAAATATATTATAAACTCATTCCAGGTTTATTTTCTATTTAATCTCAATCAGCTCCGTGCGACTTTGCAGCTTCCCACTTTTATCGTAACTCTCTGATTTTACGATGCCCACACCCTTTGCATACCAATCCGTATTTTGCGAATTAACTTTCATTCCCATTACCGAAGAATTTACCGTACACGAAAATTTATATCCTTTGAAAGTACCGGCTGTAACTGTAACGTCTTCAATGGCTTCCACTTTCCGGTTGGTAACATTGGCCGACATTTTCATGTTGACGAAACCTAATTTCATAGACATTTCAACATTGGCATCGGGAAGTACATCGCCGGGATTTGGATTTGAGGGAACTTCCATATTATTACCCGTAATTTCAATTTCGGCAGGAATCGATCCCTCCTGCTGAAAGGCTGCTTTATTGATAAAATTGCTCATATCAAAGTAGAGTTTATCGCCCTTTTGCTGAATCGTGATTTCTTCCTTGAAAACCAGTTTTTCCTTCGGATCGAGAGACTCTACAAGGTAGGTGATGTCCATATCGTTACCATTCAATTTTAAATGTTTGATGGTATATTTCACCATGCTTGTTTCCTTGTCTTTTTTGTCGAATGATTTGTAAACCAAAACTGTTCCTTCTTTGGTTGGGAAAAAGATTTCCTGAGCATTTATACCTAACGCGAGAAGAACAATTGCAGTGAATAGAATTAGCTTTTTCATCGTTATGTTGTTTTTAAATAGTTATAATTTTATAAACTCAACCCGTCGGTTCAGTGCTTTGTTAACCGGTGTATCGTTTGGCGCAACAGGCTGACTTTCACCCATTCCGTCGGTAACCAAACGATCGGCGTTTACTCCGAATGATTTGGCCAGTTCGGCTTTTACCGAAGCAGCGCGACGTTTCGAAAGATCAAGATTGGCTGCATCTTGTCCATCGGCATCGGTATGCCCTAAAATTTTAACATTTACATCCGGAACTTCATTTAACACTGCGGCGATATCTTTCAATGTACCATACGATTCGGGTTTTACAACATCTTTGTTTACATCGAAATAAATACCATAAGTAACCAGTTTTCCTTCTGTCATCAGCTTGTTTCGGGTATCGGGTGCGCCAACTGCAATGCGGATATTGCTGATCATGGCAGCGTCTTCTTCAAAACGTATACGGTCCATCTTTACCGAAGGATCAGGAAATGCCCTGGGAACATCGAATATCTTGGTTTCGTTCTGGTAAATTCTGACCCTGGTTTTTTGTACCCAAACCGAAATGTGGTATTTCTGATCTAATTTTTCGTAGGTTTTCTCATCATCATTAAATCCCTTCTGATCCCAGAATTCACCATCCAATTTATTGTTATAGGCTCTGTAATAAGGCCTTCCAAAATATTCAATTCCAAAATTAAATCCGGCATGACCAGGAACAGCACCACCATCCCACGATTTTTGGTTAATGCACTTCATTAACCTGAAACTCCATCCGGCCATGCGTCCTTCATCACCGGCAATTGGAATTACATCGAACTCTAAAGTGTAGTTATCGGGTAGGGTTAACAATTTATCAGTCCAAATACAGCCTCTGGTCGAATATTTCATCCAGTTGCCGGGGTAAAGGTTTGTAGTTACTACTTCGGCAGAGCCATTGGTATTATACAATGCCGGAAAATCTCCCACAGCATCCTGAGTGAAATCGTCGTAAAAAATAACCTTTTCGCCCGGCAAAAAATCAAATTTAGAATACGATTGTAATTGTGGTGATTTTCCTGATTGCCTTTCATCTTGCGGGGTAGATTGGTCTTCTCCTTCAGGTTGATCGCCTTCGGTTTTGTTTTTCTTCTTGAAAAGATCCTTCACTCCATCTTCAACGGCATTCAGGCCTTTATCAATACCCTGATCTACTTTATTATCAGCCCGGTTGGTCGTTTTGTTCTTCAGTTTATCTTTCAGATTGATTTGGGCACCAACACTGATTGCTTCCAGACACAAAACAAAAATGAATAGAAATTTTAAAGTTTTCATGCTATATGATTTTTGGTTTTTATGATTTCCATCTATTCTCCGGAACTCAAGCCCACCATCACCCGCATCAAAACTTCGCATCAGCCTCAACACATATTTTTCTAACTAAAGTTACTGAACTTTAAGTTTCATTTCGTTTCTTCTAAAACATATTTTCAGGTAAATTTTAAAATAAAATCAGTCGTTATTATTAACCTTTCGAAATGTAAATCAACCGTTTCTTCCAGATAGGTCAATGGCTGTCTGGTTGATTTTTGTTGCAGCAAAAATCAGCAATTTGGTAAGAATTGTGAAATATGATTTGACAAATTAAAACATCGTTCCAGCTATCTTGTCTGCAGACCAATTTGTGAAATTCTGTTTAAGACCATCCAGCGCAGTTTTTACAGTAGTATAATCATGTTGGCAACCCATCAGCACATCAGTCATTTTGAAGCTCAATTCCTCCTCAATGTCTCCTGAAAGAGAAACTTCGGCAATATGCCCTTTCTCCACCAGCAAACTGATCTGGATTTCGCCGTTTTCGGTTTCCAGCGTATTGGTAAACCGGTAACGGGGCGAATAGCCAAAAATCCAGTCCCAGGTTTGGTATTTCTCTGCGGATAGTTTTTGAATCGCGTTGATATCATCAGCCGTCAATTCGTAAATCAGGAAATCGGTATAGTTTTGACTGATTTGGCCGAAAATAAAATCAGTAAATTCCACGACCGAAATCGGCTTGGGCAGGTAATTGGCAATGTTGGTCACCTCACTTCGATTCGATTGTACGGCTTTATCTTCAAACTTCGACAAATCGACCTTCAACGCGCCTTTCAGTGCTTCCAAACGACTGTCGAACAGCAAAGTTCCGTGGTGCAATACCCGGTTTCGATGGACATGTTCGGCGTTTCCGGAGATCTTTTTGCCATCAATCAGCAAATCGTTGCGGCCGGTGGTGTAAGCCTCAACGCCCAGCTTTTTCAGGGCTTCAACTACAGGAACAGTAAATACCTTAAAATTGACTTCAGAAATATTCGTCACATTCCGGACAAAGGTGAAATTCACATTTCCGGGATCGTGAAAAACCGTTCCGCCACCCGATAACCGACGAGCTACCGGAATCTGGTTTTCGCGCACAAACTCATGATTGATCTCGGCCAGTGCATTCTGATGCTTACCAACCACAACCGAAGACTGGCTACGCCAAAGCATAAAAAAATCTTCCTGAAAGTTCTTCAGGAAATACTCTTCGGCCGCCAGGTTAAAATACGGATCGGTGCTGGTTTGATTGATGCAAAGTGTGATCAT
>DPRM01000119.1 GCA_003537645.1 Prolixibacteraceae bacterium
TTGAACAACAGGTACATTTCCGTCAAACTATTGGAGATGGGCGTGCCGGATAAAAAGGTAACGCACAGGTCAGCATTGAATCTTTCCTGTAAGGTGCGCACTGCAAACAGCATGTTGAGCGCTTTCTGGCTTCCTTCCATGTTGCCAAGCCCAGCCACACGGTTGTGCCGGGTAGTAAAGGTCAGGTTTTTGAATTTATGGGCTTCATCCACAAACAGGTGGTCAATGCCCATTTCCCTAAAGTTGATGCCTGCATCTTTCTTCTCTTCGATGTTTTTCAGTACTCCCTTTAATTGGCCTTCCAGATTGTTTTTGCGTATCTCCAGCCCTTTCAACATCCGTTTGGAAATTTCACCACCCAAATCTTTCAGAGTTTCCAGATCCCTTTCCACGTTGTCCAGTTCTGCCTGGAATATCTCTTTCTGTATCTCCGGTGATTGTGGTATTTTACCAAACTGATCATGTGTCAGGATGATGCAGTCCCAGTTGTTGTTTTTAATTTCATGGAATAGGCGCAAGCGTTTGGTCGGGGTAAAATCATTCTCTCCCGGGGCCAGAATTCGGGCTAGAGGATATGCTTTGTGATACGTTTCAGTTATCTGGTTCACATTGGCCTTCAGCGCCAGGATCAAAGGCTTATGGACGATACCCAGCCTCTTCATTTCAGTGGCGGCAATGATCATGGTCAGGGTTTTTCCCAGCCCTACTTCATGATCGATCAGAGCACCACGGTTTTGTAAAATACGCCATGCCGCATTTTTTTGAGAGGTGTACAGCTCCTCAATGCCCAGGGACTTTTTATCCAGCCCCGGAAAACGTTGGTGGCTACCATCGTATTCCCTCAGCACATAGCAATTAAAGGTTTGGTTATATAGGCTTTCCAAACGCTTTTTATCGCTGTCAGGTAGCTCCCGTAACCAGTCCGTGAACCCGTTGCGTATGTTCTCAATCTTCTGGTGAGCAAGCTGTATCGCTTCATTGTCGGGCACACGAATGGGTTTGTCATCCGGCCCAGTTACCTCATAGGTAAAAAAGGGCGTGGTATTTTCCAGTGCGTGTTCCAGCATGGTATAACCATATGTCGTCCTTCCGCTCTTGGGAGTAACGGCATATTCCCTGTCAATTTTAGCATTATGCCCGTAGGTATTGACCTTGAATGTGTCGAGCGATGAAAAATAATTGATGCTGGTATCCTGTTCAAACAACTGATTGGCGAACCGTTCATAAAAACGATTGGGAATCCAGCGTTCGCCCAGGTTGAAGTCCAGCAACTCAAACGGTATATTTTCGGGCTGTACTTTTTTTATGGCTTCAAGGCTTCTTTGATATTGTGGGTTTTCGGGATTATTCTTTAGCAATTCTTCAGCTTGCTGTAATTTCTCTACCACGTTGCCGCTTAAATACTTGTCTGTGGTTTCCCATGTATCCGACAATGGGTTAAGGTAGATATGGTTGCCCAACCTGCTGATCAGTTCTTTTTCCGTCAGCCCGGTGGCCATTTCCATGTAACTCAAATCCACCCGGCCTTTCTCATTCAGGCTGCGTGCAAGGGCATCCAGCGGATTATCGGTGATAAACCGTTCCTGTTGCCAGGCAACGGATTGCACGAGAATGTCGGCTTTTACAAACTGAGAGCTTTCTTTGCGTTCCAGTGAAGAAAGGATTGTAAAGCCAAAAGCCAGATCATTGATGATGCGTTTATTGTTGGCTGGGCTGTTCAGAAAACCATATTGTGCTACAAAGTTATCGTAGCGCTGATTCAGGGATATGCGTTCCTTTTCATCCAGATTTATGCCAGACAACTCCTTTGCGTACAGTTCCAGGTAACTGTCGCGTAATCCGGTGTAGCTTTGGAAGAATGCAAGGTCTCCCTGTCGCTGCAAAGGCTGGAAAGCAGACTGCTTAAACTCTACATCTACATTATTAAGGATGCCAACCTGGTTCTGATGTACTACCAATGTACCATCTTTATAAAAAGGTTTCAGTTCAGGATTTGCTTGTATTGACTGGAGCCCACTTGTCAATCCCAAAGCCTGTTCCAGACTTTTATCTCCTTCATAAATATACGCATGGGCATATTGTTGCAACTGTCCGGCAAGCGCTGCCAGTTCGTTGCCTAATACGGATGCGTTCATCCAGTTAGCGGAAAACTGTACTTCCTTTACATTGGAATACAACTTGTATAAATACCGATTGGTTTTTTCCTGTTTGGCCGTTAACAGGACAATGCTTTCATGTGCAGGGTTATCGCTAGTTTTTACTGTGCTGATCAGGCGAACCGTCTGTTTTTGTATAACTGATTTGTCCAGATCGTTAAGGTAATCCATTGCCCGGCTGATGTTTTCTGCCGGGGCAGTATCAAACAAGCCCAATTGTACAGGTACGGATACTGTCTTGCTTTCCGGCATAGGCAAATAGGAAAGGATTTGCTTTTGTGGTTCTGGCTCATGTACGGAAGTCTTCATTTGTGCGTGGAGAAACAGGTTTTCGCCAAAACGCTCCCTGATCCCCTCCCTGATTGTTGTCGCCAGTTTTTCTTCAATACCGTTTATGTCACCATGCTGCCACACGCTTTGGTTCGCATGGCCATATTGGTTTCTCCCGGATTTGAGTTCATCTCCGATGACCAGTTCCGGATGTCGGTGGATGAACCTATTGAGATGGAACTGTCCGAATTCGTTTTCTTGTTGCACAGTATTCAACAATTCATTTTCTTCATTGGTGAGTCCCGCTTTGTTTCCATTCTTCTGTAAGATCAGTAAATGGTTAGGAGCTTCGGTGTTGCCCGTTTCTTTCATCAGGTTATCAGGCATGACCGACAAACTAATAAAATCTGCACGGTCAAACAGGTATTCCCTTGCCGCACGGTTGGAAGGACTGTTTAGAAAAGCGTCGGTCGTAATATAGGCCATCAAACCGCCGTCAGCAATCTTGTCAAGCCCTTTTGCGAAAAAGTAATTGTGGATTTTTCCGGTAAGTTCCTTGTTGGTAAAAGCTTCATCATAGACTGGGAAATTCCCGAAGGGAATATTGCTTACAATTAGATCATATTGCCCATTATCGGTAATCGGTGTTTCTTCCAGTCCGGCAATATGCGTCTTAACCTTTATCGAAAGACCGGAATTTAATGCTGATAACACCAATCCTGTAAGTCGGTCTTTTTCCACAGCCGTTATCTGTTCCAGTTGGGGAAATGCTTTTTCTGCTTTTGAGATGAACACACCCGAACCTGCTGAGGGTTCATAAATCCGTTTCGGCCTAATGCCTTGTTCATTTAAAACGTTGTAAAGGGTACGAGGAACAATGTTGGGTGTAAAAAAAGCAGTCAAAACACTATTTTTTACTGACTGGACCGCTTCTTTATATTGCTTTTCGTCAAGGTGATTTTGCATCAGTTCATGCAGTTCTCTGATACCCGGAAGCAACCGCAGGTCATTATCCGAAGCACCAAGCTTTACCCAGTCCTCTTGGGTTGTTGGGGGATATAATACCGCCTTTATTCCGCCGAAGCCGGAATAATTTTGCAGCGTTGCAATATCGGTTGATGAAATTCTGGATTTCTTGTCCCATTGAAGTGCAATCCGGATAGCGGATATATTATCCTTTAATTTTTGAAAAGCATTATAAGCCATACCTCACATTTTCAATCCACATCAATGCTTTTATTTATTTTAAACCGGCATCCGAATAATCTGGATGCCAGATTCATTACTCGCTTTCCATGTATTGCCGGATGGTCCCGGCAATCGCATAGTGAAGCATTCGGTTCTGTTCATTGTCCTCCGTAAAACCAAATGTTGCAAATGCCGTTTCACTTTCGCTGATCAGGTTCACGATCTCGTAAGTGAGCAAGCCTGATTCTTTAATTCTCTGAAAGTCTTGGGTAAATTCATTTTCCAGAATGTTGCGGATATAATTGAATTTAGAAGGAAGTAGATCTTTGATTAACTCTTCCATACAGAGTGCCTCAATGACATATCCGGGCTTGTTTTCCGCCCGAAGTTGAGATGTCAGGAACTGAATACCATTCACCTTATCTTCGAGGTAGTGCGTTACAGCAAAATCTTGCTGCAAATTCAGCATCAGGTCCGGGTTGTTGTGGACGATGTACGTCCACAACTTTTCTTTCAGCATCTCTTGCATAACTCCCGATTTTAAACACCAAAAAAGGATTGGATAACAGTGGCAACAATAACTAAAAAGACACAACTGCCGAACCATGCGGCGGCTACCTTACCGG
>DPRM01000089.1:0-21512 GCA_003537645.1 Prolixibacteraceae bacterium
GCTTCCATGTTGTTCGAAGCGGCTGATGCTGATCTGTGATCCGTTTATACTTTCCCGCGCAAAGTTTTAAATCAAGTTGCATATTCAATTTCAAAAAACCTTGAGCTAAGTTAACAAAACTTTATAAGCGAAGCTGCCTTTTTTGTGGGCAGCTTCGTTGTTTCATTTCAAAAAAGGATTGCAAATCCCGGGCTAAAAGGTGACGATTGCAAATCGTCACCAGCGGTTGCCAGCTTTTTACATATCCGCAGGAGCGGGGTAGGTGGGTGCCAACAATATGCTACTTAACAAAGTAATGCACCAGTATTGGTAATCCAAATAAAAATGCTCCCAGTATTATAAACATCCAAGGCTTTATGATTTTATTCATAAAATGATTCTTAAATCTTCTTTGTAGTGCTTCTTTAGTCTTCATTTTACGATATCTTAGATAATTGAATATTTCAAATAGAAAGAAAATTAACAATAGACCATATTTTGAATATGGGTTATATTGTTGTAAAAATTCTCTTGTTAAAAATGAATCATTAGTGACAACTTGAAACGTTACAACTATTGAGCATAAAGTCAAAAATTCTAAAAAGCTTACATACAGAGCCGCAGTAAAAACCGAGGATCCATACTTTTCTTTTGAAGCATACAAATTATTAAGTCTATAGAATATATAATCGAAAATCTTCATACTGATTTATTTAATAATCATATAAGGGACCGCCAACATAACCCTACTCCTCCGGATATGCACACACGTTGTTCGAAGCAGCTGGTGCTGATTTGCAATCAGCACCTCTTAATTGCGGATCTGTGATCCGCTTTACACCATTATTATTTCAACCAACCCTTTTTCTCCTGTATAATCTCTGGCCGAGCTGTAAAGATAGTCTTCTGGTCGTCCAACCAATTCTGCTCTTACCGGATTGTTGTGAATGTAATTCATTTTTTCATCCAGAAAAGCAGTGGTGTGAATTTCCTGAGCATCGTTGCCATCTTGCCAAACTTTGAAATATTTGATTTTTTTGTTGTTTTTTCCTGCATACCAGAACAAGTTTAACATCCAGTCTCGTCTGCTTTCAGGTATCTCTTTAATCGTATCAATGAGTGCTTTGCTTGTAAATTTTTTAAAATCGCGAAGTATATCCGACAAACTACCCTCATCGCCTGCACTCACTACCAAATGGATATGATTGCTCATTAAGCACCAGCAATATACCTCCAGGCCTTTGTTCGCAATACAATAATTCAACGAATCTACAATGATGTGTTTATAAAAAGGGCGTGAAAAAACATCAATCCATTCCACGATTGTTAAGGTCAGATAGTAGGCGTAGCCTTTTGATATTTTATTGTTGATTCCCATAGGTCTAAAAATTATTGAATTACAGCACCGCTGGGCTAAGTTAACAAAACTTTGCAAACGAAGTTGCTTGTAAAAAAGACAGCTACGTTATTTCAATTTCAAAAAAGGATTACAAATCCCGGGCTAAAAAGTGACGATTGCAAATCGTCACTAGCGGTTGCCAGCTTTTTACATATCCGCAGGAGCGGGGTTTCAATCCGGATATTTTTTACGAAAATAGAAATTCGGACGAGACCCTGCAATTATTATGCCTTTTCGGGATAGTAAACAAACATAAATATTTTAAGATGTGATTTTGGGAAGTAATTTATTTGCTGCTCCTCTGAATATGCTTCCATGTTGTTCGAAGCGGCTGATGCTGATCTGTGATCCGTTTTATACCAAAAATCAGTTTTCCAATTTGATGCAGATAAAATGTAACACACTTTTTATTTCGCTGTCGTCTCTTTTTTCGAGTCTGATTCCACGACCTTTGGCATATTTTCGGGCATTCACCAATTCATTTTTGATTTTCAGGAAACAGAAACGGGGAACCCATTGCTGAATTCCCCGTTTGTTGTTCCTTTTTAAAGAATTGATTGTCCATTTACTTACCTATTTGCACTTTATGCCAGTCAGTAGTGGTCATTGATTGTCATTCTGTTGTTATATTCCTGGCAAATTAATGACTACCAAATGACAATTGAATGACTTTTATGACATTGGGTAATATTACAGATAACCATATTCAGGAAATATAAAAGACTTGATTACTCTTCTTTATTCATAATTCCGAGTTTGCTGAAACCCCAGAAAAGCAACGACAACACAACACCAATGATAGCTGCAAATGCCATTCCTTTTAGTTGTACTGAACCGATATTGATACTTGCTCCGCTTACACCAACCACAAAAGTAATAGCGCCAAGTACCATGTTGCTGTTTTTACTGAAATCGACTTTTTGCTCAACAAACATGCGGAAACCCTGGACTGCAATTACACCGTACAAAAGCATCGTGATTCCACCCATTACTGCATCAGGAATGGTTTGAATGGCTGCCGAAACTTTTCCGATTAAAGAGAAAGCAATAGCCAGAAGCGCAGCTCCACGAATAACCCAAACCGAATATACACGGGTAATGGCCATTACACCAATGTTTTCGCCATAGGTTGTATTGGGCGGAGAACCTGCAAAGCCCGAAAGCACATTGCTGATTCCATCGCCAAGTAAAGAACGGTGCAATCCCGGTTTGGCCATCAGATCGGATTCTGTAATTTTTCCGGTAACGATCAAATGGCTGATATGCTCGGCCAAAACAACGATACATGCCGGGGCAATAATAAAAATAGCATTGATATCGAAAACCGGCGTACTAAATGTTGGCAATGCAAACCATTCGGCATTACTGATTTTTGCAATATCTACCATTCCCATCGACAAAGCCAGCACGTAGCCGGCAATTACTGCAAAAAGAATTGGAATTACCTGCATAAAACCTTTAAAAAGTACGGAGCCGATCATGCCTACAATCAAAGTAAACATTGAAACGATTACCACATCAGGAGACATTACAAACGGCTGAACTGTTTGACCGACGGCTGTTGGCCAGGGAGCAAGTCCTGCCATTTGAGCGGCTACCGGTGCAAGTTCGAGCCCGATAATGGCCACCACAGCGCCCATCACAGCGGGAGGCATCACGATGTCGATCCACCGGATACCCCAATATTTTACAACAAACGAAATTGCTATGAAGAATAAACCGAAAAAGATAAATCCTGATTGAGCATGACTGAAACCGCCATAAGAACCAATTACCAGCATTGCCGGCGCAATAAATGCAAAACTCGATCCCAGATAAGCCGGAATTCCGCCTTTGGTAACCCAGGTATAAATCAGGGTTCCTACACCATTCATTAACAGGGCGATAGCCGGATCGACGCCCAAAAGAATAGGAACCAGAATAGTAGCTCCAAACATGGCCGTTAAATGCTGAAAACTAAGCGGTAAACTTTCCAGTACAGGAAGTTTTTCGTGAATACCAATAATTCGTCTTGCCATTTACAGGTCTCCTTTAAGTTTAAGATTAGTAATTAATTTAGTTTTTTTTGAAAAGTGTGAAAATAACGATTGTTTTTTAACCCAACTTCCTAATATTATTTTTCTTATTGGCAAAATATCAACAATTGTTTAATTCAGCTATCTTGCAAAGAATTTGATTAATGATAATTCTATAAATTAATCTTGAATGGGAGGTAGTTTTATTGATCAGATAGCCCACGAATTTGAACGGCCATTTCAAAACCCGGTATTGGTTTTTGCTGTTATTTTGTTCATTATATTGCTGTCGCCAATTGTACTGCGGAAGCTTAAAATACCGGGAATTATCGGACTGATTATTTCAGGGGTAATTATTGGGCCGCATGGCATTAACTGGCTCGAAAAAAATTCGGCGGTTACACTTTTTTCGACCATTGGCTTACTATATATCATGTTTATTGCCGGTTTGGAACTCGACCTGAAAGAATTCCAGCGCAACAAAAACAGAAGTCTCGTATTTGGGTTTCTAACTTTCATCATCCCTTTAACCATCGGGTTTCCGGTTTGCTATTACCTGCTTAATTACGACTTCACAGCCAGCTTGCTCATTTCGAGCATGTTCTCGACGCACACCATGGTTTCGTACCCAATTGTGAGCAAATTCGGTATCTCGAAAAACGAAGCGGTTGCCATCACTGTTGGGGGTACAATCCTCACCGATACTGCGGTACTGATATTGCTGGCCATTATTATGAGTTCAAATGGCGGAGGATTAAATCTTTCGTTTTGGGTACAGTTAATTGCTTCGCTGGCTGTATTTTCAGCAATCATGTTCTGGGTAATTCCCAAAATTACAGCATGGTTTTTCCAGAAGCTCGAAAGCGAAAAAACCTCTCACTATATTTTTGTACTTTCTGTTGTTTTCTTCGCGGCTTTTCTTGCCGAACTTGCAGGCATTGAGCCAATTATCGGGGCATTCGTTGCCGGATTGTCGCTCAACAAACTCATCCCCTATTCGTCCACACTGATGAACCGCATAGAATTTATCGGGCAATCGATATTTATTCCATTTTTCCTGATAAGTGTCGGGATGCTGGTCGATATCAAAGTGTTGCTGAATGGTCCTTCAGCGGTAATCATAGCGGTAACACTATCGGTAGTGGCTCTTATCGGCAAATGGATGGCTTCGAGCGCAACCGCTTCACTTTTCAGGTATTCGGCCGACCAGCGAAAGTTGATTTTTGGATTGAGCAGTTCGCACGCCGCGGCAACGCTGGCAGTTATTCTGGTAGGTTTTCAGGCCGGAATTATTGATGAAAATGCACTGAATGGCACTATTTTGCTGATTCTGGTTACTTGCCTGGTTGCAACAATTGTTACTGAAAACGCCGCAAAACGCATCATCACTTCAGAAAAAGAAGAACCGGTAATCGAATACCCAGTTCACAACAGCGAGCACATCATGATTCCGATTGCGAATATGGACAATATGGAAACCCTGCTCGAATTTGCGGTTTTTGTAAAAAACAAAAAATCGATCAATCCGATAACGATTTTGTCGGTTGTACCCAACGACGAAGAAGCCGAGAAAAATCTGGTAAAGGCCAAGAAGAACCTGCAGCCGCTGGTAAAAATGGCATCGGCCAACGAAACCAAGGTGAAAATTACTGCCACTATCGACCACAATATTGCCGGAGGGATTATCCGTGCCTCGCGCGAAGAAATGACTGACACCATTATGATTGGCTGGCCACGCAAAACCGGACTGATTGAACGTTTCATTGAAACAAAAACGGCCTCGATCATTTCACGTACCAGTAAAGCGGTTTACATCTGTCATTTCGCGCAACCGCTTATAAATCACAGCAAAATTGCGGTGGTTTGTCCGCCTCTCGCCGAGCTGGAACCCGGGTTCGAGATTTGGCTACCCAAAATCAACGCGCTTTCCAGAGAGCTTAGCCTGAATGTTTTTTGCTATTGCAACCCGGTAACCAACACTGCCATTCACGACCTGTTCAGGCAACGTAAACAAAA
Source organism: Prolixibacteraceae bacterium (assembly GCA_003537645.1). Lineage (GTDB taxonomy): Bacteria > Bacteroidota > Bacteroidia > Bacteroidales > Prolixibacteraceae > Aquipluma. The sequence goes on from DPRM01000089.1 coordinate 5,410, forward strand.
ATGCGGATTCATTTTTTCAGAAGAATACGATTTGGAAGATCTTGACCTGCTGCAAAAATATGTTGGCAACGACGACATGCTTTTTTACGTAGCTGCCCGGCGCACATCGGTTTCGTATGATAATTGTATGGAAAACATTCAGGAAAAACTGGAGAAGCAATTTCCGGGCAACAGCAAAATCATTATTTATCCGCGCGTCCATCACATCGACAGCAAATTCAGCGAATATGGCGACATCAATGCAGAGCCACTTAGCCAGGGATTTGAGCGGGTACAAAAAATCGGAAGAGATCTGGGGAATTTACTGAAACGGGAGCATAAAGGATAAAACTCAAATCGTCCAATTTGCCTGTCTTCGCTTTTATCTAATAAAAAGGGCCATCTTTTCAGACGGCCCAAAATTTATATCAGTAAAAGCTTATCCTTACTTTTTATGATTGTCCGTTTTCATACCTATTTGGCACTTTACGTCAGTCATTTGTGGTCATTTTGTTGTCATTTACTGACAATTGAATGACTATCAAATGACAATTGAATGACTTTTATAAGATTGGGTATTATTACGGATATTCATATTACTTTTTATCCCACCAAACTTTGTCTTTATCAATTTCTACTGAAGGAACATTATCCTTGTTGTACAATTTAGGACTTGTTGCATAAGGCATCCTGTAGGGTACATGTGTATATTCAGCGTCCATTGGCAACACAATTGTGGGGTAATGAGTTCTTCTATAGTCATTATAGTTCTCAACCGAAAGGAAATTACCAATGAACTTTAGTTCAATGATCATCTTTTGGGCACCCTCAAAATTCGACGGAAGCGAAGGTAAAGCGTCAACGTAATTGTTAATGGCGCTTTCGGAGAAAGCAGGCTCATTATTCGACTGCAACTTCAAAAGACTGGCTTTTGTACCCTCTTTCATAAACTGGGCTGCTTTCGCAAAATCATTCTTCCAAAGGTAAGCTTCCGCTTTAAGGAAACAGTTTTCGGCATACGTAATAAACGGTACCGGGGTCGATTTGGTAATGAAGTAAGGTTGTTTATCCTCGCCATCATCGTAAGTTGTACGTTCAATCGCCAGTTTTGAAGTCACTCCGGGTATCTCAGTCAGCAATCCATTCCGATGTGGTATTATTTCTCCTGAAACACCGTCAGCATAGGTGGTATCAGCAAAAACATCAAGCCTTGGGTCATTGTACTTCTTTAAAATAATGTAAGTGTTAGTATCCAAATACAGCGTATTAAATTTACTATACCATTGATACCAGGGATTTTCGGCTCCGGTTTTATCGAAATATGCAAAATCGGCGTCATCGCTGTTGCTTGTAAAACCTTTTTCCAGCGCTGCCAAAACCAGATCGGCTTGTGTTGCTCCTGCTTTTGCATAGGAAAGACGCATATTATAGCGCGCTTTCAACGAATAGGCAAACTTTTTCCACGCAGGTATATTTCCCCTGAACAATAGGTCATCACTACCAGGTTTTGTTGTTTGCTGCCCGGTATATTCAAAATTGGCTATCGCTTCATCAAGCAAAATAAAGATGGCTTCATAAACCTTATCCTGCGTGTCAAACTTAGGCTTTGGGAATTCCTCCGGATTAAGAGCTTCCGACCATGGAATACTTCCCCACAAATCAGTAGCAATAGCTAAAGAATAAGCAGTCATTACTTTACCTATTCCTGAATAATATTTATTCCCGTTGTTCTCTGCTTTCGTGATCAACAATTTCGAATTTTTCAGAACATTTGTGTACAAGGTATATTCCCATGTATTATTCACATCGGTATCCAGAATTTTGAAAGTCTGAACATCGGGGGCCGGCCCATTCAGTGAAAACTGCCCTACCCAGGCATTGGCATGTCTGGCCGGAAATCCGCCAGCTAATTCGTAAGATATGGTTGAAATAATTCCCGGCAACAAAACCGATTCAGAGACAACCTCTTCTGTTGGAGTATCCGGATTCTGATTAATATCCAGCCATTCACCGCAGCTATATAAGATACTAATCAATAAAAAGGTTCCAAATATTTTCTTTAATGTGTTCATTGTTTCTAGTTTAAAGAGTTAATTTGAGTGAAAAATTAATGCTCTTCGTTGATGGAACAGCATAGTTTGACAATCCTTGTCCGTTTCCACTTCCGTACAAACTGTTTTCAGGGTCCGATCCGGTAAAACTATCGTCAGTCTTTAACCACAGATTTCTTCCTGAAACCATTAAATTCATCCCTTTGATAGAGATTTTGGAAAGTAAAGCCTTTGGAAGATCATAACCAACTGAAACCTCACGAAGACGAATGAAGCTGGCATCCTGAACGTTTGCTTCATCTATATTACTTTGATTTGACCAGTAGCTTTGATAGTCGGTAATCCCGGTAGTGTTAGGCATTCCATCAGATTCGCGCACACCTTTAACGATGATGGGATTTTCCCGATCGCGTGTTAACCATGAAGTACCGTAGGCTTTCATGTAATATTCATCGAGATTATAAATATCGCCACCTTGTCGTGTGTCAATTAATGCCGATAACGAAATCCCTTTCCAGGTTAAAGTATTCCTGATGCCGCCAATCCAATCGGGCATTGCGTTACCAATTGGACCACTTTCTGCTGCACTCATTTCATAGCCATCATCGTCAACCAATATCTCGCCTTTGTCATTTCTCATAAACTGACTTCCCCAGATTACTCCGTAGGGTTTGTCGGCCATGATAAAAATACCAGGCGCGGTGAATCCGGCTAAACGAATGCTTTCGACACCTTCGGTAAGGCTAAGTACTTTATTTCTATTCTTGCTGTAGTTCAGATTTATCTCCCACGAAAAGTCCTTAAACTTCACAGGTACAATGTTTAACGCAAGTTCAAGCCCCCTGTTTTGAATTTCAGCAGCATTCACAACTTTACTTCCAAATCCGGTTTCAGGAGCCAATGGTGCGCTAAAAATCTGATCTTTACTTACTTTATTATAGAAAGCGAAGTCAATGCCCAAGCGGTTTGAGAAAAACCGCAAATCAGTACCAACTTCAAACTCATTGGTAATTTCAGGTTTCAGATTCGGATTTCCAAGAATGTTTGACTGAAGGTAACTTCCAATCCCGTTATATGGGAAAACGATATCACCTCGCTGACCATCGCCCGGATTTGCTTTTAAAAAATTAGTTGCGGTTACGTATGCATCGGCATCGTTACCTACCATGGCATAAGAAAGCCTGATTTTTCCGAAATTAAACCAATTGTTTGTGAGGTCGAAGGCATCAGAAAATATTAAACCTGAACTGATCGATGGATAAAAATAAGAATTATTGGATTTTGGCAAAGTTGAAGACCAGTCGTTGCGACCAGTGACAGTGAAATATAAATAACTATCATACGACAATGTTGCATTTCCATAAAGACTTACCAATCTTTTTTCAATAGTACCTTCACTTGGATCTGTTACAGTTGTATTTGACAGGTTATAAAAACCCGGAATAATAAAATCTGTTCCCTGAACCGATTTCATGTGATAGAACCTGGAATTTACATTGTGACCCAAAAGAAGGGAGCCTTTCCATTTTTCAGACAAATCCTTATCAAGCAACAACATAATATCAGAATTGATTTCCCTGCTTGTTCTTGATGTTTCCAATACACGTCCACTGGGATAACTTCCCCTGGTCCCTTTATTTTCGTAGTATTTAGAATTGGAAGTGTAATAATCCACCCCGAAATTTCCTCTTAATTTCATCCACGAGAAAAAAGAATAATCGAAGTTAAATGTTGGAACAAAACGATCACGCTTATCCGTAGATCCTGTATTATTAATCAACCAGTAAGGATTATTCCGGGTTGGTGTTCTCCATAACCTTTGATTTCCATTGGCATCCACCGCCGGAAATAAATTATAAGAAGGTGGCGCACTAAGGATGGTCCACATGATTGAGCTTTGCCCATTACCTTCACTAAGTCTGTCATTAGTTGTAGAAGTATAATCCATCTTAGCTCCAATTACCAGATTTTCGCCAAGTTTAGTATTGAATTTGACCAAAGAACTGTATCGATCCAGTCCGGTTGTTGGAACGGTACCATCTTGATTTAAAGCACCAAAACTCACAAAATAGCCTGAATTTTCTTTCCCTCCCTGGATATTTATCGCGTTTTCATAGGTTTTTCCTATTTCGAATAAATCCCACCGGTCATAGGTTTTAATATCAGTGCCTTCAAGTTTGGGTCCCCACACCCACGATGATTTCCCGGTTTCTCCATCAACATAATTGCCATTAGTTCCCAGGCCATACAATTCCTGGACTTTATTAGGCTGTATCTCATCTAAACCGAATCTGGAACTAAATGAGATGACGGGAGCCTGCGATGCCGATTTCCCTCCTTTGGTGGTAATAAGTATAACTCCGGTGGCAGCTCTTGAACCATAGAGTGCTGTTGCAGCAGCACCTTTAAGTACTGTCATCGACTCAATATTATTGGGGTCAATGTCAACTCCTGTATTTGCTGTCGATCCATAAAAAAGGGCCTGATCACTGTCACCCTCCTCAAAATTAAACTCCTGATTGTTGTATGGAACACCGTCAACAACAAATAAAGGCTGATTGTTACCTTTGAGTGACGAAACACCCCGAATGATTATACGCGATGAACCACCAGCCATACCACTTGAACTCGACACCTGAACACCGGCAACTTTTCCCGAAAGAGCAGAAACCACATTCGATTCATTAGAATTTAACAATTCTTTTGAACTCACTTCAGTTGCAGAATAAGTTAACGACTTTTTCTCTCTGGCTATGCCCATCGCGGTAACCACTACTTCTTCCACACCAATTACATCCGAATTCATCACCACATTGATCTGGGCGCTCGCTGTAATTGCGACTTCCTGTGTCACCATTCCCACAAACGAAAAGACCAGTGTTCTGGCCGATTCAGGAGCGGTTATGGAATAAACGCCATTCATGTCGGAAATTGTTCCGGTGGTGGTACCCTTTACCGAAACCGAAACTCCCGGAATTGGCAGCCCGTCTTCCGAAGAACTCACTGTTCCGGTAAGTACCCTCGTTTGAGCCATCCCGCTGAAGATGCTCAAAGCAAGAATAAATACAAGCAAAAATCCTGTTTTCATAGACTAAAAGTTTAAAGTTAAATACAATAGCGCACCGTCCTGTTTTCTGAAAATCGATGCGATTCATTCGGTTTGATTTTTTATTCAGGAGAAGAAGCGAAAGCGAACAACCCATTCTGGTCAACCAACATCCCAATTTTAATAATCAAAATGGTTATCCATTGACCTGATATTTAACGATCGCATAGTTTTCCCCTTTCCGCAAAAGCAGAATCGACCAAACCTATTTAAAAATGAAAAACAGCTTTTTTTTTTTCAATATGCGCAATACAGCTCGGGGTAAATGAGCAGAATTGGAGAAGAAGCCGGATAATCATAAAAAACGTGTCGTTTGTTATGCAAAACGCGTTGGTTGCCTTATACAACCCGCCATTGAATGTCAACGACACGAAAATTGGATTATGAACAAATTGAGGTTCTTAAATGGAGTGTGCCCAAAAGGCTACAAACGGCTCCATAATTCACCGCACTTTTCCTAACTTCCGGCTATAGTAAACTGGCCTATTCACCACAAACTACATGTACAATCAAAAAAAGCCCGTAGCCACTTTCCAGTGCTGGCCACGGGCTATATAAAAGTTGAATATTTTCGTGCGGGAAAGAATACCTCTAAACGCCGGCCAGCGAACCTGTAAAATTCAATGCGCTCAAAGCGGCGTTTTTAAAACTTCGGCCAATAGGCAATTCCTTTCCCTGAATTTCGATGGTGTTGGCAGTAAACGCCTCGATTTTGCCGATTGAAACGATGAACGATTTATGTATCCGCAGAAAATTTTCGGCAGGCAACTTCTCTTCCATCTGTGCCATGCTGGTTTTGGTAATTATTTTGCGCTTATCGGTAAAAATCTGCACATATTCGCTCAATCCTTCGATGTACCGAATTTCGGAAAGATAAACCTTTACCACTTTTTTGTTTTCCTTGACGTAAACAAACGACTCATCACCCATTTTTTCGGCAGATGACCCCACATTCAACTGAACATCCTCCTGGCTCATCTGGTAATATTTATTGACCGACTTCAGGAAACGCTCAAACGTGATTGGCTTCAGCAAATAATCAACCACATCGAGTTCAAAGCCTTCGAGCGCGTATTCGCGGTAGGCCGTGGTGATAATTACTTTTGGTGGGTATTTCAGTGTTTTCAGGAATTCGATTCCGGTAATCTGCGGCATCTGAATGTCCATAAAAATGAGGTTGACCTGCTTCTCACGCAGTATGTTCAGCGCTTTCATGGCGTCGCTGCATTCGGCTACAATCTCGAAGTTTTCAAGTTTTTCAACATGGTGGCGGATGAGATCCCTGGCTAAAGGTTCATCATCAACGATTAAACATTTTGTCTTCATGTGTTTCTGGTTATTCTTGTTTCTGTTTTCTGTTTTCCTATTTAATTTGTAGTTCTCAAGGAACCTACATTACAAATTTAACACACTCAAAATCAACAGTTTTACGTTATCTAATTGCTTTTGTTTTCATCTCCAACCAGTTGTTCTACAAAATATTCAGGATTTAACGGTTCACCCGTGGCTTTTTCAATCAGTTTTTCCCACGGAAGCAGATTGCCGTAACTGTATAAATTCTCGACCAGATATTTTCCGATAGCCTTATTATCCTGAATAATGCTATCGGTTTTTGTTAAGACTCCATTTTGGATGATATGTTGCAGCTGAGCAGCAAAAATATCGGCCAAGACATAATTATGAATGGTACATGAAAGGCTTGTTGCCGATTTATTGGCTGCCCAATAACACTCGCCTTTTTCTGCCGGATAGTTTTGTCCTAGATATTTCATGTTCAGATTATGCCACAGCAAATCCAGATTCTGCGACGGATCCCGGTAAATTTCGCGTTCGAATTCGGCAAATACCAACAGCCTGCGGCATCTGATCAAACGATCGACCTGACGGAGATGCTGGCAAACAATCATCAAGTCTTTTTGAAACACAGCATCGGCAGAAACCTCATTTTTAAGCCAGTTATAATCAGATGCCAGCGATTCGAAACAGCGGGCAACACCTTCTGAAACAACACCATTGGGCGTTTTTAGCAAATACGGAACCTTGTCTGAAATTGACTTATAATGTGATGCGTGTCCGCCCAAATGCATCATCCTTATTAACCCGTCGTGTGTATTTTTGATACCTGCAATCAGTCGTATATCGTTTTTAAAATCAACATTTATCATTGCTGTCAGGTTGGCGGTTTCGGGTACATCTTCCAGCTTGCTGTTATCAATTACATCCTGAATCGGGAACCCAATTCCTTCAAAAAAGCGGGCTGTTCGTTCTTTCGGATCGACCTGATTGAGCAGCGAATCGAGCTTTTGGTTAAAGCTCTGCGGCAGATAACTTGTACGGTCGTCGTTGTAATGCCAGGGGCGCAAGTCACTTTCGGCAATGCTGAACTTGCGTGCCTGCATTTTATCAATCACTTTTTTGGCCTCGAAAAACTGATCCCTGGTTTTTAATTCAATTTCATCGAGCATTTTTTTTATTTTCTCCGGAGTCTGGTCTTTTGCTTCGAGCGATAAATGATAATAATCGGAATAGCCGAAACTGTTGGCAATTCCGTTCCGATCGTTCACCATCCGGATAATATCGGGAGCAATTAACTTGCCTGTTCCCTGAATCGATTCAGCGATTTTTTTTAACAGCAAATCATCGGAACTGAAACGCCGGATTGAATCGAGCTGGGCACTTCCATAAATTTTTCCATCGACCTGAACTTTTGCAGCCGAGAAAACCTGCCAGAGTTTTATCTCAGTCATCATTAGCTTTTTATATTTTTCAGATTCAATTTGCGAGCCCATAAAAGCCTGAAATAAAACATTTAACTGCCGGCTAAGTAGTGTGTCGGTAATCAATCCCGAAAGCTTTAATTTACGCAGAAGCTCAAAATCCTGCTGATTGGTAAATACATTTTGGGTGATGGTAAAAAAACGGTCGGGATCGAACCGCCCCGAAACATTCTGATTCGATTTGTTGAAATTCAGTTCCAAATCAATCAATTTCTGGTAATCTGATTCGTTGCCCGATACTGTTGCGTTCCACAATGCAACTTCAGCCTCCATCGTATAATTCCTGATAAGGTCAACTTTGCGGTCGATGTAATGTCGCAGAATTGACTCAGCCTGTTTTTTCTGGTCAAAACATGCCGTCGATGAAATCAGTATCAACAATAGAAACAGAAGTTTTTTCATTCTAACGGGTATTTGCATCAATTTTTAAAGATTTCGAGCCTGACATTGAATTCACGGGCTTCTTTCCTGATTTCCAGCCTATGACTGCCCGGATAGATTAATTCGAGCCGCCGTTTAATATTTGCCAGACCAACACCGCCCCCAGAGTTTTTACTTTGTGATACGGACGCCGGAATACTGTTCGACGCTTCGAAAACGAACCGGCAATTGTGTACACTAATACGAAGTTTAATCCACGATGAGCCGGGATCGTTGCTGCAACCGTGCTTGAAGCAATTCTCGATAAAAGTATAAAGCAACATGGGCGGAATCATGCAATCCGGATTGTCAACATCCTTTTCAAAAGTAATCGACAGCTTATCTGAATAGCGCAGCTCTTCAAGCTGAATATAATCCTCGATAAGTTTTACTTCCTTCGAAACAGGCACTTCCACCGAATTGCACTCGTAAAGGATGTAGTGAAAAAGATCGGACATTTTAGAAATGGCAATGGGTGTCTGGTCGCTTTTCTGGAGCGACAGCACATAAAGATTATTAAAAGTATTGAAAAGGAAATGTGGATTTAGCTGTGCTTTAAGTACCTGTAACTCCGACGATAAATGTTTACGTTCGGCTTCGTTGGCATGGGTTTGGCTGGTCATCCAGTTTTTGTAGTACTTGAACATGGCAAAAGTGATGGTGGTTCCGATAATCCAAATCAGGTTCAGAAAAAATATTTCGGTATTGAACCATTCTTTCGGAAGCAAAACTTCAGGAATAAAGAGGGCATAATAAACGTATTTACCAACCAATATACGCAACATGGCCGCAGTACAAGTCGCCAGAAACAAGGATGCAAAGAACTGCCAGTACTTTTTATTCAACAGCAGTTTTGGAACCAGCAAATAAACCACTCCGTAGCTGTATAAAACAAATACAGGCAGGTGAACCACAAAATTGAACAGGAAAAAAGAATACGGAAAATTTTGCTGATAGCTAAAAACAAATGATCCGATCAGGACAAATAGCAACCAGAACGACAGATGCAATACCGGTCGTTTATTCAGAAACTGATAAATGGAGTTTATTGGCATTGGTCAGAGATAAATTTCGATGGTTATTTCAACAAAGTTAATTTCAAAATTCGACATAAGTTTATGGTTTTCAGGATAAAAAAAGCTTAGATATTTACGGCAATTCTCTAAAACCGTTGGATTAAAATTCGTTTTTAGCACTTCAGGGTTCCATATTGTCATCGAAAAAAGCAGATAATTGGATTCGGCTTTGATTAATATGGTAAAATCAGAATCGTCCTGATTGGGTTCCAATATTACAAATCCTTCTTCAACCATCTGAAAAAGGAGGAATGGTGGAATTTTGATTCTGTTTAGTTCGCCCTTTATAAGCAAATTCACCGATAAACTGTTTATTAGTTTCATCCGCTGAATTTCAATATAGCTGCGAATCATTTCAATCTCTCTGTGCAGCAGTATTTTATCAGTTCTTCGCGTTGCAGTCATGGTACTCATCAGGTTCGACAGCCGAATGATCATCTCTGAAGTTTGAGCAGAGCCTTCGAGCGCCATTTTCTCAAGCCTGTCCATTACATTCAGCACAGATCGGGGGTACGACTGAAATTGAAGTAACGCAATTTCAGTGGCTAATTTCCGGTTTACCAATGCATTCTTTTCTTCAAGCTTCAGTGTCCAAAAATGCACCACTTTTACCGACAGAAAAACAATAACAATGTACTCGTTGCCCAATCCGTTAATCAGCACATTTTGCCAGTTGAGGTAATTTCCCGGTTGAATATTTTCGGGCTTTACCAGCTTCCAGATTAATTCGTTGCTAATAATTAATTCGCCCAACGAAGCAAGCACCAGTAAAACAAATACCCAAAAAGCAAATACAAGATAGCGGTTCCTGAAAAAATATTTCGGCACAAGCCAGTAAGCTATAACATAAGCATGAGCCATAAACAGCGGCAGAGTTACCAGATAATACACCAGCCATGCCCAATAATCGGAAGCACCGTATCCAAAACTTTGAATTATGGTGAATCCGCCAATCCAGCAACACCAAAAAAGTGTGTGACTAAAAATGCGTTTCCGGTCAATATGTCGAAGTAATTCAGCCACTTGCTTCTATTTTAGATCTAATTCGAGTTTTGCTGTAAATTCACACGAAGCTTCGCTTAAAGTCAGCGAATATTTCTTTGGATAAATGATATCGAGCCGCTGCCGTAAATTCGCGAGCCCTTTTTCCTGAATAGTAATTGGCGAATTACATTTTTCGGGAATGCTGTTTTTTGCTTCGAAACAAATCAAACCCTTTTCGCAAACCAGCGAAAGCTTTATCCAAGGTTGCCCCAAATCAGTGCTGCTTCCATGCCTGAAACAATTTTCGACCAGTGTGAACATCAGCATTGGAGCAATCATCAGGTTTGAGCAATCACCGGTTACCAAACTTTCAACCCGAAGCCTGTTTCCATATCTGATCTGTTCAATGCTGACAAAATCTTTAATCATTTTCATTTCTTCTGAAACAGGAATTTTTTCCTTTTGAGCTTCGGTAATCGAAAACTGAAGGACCCGACTAAAACCTTGAATAACACTGAGCGTTTCGCGCTGATTACCAACCGACAATGCATACAGATTATTGAGCGTATTAAATAGAAAATGAGGTTCGAAGTGACTCTGGAGCCGCCGAAGTTTCAGTTCGGTATATTTCAATTCAAGTTGTTTTTGCTGATTTTCGGTGATCAGCCAATCTTTGGTAAACTTTGCGATCACGAACAATGCGACAATGAACGACATGTCTTTGGTATTTACCAGTATATACCTGACATTCAACATTCCCTTTGAACCAATAAATTCAGGAGAAATGGATGAATAAAAAATAAAATCGGAAATGCTGAGCTTTATTACCGACAACAAAAAGCCTATTGTTAAAAATGTAACTCCCAGAAATGCATATTTTTTTTCAGGTAAAAAGAGTGGAATAATAATGAATATGCTGAGGTACGCATAGCCCAGAAAGAATACTGCATTTAACGTAGTTAGCAAAAGCAGTTCGCCAAAATGCCGGCCATGACTGCGACTAAATAAAACCAAAGTAAAAACAAGCACAATAACTACGAAAAAAGTAATGTGCCGGCTTAGGCGAAATTTAAGGTCGGTATGGAATAAAAACTTATTCAACGTTCGGTTTTTATGCGTTTATGACATGTCGTGCGATAAGCGAGGTTAATTCCTGAAAATCGCAACTAAATTTAGATAAATACGATATCATCAAACCGAAAGAACTACAAACAGCAGCGTATAAAAGTCCAATGGATTTGCATATACAACATATGTAATTCAACCAGAGATTCAGGTAGTTCGGCCAGTAATTCCTGCATTTGAGCCAATACTGACAGGTTGATCGGTTCATTTGATTTTCAGGAACCAAACTATGCTCATTTTTTCGATCATACCTCAAAAAAAAGTTTCCGGATCTTATGGCTCCGGAAACTTAAATTTAAAGGAATGAAAATTCCACCCTATTGCTTGCTGTTAAATCCAATCAAATTCTGATTATTCCTTCACATTCCCTCTTTACAACTCGGCCAGATGATCCTCTTTAATCAATGACGGAAAATAGCAGGCAATTAGACCAAGTAATTCTTCTTCGGTTTTAGGATATTGCGAAATAATCCTTTGACTGTAAAAATCAGCATTGTCTAACATTTGATTAATCACCACTGGCGAAATTGTCTGGTACTCTTTGTTAATACGTTTTACACCAAAAACATTCTTATTACAAACGTATTCAATTTCAAAATTGTCGGTTCGAACAATGAAATTCCTGCAATTTTTGGTTTTCTTAACACCAATTAAAACCGGAGAATCGTAGTTTGTATAATTCAATTCGTAGGTTTTTAAAAATTCATCTCCAAATTGCATTGCATTATTCGAAACACGAATGCTGTATTGACCAAGTTCGGTCAATGATTGGCCGCTAAGCAATGAAGTTCCTTTTTCTTTTGCAACGGCAAAAAAACTTGCCAGAAGCAAACACACTGTTAAAATTCCAAGTTTTGTTTTCATGTTTTTTGTTTTTTCGTTTTACTGTTTCTGTTTGATGAAGTAAATTTATTTCAAAACATGAAGTCAAAAAGTAGAAATCAACAAGCGTAAGGTTTTGGATAGGAAAGGTAAGAATACGCACTACCAACGCCATTCGTTGCCGGGAAACATTAAAATGGAATGCTAAAAATAAAGGCCCCCAATTACGGAGGCCTATTGTTTTTTACTCTTCCCGTGACCGGGAAATATCAAGGCTTTTACCTTGCGATTATGCCACTTTCATTGCGAAAGCACTGGTCAGGATATCCGGATACATTTCCTTAAAATTTTCGAAACACCATTCTTTCAAATGGCCTATTTCCGATTCACCTACCCAGTTAATACACTTGGCCAATTCTTTCCGGAATAACTCACGGCTAAAACTAACTTTCGGTAAAATAACTTTTGCGTACTCTAACATTGCTACTGTTTTTTTGTGTTTCTATGACTGTTCTCTAAAAATAACGAATATTTACTGGTTCTAATATGCCCCAAAACAGGTTTAACAGAGTTTAACATGTCACCCAAAATGATGACTAAATAAAGCATCTGAAATACAGACAGATATGTCTTTTTTTTATAAATCCTGTTTCAAAACATCAACTGCGACACCCTATTCAGCAACAAAAAAACAGCTTTCGGATTACGATACCGTTGCAATCGAATTAATAAAACGGGAAACTTTCTGGTCAGTCGGATCGCTTCCTTCCAACGCTTTTACAAAGGCGCTGCCGATGATTGCACCGCTGGCATATTCACAGGCATTGGCAAAAGTTTCGGCGTTGGAGATACCAAAACCAATCAGTCGCGGATTCTTTAACCCAAATGAATTAACCCGCTCAAAGTACTCGTTCTGAAGTTCGGAAACACTGGTTTTAGCTCCTGTAGTCGAATTGCTGGAAACCATGTAAATAAAACCGGTTGAAACCGCATCGATTTTCCGAAGCCGTTCTTCCGAGGTTTGTGGCGTAATCAGGAAAATATTGTGCAGGCCATTGGCTTCGAAAACCGCTTTAAATTCCTCTTCATATACATCCATCGGAAGATCGGGGATAATTAGCCCATCGATACCAATTTCTTTGCATTTCCGACAGAAAGCCTCCACTCCGTATTGCAGCACCGGGTTAATGTAACCCATCAAAATGAGCGGAATATCAACCGTTTGGCGAATGTCTTTCAACTGTTCGAACAGCTTGCGAATGCTCATCCCATTTTGCAGCGCAATCAAACTGCTATGCTGAATGACTGGTCCATCGGGCACCGGATCAGAGAACGGCATCCCGATTTCGATCAGGTCAACACCATTTTTCACCAGTTCCCGGATGGTTGGGACGGTGTCTTCCAGATTTGGGTATCCGGCAGTGAAATAGACCGAAAGTATTCGTTCTTTTTTCTCGTGAAATAGTTTATTTATTCTGTTGTTCATGATTTTGGAAGCCCCCTAAATCCCCCGAAGGGGGGACTTGGTGTTGGCGTGTTTTTAAGGTTAATGCATTCATTAAAGTTGTTTTTCATTCCCCTACTTTGGAGGGGCTAGGGAAGGCTTGTTTTTTTAAGCCCTCCCTTTCGGGGAGGGTTTGGGAGGGGCTTTTTCAAAATGTTTCAAATAGGTTTCCATATCCTTGTCGCCCCTTCCGGAAAGGTTTACAATGGTAACATCTTCAGGTTTCATCTGTATTTTCTTCAGCACAGCCAAGGCATGAGCCGATTCCAGTGCAGGGATAATTCCTTCCAGTTGAGTTAATTCCAAGGCAGCATCCAGCACTTCGGCATCGGTTGCCCACAGGTATTTGGCTCGTTTGGTGGCAAATAAATTGGCGTGAAGCGGTCCAATTCCGGGGTAATCCAGTCCGGCAGAAATCGAATAGGGTTCGGTAATCTGACCATCATTGGTTTGCATCAGGATGGAGCGCGAACTGTGCAAAACACCTGGCGTTCCGAGTGTAAGTGTTGCCGCAGTTTCGGCGGTGTCAACACCTTTACCGGCAGCCTCAACGCCAATCAGTTCCACATTTTCCTGATCGAGAAAATGATAGAATGCACCGGCAGCATTGCTTCCACCGCCCACGCAGGCAATTACCCGAGTCGGGTTTTCGCGCCCGGTTTGTTCGTCTAACTGCCAGCGGATTTCTTCTGAAATTACCGATTGAAACCGCGCTACCATGTCGGGATACGGATGCGGCCCAACCACAGAACCAATGATATAGTGCGTATCAACCGGATTATTGATCCAGTCGCGCATGGCCTCGTTGGTTGCGTCTTTCAGGGTTTGATTTCCGCTTAAGGCCGGAATGACTTCAGCGCCCAGCATCCGCATTTTCTTCACATTTGGTGCCTGACGCTCCACATCTACCGCCCCCATATACACAATACATTTCAGGCCCATCAGCGCGCAAACTGTTGCAGTTGCCAGTCCGTGCTGACCAGCACCGGTTTCAGCAATGATGCGCTGTTTGCCTAACTTCTTAGCCACCAAAATCTGGCCAATCGTGTTGTTTATTTTGTGTGAGCCGGTATGATTCAAATCTTCGCGCTTCAGGAAAATATTGCTTTGGTATTTTTCTGAAAGCCGCCTGGCCAGATACAACGGAGATGGCCGCCCCACGTAGTTTTTCAACAAGCCGATAAACTCCTGCCTAAAATCGTACGATTGGATGATTTCGAGATAGGTTCTTCGAAGTTCTTCGATATTCGGCACCATCATTTCGGGAATATACGCCCCGCCAAACTCGCCGTAATAACCTTTTTCGTTTACCTGATAATTCATTTTCGATTTATGATTGATGAATGATTATTTATGATTTTCGTTTTCAATATTGGATTTTCAATATTGATTATTGGTCATTTCTAATTTGATTTTTCTACTTTCTAACTTCAGCTATAAAATTCTTCACTTTTATAACATCCTTCAGAGCCGGGCTGATTTCGAAACCGCTGTTGATATCGATTCCACGCCATCGTGGATGCTCAAAATTCTGGATGGCTTCCAGATCATCTGGTCCAATACCGCCACTTAGAAAAAAAGGAACATCGCCGTTGTAATTGTCAAGCAACTGCCAGTTAAATTTTTGCCCGGTTCCGCCCGGTAATTGGCCTTTGGTATCAAACAAAAAATAATCGCAGACTGTGGAATAAGCTTCCAAGATCGTAAAGTCAAACGATTCATCCACCGAGAAAGCTTTGAAAACGGTAATTCCTGAACTCTGAATTTGCCTGCAATAGTCCGGAGTTTCGTGGCCATGCAACTGAACCACATCCAATTTCCAGTTTCGGTAAATATCCAGCACTTTCTCCGGAGTTTCATCGACAAAAACACCGACTTTCTTAACCGAATCAGGAATATCATCCAGTATTTCCGGCACAGGTTCGAAGCCAACAAACCGCTTGCTTTTTGGGTAAAAAATAAATCCAATGAAATTTGGTCGTACGGCAACTACTCCTGAAACGTTTTCAGGATCGCGCATTCCGCAGACTTTTATTTTTAGTTCGTTCATTGTTATGTGTTGCTGTGTTGCTGTGTTGCTGTGTTGCTGTGGAATTACAGAAATACTGCACCACTGCAAAACAACCCAACGGCATCACAATTTTTGAATAAATTCCTTACATGCTTTTCCCGGATCCTCTGTTTTCATAAACGTTTCGCCAATCAGGAAACCTTTAAAACCTGCTTTCCGCAGTTTGCTGATGCTTTCCGGATCAGAAA
>DPRM01000089.1:21532-60170 GCA_003537645.1 Prolixibacteraceae bacterium
ATCAGCAAAATCACATCGGCGCCATGTGCACGGGCTTCGTAAATTTGATACGGATCGAGCATAAAATCTTTACGCAAAATGGGCGTATTTTTATTGGCCCAACGTGCCGATGCCAGATTTTCAAACGAGCCACCAAAAAAGCGTTCGTCAGTCAAAACCGACAACCCGCTTGCTCCGGCAGCAACATAGGCCGCGGTTACTTCCGAAGCTTCGGCCTCGGCATTGATCACCCCTTTTGACGGTGATTGCGTTTTGAATTCGGCAATCACCCCGCTCGCACCTTCGGCTAGCAAAGCTGCTTTCAGCGAGTTTGTCTTTCTTTTGAAATATGGTGATTCCTTCAATTGTTCCAACGAAACTTTACTTTTTGCCTCAGCAATTTCGGTCCGTTTATGGTTGTTTATCTGATCAAGTATATTCATAAAAGAGTTTTAAGTTCAAAGTTTCAAGTTGTTCGCGGAAAGATTATCCAGGCTTCCGTTTCCTATTTTTCTGATTTTTCTGTTAACTGCGACTGAACACTGATCACTACTTCGCATTCAAAACCATCAGTTTCTTAAATACAGCCAATGATTTTCCTGATTTTAACGATTCGGAGGCTTCGGCAACACAATCAGCCAACGACTTTTCAGGATAAACACAGTGAATTCCCAGTGCTGTATTGGCAATTACTACGTTTTTCTGTGCATCGGTAGCTGTCATTTCCAAAACGCTTTTAAATATTTTGGCAGCATCAGCAACGGTTTCACCCCCATAAAGCTCTTCCTGTTTGACTAGCGAAAAACCAAAATCAGCAGGAGAAAGATTGTCTTCAGTTTGGTTCGACACAAAACGGGCATCGCCAGTCAGCGAAATCTCGTCGTAACCATCCAGGCTGTGAATGATCAGGTAGTTTTGTCCGCTTTCCCTGAAAACTTCGTGATACAAATCCATCACATCCAGATCGTAAACTCCAACCATCTGATTTTTAGGAAACGATGGATTAATAATCGGCCCCATCATATTAAAAAGGGTTTTCACTTTCAGCGCTTTTCGAACCGAACCCACACTTTTCATGGCCGGATGAAACAGCGGGGCGTGGAAAAAACAAATTCCGGCTTCCTCAATCTCGCGGCGCAATTTATCGGGTTTGTTGCTGAATTGGTAGCCAAAATACTCAAACATGTTCGACGAACCGCTCACCGACGATAGGCCATAGTTACCATGTTTGGTTACTTTGATGCCTGCCCCGGCCAGCACAAAAGCGCTAAGCGTTGAAATATTGAAGGTGTCTTTTCCATCGCCGCCAGTACCCACCACATCGATGGTATTGTATTCCGAAAGGTCGATGGCCACACACAATTCGAGCAATGCCTGCCGAAAACCGGACAATTCTCCGGCGGTGATGCGGCGCATCCGGAAAACAGTCAGGAACGAAGCGATTTCAGCATCCGAATATTGTCCTTCAGCAATCCGGACCAGCATTTGATGCGCCTCTTCTTTCGTTAGATTATTCCCTGCAAACAGGTAGTTTAATGTATCTTTCATAAAACAGTTCGAAGTTTAAAGTTTGAAGTTCGAAGTTGCAGCTGTAAACTGATACTGATCACTTTTTCAGCCAGTTTGTAATCATCTGCTCGCCCAGTGGGGTTAAAACCGACTCCGGATGAAACTGAACGCCTTCGACATCAAAAGTAGTATGTTTCATCGACATGATCAGTCCTTTGTCGTCGTAGCTGGTCACCGCCAAACACTCCGGAAGGTCCGGTTCATTCACAATCCACGAATGGTAACGACCAACCGAGAAGGTTTCCGGAAGTCCTTCGAAGAGAACTGTTGGCACTTGGGTGGTGGTGACTGGCGTGGCAATTCCGTGCAAAACGCGGTTCATGTTGGTGAGTGTCCCGCCAAAAGCCTCACCAATAGCCTGATGCCCCAAACACACGCCCAGTATGCTTTTGGTTGGTCCGAATCTGCGGATAATGTCGAGCAACAATCCGGCTTCTTCAGGTATTCCGGGCCCTGGTGACAACACCATTTTATCGTATTGCTCCAGATCGTCCAGAGCAATTTCATCGTTCCGGAACACATCAACCGGCAAACCCGATATTTTTTTGATGGCATGCACCAGGTTGTACGTGAACGAATCGTAATTATCTATGACTACTATGCGAGAGCCTCCCCCCTGCCCCTCCGAAGGAGGGGTGAAAGAACCGGGATGCGTAGTTTTGTGATTTGAATTTGAATTCATTATTTAAAAGTTTAAAATTTCTGAACTTTCACCATCCAAAAGTCTCCCCTTCGGGGAGATTCAGAGGGGCTTCTTTTTTTACTGAATTTCTTTCGCAATTTCCAGCGCTTTTTTCAAAGCTGCCAGTTTGTTGTTCACTTCCTGAAGTTCGCTTTCTTCCTGCGAATCGGCAACCACTCCGGCACCAGCCTGATAATACAGTGTATTTCCCTTGCTCAGAAACGACCGAATCATAATGGCATGGTTCAACGAATTATCGAATCCCAGATAGCCGATACATCCACCATAATAGCTTCGGCGCTGATTTTCGTAGGTGTCGATCAGTTGCATGGCGCGATGTTTAGGCGCTCCGGATAAAGTTCCGGCCGGAAACGAATCGCCCAAAACGGTGATCATGTTGGTATTTTCGGGCAATTTACCTGAAACTTCGGACACTAAATGAATAACGTGCGAAAAGTACTGAACCTGACGGTAACTGTCAACCCGGACATCGCTGGCATTGCGGCTCAGGTCGTTGCGAGCCAGATCAACCAACATCACATGTTCGGCATTTTCTTTGGGGTCGGCGCACAAACGTTCGGCTGAACGGCGATCTTCATCATCGTTTCCGGAGCGTTTAAAAGTACCGGCAATCGGGTTGATGATGGCGCGATCTTTCTTAATACGCAATTCAGCTTCGGGACTTGAACCAAAAATACGGTACGTTCCGTAGTCGAAAAAGAACAAATACGGCGATGGATTCACCGAGCGCAATGCACGGTAAACATTGAATTCGTCGCCTTTAAATGGCTGCGAAAACTGGCGCGAAAGCACAATCTGGAAAACATCGCCACGGAAACAATGTTCCTTGCCTTTGCTCACCATGTATTTATACTCTTCGTTGGTGATGTTTGAAACTTCGCCTCCTACGGTGTCAAAACTGGTAGCCGAAAAAGTCAAATTCCGGAGCAGCGATTCGATTTGGCCAATCTCTTTAGTTTCGCCTTCCATCAGGTTTTCGATCAGGTAAATCATATCCTTGTGATGATCGATGGCGACAATGTATTTGTAAAAACAGTACTTTACTTCCGGAACCGAGTAGGCTTCTTTCTTATCGGCGGTAATCTCAATTTTTTCGAAATATTTCACCGCATCGTAGCTGATGTAACCGAACAGTCCGTTGGCCGGGAGATTTTCGGTTTCACCCGACAATTTGAACGACTTGAAAAACGCGTCCAGTTGCTGATCGACCCGATATTCCGGTGAAATGGCCTTTGTTTCTTTTTCCCGGCCATTATATTCGATGGTAATTTCGCCCGAATCAGCAGTGAAGCAGGCCATGGGTTTGATGCAAATGAACGAATACGCATTCTCATGACCATGATAGTCGGAACTTTCAAGCAAAATCGAATTGGGGAATAAATCCCTGAATTTCAGGTAAACACTCACCGGTGTCAAGGTGTCGGCAAGTATCTTTTTTACGCTGACTTGTACATTAATTTCTTTCATTTTATGTATGTTTTAAAGCCCCTCCAAACCTCCCCAAAGGGGAGGCTTAAGAAGCCATTCTATTATTTTCTGTCATCGTAGCCCCCTCCTTCGGAGGGGTTGGGGGAGGCCACTAAAAAAAAGCGGCTTACCGTGTTCCGATAAGCCGCTTTTTTGTTCATTTTATGCAATGATAGCTACTTCCTTCCACGGTATTGCGAAAAGTTACTGTGCCACCACCAAATATTTTTCATCGAATTCATCATCTTTTTGCTTATAAAAATAAAAAACCTGCTTTCAGTATTTTGGAAGCAGGCCTTTGTATGGTTAAAAAATACCAATATGGCTATTACTTCCTGTTATTTGCAGAAAGACCCCACCACGGAAGCCATATTGTATTTGTATTTTGAATCATGTTTTTAAAATCTGCTGTAAAAAAATGAAATTAATAACAGAATAACAAGCGTTAAGTTGATAAAGTTTAAAAATTCATAAAACCTTATTGAGCCAATGTGAACCTGAAGCTTACCCCAAAGTTTGTATTTGAGGTATTAAATGATCCTACCAAAGGCTTATTCAGGATTCGGTCGTAATAAATGCGCAACTGAAAACGATCGCTCAGCATATAATCGGCGGTTGTTTTTAGCGTGATGGCATTCTGACCGGCGGTAAGCTGATCGTTTTCTTCAACGATTTTGCGTAAAATGGTTTTATTCTTCCTGAACGACAAATCGCCCCTGATATTCAAATCGTTCGAATAAGCCTTTTGCGATTTCTTTGTTTTAATTATCAAATCCATTCGCGTAAAACGATAACCAAGTCCGAACACCATTTCATTGCTGATCATTTCAGTAAGCTGGTTGTTGGAAAAACTAAGTGCCAGATTTCTTGATGATTTCAATTCGGCGCGGGTTTCAAAATCGTTGATCCAGGTAATTTCCATGTTAATCAACGGACTAAACTGCTCAGAAATACTGACTGAATTAATATCGTTCGGCCCAATAAAGTCGCCAATGGTGTTGCGCACATAACTAAAACCATCTTTATACAATTTATCGTCGTAATCGAGATTCGAAATAAATGAACCAACATTGTAACTCGATCTGTATGAATGATTAAAACTAAGTGTTTTAAGATATTTTTTCAGGAATGGCGATTGCTGAACAACTCCTTCGTAAGTAATCCGCCAGTTCGGACGCATATACTTAATTGACGGGAATGGACTCAGCGCAACTTTCTCGGGAGCTTGTCCGGTGTATGCAGCAATAAATGCCGGAACCATTACCTGTGGCGATGTTGGCCCGTAACCGTTATAATATTCAGTGCCCTCAACTTTTCCTGGAGTATATTCAGCCTGACTATTGGGAATACGCTGATTAGAAAGACGTTGAGAAATCACAGCCCGGTAATCCTTCAAATTCTGAAATGCCTCGGAGGCAGGTACACTTTCCTTGTTCATTTTACTGAAAGCAGTTTTCATGGTATTGACCGACATGGTGAAATTACCACGCACCGACTTGTTAACCGGATCGAAAGATCCGGTGGAACTATCGTAATTGTAGAACTCGGTAGTACGTTCTGAATAGGTACGGTTGGCATTTACATCAATCCGGAGATCGGGGAAAGGTTCGACATTTGCGCGGAAAGTAACCGTTTCGCTGTGCGACATCACAAACGGCGAATTCAGAGACGTATCGCGGGTAATCCAGCCTTTTTCAGCTGCCCGAAGTGCGAAATCCTTGTCCTGCCATCCCATCAGGAACGGTAACCCGGGAGCCATCGACATTCCGGCGGAACTGCCAAACATTGCTTCGTCAGGNNCCTTTTACAATAAACCTGACTCCGGCAAGGCTTTTTTCAGGAGTAAAACTTACACGATTTTCGTTTACGATTGCAATTTGCCCGGCAATTTTAGTTCCGTCCTTGGCAACAGCTGTAACTTCCACATCTTCGGTCTTCAGCTTGTGGAAAATCGATTTCGGCGTATTTGCCTTTAGCCTTACATTATCGACTGAATATTGAACTTCCTTGATCTTTGGTTCTCCCTTTTTATTATCGGCAGCAGGTTGTTTTTGCTGAGCTGCCTGGCCCTGACCTGGTCTGGGCCTTTGTTGACGCTGCAATTGACGCGAACTTGTTCCGTATTTCTGGTTAATTTCTTTCAGGAAACCAACTTTATTATACAGAGTAATCATGTTAAGCGTGCTGTTAACCTGAATCTGCCGCGAATTTTCGACTACATTACCCAACACAATCGATTTTTCGGTGACCGGACCAGCCTGCCAGTCGTACATTCCACGGTAAGTTGCCGATAACGAAGTCCAGTCGAGCAACGGTAATTTACTGATTGGAACCATGTAGGTAGCATTCAGAATATGATGATACAAAGTCGGACGGCCAAGATTCATCAGGTTGGTGAGAATCGAATCTTTCTTTATAGAGTAATCGTCGTCGTTGCGATTGATCCGACCTTCGGGCTCATCGATTCTTGCAGTGTTTTCAGAAGAAAAATCGAACTGAAAGCTCCTTGATAAATTGTACCGCAAATCGAAATATCTGTTCCAGATAAAATCTTTATTGAAAGTGCGGGGAATGATCATGTTCGGATTCGAGATATTCCGTAGCTGCGTTTCGTTATAATGACGCCACAAATCGGTACGGAACGAAAACTGCGAGGGCAAAGGATAGATGTTAAAATCTTTTATAAGGCGCAATGCTTTTTTATTCAACACTTTCGAGTTCTTGAAAGGCTCGAATACTTCGGGTCGTCCGTTAAAATTATAACTGAACATTCCCCTATAATTCTTATCCAGATTTTCTTCAATATTGATGCTCCGTTTTACCATTTCGTTGTACGAATAGGTGACAGAGAAATTGGTCGGATCGTATATTTTTGGTTTTCCTGATTTGCTGGTCCGGTCGATTTTGACATTGGTAAGGTTGATGCTTTTGCGAACCATCAAATCCTGAGCAAGCCGTTTCAGCGAATCTCTTTCGTCTTTCCCGCCAGCAAGATCCAGGGCATCCTTCATTTTAATATCCGGATCGAGCGGATTGTATTTCGGATTGCTTTTGCTTTCGGAATAGCCTACATAAAGCGGAATTTTTACCTGTGCCTTTTCAGGAAAGAATTTACCAAGTTCGAGATTGGCTGAGATGTCAATTTCTGAAAGGTCTTCCATTGCACGCTCATTTACTTTCTGCTCGATACTTCCAAAACCGGCACTGCGCGTTCTTCCGGCAAAAATAACGGAACCAAGATCTGCCAACCGGGCTGAAACTCTTCCGGTAGCAGCCCATCCACCACCCTCTTCAAAATCTGACAAACGCAATTCGTTCAGCCAAACTTCGATGGCTTGTCCTTTCGGGTCTTTTGTATCAGAATAATTGTTGCGGATACCAACCATCATTACTTCAACATTTCCCAAATTTGGATTTCCCTTTATTTTTATTGTGCGGGCGCCAACTGCATCGATGAATTCCTGTGTCAGGCTGACGTTTGAACCCGCCTGACGAAGTTCATCGTTCCGTTTCAGTTTTAAGTTGGTAAACGCTTCAAGCGTTAGATCAATGCGATTGGCGTCGGGCCACACGTCGTAACGGTCGGCTTCAATTTCGCTTTTATACTGACCGGGGGCAGTAAGCGAGAGCGGAATTTCGTATTCGTAATAATTGTTGTAGTAATCAGATCCAATTCGAACGAACAGCGAAAGATCGTTGTCTTTAAGCGAATGACCTTCAATGGCTTCGGCATGAACTTCCATTTGGAGCCGCTTATAATTACGGAAATCCATACTTAGGTTTTTGTAGGCAGCGCGGGCATCACCAGGCACCAATTCAATGGCACGCATCACCAACGACTGTTCGTTCAACTGACGGAGCTGCGGATTGGCCGGGTCTATCACACGCTCGATTCCGGGAGGCAAAACGTAGTTTACAGGTCGGCGGCTTGCATTTTCTTCGATGTTTACTGCCGAAATGTCGAATTGGGTAGTTGGTGAATTAACACCAAGTTTTCCATCCACATCTTTGGTGTATTTGCGCCAGTCGGACCTGACCAGATCGAGCGTAGCAAAACGCAGAACAGTTGGTTGCGAGAAACCTTTCATGAACATTCTCATGAAACGGATTGATTTAAAGTCGTTGATTGATCCGAATACTTCGCTTGGGTTTTTAACCGGAACTTTAAACTGATACCACTTTACAACAGCAGTAGAACCGTTTTTCAGCTTTACCGGCGCTTCCTTTATGTCGGCAATCATATTTTTCCCCACAACCATATCTTCGCGGCGAATGTTGACTTTATACTGATAGTAGCGTTCGTATTCATTCAGCGTATTGTCGCCGTTGATGTCTTCAATATCAGGTTGGGTCGATGCCGTTGTTGGGTACGATTCGGGCGACATCTCGGCAGTTGGCGAGTTTCCTTCAGGACCGTTAAACATTTTATATCGTTCCAGAATGCCCAATTGCTGATCGTCGTAATCAGAGCCACGGTAATAATGATAATTATCGCCCGCTGGATCTTTAAACAAATTGGTAAGCGCATCCTGATTAAGTATATTTTTCATTGTTTCCAGATAACTCTGGTGAAACGTATTTTCATCAGCATCGTTCATACCATCAAAACCGATATCCTGATAGCGGCGGCTTTCAATGTTGTTATCAAACTCTTTTACAAGCGACTGTAATGTTGAAACGCGTCCCCAAAGTGTAGAATCAACATTGGTAAGTTCGGGAGTGGTGGGCAAGCCATTTTCGAACGATTTACGTGAATCTTTCAGCACATCTTCAGAAATGTCTCCAAGGTTAAAATACAGTTCACCGCCCTGATGCGTTCCCATCGAATCGTTCACAAACGGGTCCATTACCCAGAATTCAAGAAATTCGATGTTGGCAGCTTCAAAATCACTGGTTTCAATGCGTCGCATAATACCACCCCACCGAGATTCCGGATCGCGCAGGGTTCCGTCGGGATTTACCCCTTGTGAAAAACGCGATGGCTGGCTCTCAAAATTATACGGGCCACGCTCTTCAGGATAAAAGGCAAGGTCGAATACAGGGATATTGGTTGGCAACCCAACCGGAGTTTCCCTGTCGGGGAAAATTTCACTTTCATACACTTCACGAACCAGATGATTCGATTGAAGTTCTTTATCGTTTTTAATATGATCGGGTGTTGTAGGGCTGTTGCGCAGGAAAAGCGGATCGATAATGTACCAGGCCAGTTTCGCACGGTTAAAGCCGTAAGAAAGCTCGTCGTTGGTTTCAGCTTCGGGAAACATTGTTTGTTTTTGCGGAGTACTCGCCAATGCCCATGCTGAACGGGTTTTTAGGTCGATTGATGTTTTGGTGGCCTCGAAATCGTCGATATAGGCTGTTCCGCTTTTCTTAATCACTTTCGAATGACCGGGAATCAACTGTGCAACCTCACCGTCGAACGAAATTGACGATGGCGCTTTGGTTGAATAAAAAGGCAGTTTGTCGATTATTTTGGTCAGGAGCAACGATTCGTTCGAATAAGCGGCATCAAAACCCAGCATGGTATTCGAGATGGGATCGTCGCCATAGTTAACTTTCTGTGTCAAAGGACGTTCCTGCATATGCAAAACTGTAGCGCCCAAGTTAAATCGGTCGCTAATCGCATAATTGGCATGTGCGCCAATCATGGTTTTGCGCTGCATACTGAATAAATCCTGGCTTTCGGTTGAAACCTGAATCGGTGCCCCGGATTCGAGCAAACCCGAATTAATAATTTTTACAATCCCGGAAGCATAATCAACAGTGTAATCAATATTTTCGGTGAGGGCGCGACCTCCTGAAGTAACTTTTACCGAACCACGGGCAAGATTTTGCGAAGGAGCCATAATTTCGGAACTCGAAGAACCTTTATATGAACCCTTTAACCTGAACTTATCATGCTCGGCATCCTGCTCGGCAACTGTACGGGTTGAGTCGTACAACGTGCTGTAAACGTATTTTCTGATTAATGCAGGATCGCCAATTGAATCGGCGAGATGTTTCCCGAATGGCTCGAGTACTGGAAAAATTATCTTTCCCGATGAAGAACTCACAGTGATTCCTTCCACATAATCGAACACCCCGTCGCGCATTAAATCCTGTTGCGAATTCAGTTTATCGAGGTTCAGAACATTTAGTAAAATATGGCCGTTAAGCCGCCCTTCTGGAAGATAATTAATATACGAGCCAGTTTCGTCGTTCTGGTACATGATGTCGAGCACAAACTCGTCTTTTGTAAGCTGATAGGCATTCAGATCATAAATATTCTTCATCATCAGCTTCCAGGTCGGAAGTTTCGGCGATAAATTGGTGCCTTTCAACAACTTTAATACAAGCGTTTCAGGAGCATTGATCCCGTCGGTTGAAAATTCACCAACCTGGTAAGTTTTCCCATTGGCGGTATAATTGAATGCAACAGCCAATATCTCGTCAGTATTTAATGCCGACCGCAGCGAAATGTAACCCAGATTTGGACTGATAGTATATTCCGACTCGCTCAACAGTCGCGCCTGTTCAATTTTTTCGAAATCCTGACCACCATTAAACCGGAGGGCTGCAAGAGGCGCCAGCGTTTTATTGATGTTATCCGACCGCCGGATGCCTGCGTAAGTGGTTTTCATTTGCTCATGAATTCCATTGGCATCGTTAAAAGGATACACAGTTTCAGGATACTGAAATCCGGAATTCTCCTGAAATGCTCCGATTTTATTGTAAATATTCGGGTCGTGCTCGCCCAAATCCATAAATGCCAAAATGTTACGGGCTTCTTTAAAATTGCTTGATTTATTGGTTACCCAAACTTCAATTTTATTGATGGTGATTGATGAACGGATAACTGGCAGGGTTTTAAGCGCTTCGTTGTAACTGTCGCGGAAATACTGCGCCAGAAAGAAGTGGCGGTTTGCATCATAATCTGAAGCTGCAATCTCGAATGTTTTTTTCTGGGCGCCTCCCTCCGACTCAATTACCTGCGTTTCGCCTTTGTGTTGCGAAAAAATCGTGGTCAGGTTAAGTTTACCAAACTGCATTTCGGTTTTTACCCCAAATAAATTCGAACCGCCAGTGATTAATGATCCATTCAGCGGAAGCGAAACATTTCCAGCTTCAATTTTTTTGATGATCTGATCCTCGTCGCCGGTGTAGCCGAGGTTCATTTTATTTTCGTAATCAAACGTAGCTTCGGTATTGTAATTAACACGCATTTCCATGCGGTCGCCGATTTTACCCATCACGTTCATTTGTATCTTCTGATCGAAGTCGAAAGTTGGAACTTTTCGCAAGCGTTCCGGAATTGATGGATTTTCGGTGGCATTCATCTGGTAACCAAAACTCACCTCAACATATCCCTGCGGGCGGATATCGATGGTATTGCTTCCAAATATTTTGCTGAAAGTTTCGCCGCCGATGGTAAGCCGCGGAATCAAACCGCCCTGATCTTCAATGGCTTTTATTTTAGTTTGGTTTCGCCAGTAATTCTGAACCGACTGCTCGAAATCGTATTTCTGAAACTCTTTTCTGGTCATTGTTTTGGGCAACCTAAAATTCAGATCCCCAACTTTATCGGTAAAAATATATTCGCCTGAAACCGGATCGTATTCAATTTCGGTGCGAATGTTTGAAGGGCGTTTCAGGAACAGTTTGGCACTGTCTTTTTTGTCGGGAAAGGCAAAAGCAGGTTCATCCTTGAAATTGAAAGGTAATACACCGGTGGTGTCGATCCTGACTGTATCAGCCTGAATGCCAGATATTGTAAATGCATTGTAATTCCTGACGGTTGTTCTTGATTCTGAAGGAGTTCCGCCAAAAGCATAAACAAATGATACAATTATAAAAAGAAGTATGTTTCTGCAGTACTTTTTCAATTCCAAAAGCTTTTTCTGATTAAAGGCTTTTCAGCGCTTGTTTTATCACATTTTCAACAGACTGGGTTGGATTTGCGGCCAAAATTTTATCCAGTTCTTTTTCTACCGGTTTTTTCGCAAATCCCAGCATTAATAATGCAGATAACGCTTCATTTCGCAATGTATTGTCTGCCGATGCTACTATTTGTTCACTTCCGGGCGACTTTCCAACTTTATCTTTCAGATCGATAATTACACGTTGAGCCGTTTTTATCCCAATTCCCTTGATGCTTTTTAGCAGATTAACATTATCGAGCAGGATTGCATTGCGAATTTCATCAGGAGAAAGTGACGAAAACATCATAATTGCAGTATTCGATCCGATACCATTCACCGAAATCAGCATCCTGAAAAGTTCGCGTTCACTNNGAAATGGTGATAAAATACCCGACAGAATTAGCTTCCAGAATAACATGAGATGGTTTCAGTACTGCAACTGCTCCCTTTATATACTCGAACATACGATTGGTTAAATTTTAAATTCCTTCATCAATTGCCTCAAAATCAACCGACTCATCCACCTGACCCTGATTAATTTCGTATTTCTTCAACGGATTTTTGGTCATTTCTTTGTAAAGTGCGCGGTTCTTGAAAACATCGATCGCGAGGTAAAGCGATTCGCGGAACGAGTCGGGAGTAGCTTTGTCCTCACCGGCAATATTGAATGCTGTTCCGTGAGCAGGAGAAGTGCGTATAATTGGCAAACCGGCAGTATAATTTACACCCCTGTCGAACGATGCCATTTTAAATGGAATCAATCCCTGGTCGTGATACATGGCCAGAATGGCATCGAATTTCACAAAATCGCCCGAGCCAAAAAAACCGTCAGCAGGATATGGTCCAACTGCAATAATACCCTCATCTTTAGCGCGTTGAATTGCCGGAATAATAACATCCAGCTCTTCTCGTCCGAGCAAACCATTGTCGCCGGCATGTGGGTTTAAACCAAGAACTGCAATTCGCGGACGTTTTATCAGGAAATCCTTTTCGAGCGATTGATTGATAATTCGCAACTTATTGACGATGGCTCCTTTGGTAATTTTCGAAGAAACTTCGGCAATAGGAACATGGCCTACAACCACGCCAACTTTCATCGATTCGCTTACCATGAGCATGACATAATCGCGCGATTTAAACTGGTCGGCCAGGTATTCTGTGTGTCCCGGAAAATTAAATTTCTCCGACTGAATATTGTCCTTATTTATAGGGGCTGTAATCAAGGCATCAATTTCGCCGTTTTTCAAATCTTCAACAGCTTTTTCCAAAGCCATGTAAGAAGCTTCGCCAGCCATTTCACTCGATTTACCAAGTTCGACCCTGATGTTGTCGTCGATACAGTTGATAATATTTGCTTTGCGTGAATCGGCCTCACTGGCAACCCTGATATGATTGAAGTTGAAAGACTCGAGATTTAAAGCTTTTTTATGGTAGGCGGCAACTTTTGGTGATCCGTAAACTATTGGGATACACATTTCAAGGATACGAGGTTCCATCAATGTTTTAATAATTACTTCGTATCCAATCCCGTTGATGTCGCCCTGCGAAATTCCAATTACTATTTTATCTCGTTTCATATACTGTTTATCTCCTGATTGTATTGTATTCGTTGAAAATCTGTCCAAGTCATTTTTTTTGTGAAGGGCAAATTTAATCTATTATTTTAGACTATTTCAAAGTTGGTTTCACTTCATTCTAAAACACAACAATAATGAACAGGATAAGGATCATCAGCATAAACAAAATGAATTGGTTACGTACAAACAAACCGAGTAAAAGCAATATTTCTATTTCGTCGGTGCAGGCTGTAAACACTTCGATGGTTCCCTTATCTTTTGATAAAAATTCGTTACTCTGGTAGGTTATCAGCTCATCTCCATTGAATTTCCAGGACCAGCGCGATTGCCAGAAATTCTTCACCTCCAGTTCGAATCGTTTCCCATTAATAATAATTTCGCTCCTCGGATTGAAAAGGTTGACCATGATGGTACCTAAAAGCTCATTGCTCTTTCCATCGTAAATTTCAAGTTTCGAAAGGAAAAACTCCCGGTTCAGGATAAATCTTCGTCCCTTAATTAATCCGTGTGCTTTCGAGCCAATCAGACTCTCCCATACGATAGAACCAATTTGCTCCGAACCATGTAAAATTTCCAATTGGTTTTTCAAAATTCCTTTCGACCAAACATATCTTTCCATAGGTTCCTGTTGTTTTAGACTATCGCATCTTTTAAATAAAAGACTTCTCTTTTGCCAGCGTTATAGTTGGCAAAAGAGAACAGAATTATTCTATATCGTCACCCAGATTCAGCAATTCAACTTTCCTGAAATAGACCGGATGACTCTCGGCCTGAAGTGAAATCGAACCTTTCTTCAGCAATATATTTTTATCGGCCGGAAGTAGTTTCTGGAAATTCGGGTCACGGTCGTCCAACTGTGGTTTTGAATATTCCAAAACAACGTGTCCATCAACGATGTGTTTAATAATCGAATCTCCGCGGACTTCAACCTCAACAGTCACCCATTGGTCGCCGTGATAAGTTTTTGATCTGGAATTGGTGCAATGCTGAGTCCAGAGTGAATCATTCAAAACCACATTGGTTCCGGGTGTACATAAATTGAGAGTAGAGCGCTCGTCGGTTCCGTTTCCACCAAGCAGCTGTACTTCTATTGAAACCGGGAAGTCCTGGTTTAAATCCATACTCTCGGCACTTTGTCCGTGAATCATGATACCGCTGTTGCGGTACGCCCATCCGGCGCCTTCGTTTACCTGTTCGCCCACAAAGCGGTATTCAACACGGATTCTGTAATGCGAAAATGGGGTTTTATAGAAGATGTGACCAAAATGGCCGTCAAACTTTTCATACTGATCATACCTGACTTTCAGTAAACTATCTTCAACCCTGAAGGTATTTCCGAAATTCTCGTTTAGCGGGAAACCTGTAATTTTTATATTCCAATCGTTTAAGTCCTTGCCATTAAACAATTGAATCCACTCTTCACCTTTAGGTTTCGTTGTGTTGCATGATGCAACAATTGCAGCGACCGCCAGAAAAAGAATAATTTTAACTGAAAATTTGTTCATAATATTATTGGTTTATTGGTTAATAAATTGGAGTTGAAAGATAGCCAATAATTTTAAAAAATCTATTTATAAAAGTTGGAGGTTTTACTTAAAAACAAAGAGCCGGATTTAGCTCCGGCTCTTTGCTGAACGAAATAAAAAGAGAATAATTCAATACTAAAAATGACTTTACTTTTTGTCTTTTTTAGCTTTTTTTTCCAGTCTCTTTTCCTTTAAAGTTTTTGTTGGTTCCTTTTTTTCGTTCTTTCGTGTATCTACTCCTTTTGCCATAGCAACAAATTTTGAAGGTTATTATTCTAAATTTAAAACACATAAGGTAATTCAAAACGAAACCCAGACTACGAAACCTGCAATCAGCTTGAATACGATCAAAATTACTCTTTTTTTATATTCGATTGTTTTATTTCGCTAACATCTTCTTTAATAAAACCGGACTTAGCGATATTTGAGCGAACAAACTGAATATTCAGGTATTTCCCAATCCTGCAAAAACACAATGCAAGGTTCTGTTTACCTGCGAAACTTACAGCGATATCATTATTTCTCTGGTCGATATTTCAGGAAAAATTGTTTGTATAACTGAAAGACAAAAATTCCAGTCAGGCAAACATTCCGTTGACATTAATCTGGAAGGTATTCCTGATGGTGTTTATATCATTAAGGTTCTGAACAATGAACAATCTTTCCATCAAAAGCTTGTAATCGGCAAAAGATAAAACCTAAACCCGCATAAAATTAAAGAGGAATGGTATCCAGTGTTGAATTGGATACCATTCCTTTTTCAATTAACCGAATACAAGTCTTCCTCATCATTCAAATAACAGAACACCATTAATTCTGAAGCCAATTCCTGAATTCCTTCCTGAAGAATCTGATAGTCAAAAAAAATTAACCACTTGGTTAAATTTTTTGGTCAAATAATTTGGTAGATACATTTTAAGACTCTACTTTTGACCGTATGATTTAACCATTCAGTTAAACTATCAATATAATGGAAACAAAAAAAGACAGTACCGAAGAAAAAATACTTGAAGCAGCAAAGAATGTGTTTGTTACCAAAGGAATGGACGGCGCCCGAATGCAGGAAATAGCCGACGAGGCAGGAATAAATAAAGCGTTATTGCATTACTATTTCAGATCGAAAGAACGATTGTTCGAAGCTATTTTTGGTGAGATCATCAAATATGCATTTCCGAAAATCTCCCGCATCATTGCCTCCGACATGGGAATTGTGAATAAAATTGAGCAGTTTGTCGATGCCTATCTCGATGTATTGATGAAACACCCGTTCATTCCGGGCTTCATTATGAAAGAACTTAGCCGCGATCCATCCACATTTTTGAAAATGATCATGAAATTCGGGTTCAATCCACAAATCGTTTTTACACAGATTGAGGAAGCTATGAATCGCGGCGAAATTATCCGGATGGACCCCCGCCACCTGGCTGTAAATGTCATCTCGATGTGTGTATTTCCATTTGCTGCGCGGCCAATTGTAAGCTTTGTAATTTTTAAAGAAGACCAGCCAGCGATAGAGAAATTCTACCACGAACGGGCGACAGTAATTAAACAATTTGTTGTGAATGCCATTGTCATCAAACCATAAAATTCTTTTCGATGAAAACAATTAAACTCCTCCTTCTTGCTTTGTTGCTGCCGGTTCATCTTCTGATGGCACAGGAAGTGGTGACTCTGGAACAATGCCAAACATGGGCACGCGAAAACCACCCGGTTTTAAAACAGTCGGGCCTTTACCAGCAGATTCTTGACCTGAAAAACGAGAACAATTCGACCTCTTTTTTACCACAGCTTACCCTGAACGGACAAGCAACTTACCAATCGGATGTGACCAAAATTGGAATCTCAATTCCAAACATGAACATCCCGACAGCGGATAAAGATCAGTACAAAATCTACCTCGACCTGAAACAAACCATTTGGGATGGCGGATTAAGCAAGGCAAAAGAATTGATCAACGAAACCGAAAATGCGGGCAATCAGTCGCAGATTGAAGTGGAATTGTATCAGGTAAAAGAAAAGGTCAATCAGTTTTATTTCACGTCTTTGCTGATTCAGGAAAACCTGAAAATTCTGGATAAGAAAACTGAAACTCTTGGCGAACGGCAGAAAATTCTGGAATCAGCGGTTAAAAATGGGATGGTTCTGGCCTCCGAACTCGATCAACTGTTGGCCGAACAGATTAAAACCGATCAACTGGTGCTTGAATTGAAGAGTAATCGGGAAACGGTATTGTCTGCATTAGCCATTCTGACTGGAAAAGAAAGTAATCAGATGCAAAATCTTGTTTTGACAGCGGAATCAATCGTATTAGACAAACCCCTGATGCGTCCCGAGCTGGATCTTTTTGCCAAACAAAACGAATTGTTAAACGCCAATTCTGAAATCCTGAAAAGAATGCGCCATCCAAAATTTTTCGGATTCGGGCAGGCCGGTTACGGAAAACCCGGGCTGAATATGCTGAACAACGAGTTCGACACCTATTACCTCCTTGGTTTGGGTTTCAACTGGAATGTGCTGGATTGGAAAACAACAGCAAGGCAGCGACAAGTATTAAAACTTCAGCAGGATATTGTCCAAACCAAACAGGAAAATTTTGTCCGCAACATTGATCTGGCCACCGATCAGCAAAACAAACAAATTGACCAACTCGCACAACTCCTGAAAAGCGATCATGAATTGATTCTGGTACGGGAACGGATTACCAAAACGTCGGCTTCGAAACTTGAAAACGGAACAATCACCTCGGCTGATTACATTCAGGATTTGAATGCCGAGACAACAGCAAAACTGATGCTCGAAACTCATAAGATACAACTGAAGGAAGCCACAGTCAAACTCGGTAATATCAGAGGAACTTTTTAATCTTGAGAATATAATCAATGTATGGCAAACTAGACAATGTCCGTCCGCTAAAGCGAGACGGCAAAGGATAAGTGAATATTAAATCAACGATTTCCAATAATATAGTCAAGCCTATTCTTTACCGTTGGCTTCAGCCAACGGACAACGGATTCGCCAAACGAAACAACAATAATTCATAAATGAATAAATCGTAAATCAAAACAAGATACCATGAGAAAATTACAAATCATAACCCTGGCGCTTCTGGCATTTGGAGCCTGCAAAAGCGGGAAAAATCAATCGGATGCCTATGGAAACTTTGAGGCGGTTGAAACCATTGTTTCTTCGGAAACTGCCGGCAAGTTGCTTTCGATGGAAGTGGAGCAAGGTGATCAACTGGAGCAGGACAAATTAATTGCCCGGATTGACACCACCGAAATTATCCTAAAGAGACTGCAAACCGAAGCTCAATTGGTAGCCAGCGAAACAAAAAAGCAAAATGTAACAGCTCAAATCAACGTACTAAAAGAACAAAAGAAAAACATGCAAATTACCCAGCAACGTATTGCCAAAATGTTTGCAGACAAAGCTGCAACCCAACAGCAAATGGACGACATCAACGGACAGCTAAATGTACTGGACAAACAGGTTTCGGCCACCAATACCCAGTTTCAGCTAATTGCCAGCGAAATGGAAGTTATAAAACGGCAACTCGATTTGTTCAACGAACAGTTGACTAAATGCCAGATAAAAAGTCCGGCCAAAGGAACTGTTCTGGAAACTTACCTCGAAAGCGGAGAACTGGCAACTCCCGGCAAACCGGTTCTTAAAATGGCTGATTTGTCGAATCTGGAACTGAAAGTTTACGTTTCCGGCGCACAATTATCGAATGTGAAATTAGGGAATGAGGTTAAAGTTTTGATTGATTCCGGCGCCAATGAAATGAAAGCTCTCTCCGGAAAAATCAGTTGGATTTCGTCGGAATCGGAATTCACGCCAAAGATCATTCAAACGAAAGAGGAACGCGTAAAACTGATGTATGCGGTAAAAATAGTTGTCCCAAACGATGGAAGCCTGAAGATCGGAATGCCAGGGGAAGTGGTGTTTTAAAAAGAAGCCCCTCCTAAACTGCAAGCCTCATCCCCAGCCCTTCTCCAAAGGAGAAGGGAGTTAGGCCCCGAAAGTTCTGAACTTTTAATCTTTTAATAATGAATACATTGAAGTTAATAAACAACCCATTGCAACCCGGTTCCGAAAGCCCCCTCTTGAGGAGGGGGTTGGGGGAGGCTTTTATCAGCATTCAACATATCAGCAAATCTTACGGTGATGTTCAGGCTATTAGCGACATTTCGCTGGAAGTGCAGAAAGGCGAACTGTTTGGTCTGATTGGCCCGGATGGAGCTGGCAAAACTACCCTGATGCGCATCCTCATGACTTTGCTCATTCAGGATAAAGGCTCGGCAACCATGAACGGTTTCGATGTCATCAAAGACTACAAGAAAATCAGGAACATGGTGGGGTACATGCCGGGGCGGTTTTCCTTGTACCAGGACTTGACCGTGGAAGAAAACCTGAACTTTTTTGCGACCGTCTTTAAAACCACTGTAGCCGAAAATTACGAGCTAATACGGGATATTTACGTTCAGATTGAGCCTTTTAAAAACCGTTTGGCCGGAAAACTTTCAGGTGGGATGAAACAAAAACTGGCGTTATCGTGCGCCCTGATTCACAAGCCAGAAATCCTGATTCTCGACGAACCAACCACAGGAGTTGACGCCGTCTCGCGCAAGGAATTCTGGGAAATGCTCAAAAATCTACAACAGAAGGGAATTACCATTCTGGTTTCGACGCCTTACATGGACGAAGCGACTCTTTGCAATCGGGTAGCGCTGATGCAAAAAGGGAAAGTGCTGGATATTGATACTCCTGCAAAACTGGTCGAAAATTACACGCGAAAACTATATGCGATCAGGTCGAACGACATGCACCGCCTTATTATGGATTTGCGCTTGTACGAAAAAACAGATTCGGCGTATGCTTTCGGTCAATATCTCCACGTAACCGGAAAAGACGACGAAGTAGAAGCCACCGAATTCGAAAACTTCCTGATGAAAAAAGATCATGAAAACTTGGAGGTTTTCGACATTCAACCAACCATCGAGGATGTGTTTATGAATATGATGAACGAATGAAGCCTCTCTAAATCTCCCCGAAGGGGAGACTTTGGGGAATTGAAGATTCTGAACATTTTATCTATTTTAAACGCTTGTTCCAATGTCAAAAAATAAATCTCAAGATACCGGTTTTTTACCCCCTCTTTCGGAGGGGGCAGGGGGAGGCTTGAAAGTAATAGAAGTACACAATCTGGTCAAGAAATTCGGTTCGTTCGTAGCAAACGATCATCTGAATTTTGACGTGTATCAGGGCGAAATATTTGGATTTCTGGGAGCGAACGGCGCCGGAAAAACCACTGCCATGAAGATCTTGTGCGGGCTCTCCTCTCCTACTTCGGGCGAAGCAAAAGTGGCCGGATTCGACATTTACAAAGAGACCGAAAAAATAAAGCGAAACATTGGCTACATGAGCCAGAAATTTTCGCTGTACGAAGATTTGACTGTTGCCGAAAATATTCGCTTTTTCTCCGGAGTTTATGGAATCTCGCCAGCCGACCGAAAAGAGAAACAAGACAAATTACTGAAAGATTTGGGGCTTGAATCGGCAAAAGATTCGCTGATTGGTTCGCTGCCATTGGGTTGGAAACAGAAACTGGCCTTTTCGGTGGCTATTTTTCATGAACCAAAGATTGTATTTCTCGATGAACCAACCGGCGGTGTTGACCCGATTACCCGGCGCAAATTCTGGGACCTGATTTACGAAGCTGCCGACCGTGGAATCACCGTGTTTGTGACCACACATTACATGGACGAAGCCGAATATTGTAACCGCGTTTCGATTATGAATGCCGGACGCATTGAAGCGCTCGATACACCCAAAAACCTGAAGAAACAATATTCAGCAAAAAATATGGACGAGGTTTTCCTCAAAATTGCAAGAAACACAGAATAAATCATTTGATAGTAGAGACGTAAAATTTTACGTCTCTACACAAAAATATTGAACACCATATATGAAACAATTTATAGGTTTTCTACGGAAAGAATTTTTACACATTTTTCGTGATCCGCGAACAATGATGATTATTTTTCTTTTACCCATTGTGCAGTTGCTGCTTTTCGGGAAAGTGATCAATACTGATATCCAGAATTCAAGAATCGCGATTCTCGATCAGTCGCACGATAACACAACCCGCGAAATAACTTCGAAATTGGTGTCGTCGGGCTATTTTGTGTTGGGCGAAGAACTGATGCCGGGCGACGATGTGGAAGATGTTTTCCGGAAAGGAAAGGTAAAAATGGTGGTCACCTTCGGGCCTGAATTTGAGAAAAGCCTGGAACGCGATGGCAAAGCCGAAGTGCAATTACTGGCCGACGCTTCCGACCCCAACACTGCCCGAATCCTGACCAACTACGCTTCAGGAATTATAAACGACTACGTGAAAAAAGAAAAACTTCAGAATTTACAATTGCCCAACCAAATTAATACTGAAGTCAGGATGCTTTACAACGAAGGATTAAAAAGCGTTTATATGTTTGTACCCGGTCTTATGGCTATGATCCTGATGTTGATTTCGGCCATGATGACTTCCATTTCCATCAGTAAAGAAAAAGAACTGGGAACCATGGAAGTACTGCTGGCCTCGCCGTTGAAACCGATTCAGATTGTACTGGGAAAAGTAACCCCATATTTACTGCTATCGTTCATCAATGCGCTGACCATTATTCTGATTGGTGTTTTTTTATTTGGCGTTCCAATCAAAGGAAGTTTCGTTTTCCTGATGGCCGAAAGTTTCCTGTTTATTATGATGGCATTGAGTTTGGGAATCCTGATTTCGACTATTGCACCAAACCAAATGGTCGCGATGTTTATCTCTCTGCTGGCGCTGATGCTACCCACTGTTTTGCTTTCAGGATTCATGTTTCCGATTGAAAACATGCCACTCCCGCTCCGGATTCTTAGCCATGCCATGCCGCCACGTTGGTTCATCGTCATTATTAAAAACATTATGCTGAAAGGAACCGGAATCCTTTTCGTATGGAAAGAAACCCTGATTTTGATGTTCATGACCTTTGTGTTTATCGCCTTGAGCATTAAGAATTTTAAGATACGGTTGGAATAAGTTTCGGCTTCAGCACCAGCGGTGCGAAATATTGGTAGAAAAAAGAAATGAATGAAAGAAAATCGTCCGCGGGATAATGCAAGCCAAAACAATAAATTTCCTTCGGACGAAACAGAAATAACCTAGGATATTGTAAAAATGGAATTATTAAATGAAACATATCAATTGCGCCGAAAATACATTTAAGTTTCAATCAACAATATCTTATCGGCGCTTAAATATATTGGAACATCTATCCCCGGCTTAAAAGCCGGGGATACAAATATTTCGTCCCGAATGGGACTTAGGGAATAACTTTAGGCACTTATTTTATGAAAACAATATTTTACGTCATACAAAAAGAGTTTATTCAGGTAAAGCGCAACAAAGTTATGCTTCGGATGATCGTTATGATTCCGCTACTGCAAATGCTGGTGCTGGTTTTCGCGGCCACTTACGATCTGAAAAACGTCGATATATTTTTGGTCGATAAAGATCTATCGTCCACCTCGCGCGAACTGGCCGGCAAACTGGAAGCTTCTCCATTCTTCACAATCAACAATACCTCGTTCGATCCTGAAGATGGAGAAAATGAACTTTTGCGCAATACCGACGACATGGTTTTGGTTATTCCTCAAGGTTTCGAGCGCGACTTAATTCGCGACGACAAAGCCAGTTTGCAATTGCTGGTGAATGCCATCGACGGACAGGCAGCACAACTGGGTTATTCGTATGCCGCATCGGTTATCCGCGATTTCAATAAAAACATTATTGCCGAATGGAAGGGATTACCCGAATTCAACGCACCATTTCAGGTAAACACCATTTCACGATACTGGTACAACTCCGAACTCGAATACAAATGGTACATGGCTCCGGGAGTTTTGGCCATATTGGTTACGCTCATCGGGCTGTTTCTCTCCGGAATGAGTTTGGTAAAAGAAAAAGAACAGGGAACCATTGAACAATTAAATGTGACCCCGATCAAAAAAATCCAGTTTTTAACCGGGAAACTGATCCCATTTGTGGTCATCGCATTGTTCGATTTATCGTTCGGATTACTGATTGCAAAAGTGGTTTTCAACCTGCCAATTGTTGGCAGCTTAGGTTTGGTTTTCGGATTTGGAATTTTGTATCTGCTTGGGATTCTAGGATTGGGCTTACTTATTTCAACCGTTGCCGACACCCAACAGCAGGTCATGTTTGTCACTTACTTTTTTATGATGATCTTTATCCTGATGGGCGGTATTTTTACGCCGGTTGACAGTATGCCGCATTGGGCTCAACTGGTTAACGAGGCCAATCCGGTTTTCCACTTTATGAAAGTGATGCGAATGGTCGTACTCAAAGGATCAAACTTCGGCGATTTGATTCACGAATTCGTCGCGCTTTGCATTCTGGGATTTACCTTTTTGAGTTTGGCTGTATGGAGATATAGAAAAACGGCATAAAATGATCTTACATGTCCGTCAGCTAAAGCAGACGGCAAAGGATACAATGCCTTGATTGGAAACCTAGATTATTCTTTGCCGTTTCGCTTTAGCGAACGGACATTGAAAAAATATTAAGTTCGATATAAAATCGAAATTTCTTATGTCGAATTCAGGCTATTACAACTGCATAGAATTCAGCATCGCATATAAAATCGCCAATTTAAAGCGGTAGAGCGAATAACTGGCTCCGCTAACAGCATCAATTTCATTAAAGTTCTGCTTTTTCAGCATTCCTGATTCGTATTTCGGATAAGCAATGGCCGGGGTTGTTCCGCTCTGAAGCATGTTTTTACCATATTCTTCGTCGTGTTGTTTTGCATGCCCATCGCGGTGAATTTCGTCATAGTCAATCGAAATCATCTTGCCGTTTTTTATTTCGAACACCACTTCGTGTTTATAATCAAAATCATCAAAAGGTGTTGCTCCCTTGTAAATCCCATCTTTCAGACCTAAAACCAGCGAAGAAAAATTGTTGTCGTTACAGATTTTCTGAAATTCCGACCTGACTTTATCCATGTCCGATCGTTCGATGATCCAATGTAACTTTTCAAGAATAGCCGACTTCTGTTTTTCAGGATTTTCAGGTTGGAATTTAGTTCCGAAGTTAAAACACAGCGAAAAAATCAGGATAAGATAAGTTTTCATTTCTGTTTTCGTTGTAGGTTAGTAATTGGCAATTCTTTCTTTGTTTTTATACTTTTGCCACTCAAATTTAAGTCAGGCATGATAAAATTAAATATTCTGGGTGCATTCGTTTTACTGACATTTTTGTCGGCAAACTCCCTTATTGCGCAAAGCATTAAAAATACCGAAAGCAATGTTCCGAAGCTGGTAGTAGTAATTTCGGTCGATCAGATGCGCACCGATTACCTTTCGCGCTACTGGAATAAATTCCAGGCGGGAGGGTTTAAACGATTGGTGAACGAAGGTGCCGTTTGCAGCAATGCCCAGCTCGACTTGCATGTTCAGAAAATTTCGACCGGAACAGCCACCATGTTTACAGGCGTTTATCCGGCTGCCCACGGAATTGTGAACGACACCTGGTACGACCGCCTGAAAAAGAAAGAAATCAATTGCATTGCCGACGATTATTACATCACAGTTGGAAGCGACTCGAAAGAGGGTGAACGTTCGGCTGCGAAACTGCTTTCGCCAACCATCGGCGACCTCATCAAGATAAATACCCGCAACAAATCAAAAGTTTTCAGTGTGGCCATAAACGATGTCAGCGCTGTTCTTTCGGCCGGACACGCGGCCAACGGAGCATATTGGTTCGACCCGCTGAACGGAAATATGATTTCAAGTTCGTATTATGTCGATATTTTTCCTGAATGGGTGCGACAGTTCAACGAAAAGCAATTTGCAAAAACTTATACACAGCGCGACTGGTCAACTTTGCTGCCCGTAAAAAGTTACGAGGAAAGCATGGCCGACGATTATGTACTCGAAAAAGGCTTTTACGACAAATGGAACACGTTTCCTTACGATCTGAAAAAAATTAAAGACAGAGCCGGGAATTAT
This sequence comes from Prolixibacteraceae bacterium, assembly GCA_003537645.1. Taxonomy (GTDB): domain Bacteria; phylum Bacteroidota; class Bacteroidia; order Bacteroidales; family Prolixibacteraceae; genus Aquipluma. The sequence goes on from DPRM01000089.1 coordinate 46,323, forward strand.
AAATTCCTGAAAACCACTCCGTACGGAAATACAATCGTGAAGGATTTCGCAGTCAATCTGATTCATGCTGAAAAACTCGGAACCGACAAATTCCCTGACTTCCTGACGGTTACTTTTACTTCGATGGATTACGAAAACAATTCGTTTGGACCTGCTTCAATCGAAATGCAGGATACTTACCTGCGTCTGGATCAGGAAATTGCTTTGATGATGGACTTTCTGGATAAATTACTTGGCAAGGGAAATTCGTTGGTTGTGCTCACTTCAACCTGTTCGTCAACCTATCCGTCTGATTATTTGAAAGAAGAATTTAATATGCCTATCGGAACTTTTTCGCCCGAGAGTGCAGTGGCTTTGCTAAAATCGTTCCTGAACATCACCTACGGACAAGGCGATTATATTGAGGTGGTGGGCGATCAGCAAATATATTTTAACCGCGAGTTACTCGAAAAAAAGAACATTTCTCCGGAAGATATTCAGACCAAAACAGCCAACTTCATCAACCAGTTTGAAGGTGTAAAAATCGCGTTGCCTTCAGCTTCGTTTTCGCAGGGCGATTATGCCAAAGGACAACTGGCTGTGATTGCCAATTCCTTCAATTTCAAACGATCGGGCGATGTGCTTTACCAGCTCGAAGATGGCTGGCAACCGGTATATAAATACCAGCGCACCATATACAACGACAACACAAATATACCGTTCATTATGCATGGCAACGCAGTAAAACGAATGCAAGTGCGCCATAAAATAAAGGGCGAAGATATGGTTCCAACCATTCTCGAAATACTGAACATGCCCATCCCGCATCATTGTGCAGGCAGTATTCTTGAGGAGGTTTTGTGGTAGTGATAAATTGTTATCTTTGAGCGCAAATTTCAGAAAAATGGCCAACGACTGGAAAGACAGACTGGGAACAGTTTACTCAACAAATCCTGATTTTCGATTCGAAACCAATGACGAAGACGAATCGGAAACACTGGCTCCAAACAAGCAGAATCTGCGGGTTCAACTCGACAAGAAGCAGCGAAATGGGAAAAAAGCAACGCTTATCACCGGATTTATAGGGAAAGACGAAGATTTAAAAACACTGGCAAAATCCCTGAAAACCAAATGCGGTGTGGGAGGTTCGGCCAAAGATGGTGAGATTCTGATTCAAGGGGACTTTTGCAACAAGGTAATTGAAATTCTGCAAAACGAGAATTACAAAGTCAAGCGTTCGGGAGGATAGAAAAGAGGCAGAACGAGAAAACCGACGGAAAGAGGAGATTGGAGATTATTCGAAAAAAAAAATTAATTGACGCTCTATATAAACCGTTTCACTTATGCTCAAACATTTTAAAACCATCGGAATGATTGGGGGAATCGCCCCTTCATCGACAATCGACTATTACCAGCGACTTATTTCCCGCTTTCAGGAACGTACCGGCCAGCGTAATTATCCATCCATCATCATCAACAGCATCAACATGACCCAGATGATGGAGCTCATCACCGAAGAACATCTGGATGAACTGGTTGACTACCTGTCGGAGGAGATTTTCGTTCTCGAAAAAGCCGGTGCAAAAGTAGTATTCATGGCTTCCAACACACCACATATTGTATTCGAACCATTGGTTCAGCGTGTAAAAGCTAAAATGGTCAGTATTGTTGATTCAACAATCGCCTACGCGCAATCCAAAGGTCTTCGCAGACTGGGCCTTTTCGGAACCATTTCGACCATGGAAGGAGAATTTTTTCAGGAAGGATTTGAAGCTGCCGGAATGGAAATTATTACACCCATGCCCGACGAACGAAAATACATTCACAAAATTTATATGGAAGAGCTGGCTCGTGGAAGATACATGCCAGAAACCAAGAGCAGATTGCTTTCAATTGCAAATCGCATGTACAACGAAGGCCAGATCGACAGCCTGATTTTGGGAGGAACCGAATTGCCTTTTATCCTGAAAAGCGTTGACATGGAAGACATTGAGCTGATAAACACAACCAAGATACACGTTGAGAGAATACTGGATGCCGCGATTGGGTAACGAAGGAAAATTTGTCAGTCGTAGTAAAAAGTATCAGATTTCAAAATTCAAATTCGGTCATTGATTGTCATTGAGTCATTGTTAGTCATTTTGCAACCCAAGATGACAATTAACAACATGCAACCAATGACAATTAATGACAGATGTTTGAAGTGAATACAAGCCATTACTACTGAAGTTTCCGGAGCAGCCCGGCGCAGGCATCTTCCAGAATATCCAAAACCAGTTCGAACCCAGAATCGCCTCCGTAATAAGGATCTGGCACCGAATCGTATTTGCGGCTAACAGAAAAATCGGTCATTAAATGTATTTTCTTCCGGTCAGTTTCATTTCTGGCCATCGATTTCAGATCGCGTACATTTTGCCGGTCCATGCCTATGATAAAGTCGAATTGGTCGAAATCCCGTTCAGGATTAAAAGCCCGCGAAATGCTCGTCAGATTATATCCCCGTTTCAAACCAGACATTCTCATGCGGTAATCAGCACGTTCGCCCACGTGATAGGCAGCCGTTCCGGCCGAATCGCAACTTAGTACGTTTTCCATCCCGTCTTTCTCAATCAACGCTTTAAAAACAGCCTCGGCGCTGGGGCTCCTGCAAATATTTCCGAGGCAAACAAAAAGTATGTGTTTCATCCTTTTACATTGTGTGCAGAACAAAAATAGAAGTTTTTAACTTATATGCAGAACCATTTTTTTTGGGTATCTTTTTCAAACAGCTAAAAACACCAAACATTTGAGATTTTGATTTCAGCAATTAATTCGTGAGTTTTGCATCCTTATCCTGAAAAATGAAAGACTTTACTGTAGGCAAAGAGGCGAAATTGATTCTGCTGTTTTCCGTACCACTTGTTCTCGGAAATATCTTTCAGAACCTTTACAACGTGATCGACAGTATCATTGTTGGAAGGTTTTTGGGAAAAGAAGCGCTTGGTGCAGTTGGCGCATCGTTCCCGATTATTTTTGCACTTATTTCGATGGTCATTGGCGTTGGTTCGGGCGCTTCAACTGTTGTTTCTCAGTATTTTGGTGCAAAAAAAATCGACGAAGTTAAACGCACCATCGATACCATCTTTATTTTCTTTTTGGGTTCTTCCATCCTTATCACTATTCTTGGAATCGTTTTCAGCCGGCATATATTTATACTTTTAGGTTTGCCCGGCGATATTCTGCCGCAGGCGGTAAGTTACCTGAATATCTATTTGCTGGGAATGTTCTTTTTCTTCGGATTTGCCGGAATCAGCAGTATTTTGCGCGGTTTGGGTGACTCAAAAACCCCCTTATATTTCATGATCATTGCCACCATCAACAATATTCTGCTGGATCTTCTTTTCGTGATAGTTTTCAAATGGGGAATTCAGGGAGTTGCCTTTGCAACAATCATTTCAGAAGGTGGAGCATTTATCACCGCCGCCGTTTACCTCAATAAAAAACACCCAATCATCAATCTTTCGTTCCGGAAATACATCTTCGACCGCGAAATTTTCAGGAGTTGTATCCGTATCGGACTGCCAACAGGGTTTCAGCAGTCGTTCGTGGCTTTCGGGATGATGGCCATTATGAGCATCGTAAATGGGTTCGGAACCAATGCGGTTGCGGCTTATTCGGCAGCGATGCGCATCGACTCGTTTGTAAAAATGCCTGCCATCACTTTCTCATCGGCATTGTCGTCATTTGTTGGGCAGAATCTGGGCGCTTTTCAGGAAAAACGGGCAAAAACCGGGCTTCATGCCACGCTGCTCTTCTCGACGATTTACTGCATCTTCGCTTCGCTGCTCATTATTTTGTTCGGACAACACATTATGTCATTGTTTACCACCGATCCGGCGGTCATTAAAATCGGGCAGGAATATCTGCTGATTGTTTCGTCATTCTACCTGCTCTTTTCCGTCATGTTCAGTTTTACCGGGTTCCTGCGCGGTGCAGGTGCAACACTCATCCCGATGATTACCACCTTTACCGCATTGTACCTCATCCGGATTCCGGCAGCAACATTTCTTTCAGGAATAATTGGCGTTAACGGTATATGGTGGGCCGAACCAATGGGAACCTTTGTTGGATTAACAATTTTGCTTGTTTATTACAGAAGCGGCAAATGGAAAGGGAAAGTGGTTGTAAAAAAGGATACCCTGGTCAGTGATCAGGAATAAAACACTCCTTATATCCAGTTATTTGTTATGCAAAAATGAATTAGTTCGGAGATATTATGTGTCAAGGTTTTCTCCATGCTGTTGCGCTTATGATTTTTAATGGTATGAATGCTCCGCTTCAGTTTTTCGGCTATCATTTTGCTGCTTAAACCTTCGTGACAAAGCCTGATAATCTCCAATTCGCGCTTTGATAAAAAAGACTCGCATGTTGTGCCATACACTTTTTTGAAAATTTTTCTGAATCCATCTTCGTTCGAATATTTGAACAATGTAAAAACAATGGTTGCATCAGATTTAATGTCAGCAATTTCCAGAAACACCTTCAAATTCAGGACTGGTAACCATGTTTCATTTTCAAAAGTTAATGATCCCTCGTGCATAAACTGCGAAACACTGCCGTCTTTCCTGATATAACGGTGATTGAAAATAAATCGGTATTCAAAAGATTCAGCGTTGGGTTCGGAATATAGAAATTTAAAAATATCGGGAAAAACTTCGTCGCACCATAAAACCCGGTCGGCAGGATGAAAATGAAGTTCCTGAAAAAATAACCTTTCAGTTAACTGGTCGGTATTCATGCAGTTTTTTTGCTTCATACAATGGCCATGCACACACGAAAACTGCCGGCCTGAATAATCGATCAAACAATTACTAAAAAGAACAAAAGGATTGTTGCCAGACACTTCAGCATCAGAATCGTTTGCGCGGGAAGAATCCGGAGAATCACTTTTCAGTTTTCCCCGCGATGCTCTACTTGCAATTTTTAACGAATTATTCCCACTCTTCATTTCAAATTAATAAAAATGGTAATTGAAGTAGCTGATATGTATTAATACCGAAACTGATGAGAAAGTAACCCCGTTTTGACAATTAAATAACTGTAACTCAAATATTTTTCGCAAACAGCAATTGGAGTAAAATGACACTTTTGTGCCATTGCGCCAAGTTAACCGATAGCCGAACTTTAAACATATTAAACCTGAAACAAAAGCGGGACTGCCTTATTATAAACTTAACCCTGCATCATGGAAAAAATTTTACCCAGTATTCTTGCGGCCTTGATTCCGTTTATAGCCACTTACCTGAGCAAATTAAACAAGGCAAGTGTTCGCAAAAATTTGATGGAAGACGCCCAGAAAAAGATCGACTTTTTGGACAAGTACTTTCAGGTATCATCAAAATTTCTTCATGAAACAGAAATTGAATCCTTAAAACTTCAGCTATCGGCCGAGATTCAGGAAGTAAAAAGCCAGATCAGTTCGTCCGAAAAACAAGAAAACCTTACCGATTACCAGCGTCTTACCGTTGTCCAGAAGGTATTTCTAACTTTCTCACCCGTTTCTGTTGTGGGCTGGCTTCTGTCGGTACTTTTCTACATTATCCTGGTATTTTCTGTTTTCCTTTTCTGGGGATTTTCGCTCGACGAAGCAAGTAATTTTTCTACTGAAACATTCGTCCAAAGTGTTCAGGACGGAACTTCCATTTTTGTCTTTGGATTTCTGATGATTATACTGTTGCTATTCCGCTGGCTGGCAATAAAAGAATACAAAAGAAAGACAAACGGGATCAAACAATAATTAGGTAAAGAGTAAACACAAAATTTATCGAGCCATGTTTAATTCTATCGCACTGGATGTTATAATTGGGCTGATGTTTATTTATCTGTTGTATAGTTTACTTGCAACTGTAATTACTGAAATAATTGCGACCCAACTTGGACTGAGATCCCGAAACCTCAAAGAAGCCATTAACCGAATGTTAACTGATGAAGAAAATTCAGGTAAGTTGACACGTTTGTGGGATTCAATGAGACTTATAAAGAACCCAAAGAACAGAATCATCACCAACTTCTACGACCATCCGGAGATAAAATATCTTGGCAGCACCGGTATATTTAAAACACCGTCATCATTCAAGGCCGTGAGTTTCTCGAAAACATTGATGTGTGTACTATTTGGTGATGGTGCGATAACTGCGGAACAAATTGATGCGAAATGGAAAGTAATTATTAAAAACGCCAAGAATGCTCCTGATCCTACCCCAACTGATCCTGAAGAAGAAATAGAAGATCCATTTAAAATGGGTAAAAATGAAAAAATACTTGACTATGAATCAGGGAAATACATAAAAAGCCTTTGGGATGAATCATCAGGCAATATTCAGGATTTTAAATTGCATCTGGAAGCCTGGTTCAACCGAACGATGGATGAGGCTACAGAATGGTACAAACGAAAAATTCAAATTGTAGCATTTCTGGTTGGCTTTGTTATTTCCTGGATTTTTTATGTTGATACATTTTCAATTGTCAGCATACTTTCGACTGATAAGCAAGCAAGGGATCAGATGGTAAGTATGGCAAATTCATATATTGAAAATAATAAGATGGATGATATTAATACGCGAATTGATAGTGCAAGTGCAAAAACCGACAGTCAGAAATTAAATTCTTTTTTAGAAGTAAAGCAGGTATTGGAGGCAGATATTGACAATGCCAATAACATTCTTGGAATGGGGGCATGGTTGCCGGATACCGTAACAGTTATCAAAAACAAAAGTGGTATTGGTTATTTCCCCCGAATAGACAACTTTATTTGTAAGAATAAAATCCCTGTCAACGGGAAAATTACCTTTTCCGGCTACGATAAATGGAAATATTTTTTCGGACTGCTGTACCATCATTTCTGGGGCTTTTTCATTACGGCAATCGCTCTTTCGCTGGGTGCGCCATTTTGGTTCGATTTGCTGAATAAAGTAATGAAATTAAGAACCTCGAAGAAAGAGGCTACTTAGAATTTCGGTGAAAACCAACGATTACATAAAAAATGACACTTTCGTGTTATTGCTTAAAGCAAATCAATGGTTTAATTTTAGATAATAATTCTGAAAAACAAGGTGTTAACGAACCAGAATTACGTTTGGCATTTATAAACTACATAACATCAGATTCACAAATCATGAAAGCATCAGCCATAGCAAATCACGAAAATTCCTTTCAGTCCACCGGATTGGACAGCGACGGAAAGAAGTTTATTTTAACCGACGGAACATTTAAAATTAGCGGTACCGAAGAAACCATTCAAATAATGAATTGCGTCCGCGACAACGGCGACAAATCCTTTTTTTACCCCGAAGAGACGTTCAAGAAGAAGATTGCCCTTCATTTTACCATGGGCTACCTGAAAGGCGATATCGCCACCTTGACCAAACAGTATGTTTCAGTGCCCTTTGTCATCGGAAGAAATGGATTGATTTACAACCTCTTCGCTTCGAAATACTGGAGTTACCATTTAGGCAAAACTGCTGTTGGAGGCAACACCCCCATGAGCAAGGAATGCGTTGGCATTGAGATTTCGAACATTGGCCCGCTAAAATTGATAGGGAACAACCTGGTTACCACATATTCCGATACCGATGTGTATTGCACCACCGCCGAAACTGAGTTTTACACCCGCTTAAATTCCAAATACCGTGGCTATGATTATTATGCAACCTATACCAACGCCCAATACGAAGCCATTGGCAAGCTGATAAAATTCCTATGCGCCAAATACAACATCCCCAAAAATTTCCTTTTTGAACCCGACCGTTATGAAATCATGACAGAACCCGGGTTTAAGAACTTCTCCGGAATTGTTACCCACGTAAATTGTCGCACCGACAAAACCGACATCGGCCCCGCATTTGAATGGGAAAAAGTTATCAATATGGTGAATTCGCTAGAGATCAGACAGGTTTTGGCTTAGATGTTTTTCACTCATATTATGACTTGATTCAACATCAATTCTATCCCAACATCTCTTTGGTACTTAGCAATCCGCAGGCAGCATAAATATCCTGGCCACGGCTGGCGCGGATGGTGGTTAGGATGCCTTTGCCGTTGAGCAGTTCTTTAAATCTCTGCAATGTATTTTCGTCGGTTCCTTCGAGTGGTGTGCCGGGAATGGGATGAAAGCGGATAAGGTTGATGCGGCATTTGATGCCATTCAGTATTTTACAGAGTTCCTGCACGTGGCGGGGCGAATCGTTCAGGCCTTTAAAAACAATGTACTCGAACGAAACACGGCGCTGGCGGCCAAAATCCCAACTCTTGATTTCGCGGATCACTTCGGCCAGCGGATAAGCCACCTGTACCGGCATCAGCCGTTGGCGCTCGTCGTCAAACGGAGTGTGCATACTCACTGCCAGATGCGCTTCCGACTGATTCAGGAAAGTCACCATTCCGGGTACAATGCCAATGGTTGAAACAGTTATCCGGCGCGGACTCATGGCGAAACCCCATTCCGAAGTCAGTATTTCGAGACTTTTCAGTACCTCTTCCAGATTATCGAAAGGTTCGCCCATTCCCATGTAAACAATGTTGGTTACTTCGTGCCATTCAGGAATGTTGCGAATCTGGTTCACGATTTCGCCCGCAGTTAATTGTCCCTGAAAACCTTGTTTGCCGGTCATGCAAAACAGGCAACCCATTTTGCAACCTACCTGCGACGAAACACAAACCGTTTTACGCTCGTCATCCGGAATCATTGCTGTTTCAACGAATTTACCTTTGACTGTTGGGAAAAGATACTTTTTTGTTCCGTCAATGCTTTCCTGAACTTTGGTCGAATCAACCAGGCCAAATTCGTATTTACTGCTTAGCAATTCGCGGTTTTTCTTCGAAAGATTGGTCATTTCTTCAATCGACCGGATATCTTTCTGGTAAAGCCATTCGGCCATTTGTTTGCCGGTAAATTTGGGCAGGCCAAGTTCGAGCGCCAAAGCGGTAAGTTCATTGAGTGTTTTTCCGAAGAGAGCTTCCATAGTAGAGTAAAAAAGCGAACTAAAAATAGATTTCGGCCAGTATGTTTTCGTACGGAATGCCTCGTGAAATAAGCAAATCGCGCACTTCGACAACCATTAGAGCCTTGCCGCAAAGATAATAGTTAATATTGGTTGGCAGTTCATTTAATTCTTCGAGATATTTGGTTACACGCCCGGGAAATGTATCGCACGATTGCTCCTGCGAGCAACAACGTATATAGCGTGCGCCCATCGCCCATTCAAGTTCATCTTCGAAATAAAACTGATTAAGATGACGTACACCATGTATTAAAGTTTTGTTCTCAGAAATTCCGGAGCGGAACATGCTGTAAAAAGGCGCGATTCCGGTTCCGGTAGCAATCCACCATGCCGGTTTTTTGCCGTCCTTAAAACTGCCGTAAGGTTTGGTAACAAGTATCTTCATGCCCGGAATTACGTCCGATAAGCGAGGTGTTAAAATGCCATCTTCTTTTACATTGAAAAGAACACTGATTTCCTGATCGTCGTTGCCGCTGCAAACACTGTAAATTCGCGGCGGAACAGCCGGGTCGAGCGTAATTTTAACCACCTGTCCCGGAACAAAATCATGAGTACGTTTCCACGAAATTAGATGCACTTCAGGCGAAATTTCCTGATTTTGAGTGATGGTGACCTCTGAAAGTTCAATCGGTTTGTTCTTATATTCTTCGGCTTTGGGCATTTTATTTTTTCCAGAATAACAAGTTTGCTGATGTTAGGTTTATGCGATTCGAATGAAAACTTTTTATTCAGTTAAGAGTAATATAAGATTGAGCTAAAGACGGTGATAGCTGAAAAACCTACTTTTGCTGTTTCTTTCACAAACGATCATAATTTCTGAAAATGAAAAGATTAAAAGAAGATGCACAATCGGCGGGCAATATACTGCTCGAAGTTGGATCGTTGCTGATGAGTTCGGGCGCCAGCACGCATCGCACCCGGCTTACGATGGAACGTATTGCCAAAGGCCTGGGATATGGCATTGAACTGCTTATTACCCAGCGCGCTTTGATGCTTACCATTATAGAAAAAGAACAGGAACACTTTTTTAGCCGGATGAAACGAATTTCGCCGCATGGAGTTAATTTCAGAATGGTGAGCGGAATTAGCCATTTAAGCTGGAACGTGCTGGAAGATAACTGGACAATTGCCCAGATTTCGGACGAATTGAAACGATTAAAATCGTTGCCCCATTACCCGCGTTTGGTGGTTTTATCGCTGGTTGGCCTCGCCGGGGCCGCATTCTGCCACATTTTTGGCGGCGGATACATTGAAATGGCTGTCGCTTTTGTTGCAACTTTCGCCGGATTATTCACCCGTCAGGAAGCGCACCGGCTAAAATTCAATCCTTATCTGTGTGTGTTTTTTGCTGCTTTCGTGGCTTCGCTGATTGCCGGACTGGCAGAGCATTTCAAAATTGGCTTACAGCCCGACAAGGCGGTTGCAACTTCTGTACTTTTTCTGGTTCCGGGTGTTCCGCTCATCAACTCGGTAACCGACCTTATGGACGGAAACATTCAGAATGGAATGGTGCGGGCCATGAATGGACTGATGATTGCGTTCTCAATTGCAATGGGACTTTTTGCTGCAAAAATGATTTTAAACTTTTGATATGATTTTACTCGATATACTTTCAAAAAGTGTTTGGGCGGGCATAGCCGCCATAGGTTTTGCTATTCTTTTTAATGTTCCGCGAAGGGTTATTTTTCCAATCTGGGCGCTTGGTGCAATCGGCGGACTTATAAAATTTACAGCCATGTATTTTGGATATGGAATTGTTTTCGCTTCATTTTTGGGTGCAACAGTTATCGGAATTATTAGCATTAAAATGGCTCACATGAGGAAAAGCCCACCGCTCGTTTTTTCAATTCCATCAGTTATACCAATGGTTCCCGGCTTTTTTGCTTACAATATGATGCTCGGATTAATTGCTTTGACCAGCATTGAAAATACAGAAGCTTATCTGCAAACCCTCATCGAAACTGTGAATAACGGGGCAAAAGCAATGTTCATACTTATCTCGCTCGGAATTGGAGTGGCCTTGCCAATGTTGATAATGAGAAAGGAATCGATTAAAAAATCGAAATTGGCAAAGGCAAAGAAAACTGTGGCTGGGTAGTAAAAAATGAGCATCCAATACTTAACATGGGATTAAAGCGGGTCATTTATCGTCATTCGTAGTCATTAAATTGCAGGTCGATTGACTACTAATGACGATAAATGACAATCAAATGACTATATTCTGCAAAACGGAACTCACATTAAATTAAGGATATTCAATATATAAAAAAAAAGCCGCTCCGGTTTGGAACAGCTCAGTTATATGTAGAATCTACATTTCGGGGTAGAAAGTCTTAATTCCATAAGCTTTCATCTGTCATCCATGGTTCAACAACATGAGCCTCTTCAACTTCCAAAGTTCCAACGTTAGCTTCTGAAGTCCAGAAACTTTCATTAGTCATCCACGATTCTACTTCGAGAGCTTCTTCTGCTTCCACAGTATTAACACTTGTTTCTGAAGTCCAAAAACTTTCATCGGTCATCCAGGCTTCCACTTCAAGAGCTTTCTCTGCTTCAAAAGTGCTCACTTTCGTTTCCGAAGTCCAGTAAATTCCTTCAGTCATCCACGATTCAATGTTCAGTACTTCTTCTGTTTCTGCAACAATTCCGGCATTAAATACCTTTTTGTTGTCGGCAGTTGCGCTGATGTTGGTGATTCCAATAATTCCCAGTGCACTCATTGCAATAAATGTTCTAATTTTCGTTTTCATAATTTTCATCTTTTAATTGTTTGTTTCTCCCGAGTTATCGGGATTGATTTCTGTTTCTTTTTGTTTTCACTATTAAGACTCACGAATAGCCCAAAAGTTACTCAAGTAACAGTTAATTAAAAGATAAACTTATCTTAATTAAAACTTAAAAAGATTACAATTCTTGACTGAATGTTAAGAATGGTGCGGGAAAAAGGCTTTTAATACCATCGGGCAGCTGCCTAAAAAGGCCAAAAACACTCGATCCGCTACCCGACATTGAAGCATAAGTGGCTCCCAAATCGTACATCAGCTGCTTCAACTCTCCAATCTCCGGATACTGCTGAAAAACAGACGATTCGAACTGATTTATTACACAATCTTTCCATTCCTGAACGGGAAGTTGAATCAGGTTTTTCAGCGAAATAGCCGGTTTCGATGGAACCACCAACTGAAATGCTTTTGCAGTCGCAACTTCGACAGGAGGTTTTACCAGCAATATGAACCAACCGTTAAGAGAAAGTTGTAAAGGTTCCATAATTTCGCCTCTTCCTGAAGCAAAAACCGGAGTATTGCGAATAAAAAACGGACAATCACTTCCCAGTCGGGCAGCATATTGCTCCAATTTATCTTCTGAAATGTTCAAATTGAACTGATGATTCAGTAGCGAAAGCATAAAAGCACCGTCGGATGAGCCTCCGCCCAGGCCTGCACCAAAAGGAATCTGCTTGTGTAAATGGATTTTTAAAGCGGGCAGGCTGAAGTCATTCTGAAGCATCCGGTAAGCTTTCATCACCAGATTCGATTCCGCATCGCCCGAAACCAGAATACCGCTCGACGAAAACTGAACTTCACCGGCATCGGCAATCTCCAAGGCATCGCACCAGTCAACCGGAAAGAAAACGGTCTCGAGGTTATGGAACCCATCCGGTCGTTTTTCGGTGATGTATAAACCTATATTTATCTTGGCATTTGGGAATCTGACCATGACTGCAAAAGTAAAAAATTGACTTCAAAAGGCAATCTTATACCGAAGAAACAAAAGCAATGCAATAATACTTTTATGAAGACAAATCAGTTACTTTTGAATTATCAATTTTGAAAATAAAATGTATGAGAACAAAAAACTTTTTAATTATCATTTTACTATTCGCAGTATTTGTAGTCTTCGGAACCAGTTGTAAATCATATTCGAAACTTCGGCATCCAAAAGGAGTTATTATTGAAAGCAGACCGGCAGGCAAAAAACCTCCCGGACAAATGAAAAAATTGACCGGTGAAAAAAGTGCTAAAAACTACGCACCGGGACAAATGAAGAAAAAACACAAGAAAAGAAGATAGACAAAAAAGTCCGAATAGGTACTCGAAATCTGTTAGGTTAGATCGTAAAAAAGTGAGGGTTTCACTCTGAAGTGAAACCCTCACTGACTATGCACTGGGGCAAATAAAGAAAAAAACAAGAAAAGATAGAAAATTAAGAAGTCCGAAGTAATTTACTCCGGACTTCTTAATTTTTAAAAGCTCCTTAAGTTCATTTATATTGTGATGATAATATACGTATTTATGAATGTTATACATTTAGTAGTGAAGAAAATATTTTAAATACGCATATATTTCTGCAAATTATGGAATATAGACTTTCTGATCGAATAACATGCATTATTTTATGGAATAAAGATTTGCAAAGCGAATACTATTCGTAGGTTCATGTAAGTACAATTTTATGTAGGAATAACTTGCAACAGTTTATGGAAAATAAATTTTTTGTACGAACAAACTGTTTTAATTGGCGAATTATTATCTTTATAACATTCAGTATTTTTTCCTGAAATAGCATAAATTGGTTGATTCAAAAATCAAACTAAACAAAAATAACCTATGGAAAGTCTGGAAAAAGAAGCCACCCGTCTGATAACGCTGAAGCTAAAGGAAAAAGAAGGTTGGAACAGCTCTGTTCTGGCCGCGAAACTGGGAATGCACCCGAGTTCGGTCGCCAAAATGCTGCAAGCCGGGCAGATCAAGCTCGACCGGTTAAAACTGATATCCGAATTGCTTGGGTATAATTTTCTACGGGCGCTGGCCGATCAGATCGATGTAAACGA
>DPRM01000130.1 GCA_003537645.1 Prolixibacteraceae bacterium
AAAAGTTTTGTCGTTCACTAATGAAAATAAATTACTTTAAATCTGCTTATTACGACGATTTGTTGACTGTAAGAACCATTGTTGAAACCATTCCAAAAGTGAAATTTCCGATAAAAACAGAGATTTACAATGAGAAAGGAGAATTGATTAATTCAGGAGAAACTGTTTTGGCATTTTACAGTGCGATAACAAACAAACCGGTGGCAGCACCCAAGTTTTTCATCGACGAAATGATGCGGATATTTTCAAATGACCACCCTTAGATTGCTCCCAAATTTTTTTGAACCGTAAAAATTACGGTAACCAATACAAAAATAACAATCACAACACCCGCAGTTTTATTGATCCACCAAAGAATCCGAAGGTTAATTTTGTGTCTGAAAAGACTTACAATACCCGACAACGAAAACCACCACAGGCATGCTCCGGTAAAAACACCCAGAATTACAAAAAAAGAATGGTAGGGTTGCTCAAGATTTATGGCTACCCCCGAACTGGTAAAAACGGCCAGAAATACAAATACCGTGAGGGGATTTGAAAATGTGACCAGAAAACTGGAGATGATGTCCTGAAAATGGGTGTTTCCGCGAAGACGATTTCGTCGCAAATCGGTGACAGGATTCTTGAAAAAAATATGAATTCCAAGTCCTAAAACAACCAGAGCCCCGACTGACTGAAATAAAATTTCATGTTCACGGATAAAGTCAATCACAAAAGTCAGGCTGAAACCGGCAATGATTGCATAAAGTGTATCAGATAATGCCGCGCCCATTCCTGAAAGCAATCCAGCTTTGCGACTTTTATTTACGGTTCGCTGAATAACCAGCACACCAATAGGTCCCAATGGTATCGAAACCAATAACCCAATTAATATTCCTTTTGCGAGCAACGTTAAAAACATGCTGCAAAAATAAATGTTTTTGGCGGTAATCGACATCAACTTAAAAAGCTGACAAAATTTTAACATTCGGAAGACCAATCCGGCATTATTTCTTATTTTTAGAACCCTAAAAACCTACTAAAAATGGAAGAATTAGCTGTTGGTACCCGCGTTGACCATCCTCGCTACGGTGAAGGAATCATCAGTAAAAATAAAATTACCTCTTACGAAATATTTTTTGAAAGGGGTGGAAAAATAGAAATCACCAAAAGAAATGAGGATTTGGAAGTTCTTGAAACTCCGGAAGAAAAACCCAAAAACTCGTTGACTTTGCCTGAAATCGAGAAAGTTTTGCGTTTTGTACTCGAAGAACAAAGCGCGCTTCAGGAAATTGTGCCCCTGGGCGAAAAATGGATCGGGGGAAACATGATTTTGCAACCTGCGAACCTTTCGCTAAAACCAAAGGAAATACCGATTGAAAGTTTTTTTCATAAAATCGTAATGCTTCGCGACAGGCTTCGGGTGCTCGAGCAAAATATCAATAGTCATGCAGGTTTATCCGACGAAGAAAAGGTAAACATGCAGCAATACATTACCCGGATTTACGGATCACTAACCACATTCAATATTCTTTTTGCCGAAAAAGACCATTATTTTGTCGGCGCAAAATCTTAAAAATTATGAAAACAACTTTAGCACTTTTAACATTGATCATTATAAGTTTTTCAGGCATGGCACAGGATTTCAAACAAAAAGTATGGCCAAACGGCGCGCCGGACAGTAATGGGATGACATTGCCTGAAGAGACATTCGAAGGAAAACGCGTTCGCAATGTTTCGGAAGCCGAATTTTACGTGTATTTGCCAAAAATGGGTATTAATACAGGTGCCGCTGTCGTTATTTGTCCCGGAGGCGGATATGGCATGGAAGCAATGGATCACGAAGGTTATGATATGGCTGAGTGGCTTGCCCAGCAAGGCGTGGCCGGAATTGTCCTGAAATACCGTTTGCCTTACGGTCACCATGAAATTCCGCTGAAGGATGTACAAAGAACAATTCGTCTGGTTCGCCAAAAAGCGGTGGAGTGGGGCATTAATCCTGCAAAAATTGGCATCGCCGGTTCCTCGGCTGGCGGGCATCTTGCTTCAACAGCCGGAACACGTTTCGATCTGGGTAAAGCGAATTCAACCGATGCTGTTGAGAAATTTAGTTGTCGCCCTGATTTTATGTTGCTGCTATACCCGGTAATTACTTTCAGCGAAGAATTCGGTCATATGGGGTCGCGTGTCAACCTGATTGGCGCCGGCAACAAATGGGAACTGGTTGAAAGGTATTCAAACGAATTGCAGGTTACAGCTCAAACCCCGCCAACATTCCTGATTCTGACAGATGACGATAACGCGGTTCCTTCGCGCAATTCGGTTGAGTTTTACCTGGCCCTGAAAAAGTACAGGATTCCGGCCGAAATGCATATTTTCAAATCGGGTGGACATGGTTTTGGAATGAACAAGAAGAATCTGCCTGTTGACCAGTGGCCCAATCTTTTTATTCAATGGATGAAATCGCAGGGAATCACCAAATAAAAGAAGGATTGAAGGACAAATATTATTGTTGTCATTGTTGTATATGTTATCAGGGTTGTCAGTATTCTTAAGATGCGAAGCGATTTGCTTTTAACCATCAATTACAACCTGATAACTATGACAACCACCACAACCCCAAAATGTCGAATCAATAAATATTCTCATGTATTTATCCACTCATCCGGTTAATGTGCTGAAATTTTGTCCGCGATGCGGATCCGCAAATTTTCCGGCCACGGGTAGCCGCTCGTTTAAATGCGGCAATTGCTCGTTCAACTATTTCGTAAATTCGTCGGCAGCAGTGGCCGTATTGCTTTTCAACGCGAAAGGCGAATTGCTTTTCACTCGGCGCGCCATTGAACCTCACTTTGGGAAACTCGATTTACCCGGTGGTTTTATCGATCCGATGGAAACCGNNTCGCTGCAGTATTTTTGCTCCTATCCAAACGAGTATATTTTCTCCGGATATTCTGTCTTTACGCTCGATCTGGCATTTCTGGCAAAAACCGAAAGTTTGCATCTAATGACGGCAATGGACGATATTTCATCTTTCGAATTCTATAAACCGCAGGATGTTAATCTTGAGGAATTACCATCTGTTTCAATGAAAAACATTATTAAAGAACTCATACAACGTGAAGGAACTTATTAGAAACCGGATCATCGGACTTCGGGCCGAAATGCAGAAAAATGGACTAGACGCATACATAATTTACGGCACTGATCCACATTTAAGCGAGTATATTCCTGAACGTTGGCAAACACGGGCTTTCATTTCGGGTTTTACGGGTTCTGCCGGAATGGTAATTTTTACTGCCGAAATCGCTGCACTCTGGACCGATTCGCGTTATTTTCTTCAGGCNNATCCGGTGATTTGCTGAATGAAATTTGGCCGGAACGTCCTTTAGTACCCGCTTCTGAAGTTTACGAGCACGAACTGAAATTTGCATGTACCGACAGATCGGACAAAATAGCCGCCATTTGTACCGAATTGGAAAAATCGGGCGCCAATATGCAAATCATCACCTCGCTCGACGATTTGGCATGGACTTTTAACCTGCGCGGCAGCGATGTTGAATGCAATCCGGTTTTTATGGCTTATGCCTGTGTTTCAAGAGAAAATACGATTCTTTTTATCGATGGCCAAAAGCTTTCTTCAGAACTGAAAAATAAACTGGACGCAGAAGGAATACAAATAAAAGAAACCAGTGATTTGTTCAATTACCTGAATCAATTGTCTGAAAATGATTGCATTCTGGTCGATCCTGACCGTACCAATCATGCTATCCTGAAAAATATTCCGGCTTGTTGCAAGGTAATCGAAGGATTGTCGGTTCCCTGCATTTTAAAAGCCATAAAAACAGAAGCTGAAATCAGCAACTTCAGGCAGGCTATGCGAAAAGATGGCGTGGCAATGGTCGAGTTTCTATTCTGGCTCGAGAATAATTTAGGAAAAATCCCGGTTACCGAATTCACAGTTTCAGAGAAACTTACCGAATTCAGAACTAAACAGCCTCATTTTAAGGGCATCAGCTTTTTCCCAATCGTTGGATACAAGGAGCACGGAGCAATCGTACATTTTCATGTTTCTGAAGAGAACGCGTTACCGATCGAAAAAGACGGATTCCTACTTTTCGATTCGGGCGGGCAGTACCTCGACGGAACAACCGATATTACCCGCACCATTGCTTTATCGGAGCTGACGGCGCAACAAAAAACTGATTTTACTTTGGTGCTGAAAGGCATGATTTCCTTGTCGATGGCAAGGTTTCCTGTTAATACACGCGGATATCACCTTGATATTCTGGCACGAAACGCGATGTGGCAACATGGCCTGAATTACGGGCATGGAACCGGACATGGGGTGGGTTATTTCCTGAATGTGCATGAAGGCCCGATGAGTATCCGTCAGGAATTTAACGACCGGGTGATTGAAACCGGAATGGTTTTATCGAACGAACCGGCTTTGTACCGACTGGGCGAGTATGGTTTGCGAACCGAAAACATGATTGTTTGCCAAAGCGCTGAAAGTACAGTATTTGGCGATTTTCTGAAGTTCGACACTCTCACACTTTGCCCGATTGATACCAATGCCATCGATAAAAGTTTGCTGAATCAGGAAGAAATCGAATGGCTGAATAATTATCATCAACGGGTATTCGATGAACTTTCGCCAATGCTGAACGAAGAACTAAATGCTTTTTTGAAAATGAAAACCAGACCGGTTTAAAAATTGAACTAATATCATTGACCGTTTGCTTCCCTTTTTTTGTATTTTTTTACAGTCAATAGTGGTCATTTTTTGTCATTCTGTTGTCATTTTCAGTCAACTTAATGACCACCAAATGACAATTGAATGACTTTTATGCCATTAGATAAATTCACGGATACTCATTTACAACATGAAACTAACCAAACAATCAAAACTACTTGCAGGGCTGTTTCCTTCGTTAATGGCGGCAGCGTTGCCATTGACTGTTCAGTCGCAGACTGTTGTTCAGCAACGCCCCAACATCATCTGGATTTCGACCGAAGATTTTAGTCCACATTTGGGTTGTTACGGTGACAAGGTGGCACAAACGCCGACTCTCGATAAATTGGCTTCGCAGGGAGTCCGTTTCACCAATGTATTTACCACTGCGGCAATTTGCGCACCATGCCGGGCCGGAATTATCACCGGAATGTATCAAACCTCGATCGGATGCATGCACATGCGTACAACTAGTTACCGGCGTTCAGTAGATAATCCGGTGGAATTTACAGCTGTTCCGCCGCACTATGTGAAGGCTTTTACTGAATATCTGCGCGTGGCCGGATATTATTGCACCAACAACAATAAAACCGACTACCAGTTTGCTAAAGATCCTGTTCCGGCAAGCATTTGGGACGATTGCAGTAAAACTGCCCATTACAAAAACCGACCAGATAAAAATCAGCCATTCTTTGCTGTGTTCAATCATGTTGGCACACACGAAAGTCAGAACTGGGATATCAGCAAGGTAAAAACAGACCCGAAAAAAGTGAAGGTCCCGCCGTATTACGCCGATACGGAAATAGTACGCCGCAATCTGGCCAAATCGTACGATAATACAGCCCGGCTTGATTCTGTGGTTGCTGATTTATTGGCTGAACTTGACAGGGAAGGGCTGGCTGAAAATACGATTGTGTTTTTCTGGGGCGATCATGGCGACGGACTTCCACGTGCAAAACGCTGGTTGTACGATTCCGGGTTGCAAATTCCGCTGATTATACGCTGGCCTGGCAAAATAAAGCCTGGTACAGTTAACGACCAGATGATCAGTTCAATCGACTTCGGGCCAACAGTCCTTTCAATGGCAGGGGTGAAAGTACCATCACACATGCAAGGGCAGCCATTCCTTGGAAATCAGGTTGCAGAACCACGACAATTTGTTTTTGGTACACGCGACAGGGTTGACGAATCGTACGATATGATTCGTTCCGTGCGCTCAAAAGATTTTCTGTATATCCGTAATTTTTACCCGAATGAGCCATTTCATATATGGGTTCCTTACCTGAATAAAATGCCGATTATGCAGGAAATGATGCGTTTGGATGCCGAAGGAAAACTCAATCCTGATCAGAAGAAATGGATGGCAGATACCCGGCCTGCAGAGGAATTGTACGATGTGAAAGCCGATCCTTTTCAGCTAAATAATCTGGCCGAAAATCAGAAGTACAAAAAGATACTTTCCGAAATGCGCCTCCTTCAAGATGATTGGGCGTTGTCAACCAATGATTTAGGGCGAATGAACGAGCCTGAAATGATTGAGCAAATGTGGCCCGGCGGCAAACAACCAGTGACTGATAAACCATATTTCATTGTGAATGCTCCTGAAGACCGCGGTTCTGTGAATTACCAGACTGGCGGAACATTTTCGGAACCTATGACTTTGGCCTTTTATTGCCCGACACACGGCGCATCAATTGTTTACACTACCGAAGCAGGGAATAAACCAGCTTGGAAACTTTACAGCGGCCCGCTGCGGTTGGCAAAAGGCAACAACTCTATCCGGATTAAAGCTGTGCGATATGGATATGAAGACAGTAATGAAGTTTCAGGAACATTCAGGATTACTGGCAATGAATGAACCTGATTACCAAATCCCTTGTCGCTTCCGGGTTTCCTTCCAGTTCGCTGCTTAGGTTTTTATCCTGAAAAGCGGTCAGCGATTCGATGGTGTAATTGATCAGTCGTTCAGGAAAGATGTCATTTTTCTCAAATATTACACGTTTCGATTTTAGGCGTTCTGCTGATTCGACGCATGAAGCAGGTAACTGCTGTAATTGCTGTTTGGGTATATTCCTGAAAATATTTCCTTCCACATAAAGCTGATCAGCTAGTTCAAGCGCATTGGGCATTTCTATTCCATGCAGCGAAGCCACAATTAATCCGGCCATAATCAGGTGGATATTTGCACTTCCATCCGGAACGCGGAACTCGAAAGTTTGACGGCTATCCCCATTCATGGCAGGCACTTTCACTTCGGGATTTGCGATTGCCGCCATATTCTGTTTGCCTGTCCATCCCAGCGGAACGCGTACCAGTGCCGAGCGGTTTCGGTCTCCCCAGCAGATTTTTGTGGGTGCCTCCTGATTGGGAACCAAACGCAAATAGGAGGTTGGTATCGTGTTGCCAAAAGCTGTAAGGGCATCGGCAGTGTCGAGTATTCCGGCAATCATTTGGCGTGCAGTGGCCGATAATTTTCCATCTTCGAGTACGATATTTTTCCCATTATTTTCGACCAGTAAATGAAAATGCAGACCACTTCCGGCTTTTCCGACTGTGATTTTGGGAGCGAAACTGATTTCCACTTTTCTGGTTTCGGCCAGCATCCGCAAAACCCATTTTGCGATAACGAGCTGGTCGGCAGCAGATTCCGGATCAGTTGGCAAAAACTCGATTTCGTGCTGTTCAAAAGCTTCGTCACCCAGAGAAAAGTTTCCAACTTCTGAATGCCCGTATTTTATTTTTCCACCACAGGCAGCAATCAGTTTGATAGCCTCTTTGCGCATTCCCTCGAATTTGGCAAATGGTTCCGATTCGTGGTAGCCTTTTTGGTCGGTTGCCGGAAATAGTCCTTCGTGTTTGCTGTTCACGTAATATTCAAGTTCACCCATCATTTTCATGTCCATACCGGTTGTTTTGCGGAAATGCGTGATGGCTTTCTGCAAAACATATTCAGGCGAAAGCTCCAGCTGATTGCCTTGGTAATCAAAAAATGAGCAAAGAATTTCGAGCGATGGTTCCTCCTGAAAGGGATTGATAAAAGCAGTACGGTAGCGTGGAACAACATATAAATCAGAACTTCCGGTTTCCATAAATGGGAACAAACTAGAACCATCGACGCGCTCACCAAAAGTGAGAATACTTTCAAGATGGTCGTGCCCGGTAATTACAAAATTAAGGGTTTTCAGTCGTCCATCGCCTGCGACATACCTGAAATTCAGTTGCTGAATCCGGTTCCCTTCAATGTATTTGATCAGGTCTTCACGGGTAAATTGTTCGGTTGGTTTTTGAAGATAACGCACCAGTGGATTGGGATTATACGAGAATTGACTTTCCATAGCTTATGAATTTTTTGAATCGGGAAAGACAAAAATAAGTCCCGATCTGATCCACCGAACTTAGTTGATTCATCGCTTTCAAATGCTGCGAAAGGTCATTCGAAACTGGTGATTAAAGTCACATTAACAGTAAAAAAAGAGCCATTCTGTTCGAATGGCTCTATCAAGGTGTCAGCATCCCCCTGCCACCCCTTTAAATAAATTGGTTTTTTAGCAACCACCACCTGAAGTTACTTCCTGCCGCACAGGAATGACTGCTTCTCGTTTCTTTTTAACCGGGGTAATTTCAGTAGCCTTTTTTATGTCTGTCTTTACGCGCATGGCTGCTGTATCAATTACAGATACTTCGGTTGAGGAAAGTTCCGAAACTTTAAATTCTCCTGTTTCAGTTATTCTGCCCTTTAATTGTTTTACATTTTTATACCCTAATTGTTGAAGTAATAGACTGGGTGACACAGCCTCCAGTTCATCACTGCCATACAAAACGACTTCTTTGCCGTCTTCCAAAAGTTGATCAAAGAATTCAATCGATTCTTCGTCGAGCAATTTTCTGATTGGGATGTTAATTGCATTCTCTGCGTGTCCTTGCGCAAACAATTCCGTTGACCGGATGTCAATAATTTGTTTTCCTGCAATGTCTTTTATATCCATCTGAATCGACTGATCATTTACCAGTTTCACCGATTCGTTTGCACTAATCTGATAGTGAATTGATTCTGGTCTGAAAATAAAAGCCAGTAGTACAAGTACAACTCCCAATACAAGAAAGCTAAGCCAAAGTTTATTTTTTTTCAGGAAACGGTTCATGTTTCGTATATTTTGAAGATTTTCTTTAATTAACTGTTGAAGTCCAACCGATTGTATTTTTTTTCTAGCATCCGCCACCTGATGATGCTTCGGGCGCTTTGCGGATAACCTGTATCTTTTCTTTTACTTTCGGTTTTTCTGGTGTATTTGTTGTTTCGCTTGCACCAACAAAAAATTGTCGTGCTGCATTTCTAAAGCTTACCAGGTCAAGATCAGAGGAAGAAGCCGCACTGTTTATTGGTTTTTCCTTGATGATCGTATTGAACCATTCATTCATTCCGCCTTTCATGACATAAATTCGGGTTACAGAACTACGTGTAGTAATTAGCCATGCTTTTTCTGAAGTTAAATCAGAATTGG
Organism: Prolixibacteraceae bacterium; assembly: GCA_003537645.1. Taxonomy (GTDB): domain Bacteria; phylum Bacteroidota; class Bacteroidia; order Bacteroidales; family Prolixibacteraceae; genus Aquipluma. The sequence goes on from DPRM01000130.1 coordinate 9,217, forward strand.
CTAACAAGACCTTATCTTTTCCGGGTTGGTTCATTAGTTCAAGTGTAGTTGCCGATAGCAGCGAATCTGGCAGTATATTGACAGCCCCCGGTAGTGCAAATAGCTTAAACTGATCAGCTGGTCGCAAGTCGATGAGCAACAAGGTTGGATCATTTTCTATAATTCTGTGAGTAACCAAATCGACCGATAAATAACGGGATTTCTCTACAACAGTCGATAATAATGCTTTTGGATCGGTTTCCTTCATTTCTTTTTTCTTCGGAAGAACAACCAGCCCCAAAGCCAACACAATCATCAGAACAGCAAGTATAGTATATTTTCTTTCCATCGATTTTTCGTATTTTATTGAATGATTTTCTTGTACAGAAGGCAGCTTAAATAATAATTCATCAGTAATAAATAATCAATATTTAATATTCAACTTTCTTTACTTTCTTCTGAACCCATGCTGCGCCGAAAAACATTCCTATGGCAGCCAGTACTAGAAAGAACGTAAACAGTTCCGGCGAAATTCCGAAGGCTTCATTAATCATTTTTGCTCCTTGCGAACCACTGTAAAACATGTTTTCGAATAACGAAAAAGATTCAGAAAACAGGAATACGCCGATAAACATTCCTCCGAAGAAAACGAGCCCATCTATTCGGCCAACTCCAATGGCAGCCAAACTGGTACCGGGACAAAAACCACCCATAGCAAATCCAATTCCCATAATGATTCCGCCCACAATGGCTGAAGTCAGGAAGGTAGGCTGAATGTAGAGTTGCGAGAAATCAACCAGTCCGAAGTAACTCATGTAAAGCAAACCCACGGATGCAACAATGGCAGCCGTGAAGAATACCTTTACCACCACAAAGTCGTACCCGAAAAAGGTGCCGATAATTTTACGTGAAGATGAAAATCCTGAAGATTCCAGCGCAAAGCCAAAACCCATGCCCAGGATTACGGCAAATATATTGTCCCATGCAGGGGAAACAATTCCTGATGAAATGATTGGTCCGATCATAATTTTAAGCTTAAAATGTTTAAATCCAGTTTTTGCGAAGTATCCACGCTGCAACGAAAGCAGTTCCGAAAATGGCGATCATTGTGATGTAACCTCCAAATGATAAAACGGCCATTCCACTCAAGGCTGCGCCACTTGTACATCCTCTGGCCAATTGTGTTCCAAAACCAAACAGGAGTCCGCCCATTAAAGCAAATATTAGCCGGCGACGCGATGTAATTTTTGGTGAATGCTCAACCTTGAATTTCAGGCGATTAAAAATAATTCCTGAAATAAATGCACCGGCCAAAACTCCAAGTACTTCATAAATAAGCCAGTTGCTCATGGGTTCTTTGTCGCCACCTGCAAACTGACAATAGTAGGCCGATCTTTCAACGTGTTGGGGTGCGACAACATTTACCGTTGCGGCTACCGTATTTTTAACGGCACCGCTGGCTCCAAGTCCGCGCCCCGAAATGTAAAACGAAAGCAAAAGGACAGTTCCGAGTATCACCCCGCCCAAATAAGGGTTGAGGTAGAACGATCCGTCGTTTTTTATCTTCTTCATAGTTCTATTTTTAAATTGTTGCGGGTTCCGAGTTGCAGGTTACGTGTTTAAACTCGTAACTCGCATCACGTAACTCGTATCAGTATAAATATCTTGTAATTTGTCCGGCTTCAACCATCAGGAATCGGAAAATCAATCCTCCCAAAAGTATTAATATGGCCGGAATGACGATTGGAACTTTAAATCCTTTTAGTTCCATGATTTCAAGAACAGCGGGAAAAATAAGTCCGAGAATCACTACAAAAGCGAAAAACGGAGCGGTGAATTTTCCACCCAGGAACAAATTTGCGGCGTTAATTTGTACTTCCGATCCGGCCAGAAAGCCCATGAATAAATGGATGATAAAGAACAATTCGACGACAATGAGCAAAATATCAATCCGTCCGATTATTTTTCGCTCTTTATGATCTTTACTCATCAGCATGATTACTGCCGCTCCGGTTGACATTCCGGAGACCAAAAACAACGGCCCCAAAATCGAGGTGTTCCACAATGGGCGGGCATTGAATGCCGAAAGTAAAATTCCGGTATAAATTCCAAGAATTACAGCAAGGGCACCCATCGGCCATGCCATTAAAATCCGGTTAGCAATCAACCATTTTTCAATGGTTTTCAGGATGTCGTATTTCCAGTCCCATTTGGGGAAAAGCTCACGAATGTAACTGGCGGCCCAAAGGATGGATAGCGGCGTAATGGCCATCAGCACCCAGGCGCCCCAACTCATGGGCGATTCGTACCTTACAGTGGTATAAAGTTGCCAGAAATAGAGTTTGTGTTTCAGATCGAGAAACAGGAAGAACAAACCGAGTACCAGGGCAAAAGGCACGATCATCGGCGCTTTTTTTACCGTAGCTTCCATTTTATTTTCTTTGCCCATTATGGTGAAAAAACTGGCAAAAAGAAGGATTCCGGCCGCCAAACCACCAAGAAAAAGGTATCCCGGAATTTGCCAGTGCCAGATATTTAAATAGGGATCTATATTCGGAATGTTACGTCCGCTTGCGAATAATTCTTCTTTCATATTTTATAGTTTTCGCGGGTTAAACGAGGTAAAATATCTGTGGTTTGGTACCTGCTTCCGGAGCCAGCGATTTGAATTTGCGGTTCTTCAGCACATTTACTATTTCTGAATTTGGATCGTCGAGATCGCCAAAATGCATGCAACTTGTTGGGCAAACGCTTACACAAGCGGGGTTTTTGCCTTCGCGAACGCGGTGAATGCAGAACGTGCATTTGTCAACATATCCGTCGGGATGAGAATAGCGCGCGTCGTATGGACATGACTGAATGCAGGCTCCGCAGCCAATACACTTGTTATGTTCTACCAATACAATTCCACCATCTTCGAAATGACTTGCTCCGGTCGGGCAGCAACGCACACATGGAGAATTGTCGCAATGATTACAACGTTCGGTGCGAAGTTCGATGCTCACATTTGGGTAAGTCCCGTCAACAACTTCAACCACCCAATCGCGGCAAAAGCCTACCGGTACATTGTTTTCGGTTTGGCAGGCTACCACACAATCGCTGCAGCCAACACATTTCCGGGTATCAATAGCCATTGCATATCTCATAGTTTAGCCTCCTTTTTAGGTTCGTCAGTAATAAAGGTGACGAAGTTTCCGCGCATTCCGGTTCCTCCCATGATCGGATCAGTCATCACATTGGTTATTAATTCAGTATCGTTTACTCCACGTCCAAAGGCATAAGTCAGTGGTTTGTGGTGGTGCCCAAATCCATGAACTATATAAACCGAATCCCAGCGGATACGCTCTGTAACACGCACTTTAACCGAAAAATTGGAAACCACTCCATCCTGATTTTTCAACCAAACATACTGGTCTTTTTTCAGTCCCCACAATTCGGCAACCTGCGGATTTACCCAGACTGCATTTTCTGGCATCAGCGCTACCAAATTACGGTTGTTAGCTGTGCGGCTGAACGTGTGCATGGGGGCGCGTCCGTAAATCAGGCGGTAAAAACCTTCTTCGGGTTGTGCATGAGCAGTGTATTTGGGTATGGGGTCAAATCCGGTTTCTTCCAATTCCTTCGAGAATAATTGTATTTTTCCTGAAGCGGTTTTAAACTGATGACCAGAATCGGGTAGGATATAGGCAGAAGTTTTACGTGGGTATTTTTTTACGCCGATACGTTCCATCTCGTCGAGCGACAAACCCAATTGTTTCAGTTGCCAATCGAGAACTTCTTTGAAATCAGTAAAGTTAAAATAAGCGCCCAGTCCCAAACGTTCGCCGATTTGTTTGGCAATCCACCAGGCGGGTTTTGTCTGGTACATCGGTTCAACGGCGGGCATTCGTAAGGCCAGGGTGGGTTCGCGGTGAGCTGTTGCGCGCAAATCGTCGTACCGTTCCAGATAAGTACATTCAGGCAAAACTACATCGGCAAAGCCAGTAATTTCCATCGGCATGGTATCAACCACCACCAATAAATCGAGCGATTGCATGGCTTTCATCAATTGCTCTTTCATCGGGATTGCAACCACGAGATTAGAGCCTGATACAATCCAGCCTTTTATTTGGTGTTCATTATTTTCCGATGGAATTGAAGCTTCAATAATCGTGTTGGTAATCGATTCTTTGGCAAGCGGATATCTTCCGTTAAGCGTATCCTGCCACGACCATTTCGGTTTTGGATATTCAGGGCGTGGAAATTCAGGAACTTTAATTCCTTCTTTCAGAAAAATACCACCCCGATTTCCCCATGAGCCCAACAAAGCGTTTAATATGGCAATTGCCCGTGAACGTTGAACATCATCGCCGTACCAGGTCGTGTGCCTTCCGGGATGGATGATTGTTGCCGGTGCGGCATTGGCCATTTCTCGGGCCGTGTTGCGGATCAATTCAGGTTTGATAGTGGTTATTCCGTAAGCCCATTCAGGAGTAAAACTCCGAACATGTTCTTTCAATTCATCGAATCCTTCAGCATATTTGGCTACATATTCTTTGTTGTAAAGGTCGTCATAGATCAATACGTGAATCCATGACAATAAAAGAGCCATGTCGGTTGACGGTTTGATGGGCAACCAGTATTTCGATTTGCTTGCGGCGGTTGACAATCGCGGATCGACTGTGATGATGGTGGCCCCTTTGTCGATGGCTTCCGACATTTCCTGAACCTGACCGTTGTGCATGTTTTCGCCGATATGCGACCCGATCAGCACCAAACAGCGTGTGTCGCGAATGTCAGTCACCTCCGGACTGCTAACCGATTCGCCGAAAGTGAGTTCGAAACCCGTATCGCGCGGGCCACGGCATTGGGCGAACGAAGGCGCTGTAATATTGGTTGAACCAAAAGCGTTGAGCAATTGCGTAAAATACCTGCCTGAACTGCCATGATTGAAGAGCGCCATGCATTCCGGTCCGTTCTTTTCGGCAATTTCTTTCATCTTTCTGGCAATGAAATCGAGCGCTTCGTCCCAGCTGGCTTCGCGGTAGGTTTGTTCTCCATCTTTTGTAACACGCATCAACGGAGTTTTCAGGCGATCGGGATCTGTAAACATACCAACTCCACCAGTTCCTCGCGGACAAAGACGACCATTGCACTGGGGGTCATCATTATTGCCGATAATTTTCTGAATCTGTCCTTCTTCTGAAACGTAAGACCATCCGGCACATTTCCAGAAACAAACTTCACAGTAGGTGGGAACCATCCGAAACGCAGCGGCAGATTTTGAGCCATTCGAAAATGATTTTGGTCCCGAGGCACCAATCACCCATTTTGCCATTCCTCCGGTTAGTGCGGTTGCCCCCAATCCAAGTGAACTAATTTTTATAAATTTCCTCCTCGTATGCATTGTGTTGATATTTAGAGTTTTATTGGTGTTTGAAATTAAAATGGTTTGATTTTTATAACACGTTTGGGCAAAAGTACTGGATTCGATGAGTTAAGCAAATGAGTTTTCCTCTAAACATGTAGATAATTATATGTGTTTTGTTAAATGTCAGAATATCAATTAGATATGTATTGTTGTATGTTCTCAATATACTTTATGAGTTGAATCATAAAAAAAACTGATCTAACGCAGTTTTTGAAAACAAAGCGGATCAGTTTGCACCATTATAAAAGTTGTAGATTTGACTCGCTGAATATTTTCTTCATGAAAAGACAAAAATCAATATCACGGAATACTTTTTTTCGAATTGTTACAGCCTTGATTCTGGGCATGGTTGTCTGGATTTGGTATCGGCTTTCCGGCTTTCAAACCGAACAGGAAAACAGGATGGAGTTCAGGCATGGAAATGACATTCCGTTGGGTATCAGCTATTTTGAAAAGTATTATTTAATCCGGACAGAAAATTCGCTTCGGGCGTTCTCAACAACTTGTACCCATGCCGGATGCCGGATTGGAAAAAGCAATGAGAACTCGCTTCAGTGCAGTTGTCACGGTTCCCGTTTTGATGCTGAAACCGGCAAGCCGCTGAAAGGACCGGCTATCAAACCGTTGCAGGAATTCGAATGCCGGTGGGATGAAAAAACGACGCAATGGGTGGTGAGGTTGAAAAAAATAACCACATAGATCGCAATAGAAAAAAGTTTGGAAGATATAAATAATGAATGGATGAAAATGTCGAGGACATGATAGGATTATAGCAAATTTGGCGGACAACAATAAAAATGCCGAAGGCATGACATTAGAATACCACCTCTTTGTTGTTTTGCAAATGCTACTTTCAGCGTTTTCTATAATCATTTCAACCTTTCAGGTTTAAAGCAATTCCTGAATTGTATTTAAAATATAACTATTGTGGTTCAAATATTTAACGAATGGATTGGCATAAACTCAAACGATTTTTTCAATTTGATACCGCCGGGTGGATAGCCAGCTCATCGCTGCTGATCTGCGCGGTTAGTGGCATTTTGCTGGCCATTCTGTACGATTTTACCCGGGCGCATCAGTCGGTTTCCGAAATACTTCTTTTCAATCCTGCCGCATCGCTGGTGCGGAACCTGCATTACTGGAGCGCACAAATATTCTTTATTTTCAGCGTTTTGCATGTGTACGATCATCTGTCGAAATCTACAGAAACGAATATCCGGAATCGCCGTACCTGGCTGTTTTTGTGTCTGGTAATTGTGTTTCTGGGTTACGAAATGATTTCAGGTTTTATCCTGAAAGGTGATGCAGCCGGTATTCAGGCGGGGCGCATTTTAGCTTCATTGCTTGAATCGTTGCCATTCTTCGGAAAGATGCTAAGTTCAGCTTTTACCGGTGTGGGAGAAAACAGCCAGATCGTTTACATTCAGCATGTAGCAACCGGAACCATTTTGCTTTTTATTACCGTTTACGATCATGTAAAAACTATATGGCCGAAACGCAAATCGTGGATCATCGTTTTTCTGATCATTTTAGTTCTTAGTTTACTGTTTCGTGCTCCGCTGGGTCAAGCAGATAGTGCGCAAATTAAAGGCCCGTGGTTCTTTGTAGGTATTCAGGAAATGCTGCATCTCACCAGTCATCCGGCCTATGTTATAATCCTGATTTTTATTTTGCTCCTGGTTATCTATTTCCTTCCGCGTTTCCGGAGAAATTACAGAACTCTGACCAAACGAATTTTGCTTGTAGCTGGTATTTTTTACCTGATCATGACTTTGGTTGCATTACTTTTCAGGGGTGAAAACTGGGAATGGAAATCGTTGCGGGAAAACAAACTTTCAGGAGAACAACTCCTGATTTTTGACCCGGTTGATTTGTTCCGTTTCGATACTCAAAAGATAATTCCTGAAAACCAGAGAAGAGAGAGTTGTCTGATGTGTCATGCTTCGATGAAAGGTTTATCGGAGTCGCACAATCCGGTAGTGATGGGTTGTGTGGCTTGCCACAAGGGCGATCCGTACGCAACCGGAAAATCGATGGCTCACCGGAATATGATTTTAGTGCCGGGCAATTTCACGAATGTGCAGCAAACCTGCGGAACACAAAATTGTCATGCGGATATTACCGATCGGATGCAGCAGTCGCTCATGACAAGCCAAAGTGGAATCATTTCCGTAGATAAGTTTGTATTTGGTGAAACGATTTCGCTAAATGATACCTTTCACATTAAAAATCTCGGCCATTCTGCGGCTGATACGCACCTTCGGAATCTTTGTGCTGGCTGTCATCTGGGCGTGGAAAAAACCAAAACCGGAAATGCTGAATGGCTAGAACGAGGTGGAGGCTGCAATGCCTGTCATCTGCATTATTCGGATGATGCCACGGCGAGCATGAAACGGATGCAAGCCAAAACATCAGTAGCTGTGGATGAAATTCATCCGACCATCGATATTCAGGTTTCGAACGACCGCTGTTTGAGTTGTCACAGCCGGTCGGGACGTATCTCGTTGAGTTATGAAGGCTGGAACGAAAGAGGTGAGGGGACTGCCGAAAAAAGCCCGGCTCGAACCAAGGGTTTGCCTGATAATCGGGTTGTCGAATTTGTACAGGCCGATGTACATCACCAAAAGGGAATGGCCTGCATCGACTGCCACACATCGTACGACCTGATGGGCGACGGAAAGCACCACGCCCACAAGGAAGACGCGGTAAGTGTTCAATGTGTGGATTGTCATACCACAGGGAAAGTGAATTCGATAGCTGTTTCGTCACTTCCCGATAAGGAATCGCAAATGATTGCCTGGCTGCGAAAAACCGATCCGAAAACCAACGTGGTGCTGACTGCCAAAAATCAGCATCCGTTAATGAATACACGTGTTGATTCGTTGGATCGTATTTTTCTGAAGGATAAGCTGACAGGTAAAGATCATGAATCGAAACCTGTGGCCTCGGTTTGCACCAAGGGAAAAGGGCACAGCCGACTAAGTTGCGAGGCCTGCCACACGGCCTGGGTTCCTCAATGCATCGGTTGTCACAATACATTCGAGAACGAAACTGCCGGATTCGATCTGCTGACTGGAAAAACCACCAAAAGCACTTGGGTGGAATTTGCCGGAAATAGCTTTGCAGAACCGCCTGTTTTGGGCATTAATTCAGCCACTAATCAGGTGGTGACTGCCATACCCGGAATGGTGATGACTATTGATAAAGAGTCATTTGAAAAAGGGAAAGGGAAAAGTTTTCACCGCTTGTATGCGCCAACCTCGGGGCACACCACCCAACGAGAAGGCCGTAGCTGCAAATCGTGCCATAACGATCCATTGGCGATTGGTTTTGGTCGTGGTGAATTGATTTACAGCGTTGCCGGAAATACCGGGAACTGGACTTTTGAGCCTCGATTTTCCCTCAATCCCAACGATAATTTGCCTGAAGATGCCTGGACCGGATTCCTGAAAGAAGCTCAAGCTCCATTTGCTACCCGCGATTGGCTGCGACCATTCAATGTTTCCGAGCAAAAACGGATTCTGGAAGTGGGTGCCTGTCTGAATTGCCACGACGAAAAGTCAAAGGTAATGGATCAGGCGTTGGATGATTACGAGCAAACGCTGGCAAGACGGATTAAAGAGTGTGTTGTGGCGGAGGAGCGGGGAGTAAAATTACACACATCAAAATGAATCGCTTTATACTGGAACCATACCTTTAGTGGTGCGAGAGGTGTTCCTATAAACTTTATCCTATCGACAGTCTTCTCTATTATTGGTCGTTTCTTTTCATTAGTCTTGATGTCCGTATCCGAGTTCTTCGTTCTTATCCCAAAAGTCCATAAAAAGTTCAGCAGTTGTTCCTTTATTACTCGTCCAATTTGCTACAATCTTTATCGCCTGCTCTAAATCATCTAGGTATGCCATTCTGCCATCACTTCCTCGGATACCTTTATCGTCTTTTTTTGCCCCTCTATTAATGAGTATATTTTTTTCATCATATACTATTCGTCTAACATCTTCATAATTTTTACCTTTTGGCAAATTATCTTTCAATAATTTGGCTAACCCATTATAATAAAGCTGAAATTTAGTTACAGGATCGTCAATTTGCTGTCCAAGTAACTTTTCTATTTCATTTTCAAATACAAGTTCTGAATCTAGATTTAGGAACAGTTGTTCTCCTTTTACTTCTTCAGATTTTTGCAATATTTCTAGCCTTTCTATATCTTCTTTAGAAAGCTTCCTTTCAATAATTTTCTTTTTATTTTCTTCCATTTCTATATGTTTACAGTTAGTAATTCTCTAATTTTAATAGCCGTTTGTTCTATTGATTCGTTATCCCAATTAGCAACATTTAAATTTTTAGTCACTTTGGAAATGTTAGGAAAATGTTCTTTAAATGCCCCCCAATAATCATTACCAATTTCTGATTGCCTCCATTGAAATTGAGAATAAATAATCGAAGGGTGTATTTGGCATTCAGTCGCAAATTTTTCTACGATAAGTTTGTTATGAATTAATTTCTCAATATATCTCATTTTTTCGCTTGAAAAAAGATATTCACCTGCAAATTCATTTGCTTTATCTTCTTGAATTAAAAATAAGTCAGGTTCACCAGTAAGGTGATAGCAAGTTTTTTCAATTATTTCTAAATCAAAAAGAACGTGATGTAATTCGTGTATTAAAGCAAACCAAATAGTCGCATAGTTTTTATTAAAATCGGTAATAACAATACAAGGTTTGCTGTTTACAATAAACGTTGCTCCTCTAATTTGAGTTTTTGGGAGTGATGGTTGAAAAACCACTGTAATGCCAATATTATAAAGTGCTTGAAAAACAGTTTTTAAGCCGCTTTCAATGTTTTTAGTATAAGGCTTAATTTTGGGAATTAGGTCAACTAAACCATTACGATTGTATTCATTTGGATTGTTTATTATTTGAAAATATCTATAACTTGACTTAATCCAAAAATCTTTCATCTTATTGCTAAAGGATTTTCTGGTTTTACTGTACAATGCCTCATTTAACTCCAGATCATAGTCATAGATTGATTTGATACCAAAAAAATTACATATTCTTATTTTTATCTCTTCGAGAGAATCATTTCTATTTATATAACCAAGACCAATTAATGTTTTTAAATCAAAAAATTTATTTATAAAAGTAACATCCATAGAATCTTGAAGTTCTTTTATTTCCTCATGGGGTCTATCATGAAAATGCGTTATGAGCAAATCTTCTAAACTTATTTCAAGAAATTCTCCAATTTTAATGAGTTTATTTACATCAGTTTGCTTTGATGTCTTATTCAGAATTGCATCCAAGCTTTTTCTTTCAATGCCTGCAAGTTTTTCGAATTGTGTTTTATTCAATCCTGATTTTTCAAGCTTACTTAATAACAACTCCTCTAAAGAAGGTCCTGAATAATTGAAACTTTTATATAAAATTTGATTAATCATTATTTGAAGGTAAATTTACCTCAAAGGTATGATATGTATTTAATAATGCAAGTATTTGGAGGTAAATTTACCTTTTTTTTTTTATTTGTGTTGGTTAAATTTTTATTTAATACTCAAAACAGATGCAATAAAATATCAGGAGCTTATTTTACAATCTCCCTTAACAAAAAATGCCGGGGTTTCCCCGGCATTTTCACTTACTTATTTATGAACACAAAACCTATTTCACTAATGGGTTTTCAGCAACTGTAGTCCAGTCGGCATAAGAGCCAACGTAGTTTTGTACATTCTGGAAACCTGCAATTTCTTTTAATGCAACATACAATACTGCTGCTTTAATGCCCGAATTGCAGTAAACTACGATTGGTTTTTCGGGAGTAGCGCCGAATTTGGCGGCAGCTGCAATAATTTCATCTTTCGATTTGTAGGCTCCGGTGGCAGTCAGCACTTCTTTAAAGTTCATCCAAACAGCTCCGGGGATATGTCCATTACTTTTCTTCAAGGCATCAGCGCCCACAAATTCGTCTTTCTCACGACCATCGAGCAAAACTGTTCCTTCGGCTAATTTTTGTACATCTGCCATCAGAAAAGGTTTGTAAGGACTTTCGGCAACGGCAAAAGTAGTGGCTTTTCCGCTCGTTGGAGTTGCTGTGAGTGGAATCTTGGCTGCAGCAAACTGGTTCATCTCTTTGTGCAAAATATACACATCGGTAGCCCCAATCGATTTCAAAATCCACCAAACACGGCTGTTGTAGCGGTTAGAACCTTCGTCGTACAGCACAATTTTTGCAGTGTTCGAAACTCCTTTTTTCCCAAAAATGGCTGCCAGTTCTTCTGCAGGTTTAATCTGGCCTTCTACAGTTCCGGGTTTGTAAAGCTCTTTATGAGGCAGATTGATGGCGCCCTGAATGTGCTGTTTGGCGTACACATCGGCGGCGTTCACATCAATCACCACCATATTTTTATTGGCTTTCAGTTCGGCAGCAAAGTCTTTGGCCGAAATAAGCGGTCCTTGTGCAAACGATTGAAATCCAATCAGGACAAGGGCAAGAGCGAATAATTTCTTTAACATGAGATCACAAAATTAATTAAGTTTAAACTGTAACTGAAGAACAAGCATGTCGTTCTTGATTTCGTTGTAATGGGTGAAATCTGTTGACGANNCTGTCTTTTTTGTACTCTTTGGAATCGGTATCGTCGAGGTCCATGTTTGGATCGTAGCTTTGAAATTTAACCAATGGCTCAATTTTCCAGGGAGTTTGGATCATTAGCTGCGAATAAAATCCATTGCGTTTGAAGGATCCCATCACCACTTCAGGAGTAGCACCGCAGCCACCGCCAACCATTTTCGATCCGTCGTCTTTGGCGAAAATGTATTCCGACTGCGAAATAAATCCGAATTGTCCGACTGATTTTTTAAGTTGAAGGTCGGCGCCCCAACGGGTCAGCACATCGGCTTTGGTTACTGTCGGATCTGGATTTTTCTGTTTGCCTTGGTGGTAGCTTCCGCCTACCTGAATAAAGTTGCTTGGGGCAAATACCAGACGGCCAACCATATCTTTCGATGCGTTGTTGTCGGGTGTGTTCAATCCGGTTCCATTGGTAAATGCGAGCGACCAACTAAAAATATTTGGCTTTTCGATACCTAAAATGTGAATTGAATCGGTACTTCCGCTAAGCATAATTCCCTGATCGCGGAACGGTGAAGCCAGTTCGTTAACCACCAGCGAGCGGTCAACTGTAAACAATGACTGACATGGTGTAGATAGTTCGAGACCAAACGAAGATTTAAACTGTCCGGCAGAAACTTTCAGGTACGAGCCTGCAGCTTTCCAACTTAAAAAAGCGTCAAGAATATAAGGTCCGCCAAGTGTTGGACTTAATTCGGTCATTACATAGTAACTAAAATTGTAGGGAATTACTCCGGTAACTCCGAGCCGGGCGCGGCGAAAAGCAAATGAGTTTTTGGTCAGATCTTTACCTGAAGAATCTGTTCCCAACAGGTCGGTGATGTTTTCAAACTGTACATATCCGATAACCTGGGGGCCGCCTGTGGAGGACGATGCTTCCATACAGCCCTGTGCATAAGAGGCTGAAATACCCAAGACAAAAACCGAAAGAAGACTTAGTATTAATTTCTTCATGAATATATTTTCTGGTGGTGATTAACTGAAATAATGAAAAACTGCAAAACGATCATATTTCAAAACTGAATTACTTTCCGGAAATAAGAAAGTAATTCAGTTTATAATTGATTGATTGTATAGATGGTTACTGTGTAACTGTCCAGGCTTTTGGGCCTTTGTAAATAGTTTTATTGGCAGCTTTTATAGCCGAATAAATCATCCGGTTGGCGCCGAAGCCAATACCTTTGGTTTTATATCCAAGTACATTGAGCCAGAATGAGGCTACGCTCGAAGTTTGGCCTGTCCAGCAATAAATCAATGTTTCTTTCGAAGGATCAAATCCTTTGTTCAGATCACCAGCCAAAGAAATTACCGGAACGTTGTAGGCACCTGCAAAATGTCCCAATGTGGTATAATCGGCAGCCGACCAGTAGTTGGCAATGGTATAATTTGCTGGTGTGGCTAATACTGCAGCACCATCAGCGGTTGAGAAGCCGGCATTCAATACAGCCTGTACTCGTTCTTTCAAAATAGCAGCGCCATCGGTTGATGTTGAAGTAAAGGTTGGCTCAGCGAATGAACCGGTTGCAGGAGCAGCTGATGTTACCCAATTGGCGCTTCCAACGGCTAAGTCACCGTTAGCAGGAGTTACAAAACCTGAATTGCTCACCCATGGTCCCTGGTAGGTTGCATTCCATCCGGCCATACCCCATTTTAATACCTGAGCATTTTTCCAGCCCAGCAAGCGTAAAGCCATTACCGCCTGACCTGCTGTTTGGCCAGTTAAACAAACTACCAAAATTTTTGCATCTTTGGCGAGTCCAAGTGTTTCGGTTGTGGTGATCACGTCTTTTAAAACTACATTTTTTGCATTCTTGATGTGGTTGGCAGCAAAATCAGCAGCCGAGCGAATGTCATAAATGGTATATCCGGGAATAGTACTTGTGGCATCGTCAACGATTCCGGGAGGAGTGGCTGTTGCGCCAAACGGATCAACGACCCAACCGGCTAATAAGGCTGGTAAGTCAAGGTTGTTGGTCATCATGTGAGTTTTTAAGGTGAGATAGGCATTGTTGGCAGGAGCTGGTGGCGGGTCTTCTTTACATGAATGAAGCAATGATACCAGAATAAGCATAGCCAAAAGTGCGGCTGATTGAATAGTTTTTTTCATAACAGGTTGATTTTTTGTTTGTTAAATTATTTTATTGATTTGACTATCAGTCGAATATTCTCGAATTTTAATTCGTATTATTCTTGAAGTCTGTTGTTGGCAAAGCTAAAGTGGCACGACTGATTAAGATAAGATGATGGCTTGATTTATACTTGGATAAAACCTAATTTCGGTCAGGAAAAAACTGACTTGAAGCAATTATTTTTGTGAGCATTTAATTTTTTCGATTTCTATATGAACAGAACTACTGAAACAAAGGGAATAACCCAGTGTTCCATTTTCGATTTTAACTTAAGCTGGTACGAGCTTTTAACCAGTGAAGAAAAAATGCTGATAGATGAGCATTCTGTTAGTATTAATTTCAAAAAGGGAGAAACCGTTTGTAAACGGGGCGCTTTTGCGTCGCACATCTACTTTCTGGAAGAAGGCCTGGTAAAAGTATATCTGGAAGAGCGGAATAAAAATCTGATTCTAACCCTTTTTACAAAAAATAATTTGTTGGGTTTATCGTCTGTTTTTGAAGGAAATAATAAGTTGCCGTACTCGGTTTCAACTTATACCGATTCAAGGGTCAGGATGATTGATATTCACATTTTCAGACAATTATTACAACAGAACCCCGAATTTTCATATCGGATTATCAACTTGTTAAACGAGAAAACATCGCAAATTTATGGTCGCTTCTTTTCATTAACACAAAAGCAATTGCATGGGCGATTGGCTGATATTCTGTTGTGTTTATCGAACCGGATATTTAAAAGCAAATCGTTTGAATTACCGCTTTCTCGTGCCGATTTGGGTGATTTAACCGGGATGTCAACCGAAAGCGTTATCCGAATGATGAAAGAATTTAAAGACGATGGTTTAATAGATATGCATTGCAAAAGCATTGAATTACTTGATGTTGCGCGTTTAGAGCGAATTAGTGAGTTTGGATGAAACGAATATTTAAAGTAGGCGGCACAAAATTAGAATGAAATTAAAGTATAAGAGAACGCTTTCTGGTATAAGAGTTCCCTGCCCGACAAAAGGCTTGTCTAACGGGATTTAACGCTTAATAATCAATTAATTAATATCATTATTTTCGAGTGAAACTTACCGTACTTACCGAAAATACTGCCAGCCGGATTTTTTATGCCGAACATGGTTTGTCGTACCTTATTGAACATGATAATAAGGTTGTTTTGTTTGATTCAGGACATAGTGATGTTTTTATACAAAATGCTGATTTACTTGAAATTGATTTGGATAAAATTGTTGATTTCATCGTATTAAGTCACGGACATTGGGATCATGGAGATGGTTTGCGCTTCATTGAAAATAAAATTTTAATTACTCACCCGAATGTTTTTATCAGGCGTTTTCGCCGGAATGGGAACGAAAATATTGGTTTAGCGCTTAATAAGGATACGGTTGAGAAAAGGTTCAGACTTGTAACTTCTTCGGGCACATATCAAATTTCGGAGAATGTATTTTTTCTGGGAGAAATTCCACGCATCAATAATTTTGAATCTCAAACTACTGATTTTGTTGATGAGCTGGGTGTTGATGATTTTATTCCGGATGATTCAGCGCTGGCAATCATTCAGGATAAAAAACTGATAATTATTTCGGGATGCGCTCATTCCGGTATTTGTAATATTTGTGAGTATGCCAAGAAAGTGACAGGGATTTCTGAAATTTCGACAGTGATTGGCGGATTTCACTTAAAACAGGCCGACGAACAAACCCGACAAACAATAGCTTATTTCAAAGAGCAGAAAATCAGCAGGATTATCCCTTCGCATTGCACCGAACTCCCGGCGCTTTCGGCGCTTTATTCTGAATTTAAGTTCCGACAATTGAAAACAGGGCAAACTTTGACGATTTGATGTTTTTTTTCGACTTTAAATACAAATTGTTAGATTATTACTGAAATTGAACCATTATTCTGATAATTTGATACACATACAAGTTATTTTCTTGTAATCTTTATTTTTAATACGCGTGCAATGCTTCCTATTTCAATCTGAATAAGCTATTTTTACCGCCATTAAATTATTAAGAAAATACAATTATGAGTTTCAATAATAATCCGCACACATTTCATATTCCGGTTATGGGTCTGGGATATACAATCGATTCACCCATAAAAGTTGCCCATTACGGCATATCATCTGTCATCTCGCTGGTTGACGATATTTCGATGGAAAAAATGAGAGAGTTTTACTGTAAAAAATTCAATCTGCCTTACCATCCAATTACTCCAAAAACCGAAGATCACAGGGCCAAGCGCATCACAGCTTATTTAAATACTGTTCAGGAGATTGTGTCGCATAAATTTGAGAGCCTTAAAAACTCGATTTCAAATACTGAAGATGAAATCAGAAAATACATCGACATGTTGCCTGAAATGTCTGACATTAAGCTGAAATTCAATCAGATGATCAATACAGATCAAATGAGGCAGAAGCTTTCGGATTGGCTGAATGAAAATCTGGTAACAGGAGAAATCGACGTGAATATCATGTCGAAACTCGATCGCGACAGGTTTGAAGGTGGCGAAAAATTACCTTCGATTTACAGCGATGCACAATCGGCTCTTCGTGGTTTTGCAATGAGCGATTTAAGCTCATCACTGGTACTGTCAGCCGGTATGAACCCGCGTTTGTACAGCTATCTGGAAGAATTCGAAGATTTTTACCCGAATTCGGAAATGGAGCTGAAAAAGAAAGTTATCCTGAAAGTGAGCGATTACCGTTCTGCTATTATTCAGGGACGTTTTCTTGCTAAAAAAGGTATTTGGGTTTCTGAATACCGCGTTGAATCGGGACTGAATTGCGGTGGACATGCTTTTGCAACCGATGGCTTTCTGTTGGGTCCGGTTTTGGAAGAATTCAGGAACAGTAAAGATCAATTAATAGAAGCTGTACATGATATCTACGTAAAAGCACTTGCCGAAAAAGGAAAACCTGTTCCGGAGAAACCTTTTCTTGTGAAAATTACAGCTCAGGGTGGTGTCGGTTCCAACGCCGAACACCAGTTTTTACTCGATTATTATAATCTTGATTCGATTGGTTGGGGCACTCCGTTTTTACTGGTTCCCGAAGCATCGTCAGTTGATGAGCAAACCCTTGAAGTACTTTGCAATGCCAAAGAAGATGATCTTTACATGAGCGAAGTTTCGCCGCTGGGTGTCATTTTCAACAATGTGCGTGGCAACAGTATGGACATTAAAAAGGAAGCCCAGAACAAAGCCGGAAAATATGGTTTCCCGTGTACTAAAAAATACCTGGCGCTTCAGCCAAACGATGGCCGTGAAACAATTTGTACAGCTTCAAAAGAATATCAGCGCGATAAAATTCAGGAATTAAAAGAGCAAAATCTGAACGAAATGGAGTTTGAAAAGCAACTCCACAAAATTACCGATAAAGCTTGTTTGTGCAATGGACTAACCGCTTCTACCTTGATAGCTAATGATTTGGATGTGAAAATGGAAGGTAATGCCGTAAGTATTTGCCCCGGACCAAATCTGGCTTATTTTTCGAGACTTTATTCCCTCAAAGAAATGGTTGATCATATTTATGGCCGCACCAATGTGATGGAGCGAACTGACCGTCCGAATTTATTTGTGAAGGAATTGAGTATGTATATCGAATATCTGAGTGGTAAGATCGAGGAAACTGTAAAACCAATTTCCGATAAGCAAAAGAAATACTACGATACTTTTCAGGATAACCTTGCAAAAGGAGTTGAGTATTACAAAGAGCTTTTCCAGAAATACAAAACCCAACTGGAGGATTCTACATCAAAGAATAATTTGTTGCAGGATCTGGAAAATATGAAATTGCAGCTTTTAAACCTGAAGTCTAAAATGGTCTAATCAGTTTAAGATCAGATTCCGGAAAATAACAAAAAGCCGGAGGCAAATATCTGCCTCCGGCTTTTGTATATTATTGAGTTTGATTGATCGCTATTTTTCTTCCTTTTCGGCCAGCAAAACATTGTTTACCGATCCGTGCAGCAAAAGCAGGCGTTTGGCTTTCACTTCGTCGTAGCCCAGTTCGGCCATAATCATGCGGGTGCCGCGGTGTATCAGCTTTTGGTTGGTGAGTTGCATGTTCACCATTTTGTTGCCTTTTACGCGCCCGAGTTTAATCATCAGCGAAGTGGTGATCATGTTCAGAATCAGCTTTTGCGAGGTGCCCGATTTCATACGGGTACTTCCGGTCAGGAATTCAGGACCAACGACGGCTTCAATGGCGATGTCAACACTTTGAGCAAGTGTACTGCCAATGTTGTTTACGATACAACCGGTCAGAATGCCCTCCTCACGGGCTTTTTTTACTGCTCCAATTACATAAGGTGTGCGTCCCGAAGCAGCGATTCCAACAATCGTATCCAACTTGGTTAATTGATATTTTTCAAGGTCTTTCCAGCCTTGTTCTTCATCGTCTTCGGCCATTTCAACTGCTTTGCGTATGGCGCGGTCGCCACCGGCAATCAGTCCGATCACCAAATCGTGGCCAACTCCAAAAGTGGGGGGAATTTCAGAAGCATCCAATATTCCCAGTCGTCCGCTGGTTCCGGCGCCCATATAAAACAGTCGTCCGCCCTTTTTCATGCGCATATAAACCTGTTCAACCAGCTTTTCAATCTGGGGGATTGCCTCGTGTACCGCTGGCAGTACTTTTTTGTCTTCTTCGTGAATGCTTAATAAAAGCTCTTTTACCGATTTCTTTTCCAGATCATTATACAATGAATCGGCTTCGGTTGTACTTTCTGTTGTCATTCTGTTAGTTGTTATAATATTTTTCCAATCCGTCAATCGGATCTTTAATAATCGTTGTTTCGTCGAACCCAAAATAACTGGCTGTGTTGTTCAGTATCTGGCTGAAATAATAAGCTACCGAGCCAATAAAACCAATTGGATAGTTGGTGTAATCAGGAATATGACTGACATTTCGCTCAAAGAATTCCATGAAATTACGCTGAACAAATTCCTGACAATAAACTGAATTTGCGTGTTCTGATAAGAAAGGAATAAACTGCGCCAGAAACTGATTGGGTTTTTCGCTGCGGTAAACGCGGTCTAAAGCCTCTTCGCGGGTCAGATTGTACTGTTTGGTAAAATCTTCACGCAAATGCAGGGGCATTACTTCTTTAAAATAGTCACCCAAAAGTTTTCGGCCCATTACTGCACCACTTCCTTCGTCGCCCAAAATAAAACCAAGAGGTGAAACTCCTCCGGTAATTTCTTTTCCGTCGTACAGACAAACATTCGATCCTGTACCCAAAATACAGGCGATTCCGGGTTTACTGCCGAACAAGGCCCTTGCCGCACCCAAAACATCGCTGTACGTTTCGATATAAGCATTTGGGTACATTCGGTTTAAGGCCCTTTTTATGATGTCGCCTTTTTCTGCATTGATAATGCCGGTTCCGTAAAAGTAAATTTCTGTGATTCCAGTTCCGGTTTCGGGTAAAAGTGAGCCTACAAGTTCCTCGAATATTTCGTCTTCTGTCCTGAAAAACGGATTTAAGCCGTGAGTTTTAATGTCTTTTGTTTTTCCCGGAGCTTCAATCAGTTTCCATGCTGTTTTAGTCGATCCGCTGTCTGCAATTAATTTCATCAGTAATCTTGGGGGTTTTTACATTGAATTAGAAACTGTAATTATAATAATCTAATTTAACGGTGTAAATATAAGGAATTTGATTTGAAAATAAATGTATCATATAACATGTATTACCAATATTTGTATAATTCATTTAATACACTATTTTTGGTTCGTCTTTAGAATGAAGGTCGAAAATAAATAATTCTATTTTGGAAGTGACTCTGATCAATTGGTTTATAGCTTTATTGGAGTAACTTTATTTTCTGATTTTCTGAATCCAAACCTGAAAACCGATGTCGCTATGAAAACACTTTTCCTGATTGGTATGATTTGTCTGATTTCTTTGGGGATTTCAGCTTCGGGAGTTATCCGGATCAATCAACTCGGCTATTTGCCAAATTCAGTGAAGGTCGCCGTTTTTATCTCTGATACTGACAGCGAACCTGCAAGCTTTCAGTTGATTGAAACCCTTTCAGGAAAAATGGTTTTTGAAGGAAAAACGCAAGCCGCCGATGCAACCGTTTGGGGACAGAAAAGCGCGTTCCGCCTAAATTTTAGTGAGTTCAGCGAGGCTGGCGGGTATTACCTGAAAGTCGGAGATGCCGTTTCGCCCTCTTTTCGGATTAATGCGGATGTATATAAAGGCACGGCCGATTTTGTACTGAATTACATGCGCCAGCAGCGATGCGGGTTTAATCCATACCTGAATGATTCCTGTCACCTGCACGATGGAATTATTGTCGATCATCCGACCCGAACCGGAGAACGGATTGATGTGACCGGTGGCTGGCACGACGCTTCTGATTACCTGCAATATACCACCACTTCGGCCAACGCGACTTACCAGTTGCTGTTTGCCTATCAGCAGAATCCAGGCGCTTTTGGCGATCAATTTCAGGCCAACGGAAAACCCGGAAGCAACGGGATACCTGATATTCTGGACGAAGCCCGCTGGGGACTAGAATGGATGCTGAAAATGAATCCGGCAAAAAATGAAATGTACAACCAGATTGCTGACGACCGCGACCACCGCGGATTTCGGCTTCCAAACAAGGATACCGTGAGTTACGGTTTGGGAAAATTGTTCCGTCCTGTTTATTTTGTAACCGGAAAGTCGCAGGGGCTGGGCAAACACAAAAACCGCTCGACCGGCGTTTCGTCAACGGCGGCAAAATTTTCCTCTTCGTTTGCTTTGGGAGCCACTATTTTCAACAAAATTGATCCCGATTTCTCGGGAAAAATGGAACAAAAGTCGCGCGAAGCATGGGATTTTGCAAAATCAGATTTGGGGAATTTCCAGACAGCCTGCGTTGTTTCGCCTTATTTTTACGAAGAAGACAATTGGGTTGATGATATGGAATTGGCAGCAGCAACGCTCATTCCGCTGGATAAACAAACCGATTTTCAGAAAGAAGCCAAATACTGGGGCGAACTGGAGCCGGTAACTCCCTGGATGGAACTGAACCGTGGTCGCCATTACCAGTTCTATCCGTTTGTGAACCTTGGACATGCGCTACTTGCGCAGTCAGACAATCCTGCACTTGCCAAACAGTTTGCAGGATTAATGAAACAAGGGCTCGACCAATTGAAGAAATACGCAGGAAATGATCCTTTCCTGATTGGCGTTCCGTTTATATGGTGCTCTAATAATCTGGTAGTTGCCGCCGCTACACAGGCGAAATTGTACCGCAAAATAACCGGCGACAACAGTTACGAAGAAATGGAAGCGGCGCTCACCGATTGGCTTTTGGGCTGCAATCCGTGGGGAACTTCTATGATTTGCGGACTTCCGGCTGGCGGCGATTTTCCCGCAATTCCGCATTCATCGCTCACTTATATCCTGAAGGAAACGACTACCGGCGGACTGGTCGATGGCCCGGTTTATTCGCACATTTACAACGGTTTAATCGGGATTGCCCTGCACGAAGCGGATGAATATGCCGCATTTCAGAACGGAAAGGCGGTTTACCATGACGATATGGGCGACTATTCCACCAACGAACCAACGATGGACGGAACAGCCAGTTTGAGCTATTTGCTGTCGTCGCTCGAAGCGGATGCAGATAAGCAGGCCGTGCCTGATAATCAGGGTGCAGTGGTCAGAATGAACCCCGAAGAGAAAAAAGTTTACCTCATTTTTTCGGCACACGAATATGCTGAAGGTGGAAAAGTGATTGCTCAAACTTTAAAAAAATACAAGGCAAAAGCTTCATTTTTCTTCACCGGAACTTTTTATAATCATCCTGAAAATAAATCACTTATTCAGGATTTGATGTCCAGTGGGCATTATCTGGGAGCGCATTCTGATGCTCATTTGCTGTATGCCGACTGGACGAAACGCGATTCGACACTGGTTACGCAGCAACAGTTTGCCGACGACCTGAAAGCCAACTATGAAAAGATGGAAGCTTTAGGAATTACGCCCGAAAAAGCTTCGGTATTTCTGCCACCTTACGAGTGGTACAATGCCGAAAGTGTTGACTGGAGCCACCAATTGGGTTTGAAAGTGATCAACTTTACTCCCGGAATCCGCTCGAATGCCGATTACACCACACCTGACATGAAAAGCTACCGTTCGTCGGAAACCATTATGAATGATATCAAAGCGTTTGAAAAGAAGGATCCCAATGGGCTGAATGGCTGCATCATGCTGATTCATTTGGGAACAGCTCCCGAACGTACAGATAAGTTTTATAACCGCTTGGGAGAGTTGCTTTCTTTTCTGAAACAGAAAGGCTATGTGACGGAACGGTTTTGAAAAGAATTGCAAGTCGTTAAGCCCAGTATGGGCGAAATATTGGTAGCCCGGGGTGAAGCCCCGGGAAAGATGAAAGGAGCGACAGCCCGTCCGCGATAAATGATGAGAAAAGTGAAAGTAATTTTTCGGACGGACAGGAGATTACCTTGAGCAAGAAGTAAAAATGTTGAAAAGGAATTAATTGATTGAACCTGCACATTTCATGATAAATCTGAATCAAAAATATTGGTCATACCAATTGGTAAAACGGGCAGATTGGGCGCTGAAATCAGTCGTTTTGCTATTGCTTTTGGGTGCCTGCCAAACTCCACCTGAAAAGCCGTTCGATATTTTAGAAATTGAAAAACTGGTTTATTCAGGAGAACTGAAAAAGGCTGAATTGCTTGCTGATTCAATAAAAACAACCGGCACTTTGAGCGAATTGGATTTGTATAAACTTGATTCGATTGTTAATATTGGTAATCGCATCAGGATTGATTTTGCACGGACGGAAGCGAATGTAAAAAAGCAACTTGCCAATTATTTTGCGGTATTGGATTCTTCGCTTTTCCAACAATGGGAAACCACGCATAAATTGGAAATGCGCCTGATTGACGGAGACAAGCGCTACTTTAAAAATGCGGTGGCCAATTTATTCAGGCTTGATGCTGACGCTCGCAAACACAAGGAAAAAGTGGATGGAATTCAGGTTGATTCGCTCGATATTTTTTGCCTGAAGCACACGGCAGAAGTGATTGCCAAAACGCAAACTCCCGGAGAACTCACTCTTCCGGTGAAAATGAAGCTAAATTATACCGTAGTGGCCGATGCAAATGCAGTTCCCGATGGCAAGATTATCCGCTGTTGGATGCCATTTCCACGGGAAGGAAACCCGCGGCAAAAGAATGTTCGCCTGATCAGTTCTGATCCGGAAGGAGCACAAATAGGCAGCAATGAACAACTTCAGCGGTCGGTTTATATGGAAAAGCGGGCAGAAAAAGATCGGCCAACGATATTTAAAATTGAATTTGAAGTGGAAACTTCCGCCCGGTATTTCGGCCTGAAACCGGAAGACCTGAAACCGTATCAAACTGAAAGTTCGCTCTACCGGGAATTTACTTCGGAAAGGCCGACACACATTGTGTTTTCGCCGCAAATGAAAACCTTATCCACCCGGATTGTGGCCGGAGAAACCAATCCATTGAAAAAAGTTCAGAAAATATTTAGCTGGATCAGCGATACCATTCCGTGGGCTTCGGCGCTCGAATACAGCATCATGCCCAACATTCCGGAGTATGTTCTGAAATATGGACACGGCGATTGCGGCATGAAAACCTTGCTGTTTATGACATTGGCGCGTTCGCAGGGCATTCCGGCAAAATGGCAAAGCGGTTGGATGTTGCATCCGGGTGAAGTAAATCTACACGATTGGTGCGAAGTATATTTCGAAGGAGTGGGTTGGGTGCCTGTTGATCAGTCGTTTGGCTTGCAGATTAGTGCCGACGAAAAGATCAGGAAATTCTACAGCTCCGGAATTGATTCGTACCGCCTGATTGTGAACGACGATTATGGCCGAAAATTAAGTCCAGAGAAAAAATACCCGCGCAGCGAACCGTATGATTTTCAGCGCGGCGAACTGGAGTGGGAGGGAGGAAACCTCTATTTCGACCAATGGAGCTGGGATATGGAAGTTGAAAGAAGCCTCCCCTAACCCCTCCGAAAGAGGGGGAAAAAAGGGAAGCCCCACCCAAACCCTCCCCGAAAGGGAGGGCTTAAAAAGCCGAGATTTAAGGTTTCGGCATTATAATTATTGAGTTTCAAAGTCGTGCTGCCAAAGTCCCCCTTGGGGGGATTTAGGGGGCTTTAGAATTTTTAATATGAGCATAACCATTGTATTTTTTGTCATTCTGACTTTCTTCGGCATGTTGATGGCGGTTTCGTATTTTACCTCCAAAAATGTGACGAGCGAAACTTTTTTTACCGGAAACCGAACCTCACCCTGGTATTTGGTGGCTTTTGCCATGATCGGGACAACCATTTCAGGCGTGACATTTATTTCGGTTCCGGGCGAAGTGGGTAATTCCGGCTGGACTTACCTTCAGTTTTTGCTCGGGAATTTCGTTGGCTACTGGATTGTGGCACTGGTACTTGTGCCGCTTTATTATAAATTGCAGTTGGTTTCTATTTACACTTACCTCGATCAGCGATTTGGCGTTCGATCCTACAAAACTGGTTCGTTCTTTTTCCTGATTTCGCAAACCATCGGGGCTTCGTTTCGAATGTATTTGGTTGCAGGGGTTTTGCAAATCGCTTTCTTCGACGCCGTTGGAATTCCTTTCTGGGCAACGGTCATGTTCACCATTTTTATGATCTGGGTTTATACTTTCCGCGCAGGAATAAAAACTGTGGTGTGGACAGATTCGTTGCAAACGCTTTTCATTTTGAGTTCGGTCGGCCTAACCATTTATATTATTTCGTCGCAACTAAATATGAGCATGGGCGAAATGGTGAAATCCATCGAACAGCATCCTTACAGCGACATGTTCGACTGGGACTGGCGCTCGAAAACCAACTTTTTCAAGCAGTTTTTTGCCGGACTGGGAATCGTAATCGTAATGAACGGTCTGGACCAGAATATGATGCAGAAAAGTTTGACCTGCAAAAACCGTAAGGACGCACAGAAAAATATTTACTGGTTTAGTTTTGCCTTCATCATTGCCAACCTGCTTTTCCTTTGTTTGGGCGTGATGTTGTACATCTTCGCGCAACAAAAGGGCATTGCGCTTCCAACCAAAACCGACGATCTGTTCCCGATGCTCGCTTTGCAGCATTTTGGCCTGATCACTGGAATTCTGTTTTTACTCGGTATCGTTTCGGCGGCCTATTCGAGTGCCGACTCGGCATTGACCGCCCTGACCACCGCTTTCTGCATCGACTTCCTGAATGTTGATCCGAAAAATCCTGACAGCAAACCGAAACGCATCAAAGTACACATTGCCTTTTCGGTACTCATGTTTTTGGTGATTGTTTTGTTCTGGCTAATCAACAACGACAGCGTGGTTACAGCCGTTTTTAAGGTTGCCGGTTACACTTACGGACCGCTGCTGGGGCTTTTTGCCTTCGGAATCCTGACCAAAAAGCAGGTTCACGACCGGTACGTTCCCATCCTTGGATTGCTTTCGCCTGTAATTACTTACATCATTAATATTAACTCAGAAGCCTGGCTTGGCGGGTACAAATTCGGTTTCGAATTACTGCTCCTGAACGGCCTGATCATGTTTATCGGCCTGCTTTTGCTAACGAAATCAAATAAAACAAGCCATGAATAGTATTGACAGAACCTGTATGATAATTATTAAGACTAATCTCGAACCTGCTTTTTTTAAGCCTCCCCTTTATGGGGGAGGTTTGGAGGGGGCCAAATCATAAACCATGATAAAAACAACACAACGCTACCTCGCGCTTGACGTGCTGCGCGGCATGACCGTCGCTCTGATGATCCTGGTGAACACTCCCGGAAGCTGGTCGCATATTTATGCCCCGCTGAAACATGCGGCCTGGCACGGTTGCACTCCAACCGATCTGGTATTCCCCTTCTTTCTGTTTGTGGTAGGTGTTTCCATGTTTTTCTCGTTCGCTAAATATGGCAATTCACTCAACACCGAATCGCTCCTGAAGATCGGGAAACGAACCCTGCTCATTTTTGCCATTGGTTTGTTCCTGAATTCGTTTCCGCAGTGGGCGACCGATTATTCCAAACTGCGCATTCTGGGTGTTTTGCAGCGAATCGCGCTGGCCTACGGAATTGGCGCNNATGTACTTTTTAGGAGGTTCCGATCCGTTTTCGCTCGAAGGCAACGCTGCCATTCCATTCGATACGGCTGTTTTGGGTGCGGATCATCTTTACAAAGGCTTCGGAATTCCGTTCGATCCTGAAGGATTATTGAGCACCATTCCGGCGATTGTGACAGTAATAATTGGCTATTTGATTGGCGCAATCGTAAAAGACACCGAAAAGAAATCGGTACCGAAAAAACTGGTTCTGTTTGGCGCTGCAGCCATCGTCGCGGGTTTGATCTGGGGAATGGTTTTCCCGATCAACAAACCGATTTGGACCAGTTCGTATGTTCTTTACACCGCCGGATGGGCCTGTCTGGTTTTGTCGTTGCTCATCTGGGTAATCGACCTGAAAGGCTTCACGAAATGGACATCTTTCTTTGTCGTGTTCGGCATGAACCCGCTGTTCATTTTCGCTCTTTCCGGATTGTGGGCCAAAATTTTCGGGCGATTGATTCATTTTACCGATCCTGATGGAAATGTCATTAGCGGATCAGGTAAACTTTACCGCGATGTTTTTCTGCCAATGGCCGGTGAACTCAATGGTTCGTTGCTGTTTGCCATTTCGCACGTGTTGGTTTTCTGGCTGATTGGCTATGTGCTGTACAAAAAGAAGATTTTTATAAAAGTATAAAACCAGTTGGCAGTCACAGTCCCAGTAGGCATCTTGG
The DNA here is from genome assembly GCA_003537645.1 of Prolixibacteraceae bacterium. Lineage (GTDB taxonomy): Bacteria > Bacteroidota > Bacteroidia > Bacteroidales > Prolixibacteraceae > Aquipluma. The sequence goes on from DPRM01000130.1 coordinate 36,185, forward strand.
ATATTGAAATCAGAACGATAACTCATTAGTCAAAGTGCCTTTAGGCGCGCAATATTTATAGCAACGCAACGACAACACAAATAACAGCGTGTCTTTAGGTACGCAACATTAAATTAAGAAAATGCAATTAATTGAATCACAATATTTATTTGCCCAACTTCGACATCTGTCGGGCGAAAAGACAGGTTTTGTCCCTTTAGGGACAAAAGGTTCTTCCTTCATTCCTTTTTCTATAAATATTTCATCCCTAAAGGGATCACGGAAAATTTATCCCTTTAAGGTGCAGAAAATCAATAACCCCGGGTTTTTGCCGAAAATTGGATTGATATGTCTTTTCATATTTTTCGCTATTACTTCAGCGGATGCCGATAACCAGAAACGCCTTCAGAAAAAAGCAAACAAAGCCTCCACAGAATTTGCCCAAAAGGCTTCGGAAGGTTCGGTCTATAAATTTAAGTTCGATACCGTTATGGTCGATCAGCAAACGAAAAAGGTAAATCTGAAAATGAAAGAAGGGTTTTCCTATTTCCCGTTCCGGCCTGAAAATACTACTGAATATTACAACTGGTACAAAGATTTACTCGGACGAAAATTCCGCAGTTATTCGGTTTCAATCGAGTCGATGGGGAAGGAAATCAGCGAGTTGATACCGAATTACTACCGCGATCAAACCGTTGCTGTCGATGCTTCGCGTTTGAGTCAACCTGCCAACCCGAAATTACCCATTGTGCGCAATATTTCAGGAGGAACGAATTTTACGGAAGGTTTGAGCAACCGGAACATCGCTTTGTGGCACAGTCATGGCTGGTACTACGAAAATACGCTCGACCGCTGGGAGTGGCAGCGCGCGCGCGTTTTCCTCACGGTTGAAGACATTTGGACGATGGATTTTGTGGTTCCGTACATCACGCCGATGCTCGAAAATGCAGGCGCCCATGTGTTCCTTCCCCGCGAGCGCGACACCCAAAAACATGAAATGATTATTGATGCCGACAGTTCAACAAAAGGCTCGGTATATCAGGAAACCGGCGAACCTATTCAGGAAGGAAAAGAAAAAGGTTTTGGGCTGAAAGTGCCGTTTTTGGTGGAAGGTGAAAATCCGTTCCTGATGGGCGGAACCCGCCAGATGTTGGCAAAAAAAGCGGCTGATTCGCGTATCAGTTATCTTCCTGAAATTCCTGAAACTGGCGAATATGCGGTGTATGTTTCGTACCCGCAAAACGATGAAAATGTGACCGATGCGCATTATTCGGTGTGTCATTCAGGAGGAAAAACCGATTTTTTGGTGAACCAAACGATGGGTGGCGGAACGTGGATTTACCTTGGAACTTTCAGGTTTGAGAAAGGTGCAGATCGCGAAAATGCCCGTATTGAACTGACCAATGAATCAAACGAAACCGGCAAGTGGATTTCTGCCGATGCTGTGAAACTGGGCGGTGGAATGGGCAATGTTGTCAGGGGAAAGGCAGAGCAGCTTGAAAAAATCCGCCAAATCCGCGACGAGAAGGGCTTTGCGATGGATTCTGCGCTGTGGTTGCCTTTTTCGAGTAAACATCCTCGTTATCAGGAGGCATCGCGCTATTACCTGCAAACTGCCGGAATGCCCGATACTTTGGTTTATTTGCTGAATAAAACCAAATCGGATTATTCGAACCGGGGACAGGATGCCGCGCTTTACGCCAAACGCGAAAGTGGGAAGGACGATTATAAAGATGATTACCAGAGCCGCGGCGAATGGGTGAATTACCTGATGGGTGCGCCAAACGGGCCAAAGGCAAATCCCGATGCGAAAGGGCTGGGCATTCCGATGGACATGGCGCTGGCTTTTCACACCGATGCAGGAACAACGCCCGACAGCACAATTATTGGCAGCCTGATGATTTACGATACGACTTATGGCCCGGATACTTTTGCCAATGGGCAGTCGCGCTGGGCCAGCCGCGATTTGACTGACATTCTGCAAACACAAATTGTTGGTGACCTCCAGAAACTCTATTTCCCGCAGTGGACGAGGCGCCCGATGTGGAACAAACAATATGCTGAAGCCGCCCGCCCCAAAGTTCCAACGGTTTTGTCGGAATTGCTTTCGCATCAGAATTTTGCTGACATGGTTCAGGCATACGACCCGCGTTTTAAGTTTGATGTGAGCCGCGCTTATTATAAGGGAATCCTGAAGTTTCTGGCGTATCAGAATGGGCAGAAATATGTGGTTCAGCCGTTGCCGGTCGATCATTTTCAGATGAGCCTCGAAGGAAAAAATATCCGCTTGTCGTGGCGTCCGGTGGCCGACGAACTGGAGCCAACAGCAATTGCCAGAACCTATAAAGTTTACACCCGCATTGAAAACGGTGGTTTCGACAATGGCCGGAAAGTAAACGAGCCAAGCCTGATTTTAACTGACTTAAAACCGGGAGTTATTTATAGTTTCAAGGTTACAGCCATCAATGAGGGAGGCGAAAGTTTTCCTTCTGAAATACTGGCTTGCAGCCTGCCAACCGACGATAAAAAGCCTGTTTTAATTGTGAATGCTTTCGACCGTATTTGCGGACCGGCAGCTTTCGACAACGGCAAAGAAGCCGGTTTCAGGATGAGCGAAGATGAGGGCGTAGCCAACAAACGTGATTTGGGATACATTGGCGAACAATACGATTTCGACCGAAAATCGCTCTGGATTGATGATGATAATTCGGGTTTTGGCTCCAGTCATGCCGATCAGGAAACGCGCATTGTTCAGGGAAATTCGTTCGATTATTCGCTGGTTCACGGGCAGGCTTTCCGCAACAATGGACTGGGTTTTATTTCGATGAGCGACGAAAGTTTCGTGCAGAAAAACCGGGGCAAAAACACATTCTCGGCGCTCGATATTATTTTCGGAGAAGAAAAAACCACCAGCCGGCTTTACGGATTCAAGAAAAGGGATTTTACGATTTTTACTCCCGAAATGCGGCAAGCCATCATTGAATATACTTCCGGAGAACAGGCCAGGCTTTTCTTGTCGGGAGCCTACATTGGAACCGATTTGGAACTTTGCGGCGACACGCTGGCCAGAAAATTTGCTGCCGATGTGCTGCATTTTACGCCAATGACCAACCATGCCAGCAAAAGCGGTTGTATTTATCCGGTGAATGCGGTGAGAGATCAATTTTCAGGAGAAATCAAATTTGTTCAGGAAAACCATCCGGCCATTTACAAGGTTGAATCGCCCGATGCTATTGAGCCCAAAGGCAAAGATGCCAAAGTTTTGTTTCGCTATAAATTTGACAACAAAACCGCTGGAGTTTGTTTTGATGGAGATTACAAATCAGTAGTTCTTGGATTTCCGTTCGAAACCATCACCACCGAAAAAGAGCGGAATGAGTTGATAGGGCAGATTTTGAAATACTGGGCAGCCTCCCCCAACCCCTCCGAAGGAGGGGAGTAAAAACCGCGTAGCGGTGGTGAGTATTGTAGCCCAGGATTTTAATCCGGGGAAAATAGAAAGAAATAAAACAGACCGTCCGCGCTAAAAAGCTGGGTAAAGCAAGATTCTTTATTCGGACGGAATTATGAATGTATTGAAAAAGAAGCATATCCTTTGCCGTTCGGCTTTAGCCAACGGACATGAAAATAATGTTCAAATTAATTATAACAATGAAAAAAATTACATGCTTTATCCCCTATGGAACGCAGGAAGAAACGCTGGCAACTGTTCAGGAATTAAGAAATTCGGACCTGGTTTCGCAGGTTTATGTGCTGTGCAATGCAGAGCAAAACTGCCTGATTGATGGTGCTGAAGTGCTGAAATCGGAACCAATGACCAGCGGAAAAACCATCCGCCGGATAGCTGCTTTGGCAAATACCCGTTACACGCTGATTTACACCCGTCAGAGTTCGTTGCAAATGGGACAAAAAGCGCTCGAACGCTTTGCACAGGTGGCAGACGATACCCAGAGCGGCATGGTTTATTCGAACTATCTGGCGGTTAAAAACGGGAAAGTTGAAAATAATCCTGTCATCGATTGCCAGGAAGGTAGCTTGCGCGACGATTTCAACTTTGGTTCGGTGTTGTTTTTCCGTACCGAAATCATGAAAAAAGCTGCCGGACAGGTTTCCGAAGATTTTGATTTTGCCGGATTGTATTCGCTTCGTCTGGGCGTTTCGCAGTATGCCGAATTGTTTCGTATTCCGGAGTATTTATACACCGAACATGAATCGGATTTGCGTAAATCAGGTGAGAAAATCTTTGATTACGTTGACCCCAAAAATCGGGCTGTGCAGATTGAAATGGAAAAAGCCTGTACCCAACACCTGAAGAATGTGGGTGGCTATCTCGAACCCGTTTTTACTCCCGTAAAATTTGATGAACAGGAATTTGCGATGGAAGCTTCGGTGATTATTCCGGTGAAGAACAGGGTGCGAACCATCGAAGATGCCATCAAATCGGTGTTGGCTCAAAAAGCTACTTTCAAATTTAACCTGATTATTGTTGACAATTATTCAACCGATGGAACGACTGAACTGATTCAGAAATATGCCGCCATCGATTCGCGGCTGGTTCACATTGTTCCTGAACGGAAAGACCTCGGAATTGGCGGTTGCTGGAACGAAGCGGCGAATAGCCCTCTCTGCGGAAAGTTCGCCATTCAGCTCGACAGCGACGATTTGTATTTCGATGAAACCACCGTTCAACAGGTAGTGGATGCCTTTTATGCGCAGAATTGTGCAATGGTGGTTGGAACTTACCAGATGGTAAATTTTGCATTGGAAGAAATTCCTCCGGGAATCATTGATCACAAGGAATGGACACCTGAAAATGGCCGCAACAATGCGCTCCGCATCAACGGATTGGGCGCACCACGGGCATTTTACACCCCGGTTTTACGCCGCATTCCGGTTCCAAATGTGAATTATGGCGAAGATTACGCGCTCGGATTGGCCATTTCGCGCCAGTACCAGATTGGCCGCATTTACAACCCGATTTACCTTTGCCGCCGCTGGGACGAAAATTCGGATGCTTCGTTGAGCATCGAAGTAATGAACGCGCACAATTTGTACAAAGACCGCATTCGTACGATAGAGTTGAAGGCAAGGAAAAGGTTGTAAAGAAGTTGTTTGTAATGACGCTGTCAGGTCTGGCGACGTTGACAGGTCAAAAGGAGATTAGAACAATAACCTGTCAGCGTTTGAAAAACCTGACAGCGTTAAAAAATAAGATTTGAAAAACAATTCAATATGGCTCAATTGCTTGACATTATAGCAGAAACCAACCAGCCCGCTTACCAAATTCTTCGTGAATTTGTGGAAAGCGAAAAACTCCTCTGGCCTCTGGCTGCCGCCAATTACAAAGGATTGGAGAAGGTGCTGGAACGGAGTTTTCAGTTCGATGGTTTTGAAATTCGTGTACAGTTTAATCCGGAACGGATGCGGTCGTCGGCAGCCAAAGTTGATAATCAGTCGATTGCCGCACGCAAATGCTTTTTGTGCAGTGAAAACCGTCCGGCAGAACAAGATGCGATTGCGTTTGGCGACGACTATCTGATTTTGGTCAACCCGTTCCCGATTTTCAAAACCCATTTTACCATTTCGTGCAATTCGCATATCGATCAGCGGTTTATCCCGAATGTACAGTCTTTATTGGAATTGGCGCGGGCGATGGAAGGTTTTACTGTATTCTACAATGGACCTGAATGTGGCGCTTCTGCTCCCGATCACCTGCATTTTCAGGCCGGAGAAAATGGTTTCATGCCCATTGCAGAAGATTTTGAACGGTTAAAACCGACTGCCAGAAAATTGTTTTCAGGAGCAGAAACCAATGTTTGGGCGTTCGACAATTACCTCCGGAAAATGATTTCGGTGGAAACAACTTCTTTAGACGAAGGCCTTCGGATTATTGGCATCTATTATTCTTATTTTCAGGCGATGCAGCCGGAAAAGGTTGAACCGATGATGAATGTACTTTGCGCTTATTCAGGAGGAAAATGGACAATTCATCTTTTCCCACGGAAACTTCATC
>DPRM01000135.1 GCA_003537645.1 Prolixibacteraceae bacterium
GTAACACTGCAAATCAATGTTTTCTGGGGATGGATGAAAGCGCTTTTCCTGCACAGCGGACAATACGGTAAAGGCGAAGGAAATATCATCGACTGGAAAACTCTTGGCCCCAATTTCAGTAGTCTTTATACTGAAAACCGTTTTTTCTTTTGGATAATGATCGTTTTACTGATTGTTTTTGTGGCTTCATTCATCAGTAAAAAGAACCGCGAAGGAAGCCTTATCCGGCGAATTTCGTTGGCAGTATTGAGTGCGACTGTCATTCAGACAGTAATTGTTTGCAAGCAATACGAAGCACGGTATTTTATTCCGGCATTGATGCTGATACCGGTTTCGATCCTGATTATTGCCGAATTTATCCGTCAGTTTAGTCCGACAATTTCAAAATACCGAATTCCTCAAATTGCCATTGTGCTGATCATTTCAGTATATTTCGTCAGGCAGTTACCGGTTGTGCAGCACCTTTCGCAAGATATGGATCAAAAGATAAATCAAAAAGCACAGGCCATGCACTTCATGCAAACAATTGAAAAAGATGCGGTTAAAATAATTGTGACAACCAATTACGGAGCGCCGGTTCAAGAGTATGTTCTGATGCACAGCTATGAATGGTCCGGACGGCAGCGCGATTTTTTCAAACCTGTACTTGCTGAATTATACCCAAATTCGTACATATTCTTTCCGTGGGATAATACCATGCATTTCTGGGCGAAGGAACCCGATTTTAAGAATCCAGATAGGCCAACCTACATCTATTTTCTTAACGACAACCTGAAAGAGTCATTTTTGCAAAATGCCGGAAAATATTTCCCTGAAAAGTACGAACTGATCAGGACATTTTTCAATGAAGGAAATGGCGAAGTAGTTTATAAACTCGCTAAGGCCGCTTCCGAATAATTACTTCGTCAACCACCAGCGAAAAATTCTTCAGGTCGGCATTTCGTAAGGTAACCATTACAAGGTCGTCGGTCGATTTTGCGACGAATGGAATTTTGATTCTCATCCAGCCGTCTTTCAGCGAGCTATAGTAATGCTGAAACTGGTCATATTTGTAATCAACCGTCTGATCGCCTGTTTTTTGCACAAACTCAATGATCGATCGCGCCATCAAATCGGTTTCATAACCTTTAACCCAGAAAAGCACTTCACATGAATCGCCGGATTGCACATTTTTGATTTTTTGCTCTACTATGCGGTTCCAGTTTTTTATTTCAGCTGAAAATGCACCTGAACCATGGAATGAATCAGCATTTTGGTTGCCTTCAAATCCATTGTAATAGAGTATCCGTGTTGTATCAGCATTGCCATCATGAATGATTTTCATCTCGTTTTCGAAAGCCAAAGTTCCACGCATCGAAATAGTATCGAGCATGGCAACCGGAAGCTGATAAAAAGCGAATTTCGGCCCTTTCCAAATCAGCGATGAATGCCGGACCAGATTTTTTTCAGGATTTGAAAGATCATTACAGTTATCAACCATCAGGAGCAGAGGTTTTTCATTTTGCAAATCATTAATGACCTGGAAGCTTGAAACTGGTTCAGAAACCAGTGAAAGACTTTTGTAGGTTTGTGAAAGAGAGGTACGACTTAGCATGACTCCCATCGAAGGCAAGCCAGTTTTCAGCGTTACGATAAACGATTGCCGTAATATGTCGCATTTAGGTTCAAGCCATACATTTTCAGAACCAATATGAAAATACGGCAATGGCAAAATGGCCTGATAATCATCTTTATTGATTAATTTAACCCAAGCATTTTCTTCAGAAATATTGGCTTGATCTTCCAGTTCCGGAACCCTGTTATTCATTCGCGGAGCATAAGTTCTTACATTTAAATAGCCGTCGTACAAAAGAAAAGCAAGCGCCAGTACTGCCAAAATCTTATATAGATTTCCACGTTTCAGGAGACAGAAAATTCCATAGAAAACCAGCAGATTTATCAAATAATAAAATAGCCATGAAAAACGTGCCAGAGCACGTAATTGCTGAATTGGACCTAAATAATCAAGTAAAAACATCAGCCCAAGGTTGAATGGAATACTGAACGAAAGCAACAGCGAAGCCACCGATGCCCAGAAAAAAACCGTAATCAACCGATTATTAGAAACCCTCCACCATGATTGTTTTTGTCTGACCCGCTGAATCATCTGAAAAATTCCGGTAATAAAACCAATTAAGGCAACAAGTCCGATGTAGGCAAACGCTTCCCAATCAAACGTATTAAACTTCTCAATTTTCATTAAAAAAGGAGCATAAGGCTTGCCCAAAGGCAACAGAACCGAAGCCGGATTGGCCCTGTAGGTAGTCAGTCCCCAGGGGTGAGTTGTTCGGTCGGTAATTGTATCATTATGCCCAACGATAATCTGAACCAAAATCAGAGGCAGTATAATCTGGATTAAAAGATGAACGATCCATCTGTAATCGCGGATATTCATTTGTTTGGTGTAAATACAATTGACCCAGTAAAAAAGGAACAGAAAGCCGAATAAAGCGAAAAAATACATGTGCATTCCTGCTGCAAGGAAGGTTACCAGGCCAATTGCAACTGAAATCAAGTAGGATTTCTTTTTGTCGAAACGCATCAGTAGCCAGATGAGCATTGGCAACCACATCAGATGGCTAAGCGAGAAATGTCCACCCAAACGACCTATTTGCGGCGAAACCATTGCGATCCCTATTGCCGCAAAAGCTGCAAACCACCACGAAACATTTAGCTCAAGAAAAATTAGGAAAATAAAAACTGCTGCCAGAACAATCGACAACAGCATCAAGATATTGATAATTCCGACAATATGAGGGCGTAAATCGATGCCAATATCGCTGAGTAATTTTACAGGATTTGTTATCATTGGCTGACAGTCAGTAAAGAATGCCATTTCGCCATAAGGGTAATTCATTGCATTATTTCGGAACAGGGAAGTATCGTGGTCAAGATGATAAATTGAAACGATATATGATTTTAAACCATCACCCGAGGGTGAAAAGTAAACATTGTTGGGATCTTTCAGCAAAGGACGATAAAACAAAAACAGTACAATACAACTCAAGAGAAGGGTCAGCAGAATTCCCTTTTTGAAATCTTTCATAACATGCGGAATTATTATTATACAAAAAGTATATTTACAAATTAAAAGATAATTAATGGAAACCCGAAAGAAAATATCTGTTATTGTACCTTGTTTCAACGAAGAAGAAGGACTGCCAACCTTTAATAAAGAGCTGATCAGGGTTTTACCTGAAACCTATTTTCACGAAATAATTTATGTAAACGATGGCAGCAGTGACAATACTTTTCGGGTAATTTTAGCATTGGCCAAGGAAAATCCAACTATCAAATACATCTCATTCTCACGGAATTTTGGACATCAGAACGCTTTAAAAGCCGGGTACGATTTTGCATCGGGTGATTGCGCTATCAGTCTTGATGCCGATTTGCAGCACCCGCCGGATGTGATTCCGGCACTTATCAGCAAATGGGAAGAAGGATTTGAAATTGTCAATACCATACGAAACGATCATGCAAGCATTACATATACAAAAAAGATTTCCTCCGGTATTTTCTATAAGATAATGAGAAAGTTATCTGATGTAAATATTGAAAATGGCATGGCCGATTTCCGTCTGATCGACAAAAAAGTGCTAAAACAACTCAAACTTTTCAACGAGAATTTCCTGTTTTTCAGGGGTCTCATTCCGTGGATGGGTTTCAGTCAAACAAATGTTGAATTTACTGCTGCTGAACGTTTTGCCGGAACCACCAAGTACACATTAAAAAAGATGCTGAAATTTGCCACCACCGGAGTGACTGCTTTTAGCGTAAAACCACTAAGGCTTTCCATCTATTTTGGTTCTGTAATCGCAGTTCTGTCCTTTATCTACGGATTGTATGCTGCTTACATTCACATTTTTACCGACCTGGCAATTACAGGTTGGACTTCAGTTATTTTAAGCGTTTTGTTTGTTGGAGGCATCAATTTACTGATGCTCGGTATTATTGGCGAATACCTCGGCAAACTCTTCATCGAAAACAAACGCAGGCCAAACTATCTGATTTCGGAAACGAATTTGGGCGAATGACCCAATACCCAAAGTATGGAAGAAAATCAACACATCGAATGGAAGGAGACTTGGAAAGACGAATACCTTAAATGGGTATGTGGATTTGCAAATGCGCAAGGTGGTATCCTTGTAATTGGGAAAAATGATAAAGACGAGCTGATTGGACTTAAAAAGGCAAAATTGCTGTTGGAAGAAATTCCAAACAAAATCAAAGATATTTTAGGAGTTATCGCAGATGTTGATTTGAAAAATGAAAATGGACTGGATTACCTTGAAATTCGTGTTGAAGCCTATCCCTACCCGGTAAATTATAAAGGACAGTACCATTATCGCAGTGGCAGTACAAAACAAGAACTTACCGGCTCTGCCTTGAATTCTTTTTTACTTAAAAAGTATGGGATACACTGGGATGGAGTTCCAGTACCAAATTTATTGCCTGAAATGCTCGAAAAAAGTGCATTTACCTTATTTACAGAAAAAGCAGTTCGAAGTAATCGACTTGACAAAGAAATACTCACCGAAAGCCGCATTTCGATTCTGGAGAAATTACATCTTTTTGAAGGGGCCTATATTAAACGTGCAGCGGCACTGCTCTTCTACGAAGATCCGGAGCAATTTGTAACTGGGGCATATATCAAGATTGGTTTTTTCAGAACAGATTCAGATTTAGTATATCAGGATGAGATACATGGCAACTTGTTTCAGCAAGTTGATAAAACGATTGACTTGTTGCTTACGAAATATATGAAAGCGTACATAAGCTATGAGGGTATCCAAAGGGTTGAACAATACTTATTTCCAGCACCCGCTTTGCGTGAAGCTTTGTTGAATGCGATCGTACACAAAGATTATAGCAGTGGCAATCCTTTGCAAATCAGTGTGTACGAAAATCAAATTATATTCTGGAATGCAGGAAAGCTTCCCGAAGAATTATCAATCGAATCATTACAGAGAAAACACCCATCCATACCAAACAATCCACATATTGCTTCAGCATTTTTCAGAGCTGGCTATATTGAAGCATGGGGCCGTGGAATTGAAAAAATAAACAATGAATGCATAACTGCAAAAGTTCCTGTACCTGAATTCAATTATTTATTTGGAGGGATGATGATCACTTTTAAAACCGATAATCAGGAACTATTGACAGAAGTACAACCTATTAAATCAATTAGAATACCGAAGAAAACTTCTGAAAGAATCATAGAACTTATTGAAACAAATAGCAACATTACAATTCCTGAAATCGCCGATATAATTGGAATTTCAACTCGTGCAATTGAGAAACAAATTGAAAAACTACAAAAAGAGAAAAGGCTTGAACGGATAGGAAGCAAAAAGATTGGCCAATGGAAAAAATTAGATGATAAACGATAATAATAAAGTTCGGGATAAAGTTCGGGATAAAGTTCGGGATAAAGTTCGGGATAAATTAGAACAAGAAAAGGTTACTCCATTAAAACTTCAAAGTAGTCCAGAATTTATCCCAATTCATTGGCGAACCCCACCACATCCATGAATCGTAACGGAAACCAAACTGAATATTGTAGAAGATAAATATCAGGACCACAAATCCGAATGCGAACTTCATCTGCCTTGACATTCCGTATATCTGTTTGATGGCATAACCAAGCGGAACCGCGAGAACCGGAAGAAAGTCAATCATGGCTCTTTGCCCAACCGCAGCGCTGAATGTAGGAACCCACCAACTGGCATTGACATAAATACCAATTAGCAGAACCAACGAAATAGCCAGGCTATTCATCTGCTTCTTCCATAACAAAATAAATAAGCCCACCAATCCAAAAATTACAATGGGTGTATAAGTTAGCCAGCCATTGTATTTTCCGAAAAGAACTATTCCGAATTTCGGTGCATTCCAGTTTGGAAACCCATATTCCTGATACGAGTAAACCAGAAACTTTCCGGTAACATAGTGCCAGTAAGCCATCTGTGGTATAAATACAATTACACCAATAATAAATAAACCAACGATGGCCCAATAATTTTTTATCCAGAACACCAAACGTTCCTTAAATGTATCGATACTGCTGACACCATACAGAAAGAAAAACAATCCCGAAATGATGTTGGTCGGCCGGATTAATACGGCCAATGCAAAAGGCACACCCAACAGAATCAGTCTTTTTTTCGTGCTGTCCTTAAAGAACTGATGGGTAAAATAAATATAAATGGCAATCATCGAAAACGAATACACATGTGCCATTCCGGCGCCAAGCAAAACGGAATAAAAGAATACGTTGGTTGCCAGAAAAAATAAAGCGGTTGTAATTATACTGACTTTATGCTCAAAAAATTCGCGAAGGAATTTGTACATGAAAACCAGTCCGATATAGGTATAAACGATGCCAGCAACCAACATGAAACCATAGTACATATTGGCATATCCGCCCGTATCAAGGCCAAAGAAAATACTGATAAAATGAGCTGTAAGGAAAAAAGGCAACCACAGAATTGCTACCCCACAAGTGAAAACACTGAGGGTTTTTCCTTCACTATATGGAATTGTCCAGCGCATTTGGTCGAACGTTGACCAGTCGCGGATAAAGAAATGAACCAAATACTGAAAATAGCCTTCCATGTCGGAACCGATAATGATTTTTTCGATCGGTGTGGAATGAAAAACCAAACGATAAATGTAATTGATTACCAAACCTGCAATCAGGAAAAGCCAACCATATTTAACCAATTTACTAAGTTCTGACCGATTCATTTCATTCATTTTTTTTAGAATACAGATTTGCGAATTTTATTTTTTTACTCCAAAAGCCGCTATATTAACCATAAATATCCCAAGCTTCTTATCCGTCATTTTATCAATTTTATACAGTAATGGATTTAGAAACGAAAAAACAAACGGGAAAAGATGAACCCCTTTATAGTTGGTGATTTCAATATTATTTTGGGTTAAAAATTTCCTGAATTCCTTGTAATGAACCCAATTTTCGTATCCCTGATAATCTCTTATTTTTAACAGATTGGCAATTTTTACAGAAAAAAACCAAAAAGTACGATTTGGAACTGTAATACAAATTTTACCGCCTGGCTTTAATACTCTGATTAATTCTGTTGTTGCATGATATGGATCTGTTGTATGCTCAATCACATCTGATGAAATGACATAATCGAAAGTGTCATTTTCAAACGGAAGGTTTAAAAGTGATGCTTCAATGCCATTTGTATCCGGATTTTTTTTCTTTGTAAGTTCAACCAATTTCGGGGCAATATCTATCGATGTAACTTTCGCCTTTCGCTCTATTGCTCTTTTTGTAAATAATCCGGTACCGCAACCTCCGTCGAGTAAAGTTTTATCCTGCAGATTCTCCTGACCCAAAAAATCATCAAAAATCACCTCGATACGCCTGTTCGTATCATACATATTCATAATCGAATCGAAGTCATCAGCTATTGAATTATAGAAATTCTCTTTACTCATCATTTATGTTTTTGTAAAATAATTATCTACTAACTATTACTTGACTTTTCCTACCATTATTACGCTTAATCCCAGCCACTTATTGCTAATCTTATCGATGATCCGAAAAACCGGGACAAAGAAATTATAGAATTTCATCTGGCCTTCAGGAATTATCTTTTTCTGAAGCAGTGAGCCGCTTACCCACCATCCGGCGATGCCTATCAGGTTAAAATACTGACTATGAATGATTGATAAATCGTTCGCGTTGAAAACAGCCTGAAGTGTTTTGCTGGTATAACGGCGGTAATGTCCCAGTGCAGTGTCGAAATGATTAAACAGAGTTTGAAATGCAGGTACTAAAATAACCAGGCTGCCACCTTTTTTAAGCAGTTTTTTGCAGTTGGCAATGGCTTTGTGCTGGTCTTCGATATGTTCGACCACATTTAAGGCAAATACAGCGTCAAAAGTTCCGAACCACTCGCTATTTTTCAAATCAAATTCAGGATCAACAATGTCCATCTCCAAAACACCCTTCAGGTTCTGGTGATTTCCGAAACGTTTCCTGATGATATTACAATACTCGGTTTGCAATTCGGTCACCACCAGCTCTTCCCCATTGTTCAGGAAACACTGCGAAATGTTACCGATGCCACCACCAATTTCGAGCACCCGGCCTTTGCAAAATGGCTTGATAGTTTCGTACATCCACCGGTTAAATTTATCGGCTCCCGAAATGCTTTCGAGTGTCGAGTAGCCGAAAACGTCGTTCACTTCAGGATTGGCTTTTGCTATTTTGCCCATAAATTGTATTTAAAAATGACGTAAAAAGCCCGCAGTCCATCTTTCCAGTTGATTTTTTTTCCTTCGGCATAAGTACGCCCGTAATACGAAACACCCACTTCATAAATCCTGACATCCGGTATTCTGGCAACTTTCGCGGTCACTTCGGGTTCAAAACCAAAGCGGTTTTCCTTTAGCTTAATTGACTTAATAATATCGGATTTAAATAATTTATAGCAAGTTTCCATGTCTGTAAGGTTCAGATTGCAGAACATGTTCGACACGAAAGTGAGCAGTTTATTGCCTATTGAATGCCAGAAAAACAGTATCCGGTGAGGGTTACCGCCCGAAAACCGTGAACCGAAAACTACATCGGCAAATCCTTCAATGATTGGTTTCAGCAAATCGTTGTATTCGCGCGGATCGTATTCGAGGTCGGCATCCTGAACAATTAAATAATCGCCTGTTGCTTCGGCAATACCACGATGAATGGCGGCGCCTTTTCCCTTGTTAACCGGCTGATTAAAAAACCGGATATTTAATTCGGGATGATCGAGCTGATACTGCTCAACAACAGCCGCCGTCTGATCTTTCGAAGCATCATTCACAATGATGATTTCTTTTTCAAGATTACCTATCAAATTAACTTCGGAAACTTTGCCAAGAATAGAGGAAATGGTTCTTTCTTCGTTGTAGGCAGGAATGATAATTGAAAGCAATTGATTACCCATTATTTTATTTTTGCCCAAAAGTAACTATAATATCAATTTCTCACAAGAAGCTTTAACACGCTCGCATTGCCAGAACTAGTAATCTTACAAATAAATACTCCTGAATCAGAAAATTCAGAATCAGCTTGTCCGGGAGTCCAAAGCACCTGATGCATCCCCTGACTTTCAATCGCATTGACAAGTGTAGCAACCTTCTGTCCCGATAAATTGTAAATACTTACATTAACAAGACCGGTTGCAGGAATATGATACTGAATGGTTGCACTTTCATTTAACGGATTTGGAAAGGCTTTAGCGTATAATTTATTAACAAAAGTTGTTCTTTCTGCAGCACTAAGTGGTGTTCCGTTGATCTGAATTTCGTCGAACCATATCTGTTGCGTCCCAAGCGCTCCAAATTCAGAAATAAATTCAAGGCGGTCAACAGCTTTCCAGTCGAACTTACCAGCCGGGCCAAACCAGGCATTGTCCCACGAACCGGTTTCCCTGAAGTTTTTTAATGGAATTTTCAGATGCTGCCATTCTCCGTTCAATGTAACTTTTGTGGCATCAATGGTATAACTCATTCTCCACGGGTGATCGCCTACTTCTGTCGATTTTGAATCGACAAACCGTATTTCGAACTTTATAGCAGGCGAATTACCGCGTATCCAAAAATCCAGGTCATAATTGGCTGCCACCAGTTGCGACAAATCCTTGTCAGGTTTCATGTCAAAACCCGGACCTGAGTATTGTGCGCTGCCAGTCCAGTAAATCGAATACTTACCCGTTTGTGGCTGAGTGGCTGAATAAAGGTCAATCGTTCCGTTTCCGGCGCTGCCCGAAGTAAAAACCGACTGCCCAAGATAGTCGGTATAAATATTGAAAGGATTTGTCTCGGGATTCAAAATCCATGCTTTTTGTTCAGGAATGTTAAAATTCAGGCTTGCTAGGATTTCAGTATCCAGATCATAATCAAACAACTCGTTGCTCCCCTTTTCAAATAAACCAAATCCTCCCTGGTAATCCCATATAGTCCAGCTGATTCCCTTTTCGTCGAGATATTTGCGCACAACATCGTACCAGTAAACCCGGTCGGCATGTGGGCTATTGGGAATATAAACGCCAAATTCGCCGCAAAAAACATTCACGTTTCGGCTGTTTTTAAAGCTCACGGCAATATCGACCAACTGTTTAACCTTTGCTACTGTTCCGTCGTTTTTATAGTTGTTCAGCGAACTTTCCACCCAGGTTCCCTTTGCACTTGCAGGTNNAGCTCGTTGTAACTGTTAAATCCTGAAGGACCAACTATAATGGTATGTTTGGTATCGATAGCCCTAATGGCATTGATTACTTTTAGCTGAATCTGACACCATACTGCGGTACTGATTCCATGCGGTTCGTTCAGTACTTCATAATAAATGTAATCCGACCGGTTTTTGTAACGTTCTGCCATTTGCGGCCAAACTTTCAGCAGAATGCCTTCGATAGATGGTTGTGTATCGGCGTTGGGGTCGAAAGTATGATTATCGAGAAGTAAGTGAATTTGCAATTCTTCGGCCCAATCAACTACCTGATCGAGGAAATCAAAAAATAATGGGTCGATGGTGTAATCCGGCGAACCATTGGTCATAAAGTGAAGGTTGATTGGTAGCCTTATAACATCGCAGCCAAGGCTTTTAATGCGGATAAAATCTTGTTTGGTGTATTTTGTAAACTGAATTTGTTTTGCATTTCCAGCCTGAAACCAATTGGTCAGGTTCACACCACGGGAGAAAGGAGTTTGTGCTGTAAGCGTAAAAACACTGAAGAAAAAGATCAGGAAAAGCGGGATTCTAAAATTGAGCTTCATGGGTGTTCGGTTAGATTATAGGTTTAAAAACTACCAGCAATTTAAAACAAAAAAAAATGGTAATCCGAAAAAAATCAGATTACCATTTTAAGTCATTCCATTAACTAACAATTATTAATCAAAAATATTGATGTACCAGTTTTTTTCGTTAAGTAAAAGGTTGTACATGGCTTCGCGCTGACCTGCCGGATATTTAGCAGAAACTTTTTTAGCCAGAAACGAAGGATCATTTCTGCGTTTTGCAACACGCATCAAATCGTAAAAACGTTCACCTTCGTAAGCAAGTTCACGACCTCTTTCATCCATAATAAGTTCTTCCAGATACAATTGTTTTGCATAGAGATTACCTGTCAAGTCGGTATATCCAATTACTTCGTTGGTAAACGGATTGTGTTTATAGTTGATGTTACCCACCTGTAACCCGCCATAAGTGCCAGTGAATCCAACGCGTCCGCGAACTCCTAACTGACGGCGACTTGCTGTAACATCATAATTACTGCCATCGTTAACAATATTTACAGCATTGGTTGTAAAGGTTGAAATCTGACCATTACGAAGAAACGCCCACCATGTATAAATCTCGGCAAGATAAAGCTGAATACCACCTGCACGGTAAACGATAAAATTGGCATCCTGATCGTATCGGTCTTTGCCAATCGAGTATTTACAAACCATCGTATCAACATCAAGCATCATCGAAGAAGCAGTGCGAAGGTCGTTCTCCATTTTAGCGAAGAGCATACCTAAACAATAGCTTTGTGTAAGAGGAACTCCATCTTTAACATACTGGTATGAAACTCCATGTCCACGATAAAGATCACTGGGAATTCCACGCTGATTCTTATTCAGGACTGTAAGTTCAGGCTTTGACTGATTTATTACCAAACTATAGCTTCTCCATGTGGTTTCCCAAAGATGAACAGCAGCTTTGGTCGGTTTCAACATAAAATCATGTGGTTCAAATGGCTCGAACAAACGTTGAAAATCATTTTGTTGCTGATTGGCTTTATTAAACCACAAGGTGTAAATATGTTCCCGGCTATCGATTCCTGTAAAAATGTTTTGCCAGCTATTGTAAGCAAAACTTTGATCGAGCTGGTAACGGTAGTTATCGGAAGTAGTAAATGCAATAGCATTTAAGTGACTGGCAGACTTAGTAAAATCGCCCTGAGTTAAATACATTTGGCCAAGTAAAGCATGCCAGGCAAAAGTATTCCAAACAGTAATTTCCCATGACTGGTCATTATTGTCAATATAATGATTTACTCCTACAGCCTTCACTTCTTCTTCGAGCTGTCTGGAGAAAACCCTGATTACCATATCCAAATTATAGTATTGCTTTTCAAGAGTAATCGGCTTATTATAAGTTGTATCGTTATAAAAACCATCTTTCCCGAAAACAATGTTGACTTTATCAATATAGGTAGAAGATGAATTTAAATATTCTTCAATTTCGCCAATAGAAGTAAGTGACTCGTGTATAACGGGTACTTTTCCATAAATCCTAACTGCATTAAAATAAGCCCAAGCCCTCATACAAAGAGCTTCGCCGTAAAGTTTATCATAGTTGCTAACGGCAGCTTTTTTATCCAGCACTTCAGGATGTTTTTCCTTCAGTGTCCTGATAAAACTATTACTTGCCGAAATCAACTTGAAAAAGTTGGTCGGATCGGCGTACTTATTCGTTTTTGAGGCCTGAAAATTGTAAATTTCAATTAAATCGGCATCGGCATTCGGAGTCACCTTAAGTAAATCAGCTCTTAGCTCACCCAATACCACCAATTGCTCTGCAAGTTCTTGTTGAAGGCCGTATAAACCCATAGAAACAGCACGATATTCGTACCAATCATCAAACAGCTGATCCTTGGTAATATTCAGGTCCTGCTCCGGATTCAGGAAATCGCTGCATGACGGAAGAAACGCCAGCGACATCAGCATGGAAATGATAATTACGGAATATTTCAGATTTTTAAGCATGATCTATATTTATAAAAATTTTACAATCCAAGTTTAATCCCAATAATAAATTGACGCGACTGCGGCGTTTGTCCATAATCTACACCTTGTTCTGCATGAGAAAAGGAAGTTGCAAATTCAGGATCGTAACCTAAATATTTCGAAAGTGTGAGAACATTGTTGGCCGAAACGTAGAATTCAGCATTTCTGAATTGAAGGAACTTATTCGGAATTTTATAGGCTAACGAAATGTTTTGGATGCGCAGGTATGAACCATCTTCGATCCATCGTGATGAAAATGCAGAATTACCAACCGGGTCGTTCCACAAAGCTCTTGGGATACTGGTAACCTGACCTTGGTTCTGCCATCTGTTCAAAACGCTGGCACTTTGATTTTCGAGACCTGTCATCGATTCGTTTTTGAAGCGAACGTAATTAAATACTTCATTACCCGAAACTATATTAATATAGGTATCTAAAATCCATCTTTTATAGGTAAAGGTGTTTTGTAAACCTCCATAAAGATCGGGCATTGATGAACCCAAGGTAGTTTTATCGTACTGATTAATAATTCCATCAGGATTTCCGGAAGGACCGGATAAGTCGGCAAATATAGCATCACCAGCTTTGTATTTCACCAGTTTTTCATTCATCAGGTTTGCGCTTTGAGCTTCTTCCGACGAACTGTAAACACCTTTAAAAATGTATCCGTAGAAACTGTTAGCGGCTTCGCCAACCATATTTACTACCTCACCGCCTTCAATCGCTGTGATGAGTTTATCACCATTGATTTCAGTTATTTCATTTTTTAGTTTAGTGATGTTAGCCTGAAGGTCCCATTTAAATGCTTTGCGATCAACAACACGAATAGAGGTGCTAAGTTCAACGCCTGAATTGTTCATTTTACCACCATTCTCAGGGCGGAAACTATAACCCAAATATGATTTTATCGGAGTGAGAATAAGCATATCGTTCGTTGTTGAGCTGAACACATCAACTGTAGCTATTACTCTGCTTCCCCACAAACCTAAATCAAGTCCGGTATTTATTTGTGAAACGGTTTCGTAACTCAATTCTTTATTTGCAATAACCGCCGGGTACAATCCAACAGTTTCGCGGAAACGCACTGCTTTGTAATATTCAGAAGCATTTGATTCTCCAATATCGTCGTTCCCTGATTTGCCATAAGAAGCTCTCAGTTTCAATTCATCAATCCAGCCAACAGTATTTAGGAATGGTTCGCTTGAAATGCGCCATCCAGCTCCGGCTGAATAGAACAAGCCAAGTGGATTTCCACCCATGTTAATTGTGTTGATGGCATTGTCGCCCACCCGCGATGAACCATCAAGAGAAACACTGGCTGTTGCTATATATTTATCCTTAAAGGTATAGTTAACATTTTCATACAACGATATCCAGTTCATGCTTTTGTTGGCACCACCAATTCTCCGAAGGTTATTGGTTCCATCCTGCAACGATTGATATTCATCATTCTCATGAGCATTCATGGTCAAACCCCAGTCAAGTTGATACCTGTGTGTTAGCAAATTCATGCCAGTACTTGAAGTTAAACTGTGTACTTTATTGAATACTTTTTTATACGACAGATAGGTATTGTTGTACAATGATAAAAGATAGTTGTTGGTTGCCTTTGCAACATTACGAGCTTCGTTGTTATAATAGTGCGACATACCATGGTTAGGCATAAAGATTTGCTCTTTCAGGGCATTGTAGGTTAAGCCAAAGTTTGTGTTAAGCATCAAATCTTTCCGGAGGGTAACTTCAAAACCCATTGTAGAAATAAAATGATAATTGGTATTTGTTGCTTTGTATCTGTTAATAATTGCCAAAGGGTTACTTACTCCCAATTCATCAACCTCGCTCAACGCGGTAATCATATTTCCTTCCAAGTCATATTGATAAGGATTTAACAAAGGAGATTTGTTCAATGCTGATAAAATGGGATTGGTTTCCACAACTTTAGCAGACTCCTTCATGTTTGAAGTATTATAGTTGAGAGAAACACCTGCATTCATCCTTAGCCAGGTAAAAATATTCAAACGACTAACAAAACGAAGGTTATAACTATCGTAACCAGTTGATTTAACAACTCCTTCACTGGTTGTATATCCAAATGAGAGACCATAACGGGCAATCGCATCACCCCCTTTAACCTTCAGGTTCACATTGGTAAAAGTGGCATCTTCAAAAATCTTATCCTGCCAGTTAGTATTGTGCTGGTAGTCGATAAACCGTGCATCCTTTTTATCCAGAAATAAATTAGGGTATCGCTCTCTGATCACTTCTTCGTGTAATCCTCCTGAAAAAAGAACTTCGTTGGCCAGAGTTTTATGCTGATTTGCATTTAACTGTGGAATTTGATTGCTTGGTGCAAGCGAATACCCGGTGCGCAAATCAACATCAATAGAAGTTTGGGTAGCACTGGGATCGAGTGTTTCAATAAAAACAATTCCATTCGAAGCTTTCGAACCATAAGCCGAAGTAATCGTTGGATCTTTTACAACGATCACATTCGAAATATCAAGCATATTAACTGCCATCAACGGGTCGTAAGCATAGCCTTCCATACTTGAACCCATAAGTCCGGGACTTTCCATAGGAATTCCGTCAACGACATAAAGCGGCTGGTTATTAGCCATCAATGAGTTAACTCCGCGCAAAAAAGTAACAGCACCTGTTCCGGGAGCTCCTTCTCTTCTGATCACATTCATGCCGGGAGTTTTACCCTGCATAAATTCGCTAACCGACATTGCCGAAGTTTTATAGTTACCGGTTGATTTAAGGTCGAAATACGAAGGCACCATATCCTTCTTTATTCTTTTTTGAGAAAGAATGGTTACAGGATCATCTCCTGCTGACAAATCATTCGCGGTAAGATAAACTCTGAGTTCACTTCTGTTATTCAGAAACACACGTTTAGTCTTGTAATCGCTTACAGGTGAAATAATAATCCAATTATCTCCTGAACTTGATTTGATTGAAAATTCACCTGCTTCATTTGAAATAACAGGCATTTGTCTCGAACCTTCAATGCTAATGGTAATATTTGATAGTGGAGTATTTGTTCCTGAAACAATTACTCCTTTCACAAGAATTGAGTCTTGAGCCATATCGTTCTGCGCCTGCGAGGCAAAGATGCTGATTAGCAGCAATGAAACAACAGGCACAGCTCTCCTCAAGGGTGCTATGGTAAACAGTTTATGTATCATTTTATCAATTTTCATATAAATGCTCGTTTGATCCGTGAAAATTAGGTTTCGTTTAACTCTTCAGACAAACTGATTTGGTTAGCAGGTTTTTATTAATTAATCTCTGGAATAAATTCAATAAGGTCTATTACCAATCCGTTTCCAGGAGCGCTTCCTGGTCCTTTGTAATCGAACCGTATGTTTGGTCTTCCATATTCAGTGATGTTATCAATATAGAAGTCGAACTTATTATACCTGCCTTTAGGTATAAAAGTAGCTCCGGTAACACTTTTCAGTAATCCTCGTGTTCTGACATATTCGTAATAATCGAAAGTCTTAACCAGCTGATCGTTGATATAGATATCATAAATACCGCCGATATCCATGTGCGTACTAACTACGACACGGTATTTCCGCGGGAAAAGGTTACTTCCTTTAAACTGAACTTTATATGTTCCTTTATATCCTTTCGAGAAGTTTACAATCAGAATTGAATCGTTTGATGCCTGCCCCTTAACTAAAGACTTCTGAACATCAAAAAAGGTAGTACTGGTAACTGTAACATTCTTTTTCCATGCAAATTTATTTGCTCCTGTCTGGTAAGCTAACCATTCACCTTCAAATTTTTCGGCTCCCGAGAAAAGAGAATCGGGGATAGCAAAATTCGCATAATCATAGAATACTCCATTACTCGACAGATAACTATCAACAGGCCGGTAGTTACAAACTATACTGTCGCCCTGGATATTTACCATGTTGTATTTCTTCTTTTTTGTTAGAACACTGATATCTTTAAATTCGTTAGGCTCGAGCATATTCAGGAAAACACCGTGTTTTATCAGGTGAGGAATAAGTACCTCTTCCTGCCATTTTACCGGAATATCAGTGTAATCACTAAAACTGCCACCTAATTTTTGCGCCATTTGGGTCAAACCATTTTCGTATTTCGATTTCTTGGGCATTACAATAGTTGCAGTCCAGTTACGATACTCTTCCGAAACAGGGAAATACATCAATTCAAAGAGATTTACTTTTATCGAAACCGAATCGTAAACCGTGTTTCCATTGTCATCAAAACCTATCGGCCTACTTTTCTCTTTATCCAGAATAATTGAATCTTTCTTGTCGATGTATTTTTTTAAATAAGGTGTATTTTGTGCAAAGTATTCATACAAATTAAGTTTTGGTATTGCAACTTTACCTAAAACAAAGAACTTACCATTGAGGTATAACGGACTCTCTTCTTTTAAAACAATACCATCAACAGTAGGAGTTCCGTTAATATTTTCAAAAGTAGAATACTTTTCAGCCAAAGTCTGCAATTTTCGTTTCCCCTGAATATCAACAGGTTTTATATAATGAAGTGAAATATGGTAATTCAGAATTGTTGTACCAATATCTTCAGTTTTCATTAGTTCTTCGATCGCAGCGTTGTCAGGAGCAAAAATGGTATAGGTATCGTTTGTCAGGAAAAGGGTATCATACTTGTATTTAACCATCAATTCAACAAACCGCGACAATTCACTTTTGCTTTTAATTGCATCCCAAACATTCATATTGATCGTTTCGGGTTGCTTGTTATAGTGTTCGTCCCAGGTTTCGGTACAACCAATCACTGAAAGGGCGAATGCTAATATTATTATGCTGATTTTAGATTTCATTATTTTAGATTATAAAGGTTCGAATCTGATGTAGTCCCATTTTAGCCTACCCGGAATTAATGATTTAACTTCGACGGTGTGCCCTGCATATTTCTTAAAGTCGATTACTCCCACTTTAATTGATGAATACGGATAGGTAGCGCTTCCACCCTTGGTTAAATCAATAAGTCCGCCTAATTTATTACCGTCGATATAAAGCTCAACCAGAGCATTTGTAGAACTGAAAGCATCAGCCTGAAAATATACTGTATATTTTCCCTGAATGATTTTTGGAAGCTGGTACGATATAGTGAAGTCGCCATCTATCAACATGTAATCCTTACTCCAGGCTCTTTCCGAATCATCATTTGATTTCACATAGTATAGTTTGGAGCCTGTCCATTTCACGTAGTCCATCAGTTTTTCATTCTCTATCAGAAATGATCCGCCTTTGGCCCGGAATTCATTAAGTAATATTTCTTCGTAAAACTCGAATGTTACGATAGCTCTTGACGGAACCTGAGGTTTCAGTATCTGATTGATGAAGTGAATACCGCCGCTTTGAGTAATTACATTACTCGCATCGTAGTCGAGACCAATATAATCAACAGTATCGGTTCCATTTACAAATTTTTC
Source organism: Prolixibacteraceae bacterium (assembly GCA_003537645.1). Lineage (GTDB taxonomy): Bacteria > Bacteroidota > Bacteroidia > Bacteroidales > Prolixibacteraceae > Aquipluma. The sequence continues at coordinate 18,281 of DPRM01000135.1, forward strand.
TTTTCCCTTATTAATTAAGATGTCCAATCCAACTCCGTTTATTGCCACCGGAACGTCGGCAAAAGTGTTGTAATTGGTGGCTTTCCCCTGCAAATCGTCAAGAAACTTACTTTCGCTCAAAATATGATATCCTACAAATAAGTATAACGGATTGGTTGGGTTGGTATAATCAGTGCGGGTTGGACTAATAAGTGCTGCCAAATCGGCAAATGAGTTGATGTTTCTCTTTTTATAGACCGCATCGGGTTCAACCAGAATCGTAAATGGTTTGAGCGGTTGATCCGGCAGTTTCATATCCACATCAATAACCCCGTTCCATCCTGTTGCTTTTATTGCTGAAGTCAGAATAGTATATCCAGCATTCTGTTCCAGCCAATCGAAGCTATTTGAAGTAATAGGTCTCAGCATTTCACCAATTACATGGACATATCCATTAGATAAATCGATATTGGTTTTTGTAACAGGTGCCTGGTTATTTATTTTATAATAAGTGGTATCCTTAGCCAAAACAAAGTTCACATTTAAGTAATCACCTGAAAGAGTTGGCTCTGAAAATGTACCAAAAGGAAACTCATAAGAACTCGTCCCCAGATTGACAACATGATAACGGGCCAATGCTTCAACATAAGCTTTATCTTTTAAGATAGCATCCAGAGAGCTGAACTGGCTATTCGACTTAATAAACTGATCGACAGCATTATTGTCAGGTAAAAACAGTGTATAATCTATTCCGTTAGGATTATAGGCACTTAGGGTCTTATCAAGACCTCCTGCCTTCAGGATAGAAATAAAACTTGAATAGTCTTTTTCGTTCTGAATCAGGTAGTCATAAATGGTGAATTGTTCCATGTCTTCGAATCCCGCAGTGACAGTTGTTTTCTCACATGAATACTGCATGAACAAGGCAACCATTAAACCTAATATGATTGAAATTTTCTTCATTGCTTAGAATTGATAATAAGGGTTTTGAACCAGATTTTTATTACGCTCAATCTCTGCCTTATAAACCGGCAAATACCAACCCAGTGGGTTTGTTAGTTTAGCAGACAAAATTCGCTTCTGTGTAGAAGGTACATTCTTGATAATTATCTCAACCAGCTTATCTTTTCGCGCGTAATTGTTTCTACGTCCCATGCGTAGCAAATCAAACCAGCGCTTTCCTTCGAAAGCAAGTTCCAGCGCACGTTCTTCCATAATGGCGTCTTCAAATAATACAGGCGAGCTACCAATTGATAATGGAGGCATGTTCGCCCTTTCGCGAATTGTGTTTAACACGTCGGCAGCCTCATTAAAACGGCTTAATTGCGATAAAGCTTCAGCTTTCATTAAATAAATGTCAGCCAAACGGTAAACAATCCAGTTGCAGCTGTTCTGATCGGCACCTGTTCTTTCAGTCTTGCCATCAGGAGCACGTCCGACAAATTTCCAGATCAAATAATCATCTTCGCTAATTTTAGCAATCGATGCATCTTCTCCTCTGGTAAGTTCAACAGCATATTTACGGGCAAACAACTCTTGCGCACGAGTACTGGGGTCGAACTGATGACTGTTGCGGTTTGTTTTTCCGTAAGTACCATTTTTCTGGTTGTATTTATCCGCAAACTGGAATTCGAAAATACTTTCCAGCGAATTTCCGGGATAAAACATTTCAAACCACCGTGTTCCTGCCATTAACACAAGCTCTTTGTTTGAAATTAGCCTGTTTGAATACTCGATTGTTTTTTCGTAGTCGAAATTCCAAAGTGAAATATCGGCCAGTAAAGCATCATAAGCAGCTTTGGTTGCACGGCCTTTTACTTCATCGAGTGTTTTATATCCATCAGTTGCAAACTGGCGGTTGTCATTCAGATCCTTAATCATTGCCTTTAATACTTCCTCGCCTTTCGACTGTGGCACATAAAAATCGACGCCATCAGTTTCAGAGGGGGTCAACACCAGAGGCACATCTTTAAATATACGAACAAGATAGAAGTAGTTCAAAGCACGAAGCCAGTATGCTTCTGCCATCAATCCTCTTAACTGAAAATCAGTAAACGTATTATCAATTTTCTGAACTTCAGGAGCATTTTTAATCACATCATTACAGTAGTTAATCACTTTATAAAATGATGCCCAGTTGCATAGCCCGTTGTCAGGATAAATATTACTCTCCATCAAATTTCTTTCTCCTGATCCCAGACTGTAATCGGCTTTAACCATATCGCCGCGGGCTTCACCATAAATAAACAGGTTTCCGTCCATTGATGCGAACGATTGGTAGCCAGCCATTAAAACAGCTTCAACGTCTTCCTTTGTTTTCCAAAACTCTTCGCGAACCAAACCTCCGGGAGGAATAAGTTCGAGGTAATTGGAACATGAAAGCTGAATGCTAAGTGCAAACAACAGTATAAATCGTAGTTTAAATATCTTTTTCATAGTAGCTCTAAATTAAAATCCGACTGAAAAACTAAGGGTAACCATTCTTGGAGGAGGTGTATTTGCGTAGTCAGCACCAATCCAGAATGGATCTGCAGCATTTTGACCAACCTCAGGATCTTGTCCGGAATAATTCGTAAATGTGAATAATTTACGGGCACTTACCGAGAAACTTGCACTTTGCAAATTGAGTTTACTGCAAAGCGACTGGCTTAACTGGTATCCAAATTTAACGTTGTTCAATCGCATGAAATCACCTGCTTCAACATATCTGTCCGATCCAAGGTTGTTGGCCGGATGGCTCATGTAAGCCCTTGGCAACAATCCAGGCTGATTTTGTCCTTCGGTTCTCCAACGATTCAAAACAGCTTTGCTCTGGTTGTTTCGGCCGTCCATACCTTCGGTTTGAAGGGCAATCATATTAATAATATCGAATCCGATACGATAATGGAAGCTAAATGAAAGATCCCAGTTTTTATATCTGAACGATGTTCCGAAACCACCAATAAAGTCAGGGTTCGAGTCACCAATGTAAACAACATCATTCAAATCTATTTTTCCGTCTTTATTAATATCTTCATATTTGGCATCACCACCTCTGAAAATATATGTACCCTTATAGGTTAAAGGTATTGGGTTGTGTTCATTGTCGTAAAGTTTATTTCCCTCGGCATCGGTAGCAATTGCATCAGCATCGGTGGCATAAACACCCTGGTAGCGGAATCCAAAGAAAGATCCGATAGGCTCGCCTTCAACCACCCGGCGTGGATATTCTCCATTACCAATAGAGGTCGATTTTTCGGTATTGAAATTTTCAGGAAGCTTCGTAAAAGAGTTAATGTTTTGTGAGGTATTGAAATCGATAGAAACTAACCAGTCTTTTGTTCTGATAACTTTATAATTCATCATCAACTCCCAACCTTTGTTCACCATCTCACCACCATTCAGGAACTTGAGCTGATTAAAACCCGAAGAAGTAGGAATGTTATAATCCCTAAACAGAAGATCAGAAGTAACTTTATTATAGATATCACCTTCAATAAAGAAACGGTCTTTAAATAAGTTCAACTCCAACCCAATGTCGGTTGACGAAATACTTTCCCATTTCAGGTTGTCTAACTGGATAGCATTTGGAGCAATGGCCGGGTTAATAATGTAATTACCAGTACCGGCAGTGATATATGAAGCAAAACGTGCATAGGGATCGCCCGGAGGACGACCTGAAGTTCCCCAGCTGGCGCGTAACATACATTCGCTCATCCAGCTATCCCAGGCCGAAAGAATTGGCTCGTCAGAAAATCTCCATCCTACCGAAATACCTTGAAATGCTCCCCATCTGTTGCTGGCACCAAAAGCAGAGTTGGCATCGGCTCTTAAAATGGTTTGCAGCATATAACGGTCCTTATATTTATAGTTCCAGTTAGCCAATGCACCAAGATCACGATTTTGACCAGTACTTGAGCCAATCCAGTTGATTTGTGCTGCAATGGCCGGATCCTGAACACTGGTACTTGGAGTACGGTTACTTTGAATATTCATCCATTCGGAACTCGATTGATTCGTAATCCACGAAAAAGTACCCGACATCACATGATCTTCGTTTTTAAACGGTACATCATAAATTACCTGGCTTTCGGTTTTGATTGATGATGACTGACTATTCCCTTCTTCAGCTTTGTTTACAGTCCATGCCAACCAATCGGAGCCTACTGCATTGTAAGGCAGGAAGTTGTTTGATTTGGTTCCGTTGTATTGAAAAGAAACAGTCTCTTTAAAAATCAACCAGTCGGTAATATTATATTTCAAACGGAAGGTATTCTCAAGAGAGTTTTCTTTGCGGTCGTTCTTTCCTAATTTGGCAACAGCAACAGGGTTATAGAAAGAATAACCATTTCCCTGATAGTTATTAATCGGGTTAAAATATTCGCCGGTTAATTTTCCACTGGCATCGTGCTCATAAATACTCATGTTGGGAGCTTTAATGTATGCCATCTGGCGAATGTTACGTCCGTCAATATCAATATTCCCGTCAATCTGGTTGTTTGAGTAGTTAAACTGAACTGTAAACAACATTTTTTGTGAAAGGAAATAGTCGAGGTTTACACGTGTTGAAAAGCGTTTTGCTCCGGTATTGATCGTTGTTCCACCTTCGTCAACATAGCTGAAAGAAGTAAAGTAACGGGTTTTTTCGCCCCCACCCGAGATTTTAAAATAATGGTCGTTGGTTATCGAGTTTTGCGTAATTGCTCCTAGCCAGTCGGTATTGGCCGAATAATTATAAAAATCGAAATAGTCCTTATCGTAAGCAATTTCTGAAGGAATATCGAAAACTCCTTTGCTGTTGTGCCATTCTTCGAGCTGAAGCATTACATACTCATCACCATTCAACATCGGGATAGCTGGTGGCTGAAAGTTCATACTGTTTTTATACTGGTAATCAAACTGCACTTTTCCCATACGACCGCGGTGAGTTTCGATAAGTAAAACCCCATCGGCACCTTTCGAACCGTATATTGCAGTTGAAGCAGCATCTTTCAATACCTCGATTGATTTAATATCCTGAAGAGCAATGTTAATCATGTTACTGATATCTTCGGAGTCGGCCGAACTAAGGTCGAAACTTGAAGAAACATTGTCCTGAGGAATACCGTCAATAACTATCAATGGTTTATTGTTACCCATTGAACTCAAACCGCGGATTACGATCTGCGATCCTGATCCCGGGTCACCCGAGGCGCTAATAATGTCGAGTCCGGAAACTTTTCCCTGAAGTGCATCTGCAGCAGAGGTAATCCCCTGATCGCGCATTTCCATCAGGTCGATTTTCACACGCGACGAAGCATTGTCGCGGTCATCGATATTTGTTAACTGATTATCAGATTTGGCTTTTGCAGTAATTGTTACCGCATCCAATTCAATGTCAGAAGAAACAAGTTCAATTACAACTGATTTTCCGGCAACCGGTTTAAACGGTTTTGTCTGATAACCAATTACAGAAACTTTCATGGTATTTGCCGGATTCTTCATTTCGTAAACAAAGTTTCCGTCAATATCGGTTATTGTTCCGTTTACAACGCGGTTATCCTTGTCGGATTCTACGACAGTTGCTCCAATAACCTCCGATTTATCCTTCTGATCGATCACCCTTCCTCGTACTACCATTTTTGTCTGGGAATAAGCCCCGACAAAACTGAAAAGTGCAAAGATCAGAATTATGGTATTTTTGATTTTTTTCATGTGTTAAAAAACCTTTGGTTTAAATTGTTCGATTATTTAGATGGTTGTTAATTATTGTCAATTTCTTCAAATCGCAATACCGACTTTATTTCATGAATAACGCCATTACTAACTACCGTTGTAAAAGCCTCCAGACCAGTTGTACTTAAATTCCTGGAAGTTATTATATTGGTTCTATTTGATTCGTTAACTACTGCGACAGGAGTTCCGTTTTTAGATGGAATTACAATTTTATCAATTCCGGGATTGATTTTCATCATGGTGTTTTTGATCACAAAAGCTGTCGAGCTCTCATCAATCCTTGCAGTTTCGTAATAAGCTGCCTGCTTATTTCCATCAGTAAAAATCATTTCACCCTGAATAAAATGCATCATTACCAGGTTCTGAAGTTCCTTTTGTGTAAGGGCATCCAGGTTAACTGTGTTTAATACTGAATCGCTTGGGGCAAAAACAGTATAACTCTGGTTGTCAGACATAAAGCTATATTTAAACAGTTTATCCTGAGTCAAACCTGCCTTTTTAATCAAAGCATGAAACTTAGGGAAATTGGTTGAAATGGCTGAAAAGATATCGTTTGCATTAAAAGCAAACCAGCTATCAACTTCGTAAGTTGATCCATTATCTGCATTTGTACTGATTTTTCGAGGAATTACTGTAACCTGTTTAACTCCACGGTATCCATAAGTTGATGGAGCTGTTCCCCTAACCTCCTTGGTTACATTATTAACAGTCAGATAATTTCCGCCCAAAGTTTTAATAAATTCTTTTCGGGCAATACCTTTAGGCTGCGATAAACCAATCTGATTCAGGAACAAGGTGCGTAAATCGTCGTTCGAAAGAGTTGTTTGACGAATTGACGGATACATTGTAACTGCGGTAAAGCGTTCGCTTACTGGATCGTAAAAAAATGAAGAGTCGGCAGAAGTCGCCATATCAGCCTCGACATAAAACGAATAATCAGAGTTTTTGCGTTTCAAAGCCGAAAGAAGTCCAGATTTCTCAATCGCATACATCACTTTTGAGTATCCCTTGCGGGTATAAACCGGACCGGTAACACTACTGAAAGCTCGTGGTACGATAGGTTTGTTTACTCCAATAAATGTACAGTTACTTCCGTATTGTTTCTGAACAATACTGGATTCATCAATTTGAATGATATCCGCTTCTCCATTCAAAAATCCTCTGTTAATATCGGTCAAATAAATTGGATTAATTGACAGGCTTGAATTGGCAATAATACGTTTAATGTTTTCAGGTGCGGCGTCAAGGCTTCCCCAGTTATTACCTCCAACCAGATATTGGTTGATTAGCTGATTGAATGCTTCGTTGGTAGGAGCAACAATCCCATGGTGGTAACGGATAGTTACATTTCCGGGCAAACCAAAAACACCTCTTGGCGCTTTTGTTTTTTCGCTGTTAATATCAAAAATAAGTTGCGGGTATCGTAAATTAAACAACGAGTCAACCTTCAACCCCTGATCTGCTCCGGGCTGGTCGTTTGTCTCCTTCTGGTTGTACTCCAGTTCAGCAAAAAGATTTACCAGATTATAAAATGAAGAATACGAATTAGGTTTGGTCTGGTCTGTTAAAATTTCTACTCCATTTTTCAGTGGTTCTGCTACGCGATCTATAACATATATAAATCCATTTTCCGCAAAAACTTCATCTCCAACTACCCGGCCATTACTGAAATAAATATCATTGTTGTTCTCGAATGGACGTCCGAAATAAAATGAATAATCAGACGTTGACAAATCATAAATATCAAAATACTCCTTAAAGAAGATAGGAGAAAACTTGCGCGAATCGGTAAAAACACGTCTGTTCCAACTCGTTTTAGTTGAATCAATAATGTCAGTACGCTTTAATGTACTGTTTTGCCTTTTGTACTTACTCCAGGCCACCCCGTATTTTTGGTTCTTCTCAAGCAGCAGAGTTTCACGCTTATAACCTTTGGGTAAGTTATTACTAAGGTCGAGCGTGTCAATCCATCCAAAAATATCCAGTGAACGGAGTTGCTTTTTACTCCATGGATTTTGTACCAGATGGTATTTTACCAGCTTAATTACTTCTGCTTTCGGTATATCAGCAACTGATTTATATTTAGAGTTTTCCTGAAAATACTTTTTGAAAGCATCATTTGAAGGAGCAAAAATGGTGTAACTACCAGATACATCAATAATTGTATCGTAACCAGACACATGAAGCAATTCGGCAAAAGTCGAAAGATCTGGTTGTGTCTTTATCTGCGTATAAAGCTTGCCGGCAAGCCATTCAGGTCGAGCATATTTATCATCGATCTCCTTCTGGCAGCCAAATAAAACTAACAGCGATAAAGAAATTAAGGTTAACAGCTTATTCTTTGTCATTTTTTTAAATCATAAATTTGAATAATTAAAATCAAAAATTTAGATAAGGCACAGTAAAATGGAATTTTGAACGGACAAATGTATCAAAAATCAAAGTCAGATTATTGTACATAAATTAAAGAACTTACCCTTTTGCCAGTGAAGTAAAGAATAAGAGTTAAAATAGGTTAATTTATGACATAGCTGGTTGATTTGTGCTATCATTTTATGGCTGCTCGGGAAGCCCCTTTTGCCGAAATGCTGAAGGTGTAACACCAAATTGCTCCCTGAAGCATTTCACGAAATACGACAAGTTATTGAAGCCCAGACCATAACCAATTTCCTTTATTGATTGGTTGGTATTTGAAAGCATTTCACATGCCTTTTGCAATTTAAACGCACGAATAAACTCAACAGGTGAGAGGCCTGTAAGTGCTTTTAGTTTTCGGTATAGGTGAGTGGTACTGATATTTAAATCTTCCGATAATTTCTTTACATTAAAGTCGCTTTCCGACAGATTCTCTTCAAGAAGTTGCCTAAGTTTAACGATGAATTCATCATCTTTCGAAAGGTTCGACTGCGAAACTTCAACCATGAAATTCTGCGTCATGTATTTCTCACGAATCAGTTCCCGGTTTTTTATCAATCTCGAAATTTGTGCTTTAATAATACTCATATCAAAAGGCTTGGTAACATAGGCATCAGCACCCCTTTCGTAACCCGAGACAATATGCTCTGAAGCATTGTTTGCAGTTAATAAGATAAACGGAATGTGACAGGTCTTGTTATTTTCCTTCACTTTGGCGCACAATTCGTAACCGTCCATTTTGGGCATAACAACATCCGAAATAATCATATCAGGAATAATCCTGCAAATTAATTCGTATCCCTCTTTACCATCGCCTGCTTCGTAGCAATTATACATTCCTGATAATGCATTGTTCAGGAATGTGCGCAAATCGATATTATCCTCAACAATTACCAAGGTCATGTCTTTTCCTTTGTTCTCCAGCTCATGAACCTGAACAAGATCAAAAACATCTTCATGCCACAAAGCCCCCGAACTGCTTTGTTCCGGCAGAATATCATCTGTCACCTCTATTTCGTCGAATGGCAAGTCAACATGAAATGCAACCCCCAAATTTTCAACCGACTCTACCGTAATTGTTCCATTGTGCATTTCGATCAGCGATTTTGAAAACGACAGGCCAATTCCTGCGCCTTCAACTTTTTCGCTCACTTTGTAAAACCGCTCAAATATTCTGGCTTTGTCTTCATCCGAAATATCTTTCCCTTCGTTGAACACTGTGATGCGAATCTTGTTTTTTGCGTCGCCTGAAGAAACCTGCCCTATCAGTTCAAGAGTTACTTTTATCGAATTATTCTCGCTGGTATGCTTAAAGGCATTCGACAGTAAATTATACAGTACTTCTTCAATTTTCTGGCGGTCGATATCGACAAAAATGCTTCGCTCCGGCACTTCAATCTGGAGATTTGTTTTACGCCTGCTTTCTAATCCCTTAAAATTGGATACAACTTCTTTCACCATGCTAACAATATCAGTTGTTTGCAAATTAAGCTGCAATTTACCAGCATTCAGTTTTCTGAAATCAATAATCTGGTTAATCAAAGTCAGAAGATAGTTCGAATTTCGATAAATTAAAGTCAGATGGTTTTTCCATGCCGGATCGATCGTTTTATAATTCTGCTTCATATCTTCGATAGGAGCAATAACCAGGCTCAAAGGCGTCCGAAGTTCGTGTGCTATATTGGTGAGAAAACGCATTTTATTCTCGTTGTTCTCAAAAGATATTGCATCAATTCTCTGCTGGAACGATTGTTTCTGCTTGCTGGATAACCAGTACAATACATAACCAAAAAGTCCAACGATTAAAACAAAAATAAATGTTCTGAAATACCAGGTTTTATACCAGGGTGGCAAAATAATAATCCGAAATGTCTTTTCATTTTCGGCGATCACATTATCAGAACTAATCCCGGAAATATGAAGCGTATAATTCCCCGGTGGAATTTTTGAAAAATAGGCAAACCTATTGGAAGCTGGAATTGATATCCAATCTTCATAGAAACCATCAAGCTTATATCGTATTTTGTTTCCTTCGGGATATTGGAAATGATTAACACCAACACCAACGCTAAATGAATTTTTGGTATATGGAAGTTTAATTTCTTCGATTCCATCAATGGATCGTGAAAATATATTGCCTTTACTAATGGTATCACCAACATTGATAACTACATTATCAATCCGAAAGCTGGTCAATCCAATTTTAGGAGGAATAGGGTTTAACTTTATCTCACCAGGGTAAAATGTTGTGAAGCCGTTGTCACCACCAAAAAACATTTGCCCGTCGGAGGATTGGTAATATGAATTTACTTTAAACGTTTCGCCTTGTAAGCCATCTGAACTTTTATAATAAGTAAACGATTTGGCAGCATTGCTTTGGTCATAGGCAACAATACCTTTATTCGAACTGATCCATATTAATCCGGAAGCATCACTTAAGATACCTTGAATGTCGTTTCCGGGCAAGCCATTTTCGATCGTCAGATTCGAGAAAGTCATTGTCTCCGGATCAACAATACTGATTCCACCTCCCTGAGTTGCTATCCAGATTTTACCATCAGAATTTTCATAAATACAATTGATCTCATTTGCATTCAGGAAATATTTATCAGGCCTTGTAGCTACTATCCGTGTAAAACGCAAATCGGGTTTGGTTTTACCGCTTAAGTCAAGTTTATTATAGGGTGTTTTCAGCAAATTCAACCCGTTATTGGTACCAATCCAGAAACGTTGTTTACTGTCAATTTTCATTGTCAGGATAGTACGGTCAGTAAGACTTTCATTGTTTGACTGATCAACAGAATAGACAAAGTATCTTTTTTCAGGATTATTTCTTAGTGCGGGGAAAAACAACAATCCCTCGGAGAGAGAACCGACCCATAAATTTTTATCCTTATCAACCAAAATTTTACGAACTGTACCCCCGGTATATAAGGGTTCTTCAGCAAAACTCCCATAACTCCACCCATTGGCAGTTTTTTCCAATTTTGCAACGCCGGCATCGGATGCAACCCAGAATACCGTCTCCGATTCTTTGGCGATATCCCAAACCGTATTGAAACTTGGAGAAGATGCCGGCTGCCTGAGATAGCTGACCGACTTAAAGTCTGACAAACCTGAATTCAATGTCCGGTTGCTTGCAATTGATAATCCTTCCTGTCGTAAACCAATGATGGTTTCAGTTGATGTTCCATTAATACACATCACAATGTTTCCGCTAAGAGATTTAGGATTTGACGGATCGCGCTGAAAAGAATAAAATGCTTTTCGGTACAAATTCAGGATACTTAAACCTAATCCCTGATGTCCAATCCATAAATTTCCAGAATAATCTTCGAACAAACAAGTGATATTATTGTCGAGCAATGTGCCAAATTTAAGCGGATCGGGTAGATATTTACCATTATTACCTGAACGTACATCAACCCACATCAGTTCTGGCATTAACCCTGAACAATACAAACGACCATCGCTGGCACAAGTTAGCTGAGTTATACTCTGCCCCTTAAAATAAACCTGATCAACAATCCGGTAGTTTTTATCAGTCTCGCACACCGAGATTCCACTAATCGTTCCAATATAGATTTTATTGTCAGCTTTCGAATAGCAGACATTGTTAATATTACGGACAAAAATCTGCCGGTTAATAACATTGATTAGAGTATCGGAGGGAGATAAATTTATTTCGGCAATCAATATCCTGTCAGGATTATAAATATCCTTGTTTGAAACAAGGAAAAGCTTATCCTCAAACACATTCATGTAATGCACATAGTCATCAACTCTATTACCATTTTCAAAAAGAAAGAGTCGTTTTGCCGATAAACCTGAGTTAAATTTAGTTTTCTGACCGACCACATAAATGCCAGCACTTGTATGAATAAGAATCAGGCCCTTTGATTCATACAAATTATTTACATAATAGTCGGCCGACGAATGTCCATCCAAGCTTACCGGATAAAAAGTGTCGGTATTTCTGTCGTACATCGAAACACCCGAAAGCGATGCAAGCCAAAGAATATTTTCTGAATCAACTAGTATCCGGTGAGTTTTTTTATCCGCCAGACTTTTAGGATTTCCCAATTCCGGCTTAAAAAATCTGAAATCAAAACCATTGTAATTTGCTAAACCTGTCCAGGTAGCAAACCACATTTTACCCGATTGGTCCTGTGCAATTGAATTAATTTCGCCATTGTATAATCCTTCGTTAGTACGCAGGTATCTAAAAGTACCACTCCAACAAAAAGTGGAAAATGAAAACTGAAAAAATAAAATAAAAATCAGTACTTTTTTCATACTCAGTTAGCCGGTAAACATGTAATAAATTCAGGGGTTCAAGGTATAAATTTTAAATCGAAAATCAACCTTTTTTATACGTCCTACCGAAAAATCAGGGGCAAATTCCAATTCAAATTTCTCACAAATAGAAAAAACAAATCACACTTCTTTATTAGAAATGCACATACAAACCCACTTGTTTTAAAAAGTAAAAAAGAGAAATTTGATTAATTCATCTTTAATAAATCCAAAAACTAAAACAACTCATTGTTTACAAAACTGCATATCAACAACATACACAAAAGCAAATGACGAATTCAAATAATAAAAATGCTTAAAATCAACAAATACAACACTTGTATGAAAGAAAATTACACAAAAAACAATCCTCGAATGGTTGATTTCTTACATCATTGAAAGATTCGTTACATTCTTCCATTACACAGGCGATACAACAAAATGCTTTTAATAGTTACTTTTGAGAAGAACACTTAATTTAAAATCAAACATTATGAAATTAAAACTTTTACTTTTCTTTCTGTTTGTTGTAAGCTTTGGTATCGTGCTGCAGGCACAGACTAAAAAACCTTACAACAATTTAATTATTACGGAATCGTTGGCAGGTTCTACACCTGACAACTATGTAGAGTTTACCAACATGGGAACGGAAACGATCGACCTTTCTCAGTTCGAGTTTGGTAAAATCACTCCATGGAACGATCCGTATAGACCGGATGCAAATTCATTTTTCAGGCTGCCAAAAAAGGATCTGGCTCCCGGAAAATCGTATCTTATTGCAACTGCGTATATATTCGGACCTAAAATGTGGTTAAAAGATCCTACACATTATTCAGAAAGGATCACAAAACCAGAATTTTTCAAAATCGCAGATCAGTTGCTTTATGTTCGTGAAGCAAATTCAACTGCGGCAGACACTGTGACTCCTTATTACAGCACTATGGATTGTTGGAATGGCCGTGAAACATGGTATCTGAGACATCATTTCCTTAACGAAGAAGGTTTGAAAGATTCAGTTGTAATTGACCAGGTTAATGGCGTATTCGATCAGGCAAATGGTAGAAATAAAGATGGAGCTTACGATGTGGCCGGTGTATTAAATGCAACCTCTAACAGCGTTTTAATTCGTAAAGCATCTGTAAAAACCGGAAATGTTGATTTCAACTCAGGAAGAGGACTTGACTTAGCCGACTCGGAATGGATTCCGGTACCAAGACTTAGTATTTATGACTGGCGCGCTGTATATTGGACAGCAGGGAACCAGGCTGTTGGCGCAAAATTAGATGCCAATACATTGGTTTCTAAAACTCCCGGAAAAGTACTGGTTGATCTGGAAAAAGCAACTATCACAGTTCCTTGGGGTATCAGAAGAAATGACTCTATCATGTACCAGTTTGAAAGAAGACCTGGTTTAGCATGGACATACCACCTGGCTCCAAATTCTGCTGACTCTGCTTATATTTCAATGCGTACTGGTGATAAACTCACCTTATTTGTTTGCGGTGATGAAGCTACTATTAAAGATTTCAATATCATTGTAAAAGATCCTACTGCTTCAGATAATATTGTAATCTATAAAAGAGCTGCAAATTTCCTAACAGGCTTTTATGGAGCCCAACTTCCCGGAGCATGGGGATATCGCGTAACTGATGGAGTTAAAGGTATGGATACCATTAGCCAGATTGGTTTTGCAACCCGTATCGATACACTTTTCAAATATCTGGAAAAACCAGCCAAAGCAACCTGGAAAATCGCATTTGTTGATGGCGTTGTTCGTCCTGACCTAAAAATGGGCGACAAACTTCAGGTGACTTCAGAAAATGGCAAATTAAAAGAATACTACCTGAAACTTCAGAAATTTGTACCTAGCGCAAATGCTGAACTTGCTTCAATTACATGGCCTGATATGCCTTCGTATTTCAAAGGCGATATTGCAAAATCTTATGGTTGGGCAGGTGACACTATTCCAGGTTTTATCTATTCGAAAAACAATTACGTTGTTAAAATACCAATGGAATACGACGGAATTCCTGCCTTGGTATTTACTAAACGGAATCTTAACTCAACTGTTGCTGTAACCCGTGCCAAAACATTGGCTGGCTCACCTGAAGACAGAACTGTTACTTTTACAGTTACAGCTCAGGACGATTCTACTAAAAACGTTTACACTGTTCGTTTCGAAAAAGAAAAAGATCCATCTAAAGTTCAACCATGGATAGGTGAACCATTCTTCTCTCAGATTGTATTTCAGGATGCATGGGGAGTTCCATGGATTGAGGTAGCTAACCCCGGAACTGAAGTTATGGATTTGAGCCGTTATATGATCTTCTGTAATTATGCAGGACGTGCATCTGCTTTTGGTGCATTCAATGCTGTTGGAACCAACTATGCTGATGGTCCTTGGCGTAAATATGTTCCTGGTAAAAAATGGCAGGATGAAGCCAGCTGGGCTGTTCAACCACGTATTCTGGTACCGGATTTAGCTGTTAATGCTATTGTTTATCCAGGTGATGTGTTTGTTATGACTCAACATGGAGGTGGCGGTTCTTTTAATATTTATGGAAAAGAAGCAGATGTTAACTTTGCTACCGGAAAGAATCCATGGGGATACAATATGCCTTGGAACAATGCGATACACGACTGGATGGGAACAACCTATTACATGTACAAAATCCTGAACGATTCTGTTGTAAATGGATTGAAACCAGCTATTGACGTTAACGATTTTGAATTGGTTGATGTATTTGGCATGGAAGACGGAAGCAACATAAAAGTTGGTGGAAAAGTAATCAACCAGCTGACCGCTTACACCCGCAAACCACATATTTTCAAAGGAAATACCGAAGTTAAAGGTTCATTGGGAGCAACATGGGAAGAAAGCGAATGGACTATGAAAGATGATGCTTACTTTAACGCATTGCATTATCCATGGCCATTGAATATCTATTCAATTGTTGACGGAATTGGCTCTCACATTATGAATGATGTTACGATGTATCGTTCTACAGTTGCCTCTAAAATTTACAAAGTAAGTGAAGGCTACTCGCAGAATGAAACTATTAAAGGTTTAACAACCGGTACAACTGTTAGCGGGTTCTTCGACAACCTTATAAAAGCTGACCCAAAACAAACTTTAACAGTTAAATCGCTTGCTACAAACGCTGATTTAGCACTTACTGATGCTATCAGCAAAGGTGATGTACTGATCGTTCTTTCGGCCGACAGTTTAAATACAACTAAATACACTCTTGATGTTACTCCTGGCGGTTTAAGTGCTAATGCAATTTTAACTTCGACCAAATACACCGTAACTACTACTGGTGCAACTGGTACAATTGGTGGAATCAAACAAAGAGAATTTTTGAAAAACGTATTGGCCGCTGTTGTTGTTCCTGCGGGAGCTACTTTGACCATTACTGACGCCAAAGATGCCTACATGTCGTTAAGCAAACTGAACTACGACACAGCTTATGTGAATGTAATTGCNNACATCTGACGTTTACAGTGTTGACCAGTTTGCTTCTTTGATACAGTTTGTTCCTGCCGGAACTACCGTTCAAAGTTTGCTTAGCAATGTTACCGCATCAGCTGGTGCAACTCTTCAAATTTTTGACAAAGCTGGTTTGACCCGTTCTATGGGAAATATTTACAAAGACGATAAGCTAATTGTAACTTCTGCTGATGGTACTGTTACCAAAGCATACTATTTCTCAATGCTTAACTTCAATGTAAATACCTATCTTGCCTATGTAATCTCTGACGATTATGTGATTGACCAGGTTAATCTTGTCGTTAAAGTTCCGGCAACTGGCATTTCAATCGCAGAATTCTTTGCTAAGCTTTACCCATCGTTTGGTGCAAAACTTACAATTATCGACAAAAATGGAGCTCCAAGTACAATGGCAAACTTGGCTTCATACGACAAACTGTTGGTAACAGCTGCTGATAATTTAACTTCTGCCACATACAAAATTGAGTTTGCTACTGCAGTTAGCCAAATTGAATCATCAATTAAGATGTATCCAAACCCAACTGCCGACAGAGTAATCATCAATGGTCTGGCAAAAGGCAACAGAGTACGCGTATTCAACACTTCAGGTGTTACACTCCGCGACGTTGTTGTTGAGAACACAACTGAATACGTTTCATTGGCTGCTCAACCTGCAGGTATCTATGTATTCGTAATCTCTAATGGTGAAAAACACATCAATATCCAAAAGATTGTAAAAAAATAACCAACTAAAACAATGAATGGAAAGGGCCTCTTTATGAGGCCCTTTTTTTTTGAAATCTTTTGAAACATGGTTGAATTCTTTCATTATTGACAGAAACTTTACATTCATTTCCTTGTCTCGAATCAGGATTAATGGTTTTACAGCTTAATTTTGAATAAAAAAATGCATACCAAACTGAACCTCCAACTATTAATTGCTTTCCTATTCCTTATTCCGGAATTTACAACTGCCCAGCTAAGCCCGAAAGAAGCCATCAGTAAAATGAAACATGGGATAAACCTGGGAAACACTCTTGAACCTCCTTTTGAAGGAGAATGGGGCAATCCTCCCACCCAGGAATACATGTTTGATATGTATAAAAATGAAGGATTTAATTTCGTCCGCATTCCGGTTCGATGGGACAAACACATGTCAACCGCCAGCCCATTTAAAATTGACCAGATCTGGCTAAACCGGGTCGAACAAATTATAGACTGGGGTCTGGCCCGTGATCTGTTCATTGTTGTAAACTCGCACCACGATGGATGGATCAAGGAAAATTATGCCAATCCGGTCAATCAGGCAAGGTTCGACAGTTTGTGGAGCCAGGTGGCTACCCGTTTTAAAAACAAGTCGGAGAAATTAATTTTCGAAATTGCCAATGAGCCGGTTTCGCCCATGACAAAAGCCCAAAACGACGAAATGCATCAAAAAGCAATCAAGGTAATCCGAAAGACCAACCCTACCCGACTGATCATTTTTCAGGGCATTGACTGGGGTGGTTCCGATGGTCTTATTAATGCAGCAATTCCAAATGATCCGAATATAATTGGTTCGTTCCACTCCTACGATCCTTATTTGTTTGGGCTTGAAGGTAAAGGAACCTGGGGTACCGCCGCCGATATAACTGCATTGAGAAACAAATTTCAGAAAGTAAAAGACTGGTCGGATAAAAACAATATCCCGGTTTTTCTGGGAGAATTTGGCTCATTAAAATCCTGCGATTACAACTCGCGGATGAAGCACTACAAAACGTATATGGAATTGTCGGAAACATTCGGCTTTGCCCCGGCTGCCTGGGACGATGGAGGTAACTTCCGGATTATGGAGCGTCAGGCTAAAAGCTGGGATATGGATATTAAGGATATTCTTACCCACTCCTCATTGCTTTCACCGCGAATGCCGAAACTATCACTCTTTCAGGATACCATCGTAAAACTCGACTGGACTAATCCGGCATCAGATTATGACAGTATTTACATTGAACGGAAGGCCCCAGGCTCGATTTATAAACGAATTGCAGCATTAAAAGGTGATGTTATTACATACAGCGACAACAAACTAACTCAAAACAAAGATTATATTTTCAGGGTTATAGCCCACTATAATAATGGGACCAATCTCTATTCCTATCCGCAAAAAATTTTCCTCCCGACTTATGTTCCGGTATTAAGACAATTATATACCGAAAAGCCAATTGAAATACCAGGACGTGTTGAAGCCGAAAATTTCGATATCGGCGAAGACGGCTTTACTTACCACGACTCTGATTCAAAGAATGTTACAGGCGATCTCCGACCAAATGAACCAATCGACATTTATAATTTGGGAAACAACAAATACTACGTAATAGACAATTACCCCGGCGAATGGCTTGAATACTCTGTAAACATTGAAAAAAAGGGCACATACGACATTGAAGCAAGCATCGCAGCCTTTACAGGGGGCGGAACTTTCAAGGTTAAAATAGGGACTGTCGAGTCTGACATTATTAAAGCACCCACAACCGTAAGTTGGATAAATGCAAAAACGGTAAGTTTTCAAATGAATCTCGAAGCTGGATTACAGATTATGCGACTGACTTTTATCGAGAAACCATTGTTTTATATCGACTTTCTCGACTTTAAAAGAGTTATTCCTGTCGGGAATCAGTCACTTTTTTCAGAAAACGGCATCTCCATCAGGCAGAATAATAATGAACTGATCATACATTCAACCACAGAAAAGCCGGTTGAAACCTGCATTATTTATGATATACTGGGAAATCAGATTAAAACTTTCAAAAATCCAGCTGCTTTCTTCACTATCTCAAAGCATAATATCCGTGCCGGAATTTATATAATTCAGGTATCTTCCGGAAATCAGAAAATAAGTAAAAAACTAATCATCAACTAAACTATGAACCTAAAATTCAAACTACTAGCCTTATTTCTTGGAATTCTTATTTCAATGAATCTTCAGGCACAACCGGTAAAAAAGCATGGCAGCCTTTCGGTAAAAGGAACCCAGCTAACCGATGAACATGGAAATGCGACAGTACTTAATGGTGTTAGCTATGGATGGCACAACTGGTGGCCACGTTTTTACAACAAAGAGTCGGTAAAATGGCTGGCAACCGATTGGAAATGCTCGGCTGTAAGGGCCGCGATGGGTGTCGAACCGAAAAAAGGATACATCGATCAACCCCAATGGTCGAAAGAAAAAGTGGAAGCCGTAATTCAGGGCGCCATCGAGAACGATATTTACGTATTGATTGACTGGCACAGCCATTCTATAAAACTTGACGAAGCCAAGGTTTTCTTTGCTGAAATGGCCCGCAAATATGGCAAGAATCCGCACGTTATATACGAACTGTACAATGAACCGGTAAAAGACTCGTGGGCACAGGTGAAAGAATATTCTATCGAGCTAATCAAAACCATTCGTGCCATCGATCCTGACAATATTATTTTAGTAGGAAATCCTCATTGGGATCAGGATATCCACCTGGTTGCCGACGATCCGATCGTAGGTTTCAGCAACATCATGTACACTGTTCATTTTTACGCCGGAACACATGGTAAATCATTGCGCGACCGCAGCGATTACGCGTTGAAAAAAGGAATTCCAATATTTATTTCCGAATCTGCCGGCATGGAAGCTTCAGGAAACGGACCCATTAATTACACCGAGTGGCAAAACTGGATCGACTGGTGCGAAACCAATAAAATTAGTTTAATTAGCTGGTCGGTTGCCGATAAAAACGAAACCTGCTCGATGATGAAAACCAGCGCTTCTTCCGAAGGAAACTGGAAAGAGGAAGACTTGAAGGAATCGGGTATCAAAACCCGCGAATTGTTGCGCAAACAGGCGGAAAAAAAATAAGCATATAAAGTAGTTATTAAACAGGCATTGTTCGTTTTTTCAGCTATAAAAATCAAATAAGTATCCGATCCATGTCTGGGTAATAATGAGTCATAAATTTGTCATTGGTAGTCATTATTTGTAACTCAAATGATTACTAATGACAAGATTCTAAAATATAAACTCTTATTTGGGAAAGGATAGTCACAAAAAAATTTAAACATGCAACAATTGAAACCCATCGTTTTATTGGCGATTATTTTAAATTTCGTTTGTCATAAGGCACTTGCCCAAATTCCTGCAGGAGGTATTTCGCTGATCAGTGAAACTGCAAACAATTACCAGAAAATTGGGAAAGGCACGCTTACTGCAATTACAATCAGCGACCAACCATTCACCAAAGGTCTCCGGCAAACAACAGGATCCGACATTTCCAATACCTGGGATGCGCAGATTAAATTCACATCGTCAACAGGAATTGCAATCAACGATGTGGTTCTGGTATCTTTTTGGGCGCGAACCACGGCTTCAATTCAGGAATCGGGCGATGGTGCACTAACCGTTTGTATCGAAAACAATACCTCATATGCAAAGGAAATCTATTACAAAATCGCTATAGGCCGCGAATGGAAACAATACTTCGCCTCGGTCAAATGTGCTTCAACACTAGCTGCATCGGCAGTTAGCTATTCCTTTCATACCGGCTATATTTCGCAAACCATCGAAATTGCCGATGTAAAATTCCTGAATTATAAAAACACGTTCACGCTGAATGAGCTTCCGGTTACTGAAGTTACTTACTACGGAAGAGAGGCCGACGCTGCCTGGCGTGCTCCTGCTGACGAACGTATCAATCAAATCCGCAAGGGAATTGTGGATATGGTAGCGTATGACGAACAAGGTCAGATTTTGAAAGATGCAGTCGTTTCAATCGAAATGGTAAAACATCAGTTTGGATTTGGTTCGGCAGTAGCTGCAAGTAAATTCATGAGCGATGCTGTTTACAGAAAGAAGGTTTATGAACTTTTCAATGAAGTGGTTCTTGAAAATGACCTTAAATGGCCTGCTTTTAATCCAAATCCATCCATAAATACCACTAAAACACTCGACTCGCTCCTCCGCCGAAAGATACTTGTACGTGGCCACAATGTAGTTTGGCCATCCTTTAAATACAATCTGGCTTCGCTAAAAACACTGAGCGCTAACCCGATAGCGTTCAGGAACGAAATTGACCGTCACATCGATCAGGTTACCCAATATACAAAAGGTAAACTGAACGATTGGGATGTACTGAACGAACCATATTCGGAAAAAGAGTTTCAGGCAATCCTGGGTGATGAAGCAATGGCTGACTGGTTTAAACGCGTGCGACAAAACGACCGTGATGTGAAGTTGTACATCAACGATTATTCTATTTTAAGTGCCGGAGGAATGGATATAAAACATCAGGACGGTTATTTCAACATTATTAAATACATCGACGAAAAAGGCGGAAAAATTGAAGGGATTGGAATGCAGGGTCATTTTGGAACCGATCTGACTCCCATCACAAAAGTGTATTCAATACTCGAACGATTTGCTGCTCTGGGCAAGGATATTAAGATTACTGAACACGATATCAATCTTACACAGCGCACTGTTCAGGCCGACTACACCCGCGATTTTTTAACGATTTGTTTCAGTCATCCTTCGGTTAAATCATTTTTGACATGGGGATTCTGGGCCGGACAGCACTGGCTTCCTGACGGCGCTTTTTATGCACAGGATTGGAGCATCCGACCTCATGGTGAAGCCTGGAAGGACATGGTTTTTAATCAGTGGTGGACAAAAAAGACTGACAAAACCACCGATTCTGAAGGCAAAGTTTCGTTCGAAGGGTTCCTTGGAACTTACAAATACACGATCAAAGCCGGAGGAAAAGAGCGAACAGGTACTTTTATCCTTGGCAATTCAAAACAAAGCGCTTTGCCCAATAATGTCATCCTTTCACTCGACAATTCAATTCCTGATAACATCAGCATTACCACTACCAAATCTGCCTGCCTCTGCGAAGGCGAGAATATTACTTTAAATGCTACTGCCGGTTCTGGACTGACCTACAAATGGTTCCGCGGAACCGTTCTTTTACCAGAAACAACAGCAAGTATCGTTGTCAGTCAGTCTGGCTTATATTCTGTAAAAGTTGCCAAAGGTTCAGTTGAAACAACTTCAGCACCCGTCAAAGTAACTGTAAATACTATTCCTGAAGCCATTATCACTACAAAAGGTGATCTATCCTTTTGTCCCGGAGGAAAAGTCAGCTTCACTGCCAATACATCGAATGATCTGACATACAATTGGTACAAAGGCACCACAAAAATTCAGGGTTCGGTCGCTTCTATTGATGCCACTGAAACTGGTAATTACAATTTGGTGACCAATGCCTATGGATGTTCTGCTAAATCGGAGACTGTTGCTGTTCAGGTTTTTTCTGCCACAAGTTCTGAATGCACCACAGGAATCAATCAATTTGACAACTCAATAATGGCTTATCCCAATCCGTTTAGAGGAACATTTATTCTGGAAACCAATTTGTTGGGCAGTGATCAGGGAAAAGCAGAACTTTTTAATTCGGCAGGTGTAAAAATTTATTCACAGAAACTCACTGCAACTTCAGGAAAAACAACCATAGTAGCACCCGAAAAAGGATTTTACACTTTGCGGGTAAGTAACAAAAAAGAAGTGAAAATCTTTAAAATGACGAATAACTAAACCAAATACCAATGTTTAAAAAATTCATCACGCTATTTTTCATTCTGCTGCTTTCTGCCGGAATGCTTTCAGCCAAAGGAAAAACAGTTCAGCTTAAAAAGTTTAAGAGTATTGATATTGGGAAACCGGCACTTGCCGGAACAACCGTAATGACCAATGATGGCATTAGTATGACCGCCGGAGGTGCTGACATTTGGGGAGTAAAAGACGAATTCAGGTTTTCGTATCTTGAACAATCAGGTGATTTCGATCTGGTTGCCCGTATTGAAAGCCTCACTGCTCCTCACCTTTACACAAAGGCAGGATTAATGGCACGCGAACAGCTTTCGGACAACAGCCGTCACATCTATTTCCAGGTATTTCCGAACAACAACGCACGCAATAAAAACAACGGAGGATACGAATTTCAGTACCGTGCCGAACAGGCTGGCGAAATGAAAGCCATCTACCCTGCCCGATTCGATGGCACTCCCGAGTTTCCGGTGAATTATCCGAATACATGGATAAGGCTGAAACGCGAAGGCAACGAATTTACCGGATTCTACAGCGCCGATGGAAAAAGCTGGAAAACATTTGCTGCTTACAAGATGGAACTTTCAAAGAAATTGTATCTGGGAATTGCCGTCACATCGCACAATACAGCCGAAACTGCAACAGCCGTTTTCCGCGACATTTCAAGCTTTAAATAAAAGTTTTTGGTGGTCAGTAGCAGTTCGAACAAAAGCGGCAGAGCCGCAAAATATTTATAGTAAAAAAGTCGATAAAAGCAGGTAAAGTGCGTCGCACCGGAATATTAAAATTAATGAATGCCTATTCCGGTGCGACGCACCACATACGAGAATTGTAACACATAACCTACAAATATCAACGGTGCTCTGCACCTAAAAAAGACCTGCTTTGTTTTACCCATACAAAACATGATAGAACCATTTTATGAAAAAAGCAAAATCAATATTAATCGTCCTATTAATTTCAGCAAACTTTGCCTTTGGCCAGAAGTTTGAGGCCGAAACAGCCACCCTTGCGGGAGGTGCTGCAAAGCAAGCCAACAGCTCGGCTTCGGGCGGTTATTACGTGGCACAGGGAGAAGGAAACCTTACTTTTAATTTAAATTTTGCCGAAGCAGCCACATACAACATCTACATTCAGGTGGCATCACCCAACGGCTACAAAGCCAATAACCTGATAGTTGACGGCACATCCATCACCTTTGCCACCAACCAGAACTCAACCTACATCAAACTTAAAGTGGTTAGTTTCCTGAAACTGGCAGCGGGAGCGCACAAAGTCGAAATCACCAAATCGTGGGGATGGATTAACATTGATTACATTGAATTTGAGAAGGTTGATCCCGCAACTAAATTTGACATAAATAAGAAACTTGTCACTCCAAATCCATCCAGTGAAGCAGCCAGCCTGTACCAATTCCTTTACGACAATTACGGAAAAAAAATCATTTCGGGTGTAATGGACATGAAAGAGTCGAACTGGTTAAAAACCAATACCGGGAAAAGTCCTGCGCTGGTTGGGTTCGACTTTTTGTTTTGCGGACGGAATTACTCGTGGTACAACGAAAACACCCCCTACAACGAAACAAAAGCGCTGTACGACAAAAACGGGATTCCGGCCTTTTGCTGGCATTGGCGCGACCCATCGCGTAAAACCGAAGAATTTTACACCGAAAAAACCACTTTCGACATTTCTAAAATATCAGATGAAACATCCGACGAGTACAAAGCCATGATCAGTGACATCGACTATATTTCAGGAATGCTGAAAAAATTTCAGGACAACAAAATACCCATCCTTTGGCGGCCATTGCACGAAGCGGCCGGGGGCTGGTTCTGGTGGGGCGCCAAAGGTGCAGCGCCTTGCAAAAAACTGTGGCAGGTAATGTTCGACCGAATGGTGAATTTTCATGGTTTGCACAACCTTATTTGGGTATGGACGCGAGAACCCAACGACGATGCCTGGTATCCGGGCGACGAATATGTTGACATTGTTGGGCGCGACATTTATAAAGAAGGGGATCACAGCTCACAAATACTCGAATTTAATGATATGACCAGCCGATATGGCGGAAAAAAAATGGTCACAATCAGCGAGAGTGGTTCTTTTCCTGATGTGGATAATTTGATCGCCGATGGAGCCGGCTGGTCGTGGTTTATGCCTTGGACAGGAGATTTTACACGTTTGGCAAAATACAATTCGCTCGACCTGTGGAAGAAAATGTTTGCAAGCGATTATGTGCTTACGCTCGACGAAATGCCGAATTTAAAAACCTACACTTCAACAAGTATGATCGGCGAGAAATCCAATGATTTTAAGATTTTCCCCACCTATTTTGATGAGACAATCAATATTCATTCAGCTAAGAAAATACAGGAAGTTACTGTTTTCAATCAACTGGGAATCTCGGTAAAAGCAATTAAGCCGAAAGCAGACAACTTTGTTGTTTCTTTGGCGGCGTTTCCTTCAGGATTGTACCTCGTAAAAATTGATGAGAATGAAGCCGTGAAAGTTTTTAAAAGATAAAAACAGTGGTCAGTATCAGTGGTCAGACGCCGGAATAGCTCCGTAGGAGCGACATATTTGTAGCCCGGGGTGTAACGAGGAACGAGTGACAAATCGTCCGCGGAAAAACGGAGATAGAGGAGATAATTATCCTTCGGACGAAATAGTCATAATTTTATTATGATGGCACGAAAAAAATTGAAATTTAAATAAACCGAATGAACATGAAAACCTATTCATTAACATTTTTCATCCTATACTTGATCTTAATAGTATCGACTGCTTTGGCCCAAAAAGCTACCGTTAAAATCTATCCTGAAATTAAAAAACAGACGATCAAATCCATCGGTGGAAATTATTGTCAGGCCAACTATTCGCAACACGCTGCCGATGCCATTGGCGACGAAACGCTCAAACAGTTTCGGCCAACGCATGTTCGGGTGGCCTTGCCAATGCGGCTCCGGAATGCGAATTTCGTAGATTACCGCGGCGCCAGTTACACCAAACAGCCTTTGGTTGTTGAGGTTCTGGACGAACTGAAACGTATGAAAAGTGAATTTGGCGTGGTAAACTTCACCATTTCGGTGTGGGATGTGCCCGATGAATTTATTGCTGATCCAACGAAAACAGCTCAACGGGTCATCAAACCTGAAGCTTACGACGAAGTAATTCAAATGCTTACCGACTTTTTCCTGAAAGCGAAAAATGAATATGGTGTCGAAATCGATCAGTTCTCATTCAATGAGTCTGACGGTGGTTACCAGATCATTTTCTCGCCCGAGGCAACCATCGCTTTTGTAAAAAAAGCAGGGCAAAAATGGGAAGAAGCCGGACTGAAAACCAAATTTTTACTGGCCGATACTGCTCAAACCAAAGGAACCATCGAGTTTGCCACTCAAATTATGGCCGATCCTTCGATCTGGAAATACCTCGGCCCATTGAGTTTTCATTGCTGGTGGTCGGAAACCATTCCTGACAACGAATTCGAGCGAATTGCAGGTTTCGGAAAAGCCTGGAACAAAGAAGTTTGGTGTGCCGAACTGGGGTTCGATGCAATGGCATGGAAAATAAAAGACATGAACAAAAGCTATGATTACGCGATGCGTTTCGCCAAAATTTCGCATCGCATGATTAAATATGCCGAAGTGGAAGTTTCGCTTTACTGGACCTGGCAAAATAATTACGCTATCATGTCGGCTGATCTTCAGGAAAAATACCCGTCGTATTTCGTCACCCGCCACCAGGTCGATTTTATGAATACCGGCACACAAATCGTTCATTCTACAAGTTCCGATCCTGAAGTGCTTGCCATCAGCGGGATTCGTGGCGATGGGAAACGGGTTCTGCAACTCATTAACATGAAGAAAGAATCGATTGCTGTCGAAATTTCAGGGTTTGAATCTCAAAAAATTGATGCAACTTCAACTACGCAAACCAATAACTGGGAAATACAGAAAGACATTGCAAAAACGAAAAATGGAAAGCTGGAATTGCAGTTAAAATCAGAATCGGTGAATACCTTTGTGTTTAACGATTGATTGTGCTATAAATAGCGGCACTGCATCAAATCAAATAGCCAAAACGAACAAACTGTAATGAAGTATTTAAAGCATCCCTGGATTTTTTTGATTTTATCGTGTATTATCGTGATTGTGGTCAAAATTCCGCATCTGGGATTGCCTTATTTTTTTGATGAAACATTTTCGTACTACCCTGCTGTTCTTGAGATGGCAAGGGTTGGCCCAAGCATGTTACCGGGCACCATTTCTTTGGTTTTAGCGAAAGGACATCCATTGTTTTTTTATTTTCTGGCTTCGTCGTGGATGAAACTCATTGCCGGTGATTCGGTAACCCTGATGAGAATATTCCCCTTGTTGGTTGCACTGATTGCTCTGTTTGTGTTTCACCGCTTTGCAAAACGGCATACCAACATTTTGCTGGCCAATATTGCCGTTGTGCTACTTGCCATTCAGCCTTTGTTTTTAGCGCAAGCCAGTCTGGTCTTGCCTTCTATACTAATTTTCATTCTGCTGATGATGTCGTTTGACAGCTACTTGTCGCGCAGTTACGGATTGTATGCATTTTATGGCTCATTACTGATGCTCACCAAGGAAACCGGTGCTGTTTTTATAATGGTTTTTGGATTAGCTTATCTGATAGAGAATTACCGCAACCTGAACTCAAAAACATTCTGGCGCAATCTGGTGTTACTTGCCGTTCCGGTTTTTGTTTACGTTCTATTTCTGATACTTCATTACCATGAATTTGGAGTTTTCTTCTTTTCCGAACATCTCGATTTTATTACCTTCAATAGCAATACAGTACAAAATAAATTCAATTCGGCTGTATGGATGCTTTTTCTGGCGCAGGGTCGAAATTTAGTTGTTTATACGGCAGTGCTTGCACTAATCGTTCTGCTATTTCGTAAAAAGGAAATTGAATACCGCCGATTCCTGATCTTTTCACTATCGATATTAATCCTTTTCCTGATTTTTACAAGCGTGAATTTCTTTGGTTATCGCTATGTTTTACCAGTATTGGGTATCGTACTGCTTGCTTCATCAGTGCTTATCCAGCAGATAAAAACAAAATACCAGGCATTAAACATTGCTTATATTGTATGTATCTTATCTGTTTCGGCCTATTATTCGGCTACAAAAAGGGGGCAGTCTGATGTAGATCTGGGTTATACGCAATATCTGGTTGTTCATCAGCAAATGGTAAAATACTGCGAGCAACAAAGTTGGTACGATAAAGAAATTGGTGGCGGATATAATATGGTGATGAGCCTGCGCGAGCGCTGTGCGAAATACCTGTCAACCGACAAAAATTTTAAAACAAATCATTTGCCGGGACTTGAAAACCGGGATATCATTATTTACGATTCAACATGCTGGCCTGTTGAAATGCCGGAAAGCGAGAAAAGTAAACTTACGCTTATCAAACGAATTGAGTATAAAAATCACTGGGGCGAAATTTACAGCACTTCTTCAGCAAAAGAAGCCACACAACCAATTCAAAAACAAACAACTGTTACTGAATAAGATTAAACCACTGACAATAAAATAACTAACACATGAAAAAACTACTAATCATTTTGCTTATCGTCACAAGCATGACAACGTTTGCTGCCAGGGTACAACCTTCCGACCCGAAAGCGACTCCTGAAGCTGTAAAAATGTATCAGGAAATGCTGAAACTTCAGCAAAAAGGAATGATGTTCGGACATCAGGACGCGTTGGCGTATGGAACCAGCTGGTATGCCGAAGAAGGCCGTTCGGATGTGAAAGACGTTTGCGGCGACCATCCGGCCATTTTTGGATGGGAATTGGGCCATTTGGAACTTGGCGACAAATACAGCCTCGATTCAGTATTTTTCGATAATATCCGCAAAGGAATTCAGGATGCTCATAAAATGGGCGGATTCAATACCATCAGCTGGC
This sequence comes from Prolixibacteraceae bacterium, assembly GCA_003537645.1. Taxonomy (GTDB): domain Bacteria; phylum Bacteroidota; class Bacteroidia; order Bacteroidales; family Prolixibacteraceae; genus Aquipluma. Next base: position 46,710 of record DPRM01000135.1, read on the forward strand.
ATTTCAGAAATGTGCTTACCGGCGGAACATCGTGGGATGTGAGTTCGAAAAAGACAGTTGCGGCAATGATTCCCGGTGGCGCAAAACACGAAGAGTACAAAAAATACCTCGATATTCTTGCCACTTTTATGCTTAGCCTGAAAACCGAAAAAGGCACTTTAATCCCGGTTTTCTTCCGTCCGTTCCACGAACATACCGGAAGCTGGTTCTGGTGGGGCAAAAACCTTTGCTCGGTTGACGAGTACAAAACCTTGTGGCGCTTTACTGTAAACTATCTGCGAAACGAAAAGAACATCCATCATTTGCTTTATGCATACTCTACCGACCGTTTCAATTCTGAAGAAGAATACCTTGAACGCTATCCGGGCGACGACCTGATTGACATGGTCGGTTTCGATTTGTACGACCGCGGCCCTGAATACGCTGCCACATTGGGAAATTGTGCCAAAATGGTAACTAAAATTGCTGCTGGAAAAGGTAAAATTGTTGCAGTTACCGAAGCCGGTGGCCCAATTACCAAAAATCCGGAATGGTGGACAAAAATATTGCTGGAAACACTTCGTCCGTACAATTTATCGTATGTTTTGGTTTGGCGAAATGCATTCAATCAACCGCCCCACGTAGCTTTTGGCCCATACAAAGGATGCCCTAGCGAGCAGGATTTTGTGAAGTTTTACAACGATCCGAAAACATTATTTTTGAAAGATATTGAATAAATGATAGTCAGGGTTTCACTCAAGTGAAGCCCTCTCTAAACAGAACTTGAAGTCACCCGCTCACTAAATCCCGAATCGCTCTTTCGGATCCGGTGAATTCATTCCCAGATCAGTTGTTTTACGAATAACGGTTTGTAAACCGGCCCCTGTTGTGTCAGAATACTTTCGTAAAGTACAATCTGGTCGATCGTTACATTATCAAACAAAAATTCCCCGTAATCTTTCAGCAACTCTTCAAAAACCTGTCTATTCTGAAGAGATTTTATTCTGCCCAAAGTGAGGTGCGGTTTCAGAGGTTTATTATCAAAAGCAAATCCATTTTGCATGAGCAATTCACCCAGTTTTTCGCGCGCAGGCAGTAGGTGTTGTATATCTTTCAGCCCAATCCATAAAACTTTGGGATTACCGGTATCAGGAAACACTCCTACCCCATTCAATTCTGTATTGAAAGCCCTGGTTTCACCAAACGACGCATCAATCAACCGCCAAAGCAAATCTATTTCGGAAACAGCTGTGTCGCCCAGAAAAAACAAAGTTATGTGCCAGTTTTCAGGATTTGTCCAGCTAAACCTGTTATCGTTCAATTCACGATCGTTCCGCCATGTTTCAGCCAAATTTGCAGCATTGGCCGATTGAACCGGAATGCCAATAAAGAGTCGTTTCATAACCAAAATTAAATACAAATTTCAGAACTTTTTCAGGCATAATTTGGTTTAAGGAGATATCGTAAATTTCAGTAAAAAAATGAAAAACGAACCAATCGTAATTGAGCAGGTTTATCCTTTTTCGTTAGAGACTGTTTGGAGGGCAATTACCGACAAGGAGGCTATGAAGCAATGGTATTTCGAATTTCAGGAATTTATTCCTGAAGTGGGTTTCGAATTCCAGTTTTGGGGTGGCCCTGCTGAAGACCGTCAATACCTGCATTTGTGCAAAATCGCCGAAGTTATCCCTGAACAAAAACTATCATACAGCTGGCTTTATGATGGTTACGAAGGAAATACACTGGTAACTTTCGAACTGTTCCCTGAAGGAAATAGTACAAAACTAAAACTGGTTCACGAAGTTTTTAAAGCTTTTCCGGCGAGCAATCCCGATTTTGCAAAAGAAAACTTTGTTGAAGGATGGAACTGGATTATTGGCACATCATTAAAAGAATACCTCGAAAAACAATCAATTACATAACTCAAATCAGATAAAAAAATGAAAATCGCAGCAATTATCGTCCGTGTTTTGATGGGTCTCATGTTTGCATTCTCATCAGTAGTTGTACTTTTCAACCTGGTACCTCAACCCGAATTATCAGGCGACATAAAAACATTTATGGATGGCCTGGCAGTTACAGGTTATATGATGACCACTGTCAAAATTATAGAACTGGTATGTGCCATAGCATTTCTCTCCGGAATGTTTGTTCCCCTTGCTAATGTGGTAATCTTTCCGATTAACGTGAATATTCTGCTGTATCACGTATTTCTGGCGCCTGAAGGATTGGTAATTTCGATATTATTAATGCTTGCAAACCTGTTTCTGGCCTATTATTACCGCGACAAATACATGCACATTCTTAGAGCAAAGTAATTTTCTAACACCCGAAATCATTGTGATAGAATAAATGTTAAAAAGCTTAAATACCTTATCCTGAAAGATTTTTTTGTCTAGCTTTATGTGTTTAAAAAAACAGAAGTATGAAAACTTCCGGATTCACCATTTTGATTATACTCCTGATTTCATGCGCCTTAATGGCTCAAACAAAGCTGAACTTTCAGGCTGATTCTGTTGCAAAAGGAATAGACACTTTGAATTTTTCGCAGTTTCAGTACGACTTAATACCTGATACGAAAAAGCCAAAGCAACTATTTCCCAAAAGCAAGCAATTTCAAACAAATCCGAATCTGGCACTTAAACCCAGGCAAAAAATTTTCCCTGAAACATATTTTAATATGCCAATATCGAAGCCACAGTTTCAATCAGATATGCCAGTTATGAAACCCGATTCCACTATTCATTTTCATTTGCTGATCAAACGTGGATCTCAAATAAAATAATCTTGCCTCCTGTCCTTTTTATTTCGAAATTGGCATCTCATTTAACTTTTAATATATTTACCAATCAAAAAAAAGAAACAAGGCCAGTAGTGTATTTTCGCAGAAATGGGAACAGTTTGATTCCCTTTCTCAAAACTGATGAATGATTGACATGCAAAGGGTACTATGAAAAAACAGCTAACCTTACTTCTGATTATCCTGATTTTTCTCTCATGCTCAAGGCAGGAAGACAAAAATAAATCTTCTGTTTTTTCGCCTGAAACCATCGAAGTACATGGTCATATCCTGAATTCAGACAGCATTGCAAAACCCATAACTCTTGCCGCTGGCGACCCAATTAAAATTAAGGCAGGAAAAACTACCGAAGTATTGTCGCGCGATAATGTGAAGCCTGCCGGTTTGCCTGACATAACAATAGCAGGAATTCCTGAAATGATTACTCCGGGACAAAACGGTTATGCAGTTCCCAAAGAAATTGCATCAACCGGAATCACTTTCCTGTCGGGTATTCCCGAAATAGTGATTGCCAAAGATGCTTACAGCAAAGATGTTAACCCTTACAGCTTCACAGCCTTCGGCACAATTCAGGGATTAAAGCACAACCAGATAAGATGTCTGATACAGGACGGCCGCGGAAACCTTTGGTTTAGCAACGACGATGGTGTAACCCGTTATGATGGGAAATTCCTTACACACTTTTCTGTCAAAAACGGATTAAGCAGCAACATCGTTTTAAGTATCATGGAAGACCACGAAGGATCACTTTGGTTCGGTACTTTCGGAGGCGGTGCTACTCGATACGATGGTAAGCATTTCACGCATTTTACCGAAAAAGAAGGTTTAAGCAATAACATTGTTAATTCAATCCTTCAGGATAAAAGCGGGAATTACTGGTTTGCAACTTCAGGAGGAGGAGTTTCGAAGTACGACGGAAAAATATTTACACATTATAGTTCCCGGGAAGGTCTGGGAAGCAATCAAATCAGAACAATATTTCAGGACAAGGATGGGGTAATCTGGTTTGGTTCTTTTGGAAATGGAGTGACCAAATTTGATGGAAAAAGCTTCATGAATTATAATGGCCGCGAAAATTTTCCGGGTAATCAGGTGGTGTCAATCTTTCAGGACAAGCAAGGAAATATGTGGTTTGGCACCTACAAAACCGGGGTAATAAAATTCGACGGAAAATTTTTCTATCAATACACCACTAAACAGGGGATTAGCGACGACAATGTCTTGTGCATGATGCAGGACAAACACGGATCGATGTGGTTTGGCACTTCGGGTGGTGGAATCTCAAAATTTAGCGGTACAAATTTCATTCATTATACTGAAAAAGAAGGACTTACCAACAACTATGTGCGTTGTTCGCTGATCGACAAACAGGGCAACCTTTGGTTTGGTACACGCGATGGCGGTTTGGTAAGGTTCAACGGCAACCTGTTCACTCATTATACCGAAAACGAAGGCCTTGGAAACAACAAGATTCTCGATATTTTTCAGGACAAATCGGGCAATTTGTGGTTTGGCGGATTTGCAGGTGGAATTACAAAATACGATGGCAAAAAATTCATCAATTATTCAACTGGGCAAGGATTGCTCAACGACCGAATTTACAGCATATTAGAAGACAAAGAAGGAAATATATGGTTTGGCAGTGATGGGATGGGCGTGGCAAAATTCGACGGAAAGTATTTCTATCATTATACTCAGATAGAAGGCTTATGCCACAATGGGATACGAAAAATAATAAAAGACCGCAATGGAAATATGTGGTTTTCGAGTTATGGTGGAGGCGTTTCGAAATTCGACGGAAAATATTTCGTAAACTATTCAGCTGAATCAGGAATCGGAAGCAACGAGGTTTTGTGTATGCTTGAAGATAAAAACGGGAATCTATGGTTTGGAACCGACGACAATGGTGTAACCAGGCTTGACGGTAAAAACTTTACCCGATTCGGTGTTAACGAAGGACTTAGCCACAACAATGTAACCAGTCTTTTGCAAGATAAAGAGGGCAATATATGGATTGGAACTTCTGGTGGTGGTGTTACCCGCTACGATGGTAAATTGTTTACAAAATTTACTGAAAAAGAAGGATTGACCAATAATTATATAACTAGCCTTTTTCAGGACAAACGTGGAAATATTTGGCTGGGAACCAGACTGGGGCCAAATATTCTGGCGCCCGGTATGATTGAAACAAAAGCTGATAGACCTGGAATTCCCCTTTTCAAGAACTATACGTACGAAGATGGCTTTCTGGGCATTGGATGCAATATGGATGCTGTATTTGAAGCCAAAGATGGAACTATCTGGATAGGATCGACCAACCGCCTGACAGCCATCGACCCCGAAGGCGAAGTTGCGGATACCGTTACACCCAATATTCAGCTAACAAATATTCAGCTATTCAACAAAAATATTCCCTGGATAAATCTTGAAAGTAAAATGGATACCAGTTTTATACTCGAAAACGGAGTTAAAGTTGGAAATCTAAAATTCAGCAATATATCGAAATGGTATTATCTTCCTGAAAATTTAAGCCTTGCATACAACAATAATTTTCTGACTTTCAACTACATAGGCATTTCACAAAAACAAAACCAGAAAATTAAGTATCAATATCAGCTTGAAGGACTCGATGCAAGCTGGAGCAACCTTACTGAACGTACCGAAGTATCATATGGCAACCTGAAACCAGGGAGTTACATATTTAAGGTTAAAGCTATAAATAGCGAAGGACTTTGGAGCAATGCGTACAACTATAAATTTACAATTCGTCCTCCGTGGTGGAATACATGGTGGTTCTTTATTTTGGCATGTATAACATTTATATTCTTGATTATTAGCTTCATAAACTGGAGAGGACGCGAACTGGAGCAGCAAAAAGAACTACTTGAAATAAAAGTTAAGGAACAAACTTCTGAACTGAAAGAGAAAAACGAAGAGCTGCTAAACAAAAACGAAGAATTGATTGCAACAAATTCTGAAAAAGACAAATTCTTCTCCATCATTGCACACGATGTGCGCGGACCATTAAGTTCGTTTCTGGGCTTAACAGAGATTCTGGCCGAGGATCTGCAATCGTTTACGCTGGAAGAAATACAGCAGATGACCGGAACAATGCGAAATTCGGCTGCCAATCTTTTCGAATTGCTTGGCAACCTGCTCGAATGGGCACGAATGCAACGCGGACTAATTACATACAAACCTGAAATACTGATCCTTAACGAAGTGTTAACCGAATCGACAGAAGCGATCAATCAGGCCGCACGAAATAAGTCGATTGATATTGTTATTGATATTCCGGCCAAAATGAAAGTAGTTGCCGATAAAAATATGCTTGCCTCAGTTGTTCGCAACCTAACATCCAACGCTGTAAAATTCACCAATACAGGTGGAAAAGTAAGCATCGTGGCGAAAGCTTCGGGCAATAGCCTGGTGAAGATTTCGGTAACCGATACCGGCATCGGGATGAAAAAACAGATGGTGAACGACCTATTCAAGATAGATGTAAATACAAGCCGACCCGGAACTGATGGAGAACCAAGTACAGGACTGGGATTGTTGCTTTGCAAGGATTTCGTTGAAAAACAAGGTGGCCGAATATGGGCCGAAAGCAAAGAAGGAAAAGGAAGTACATTTAATTTCACACTGAAACTTTCCTGAAACCCTTTCAGGAAAACTATTTCAGGATAATTTCGGATCAATTCGGTGAATGCCCTTGTTTAAGTATTGAGATGAATTTATTGTCGTATTTATTTACTCACCCCCGGATCATCTGCGATGATCTTCCCCCTCTCTCAAAAAGAGAGGGGGGAACGTCCGTTTACGGACGTTGGGGGTGAGTCAGCATAAAAAATACGACACTATTTCAATCCTTCTACTTAAGCTTCGTTTTGGAGCGCTTTTATTCTCGAAACCATTAACGAAATACCAATTCCAAAAACACCGATTACGGCAAACGAATAGCGCAATCCGGCAGCTTCGGCAATATACCCAATCAGTGGCGGCCCCATCAGAAAGCCAAGAAAGCTAACACTCGAAACGGTTGCCAGTGCAATTCCCGGTGGCACTTTGCTGTGGCGTCCGGCAGCGCTGTAAACAGTTGGAACAATGCTCGAAACACCCAGACCAACAAGCATAAAGGCCAATGTTGACGGAATGAGATAAGGGAAAAATACCGAAGTAAACAGCCCCGTTGAAATCATCACACCACAGATTTGCAGAAGCAGTTTTCGCCCTATTTTACCAATAAAATAATCGGCCACAAAACGCCCGGTGGCCATCATAATCATAAAAGAAGTATAACCCAGAATCACCAGCGAATCGGGCGCTTTTACCACATCCTTGAAATAAATACCGCTCCAGTCGAACATAGCTCCTTCGCTGGCCATACTGCAAAAACCGATGACCCCAAGCTGAACCAGCACACTATCGGGCTTTGAGAAAAATCTGCGTTTGGGTTCACTGGCATTTGAACCAACTTTGCCTCTGTTCAGGAATGGTTTATTAAACCACAAAATAGCCCATACCATAAGAATAACAACTAAAAAATGCCAGAATGGAGGCGCTTTCAGATTGATCATCGCCAAACCAATCAATGCACCGGTAAACCCTGCAAGGCTCCAGCCCCCGTGAAACGACGCCATAATCGGACGTTCGTACAAGCGTTCAGTCTGAATTCCCTGTGTGTTAATCGAGATATTGCAGGCATTACCCGAAAGGCCAAAAGCAAATAATGCAACAGCCAGTTGCCAGCCTTCGCGCACCATGCCAATACTCAACAAACACAGTGTATATAAAGGGATTGAAATAAGCATTACAGCCCGGCTGCCAAAACGGGTAACTAATTTTCCTGAAACGGGCATCATCAGGAATTGTCCAACCGGCAAAGCAAACAGGATGGTGCCGAACATCGCGTCGCTTAGGTGCAGCATCGTTTTAATTTCGGGAATACGGCTTGCCCATGAAGCAAAACACAGCCCCATGCTGAAATAAACCAGTGCAACAGCTATACGGATGCGCTTATTACTAATTATCGGTTCGGCCTGGACACCAACCATTTGAGATGAATCTGTCATTTAAAATTTCTGAACAATACTAAATAGGACACAAAAGTATGAAATCCAACATACGAGTAGTTTTTATGCTCCGGAAATCACCTTTCGTTAAGAAATTGAGAACAACAAAATTCCGGAGTTAATGATAATGAGAAATTAAAACAGAACATCCTTTTTGCACAATCCGGAGCATACCACGTATCTGTGATCTTTATTGAATACCATCAGCAATGATCCTCACTGCCGCGCTCGTCCACGTTTTGTCCACACCTTCCATGTAGTAATTATTCCCTTTATCGCTTCATTTGTCTGAAATTTGCTTTTTCACTTAGATTTAAGAAATCTACAAATCACTAAGTGACCAGAATTTTATAGAAATTCTGGTCACAATTTTAGAATCAGACTTTTGCATTCTATCATAAATTGTACTAAAAACTAGTACAAAACACAACATACTATTACGAATAAAAGAAGTAGCATGAAGAAAATATTACTGATTGACGATAATGAGTCACTTCGTGAAATAATTGCGGAAGCCCTTCAACTGGAAGGATTTGATGTTACAGAAACAGGTAACGGGCAACATGGCATTGATATCGCAAAAAAGCAAAATCCTGATATTATACTATGCGATATAATGATGCCTGAATTGGATGGTTATCAGGTATATCGACTTTTAAAAGATGATCCGGCCACTTCGTTAATCCCATTTATTTTTCTGTCGGCTCTGGCAGAAAAGGATGATCTTCGCAAAGGAATGAACCTTGGTGCCGACGATTACATTACCAAACCTATTTCACTGAAAGAGTTATTGACTGCTATCTATACCCAGCTCGAAAAATCAGGAAAAGTAAATCAGGAAATAGAAAAAAAAACAAACGAACTTAGGGAAAGAATAATCCATGTTTTACCTCATGAGTTTCTTACTCCTTTACATGCAATTCTGGGATTAGCCGGTCTAATGAAGAATAAACTGGAATCATTTAGCAATGCTGAATTAAGGGAAATGGCATCAACCATTGAAAGTGCCGGAAGCAGGCTTCATAATATGATTAATAATTACATAAGCTATGCCAGAATTGCATCAGTCAGAGGCTTTGATAATGAGTCAGGTTATTCAATTCAAATCCAGAAAACAATATCTAATATTTCAGAAAAAATTGCTGAAAAGTACCATCGAACTGAAGACCTGATCCTGCATCTTACCGAAGCAAGACTAACAATTGAGCCTAATGATTTTGAGTTTCTGATTACAGAATTGGTGGATAACGCCTTTAAATTTTCAATGCCAAAATCAAATGTAATTATTGAGAATGCAGTCATTGATAATTCTGTTGTAATCCGAATTTCTGATCAGGGGATAGGATTTCCCACTGAAAAACTGTCGGAGATAGGAGCTTTTAATCAATTTAACCGAAACAAATTAGAACAGCAGGGATCAGGCCTGGGCCTTATTACTTCGATGATGATCGTCGAAAGGTATAGTGGAAAACTGGATATTGTGAACGATAAATCAGGGACAATAGTCATCGTGACTTTACCCACAAAATCAGTGGTTTTCGCTTAAATTCAAAATCAACTGTAAAATCAGAAAAACACACTTTCATTTAACTTTGTTTTACGTCAAAAAGCAAGATAAAATGTTTAAAGTCAAAATCATAAATGGAAAGGCTATTGATGTCGATAATCTCAATATAGAGAGTAAAGTAATGAGAATGTTGACTAATTTCTTTATGGAACGGTTTGAAATTGTGAAAAGAGACGAATATGATTTTTCTATTACTGAAGGGCAGGTTTATTGGGCCTGGCCGATGGGTAAGGGAAAAGTTGTATTATTTAATCAAATATTAGAAAACTAATAAACCTTGAATTCTGAAGTTATTTTCTACCTTTATTCATGAATTTTAAGAGTTTTAGCAGATGGTCAATGGCTTAATATCGCCCAAAAGTGTAAAAACAAATGAATACATGGCGATTCTCCTTTTTCTGACAAACAAAGGAAGGCATGAATACATGACAGGATATGAAAAAAAACTTCACTAAAAACAACTCTTTGCCTGATGAAAAAATTAAAATTCACGACAAAGAACAAATTAAATATAAACCAGAGGAGTATCTGAGGCTGATTGATGAATTAAAAATACATCAGAAGCAACTGGAATTGGCCAATGAAGAATTGCGAAATGCGAAAGAACTGGCAGAAGACAAACTACAAAAGCATATTGGCTTTTACGATTATGCCCCTTCTGGCTATTTCACACTTAACCGCGATGGGATTATTCTGGAATTAAACCAAAGTGCCGCCAAATTTCTAAAAGAACAACCCAATCAATTAAAGGGAAAACAATTTAATGATTTTTTGGATTCTTACTCTGTTCCAGTGTTCAAGAATTTTCTTTCAGGTATTTTCAAATCGCAGCAAAAAGCCAATTGTAATGTCTCACTAAAATCGCCACAGGGCATTCCTGTGAGTGTTCTGATTGAAGGGATCGCATTACCAAATGGAGTTGAGTGTTTGGTTGATATGGTTGACATTTCGGGCAGAATAAAAATTCTGGACAAGCTTATTGAAAGTGAAATGAAGTATCGATTGCTACTGGAAGACCTGAATGAAGGCGTTGCAATTGTAGATCTTGACGAAACCTTTACTTATTCCAATCCGGCCGGAGATACCATTTTCGGAACTTCTTCGGGAGGATTGATAAACAGGAATATAAATGAATTCATAAAACCCGGTCAACTTTCCGTTATTCAAAAGGAATCGAAAAAACGAAGTTTAGGAGAGAAATCGCGTTACGAACTGGAAATTACCACTGCCGATGGAAAAAACAAAACTATATTAATATCCGGAACACCACACTACAACCATGCAGGTGAAATTACCGGAACACTGAGCACGTTTTCGGATATTACAAAGCAAAAAAACGATGAAAGAGAGATTCAGCGTAGATTAAAACTCGAACTCATACTGTCTGAAATATCAAACGATTTTGTTCACATCAAAAATGAATATCTCGATCATTCAGTAAACCGGGCCTTACAAAAAATCGGGAATTTTGCTGAAGTTGACCGAAGCTATATTTTTCTTTTCACCGAAGACGGTTTATATTGCAACAATACACACGAATGGTGCAGCCAGGGAATCGAACCTCAAATAGAAAATTTACAGGAAGTTCCATTAAATATGATGCCCTGGTGGATGGACAAACTAAAGCGATTTGAGACCATTCATGTACCTGTTGTGTCGCAAATGCCTCCCGAAGCAATTTCAGAAAAAGAAATTCTGCAAGCGCAGGACATTGAGTCGTTATTGGTTATTCCCCTGTTGTCTGCCAATTCGCTGATAGGCTTTCTGGGTTTTGATTCGGTAGGAAAAACCAAAGATTGGCAAAATGAAGATATTCTGCTTCTTACTATGGTGGGCGAAATTCTGGGAAGCGGATTTAGCCGCATGAAATACGAAGAAGATCTGATACGGATTAATACTCAACTCGAACTGAAGGTTGAAGAAAGAACCCGTGACATGAGAAAACTGCTCGAACTTAACAGGATCATTGTCGATAATGCTGATATAATAATCATCTCAACCGATAAAAATGGGATCATTAAATCTTTCAATCCTTTTGCCGAAAAAGTACTGGGATATGAAGCCTTCGAGCTTATTGACAAGCAAACTCCCCTTATTTTACTTGATCCATCAGAAATAAAAAATAGAACCAGCTACCCGCTCTTTGATGAAAATCACGGAAATGTGTTTGACTTCGGAATATTGGAAAATCAGAGCCTGAAAGATCAAAAAATAATTGAGGAAAATGAATGGACTTATATTTGCAAAGATGGCCGGAGAATAAAAGTTTTACTATCTGTTAGCAAGTTAGATGACGAAATGGGTAATACACTCGGATTTGTTGGGGTTGCAATTGATATTACCGACAGAAAACTTGCCGAAGAAGCGCTTAAAACGATCACCCAAAATTTGACTATTCTGATTCAAAATCTGCAGGCTGGTACGCTGTTTGAGAATTCGGAACGGAAAATTACATTGGTTAATCAATCGTTTTGCAACCTTTTCGGAATTAACCTTCCACCTGATGCCCTCGTTGGATTCGATTGTGCTGCGGCTTCAGAAGGCAGTAAACACATGATGAAAGATCCGGACCAATTTATTGAACGCATCCTGGAAATTATTTCCAGACGAGAGATTGTAATTAGTGACGAATTATACTTAAAAGACGGACGTGTATTCGAACGCGATTATATTCCAATTCTGTTGAACGACGATTTATTGGGACATTTATGGCAATACCGCGATATTACTGAACGAAAGGAGAATGAACGATTCTCAATTATTCAGCGCGATCTGGGATTCAGTCTGGCAGCTACTACCACAATTGAAGAGGCGCTATCACAGGTGATGCAATCAATGATGCAGATTGAAGAAATTAATGCCGTTGGTGTTTATTTAATCAATCAACAATCTGCCGAACTTGAACTCGTCGTTCATGAAGGACTTCCGGATGAATTCGTACAAATGGTACAAAGGTATAAACAAGATCAGGCTCAATACAAAATTGTACAAAACGGAGAACCTGTTTATGGATTTTACAATGAAATAGTTGAAAATACTAACATGGTTATACCCGAATCCCTCCGGCAAATTGGGGTAATACCAATAAAATATGAGGGCAAGATTATTGGTGCAGTCAATGTCGCCTCCCGGTCATCAGAAAGATTAAATTTTACGACCAAAATATCGCTTGAAATAATTGCAGCACAAATTGGAGGAACACTCGCCCGCATAAGCACTGAAAATGCATTAAAGCTAAGCCAGCGAAATTTCCAGTTGATGTTTGACACCATCGACGATTTCATGTTTATTTTAAATGCCGAAGGAAAGATTATTAAAACCAATCCGGTCGTTCAACGGCGACTTGGCTACACTCCTGATGAACTATGCAGGATGTCGGTTTTAGAAGTCCATCCTCCTGCGAGAAGAGAAGAAGCTGCCCATATTGTCGGCGAAATGCTTGCCGGAAGATTGGACATTTGCCCGGTGCCTCTTTATAAAAAAAATGGGGAAATTATTCCGGTGGAGACAAAAGTTGTATTCGGAAAATGGGATGGGAATAATGCCATATATGGTATCTCAAGAGACATTTCTGAAAGGTTGAAAGCCGAAGAAACACTTCGGAAAAGTGAGGAACGCTGGCTTTTTGCCCTTGAAGGATCGGGTGATGGCGTTTGGGACTGGGATATTTTAACCGGCGAAGTATTTTTCTCGAAACAATGGAAAGCCATGTTAGGCTATTCGGTTACAGAAATCGACAATACACTTGAAGAATGGAAATCGCATATTCATCCTGATGATTTACAAATATGGCTTGCTGCTTTGAACAAACATTTTACCGGAGAAACCGAGGTTTATGTGAACGAACACAGAATGCTTTGTAAAGACGGCAATTACAAATGGATACTCGACCGTGGCAAAGTTGTTGAATGGACAGTTGACCACGAACCTTCGCGAATAATCGGAACGCACACCGACATTACTCCCCGCAAGCTTTTCGAGGAGCAACTGCGAAAAGCCATCGATAAGGAGAAAGAGCTGAATGATTTGAAATCGCGCTTTGTAGCCACAGCATCTCACGAGTTTAGAACACCTCTCGCTTCAATTCTCATGGTCAGCGAAACGCTTATTGCATATCAGAAAAAAATGGATGAAATACAGATATCGACCAGACTGATGAAAATTAAAGAGCATGTTTTACACCTTACCAATATTGTGAATGACGTTTTACATCTCTCGAGAATACAGGAAGGGAAAATTGGATTTAATCCAAATGATGAAGATCTGCTGAAGATTTGCCTCAAAATTATTGACGGATTTAACTCGACCATTATGGTCAAAGGCCAGATTACATTCAAGACTCCCTTTAAAACACTAATTGTTAAGGTTGATAGCCGTTTGATTACACAGGCAATTAATAATCTGATATCAAATGCGATAAAATATTCATCGGAACACCCGCAGATTAAAGTTGAATTGAAACTTAAAAACGACGAATTGATCCTTAGTGTTCAGGACAATGGAATAGGAATACCTGAAAAAGACCAGAAACATTTGTTCACCCCATTTTTCAGGGCAGGCAATGCTTCGACCATTCAGGGAAACGGACTTGGATTAAGCATAGTTAAAGAATCAGTGCAAATGCATGGAGGTACTGTTTCGTTTAAAAGTAAACCAGCAATTGGATCAACTTTCACCTTGCATTTCCCAATTGGAGTAATTTCTGATTATAGTTGACACCATCTTTGATACTGAAAAATGGCAAAAATCCTTATCATCGAAGACAACATTCTGCTGCGCGAAAATATCGCTGATGCACTTGAGCTGGAGGGCTATGAAGTAATTCATGCAGAAAATGGTCATATAGGAATTGCCAGGGCCAGAGAATTCAATCCGGATTTGATCTTGTGCGATATAATAATGCCCGACATGAAGGGATATGAAGTTCTGAAATTATTGAAGTCTGACGATGTACAAGTTCCCTTTCCCTTTATTTTTATTACAGCTTTATCCGAACGCAAAGACTTCAGGGAAGGAATGGAACTGGGCGCTGACGATTATCTTGTGAAACCATTTTCGATCAGCGAGTTACTGAATGCGATAAATACACAACTGGTAAAACACAGCTCTGTTGAAAAACGAATTCGATTCCATATTGAGAAAATTGAAAACGAACTGAAAACCCGCATTTCAGAACTCAATATGCAGAATGAAAGTCAAAAGAAAATAATCGACAATATCTCTGCTGCGAATGCTCAGGTCGTCGGGCAGCTAAATGAAAAACAGACACAGTTAATGCAAGAAGCGATTCATTCAATGGAGACAAACAGTACCCTTCAAAATATTGTAAAACAATTGAATGTTGAAATTCAGAAATCAGACATTACTGAAAACCAAAGACAAATAATGATTGACTTAAAAAACAAGTTGCGAAAAAGATCAGTTTTGCTTAACAGCTGGACTTTATTCCAATTGAAATTCAATCAAACTTATCCAAATTTCACCTCAAATTTCATCGTCAGGTTTCCGCTCTTAACTCAACAGGATATGATCATTATATCCTCAATATTCATTAATCTGAATACCCACCAGATATCTAATATAATTGGTATTTCGCCTGAAAGCGTAAGAAAATGCAAATACCGGTTAAAAATGAAACTCGGATTAGGGAAAGACGTTGATCTGGCTCAATTTATTCATGAAGCCAACATTCAAACAAATTAAAGATGCTCGACAGTTGAATTTTGATGTCAATAAACAGGTTATAAAATGGATAAAACCGAATACGTCAATTGAAATAAATCATAAATTACAAACTTGAAATTGTCATAAGAATTTCTGAAAAATAATCATCAATTCAAAGCCTTATGGAATACGGAAATAAAACCAAAGAAGAGCTGATAAGTGAGTTGGAGGAGCTAAAGGTTTTGTTGAAAAAGCAAAATGACAAACAATATCTGATTGAGCATCAACTCGGCGAGCGGTTGAAAGAATTGAATTGCTACAACCGCTTATCCGAAATCATGAGCAATCCAGCGATTTCGGTTGACGATGTTTGCACACAGGTTGTACAGATTATTCCAGAAAGCTGGCAGTTCCCCGAATTTGCCCAGGCATCAGTTTCTGTTAAAAACAAGGTATATTCTACTCCGGATTTCATTAAAACAAGTAATTCCCAAATTCAGGAAATTAAAGTCAATCAAAAAGTTATCGGTCAGATTGAAGTATGTTATCCGCTTGATCAATTACCTGCAACCGACCAGATTTTTCTGCCTGAAGAATCAAATCTGCTGTTCTCAATTGCCGTAAAACTTGGCAACTATATCGAAAAAGAAGAAAGAAAGAATGCTTTGCAGGCAAGCGAAGCAAAATACAAAGATCTGATTGAAAACATCAATGATGTTATCTACACAACAGACAACCAGGCAAATATAACTTTCATCAGTCCTTCCATCGAAAAATTACTGGGGTATTCACCTAATGAAGTTATCGGTAAGAATTTCCTTGCTTTTATCGGAGACAACCAAGAATTTCTGATGAAAAGATTTGATGAGCTTCAGAAAAAGTTTGAATTACAAAATGATTATCAAATACGGTCGAAAAGCGGTGAGCTTCACTGGATCAGGTTTTCATCAAAAGCTGTAATTAAAGAAGAAAAATTTATTGGTGCTACCGGAACTTTAATCGACATTACTGATAAAAAACTGATGGAAATAGAGCTGCAAAACAGCGAAGCGCTTTACCGCTCCATAATTGCAGCCTCGCCCGATTCAATAACCTTCACCGATCTTGAAGGAAAAATCCTTTTCTCGTCGCCCAAATCACTTGAATTGTTTGGTTACAGCGGTATTGATGCATTTAAAAATCGCACCATCCTTGATTTTATACATCCTGAAGACCATATAAAAGCCCAGACTTTAATCGGACAGATGTTTCAGGGCAACCGCACCGGAGCAAGCGACTACAGAGCCATTCATGCAAATGGGAAAACTTTTGACATTGAAGTAAACGCCGATTTTATATACGATTCTGAAGGTCGCCCTACCGGCATTGTGTTTATTACGCGTGATATTTCGAATAGAAAAATAATTGAAAGAAAACTCGCGAAAAGCGAAGAACAATACCGTAATCTGGTTGAATCTGTAAACGATGTAATCTATGAAATTGATAGCACCGGAAATATAAAATATGCCAGCCCATCTACTCTTCAGGTATTGGGGTACTCTGCCGAAGAAGTTACCGGCCAGAATATTTTTTCGTTTGTCTATCCCGACGATGTTCCGGTAATTTATGAATAAGCTGAAAAACCTTACTTCCAGAAATTACAATTTCATGGAGTACCGGTATATCAGAAAAGACGGTACTATACGCTGGGTTCGTTCTTCAACCACGCCAATCTTCAATAATGGCGAAATGATTGGAGCCACTGGAACGCTGACCGATATTTCGGAACGAAAAGTTGCTGAAGACAAACTTAAAAAAAGCGAGGAAACCTATCGCTCTTTAGTTGAAACCATTAATGATGTGGTTTATGAAGTAACTGGTGAGGGGGTCGTAAAATATGTCAGCCCATCCATCGAGCGGTTTTTAGGTTTTGAGCCGGAAGAACTTATTGGTCAGAATTTCTTCAAATACATGCACGAAGACGACAGACCTATAATAATGGAGAGGTTGGCAAATCTTGCTATGAGAGATTATTCATTCATGGAATACCGTTATTTTGCGAAAGATGGTACGATTCGTTGGGTGCGTTCATCAACAAATCCAATTATTGAAGATGGGAAAATGATTGGTGGCAGAGGTGTTTTAATCGACATAACAGATCGTAAGAAAGCCGAGCAAGCGCTTCGCGACAGTGAAGAACGACTGCGAAACCTGATCAAATCCCAAACAAGTTATGTACTTTGGACCAATCTGGAAGGCAAACACATTTACTGGAACCAAAAATTTGAAGAAGAATTCGGATGGATCTACCTAAATGACGGTGTGGAAGGAGCCGACGCGTTAACCTCGATTTGTGATTACCACCATGAACGTACCCGCGAAACAGTTGAAATATGCATTAAAAACCCGGGAGAAATAGTCAAGGTTGAACTTGACAAACCGGCTGAAAACGGTACCATACGCACTACCTTATGGGAATTTATTTGTCTTGCTGATGCCAATAATATTCCACAAACCATACAATGTATGGGGATTGATATTACCGAAAAGAAACAAGCAGAACTCTTGCTCCAGCAAAGTGAGAAAAATTACAGAGTTTTGTTTTTTGATTCACCTGACGGTTATCTCATTGTTCGCGATGGTAAATTTATAGAATGCAACAGGGCATCAGAAATCATGATAGGGGGCGACCGTTCGATGATTATTGGACGTTCACCTGCCGAATTATCGCCTGAATACCAACCAAATGGCCGAAAATCGGATGAATATGCCGATGAGTTAATTCAGCAGGCATTCGAAAAAGGTAAAAATTCTTTCGAGTGGCAGCACAAGCGATTTGACGGAACTGAATTCCTGACCCAGATCAATCTTTCGACGATTGAATATGAGGGGAATCAGGTTTTGTTTATTACCTGGCAAGACATCACTGAACTCCGTAAATCAGAAGAACAACTCCGTAAGCTGTCGCGCGCTGTTGAGCAAAGCCCGGTAAGCATTGTAATTACAAATCTGGAAGGGAATATAGAATACGCCAACCCCAAGGCATGCGAAACAACCGGCTATACACTCGAAGAATTAATCAACAGAAATCCAAGGGTATTAAAATCAGGAGAGACAAAAGACTCAGAATACAATCAACTCTGGAATACCATCACAACTGGTAAAGCATGGAAAGGAATTTTCCATAACAAAAAGAAAAACGGGGAACTGTATTGGGAATCATCAACCATTACTCCAATAGTTGATGTTATGGGAAATATTACCCATTTTCTGGCAGTAAAAGAAGACATTACAGAGCGGAAAAGAATTCAGGAAGAATTAGCTCAAAGTGAAGACCGTTTCCGTCAGATAGCCGAACAGAGCCAGACAGTAATATGGGAAGTCGATGAAAAAGGAATGTACACCTATGTAAGTCCGGTTTCGAAATCAGTTTGGGGTTATACCCCCGATGAGCTGGTTGGTAAAAAGCACTTCTATGACCTTCATCCGGCGGAAGGCCGCGAAGAATTCAAAAACACTGCTCTTCAGGCTTTTGCGCAACGATTACCCTTTAATGAATTTGTGAATTCAATAAAGACAGGAGACAAAAAAATAATCTGGGTAACAACAAATGGCATTCCTATTATTGATGAGCAGAATAACCTGACTGGTTACCGGGGTGCCGACAACGACATTACTGAACGCAAACTTGCACAGGAAGCACTTCTGCAAAGTGAATCAGCACTGAACTACGCGCAGGAAATTGCCAGCATGGGTAGCTGGAGTTTAGACTTGATAAAAAACAACCTGATCTGGTCTGAAAACTATTACCGCTTACTTGGCTTTCAACCTTTTGAAAAAGGTATTTCAAATGACCTATTTACCAAAATGATTCATCCGGAAGATTCGCATAAACTGGATGAAAAGCTTCTGGAAATACACAGGACCAAAAAACCTGTAAGTGTCGATCTAAGACTGATTCTTGCCGACGGCCAAATTAAATGGGTACAGAATAATATTGTCCCTGTTTTTGAAAACGATCAGTTAATTGCATTAAACGGGGTTAACATCGATATTACACAGAAAAAACTTGCCGAAGAAAAATACAGGCAACAGAACGAGCGCCTTAGTGCGATTATCGATGCCATACCCGACTTGATTTTTGTTACAGACAGGCAAGGAACTTATCTCGAATATTACAATGTCGATGATAAAAAAATATTATATCCCATTACTCAACTCATCGGGTCAAATCTCCGGGATGTTTTTGATGAGCAAACAGCAAAGCTGCACATTCAAAAGACCAACGAATGTATCGACCATCAGAAGTTGATAACTTACGAGTATTCGGTACTAAAAGATGGTAATACAAGTTTCTACGAGGCACGTTTGGCCCCACTCAGTAACGACCGCGTTTTGAGATTTATCCGCGACTTTACCGATAAAAAAATTAAAGACAACGAATTAATAAAACTATCAATGGCTGTGGAACAAAGCCCGGTATCCATCGTCGTTACCGATCTGAATGCCAATATCGAATATGTCAATCCCTCATTCGAAATCACCTCTGGTTATACCTTACAGGAAATTATTGGCAAGAATGCCAATGTGCTTAAATCGGGGCTGACACCGAAACATGTTTATGAAGATTTATGGGCCACAATTGAAAAGGGACAATGCTGGCAGAATGAATGGATCAATAAAAAGAAAAACGGCGAGCTATACTGGGAAAATATACAGATTTCTCCTATACACGATCATTCGGGAAAAATAACAAACTACCTGGCTGTAAAGCAAGACATTACGCAACGAATTCAGACAGAGAAAGAAATCAGGGAACTCAATGCAAATCTTGAATTAAAAATAGAGGAAAGAACATCTCAACTTGCTTCTGCAAACGAAATTTTAATCGGTGAAATTGAAGAGCGAAAAAATGTTGAGCAGGCGTTGAGCAAAAGCGAAAAAAACTACCGGACCGTTGTCGAAAATGTCAACGAAGTTATTTTCCAGACCGATGCCGATGGCTTGTGGTTGTTCCTGAATAAATCGTGGGAAGAAATAACCGGGTTCAGTGTCGAAGAATCACTGGGCCAACTATTTGTCAATTACGTTCATCCGGACGACCGGGCACAAAACTGGGAATTATTCGAGCCATTGATCAATCGGAAGAAAGATTATTGCCGACACGAAATCAGGTATTTGACCAAAGATGGAGGGTTCCGCTGGATGGAAGTATTTGCCCGTCTTGGGCTAGCTGAAAATGATGACATTACCGGCACTTATGGTACCCTTCAGGATATTACTGAAAGGAAAATGGCTGAAGATGCATTACGTTGGAACCAATCTCTCCTTCAATTAATGTCAAACTCTTCGCCTTTAGGTTTTTTGGTTGTCGATAACCGTACCGACGATATTTTGTACTTCAACCAACGATTTTGCCAGATTTGGGGAATTGAAGAATTGGAACCTCGCATGTTGAAAGGTGAACTTAAAAATAACGACATCATTCCATATTGCCTTCCTGTTTTGGCCGATATTCCCTCTTTTGCAGAATCCTGTAAACCACTTCAATACGAAGAAAACCGTATTGTAATTGAAGATGATATTGCCTTTACCAAAAATCGTACGATACACCGGTATTCGACACAAATTCGCGGTGAAAATGATGAATACTATGGCAGATTCTACATTTTCGAAGATATTACAGAACGCAAACGTGCAGCAGTTTTCGAAAATGAACTGCTTCGGTTATCGCCAACTCTTACCGGCCTTTCGCTCGATAAAATCGACGATGCAATAACTCATGCATTAAGCCGGATTGGACAGTTTCTTTCTGCCGACAGATCTTACATATTTGAATTCGATGCTTCTGAAAGCATAATGAACAATACTCACGAATGGTGCAACACCGGCATAAATCCTGAAATCGAAAATCTTCAGAATATTCCTTGCGAAATCTTTCCCAGTTGGATGGAAATGCTTCACCGACATGAAAACATTGTGATCGCCTCGGTTAAAGATTTACCGGAAAGCTGGCAGGCCGAACGTGAAATTCTTGAACCGCAAGGCGTTCAGTCAATCATTGTTATTCCATTGCTTGCTGAAAATACACTGATTGGTTTTGTTGGATTAGATTCAGTTGTTGAAAGTAAAGAATATACAAATTCAGAAATCAATATATTAAAGGTATGGAGCAGTATGTTGTCCAGTCTGATCAACAATCAACGCACCGAAAGCCTGCTGGCTCAAACCCGGCAGAATTACGAGACTTTTTTCAATACCATCGACGATTTTCTTTTTATTTTCGATGAGAATGGAAAAATAGTTGACTGCAACGAGACTGTCCATAAACGACTTGGTTATTCGCAGGATGAACTAATAAATAAATCAGTATTAATGGTTCGTCCGCCCGAACGACGTGAAGAAACATTGAGTGTAATGCAAGATATTTTAGAAGGAAAAATACAATATTGTTCAATTCCGCTAATTAGCAAATCCGGGGAACAAATACCTGTCGAAACAAGGTTTAAAAGAGGCCATTGGAATGGGGAACCGGTAATTTTTGGTGTGAGCAAGGATATTTCTCAAATTCGGTTGTCGGAACAAAAATTCGCAAGTGCATTTCAATCCAACTCGGCCATGATGTCGATTTCGAATTTCCAAAGTGGAATATTCTTAGATATCAATGGCGCCCTAATTGATGCAATGGGCTATACCCGTGAGGAAATAATCGGAAAATCAAGTATCGAGCTTGGCTTATTTGTTGATCCGGCCATAAAACACCACATCATTGAAAGTTTAGACCAAAACATACCGGTAAGCAAATTGGAAGTGCTTTTACGAACGAAAAAAGGGGAAATAAAAACCGGGTTATTGTCTGCCGAATCCATTTTTATTGGGGAAGAAAAGTGTTTACTGGTTGTAGTCATCGACATTACCGAACGCAAAAAAGCAGAGGAAGAAATCAAAGCAGCACGCGAAGAAGCAGAACAGGCCAATTTGGCCAAGAGTGAATTCCTGTCGCGCATGAGCCACGAACTTCGCACTCCGATGAATTCAATCCTTGGATTTGCACAGTTGCTTGAAATGGGTGAACTAAATAATGGGCAAAAGAAAGGGGTAGCCCACATCATGAAAAGCGGTAAGCATCTGCTGGATCTGATCAACGAAGTACTGGATATTTCAAGAATCGAAGCCGGACGATTGTCGTTGTCACTCGAACCGGTTCAGGTAAAAACAGTAATCAGCGAGATGACCGATATTGTAATGCCAATGGCAAATGAGCGGCAATTGCATATTCTGACCGAACAATCAGCAGACGATCAACTATTCCTAAGAGCCGATCGTCAGCGATTAAAACAAGTATTGCTGAACTTGCTGAACAATGCTATTAAATACAATAGAACTGATGGATCGGTAACGATTAGAACCCAATTGATGCCTACCGACCTGAACGGCAATGTTCCGGTAAGAATCTCGTTAACAGATACCGGTTATGGAATTTCTGAAGAAGATATTCCCAAATTATTCAATCCATTTGAACGAATTGGTGCTGAAAAATCGACAACAGAAGGCACCGGACTAGGTCTGGCTGTGGTAAAAAAACTGATAACTGCCATGGGCGGAAATCTGGGAGTAGAAAGTATTCAGGGAGAAGGAAGTACATTCTGGATTGAGCTGCCTCGTTCGAACGACCCACTGGAAAGTGCGGAGAAATCGGGCCAACTGGATGAGTTGGATGCCGAATTGGCGGGGAAAAAAGGCACTATTTTATATATCGAAGACAATGCCTCAAACATTGAACTGGTTGATCAAATCCTTACCATTCAGCGCTCTAAAATACAGCTGGTTACAAGCATATATGGAAATATGGCCGTAGGTTTGGCAATTCAACATCAGCCCGATTTAATTCTGCTCGACCTAAACCTTCCGGATATTCACGGAAGCGAAGTCCTCGGCAAACTTCAGGCAGAAGAAAAAACCTGCAAAATTCCGGTTGTGATCATCAGTGCCGATGCAATGCCGGAGCAACTTACCAGATTACTGAAAGCCGGAGCTAAAAATTACCTGACCAAACCGCTGGATGTAATGAATTTATTAAAAGTCATTGATCAGTTTATTTGAATTCAAATATAAAACAAACAACATGATTGAACCGAGCCTGAAAAATGCAAACATCCTGATTGTAGATGACCAGGAAGCAAATATTGATGTATTGGAAGGTCTGCTGGAAATGCAGGGATATACAAGTATAAAAACCACTACCGATCCCCGCGATGTGCTTCATTTATTTGCCAGCTTCGAGCCCGATCTGATACTGCTCGATCTGATGATGCCCCATCTTTCAGGATTTGAAGTTATGGAACAATTAAAAGCCATTGTACCGGCCAATACTTATCTGCCAATACTTGTGCTTACAGCCGATGCAACATCAGAAGCCAGGCAAAGAGCTCTATCAAACGGGGCAAGCGATTTCCTTACCAAACCATTTGATCTTATCGAGGTTGGTTTGCGCATCCGCAATTTACTTCTCACCAGTTATCTGATGCAACAGGTTCAAAACCAAAATCAGATTTTGGAGGAAAAAGTAAAGGAGAGAACTTTGGAACTCGAAACAACAAATATTGAACTGAACATTGCCAAAGAAAAAGCCGAAGCCAGCGACCGGCTTAAATCTTCATTTATCAACAATATTTCGCACGAAATAAGAACCCCTTTAAACGGGATACTGGGTTTTGGGCAAATATTAACCGATCCTGAAATTGAAACAGAAGAAAAAGAGGAATACTTGTCAATGATGAACCAAAGCAGTGAACGACTTATAAATACCGTCACTAACTTCATGGATATTTCATTACTGACATCCGGCAATCAAACAGTCTTAAAAAAAGAAATAGCGCTTAATAGCATCGTAAACGAAGCAATTTCAAAATTCAGGATCACAGCAGATGAAAAAAACATAACTCTGGAATTTAATCCACCCGCACAGGTGACTGAAATCAAGCTGCTGTCGGACCGGGAATTGCTGACCAAAATAATTTGTCAGTTGATTGACAATGCCGTAAAATTCACAAAACAGGGTACCGTTAATGTTGGCTATAATATAAGTGGCGAAACTCTTTCATTCACAGTGAAAGACACTGGAATAGGCATAGCTGCAGAAAATATACCCCGGATATTCGACAGCTTTATGCAGGAAAATATTACCAATACCAGGGCGTATGAAGGCAGTGGCCTGGGATTGCCTATTGCTAAAGGATTTATTGAATTACTAGGTGGAAATATTGTTGCTGAATCTGAAAAAGGGAAAGGATCAACATTTTCATTCTCGTTGCCCTGTGTAATAATTCCAGTCGGTAAAATTCAGGAAAACGAAACCACCAAACCAAAAGCTGCTGTAAGGAAACAAACGATACTTATTGCCGAAGACGACGAAATTAATTTCTTCTACATTAACATTGTTCTGAAAAATGATTTGGTTGAAGTTCTGCATGCTGTCAATGGGCGTGTCGCAGTCGAAATCTGCAAGGAACATCCGGAAATAGACCTGGTGATTATGGATTTAAAAATGCCGGAAATGGATGGATTTGAAGCAACCAGATTGATAAAACAGTTTAATGCTGAACTTCCGGTTATTGCTATTACTGCCTACTCGTCGAATGAAGATAAGACTTTGGCATTGCGTGCCGGATGTGACGATTTTATAACAAAACCTTTTAAGAAAGAATTCCTTATCTCAAAACTGGAACAGTTTGGACTAACCTTTTCATAAACACTTCGGAAGTTAAAAGCAATTTTCACACAGTATGAAAAGCCAAGGGCGAAGAGTAGGTTCAGCTTTACCATAGGATAATGTTGAGTTGAAATCCATTTATTCTTTAACGTATCGCTTTAGCAGACAGTTAGCAACCATATTAAGTGCATCATGACACAGAGACTAAGTTTGTTATTAATATTATTCTATTTTGGACTGAACCATGCTTTAGGACAGCAATCAATTTATCAATCGACCTTGCCAGAGGGACTTTATCTGACAAAAGATGACTTTCTTAAAAAAAAGCCATCTGAATTTCTTCAACTGACAATTGACAGAATTCGATTAGTTAATGATTCTGATTCTCTTGCACGTAGGTGTTTCTTTAAGGAAAAAGATTCCAATAAGCGAGTTAAAAAAGTATTTGCAATTTCTCATAATGGACAGCTTTATTTTAGCAACTGGGCAATCCTTGACAATAAAGCCAAAAGCGACAAATCTGTTTCCCCAGTAGAATCGATGAATTCCTTTGTTCGTGTACTAATTGGTGGAGACAACTTTCTATACGCAGAAGGTGCGTTCGTAAATACATGGCAAACAGGAATTAGTGGTGGAGTCGCTGGCGGTGTTGGTGGTATCATTGGAAGTGAGTTAGGAAATGCTATATACAAATCATATCCTATTACGACATTTGGAGGAACTGGAGTTGTTTGGGACATAAAAAGGGAAGAATTCAATATTTTCCGCAACTGTTCAGACTTCAATGAATTCTTTGAAAACGATTCGGTTAACAAGATTGATTGTGGAAAGCAAATATTTGAACTCAAGCAAATCAGAGAGATTATTGACAAAATTAAGTAGTAGAATGATTGCCAGTCAAAAAACGGTTGCTAACTTCAGTAGCCGTCAAGCCGGGTTTTGGTGCTTCGTTGACAGGAAACTAGTATTTTGAAAGGCTATTCTCGTAGGAAATTCACCGGTTAAATCCCGTCCTGCGTGTAGCTTCCTACGATATGAGCATGCCCGTTTTTATCTAAACGATATTAAATGCAACTATTCTCATTGTTGTATTATTCTTCATGATGTAATCCTGACAACTCCTCCATAATCTTTATAAAATCTTTATACACTCAACTCAAAACTTTACAATTCCTTTATGAAATCGCAGGCAACTTTGCAGGCTAAATCAATCAAGCCAAAGCTGTCGTTGCGCACTTTTTACCCGAAACCTTTACGAAACTACTCGACCGAACAATTTTGAAGAAATAGAAAATCAAATTTGAAGCTGTAAATGGGTAACTTAATCAATTTTAAAATTGTTTTTAAAGTAATAAGCCGGAACTTATTCATACTTGCGGCATCACTTTTTGTATGTGTTGGGGTCGCTTTAATTTTCGGGGAAGAGACTTTGCCTTTTATCATTTCTTCGCTGATAAGCCTGAGCGTTGGCGGACTCTTCTTTTTAGCAACACGAACCCAATCTGAAGATGTCAGCATTCACCGCAAAGATGCCTGTCTCACGGTAACACTCTCATGGCTGGTTATCAGCCTAATCGGATGCTTTCCTTATCTTTTTTCGGGTGCAATCCCTTCATTTGTCGATGCGTTTTTCGAATCAATTTCAGGTTTTTCAACCACCGGTTCTTCCATACTGGTTGACATAGAAATTCTGCCAAAATCTATTTTGTTCTGGAGAAGTCTGACTCACTGGATTGGTGGTATTGGAATTATCGTGCTGGTAATTATCATCATGCCCACACTTCAAATTGGCGGATATCATCTTTTTACGCTCGAATCGTCGCTACAGGAAAAAATAAGGCCCAAAATAAAATCGGTCGGAAACCGCTTGCTGCTGATCTATATCATACTTACCGTCGCTGAAATTATTCTTTTGATGGCCGGAAACATGAACCTCTTCGAAAGCGTTTGCCATTCGTTTGGCACTGTTGCCACCGGCGGATTTTCGCCTAAAAACACAAGTATTATCAACTATTCGCCTTATATTCAGTATGTAATTACCATCTTCATGTTTTTGGCCGGAACGAACTTCGTGATACATTATTACCTTTTCAAGCGCGAATTCAGGAAAATTCAGGAAAACGAAGAGCTGAAATTTTATATAGTGATGGTTTTTTCGATCGTGGCTGTAATCACGGCTTCGCTGTATTTTACGATGCAAAAGCCATTGGAAGAAT
This sequence comes from Prolixibacteraceae bacterium, assembly GCA_003537645.1. Lineage (GTDB taxonomy): Bacteria > Bacteroidota > Bacteroidia > Bacteroidales > Prolixibacteraceae > Aquipluma. Next base: position 73,699 of record DPRM01000135.1, read on the forward strand.
CGTTCCGTGAAGCATTTTTTCAGGTTGTTTCAATTGTTACCTGTACCGGATTTGCATCAGCCGATTATTTACTTTGGCCTTCTTTTGCCTGGATCATTATTTTCTTTGCCATGTTTCTGGGCGGTAGTACCGGCTCTACTGCCGGAGGTATAAAAATGGTACGGCATTTAATTATGCTGAAAAATATCAAACGAACCTTCCGGCAGCTGATTTCCCCCAATGCGATTCTGCCAATCAGGTTAAACAACAACGTAATCAGCAGCGAAACAAACCGGTCGATATTAACTTTTATAGCCATCTATTTCCTGATATTTTTATTTGGCAGCGTATCGCTTATTCTGATTGGTATTGATGGACAAACAGCCAGCAGTTCGGTGGCAACCTGCATGGCGGGCATTGGCCCGGGAATAGGAACCGTTGGCCCGGTTAGTAACTTTGCCCACCTGCCCGACCTTGCGAAAATTATACTTTCGTTTATGATGCTTCTGGGCCGACTGGAAATATACACAGTGATTGTATTGTTCTCCGGACATTTCTGGAGAAGGTAATTACGATGATATATGTTTAAATTTGTATCCCGACAAGAAGCAATATGGACATAAAAAAAACGATACAAAGAATTTTTCTGCAAACCATTGGTTCAGGAATCAATCATTATTTGCTTTCGGTATTGGGTATCGGGATAACGGCTTTACTTTGCACGCCGCTCTATAATCTGCAAGGCTATCACATCGTTTCGTTTATACTGCTTTTTGTGGTTTCCATAATGGCTACATTTATGGGCATAGGGCCGGTTTTTGTTGCCGCCACCCTTAGCGCGCTGGTCTGGAATTTCTTTTTTATACCTCCCAACCTTACTTTTCACATAGATAAAACAGAAGATATTCTGATGTTTGGATTGTTCTTCATTATCGCCCTGGTAAACGGAGTTTTAACCAGCAAAGTACGCCGTCAGGAACGATTGGCACTCGACAGGGAAGAACGCACAAACGCATTGTTCCAGCAAACCCGCGAACTCTCGAAAGCCAGTGGAATTGATGAAGTTTTGGCTGTGGCAATCGAAGGAATCAGGAATCATTTTCATACCGATCCGTTTTTTATTTTGCAGGACGGAAACAATATCCTTTATTCATCGGGAAGATTGCAAAAGGATAAAAAATTGTCGAAAAGCGAATACAATACTGCCGAATGGGTATTTACCAACTCACAAAAAGCAGGTAAATTTACCGGCAACCTGTCATCGGTTGAATATACATTTTTCCCATTGCCAGGAACAAGACTGAGCCCCGGAGTTCTGGCAGTAAAACTTGATCAGCTATTTTCCGGCGACCAAAAAGCATTCTGGGATACTTTCCTCACGCAGATTTCGAACGCGCTCGAACGCGAGTTTCTGGGCGAACTGGCGCAAAAAGCCCGTTTCCTGGTCGAATCCGACCGCCTGTACAAAACCTTGTTCAACTCTATTTCTCACGAACTTAGGATTCCGGTAGCCACGATCATGGGTGCGTCCGATTCGCTGCTGAATTCGCTTCATCCCGAAAATGTACAATCGGCTCTGTTCAACGAAATATTCACCGCATCGCTGCGCCTAAACCGGCTGATCGAGAACCTTCTAAACATGTCGCGGCTCGAAAGCGGGCAAATTTCGGTACGCCTCGACTGGTACGATATGAACGATCTGGCAAACAAAGTGGCCGAAGATCTGAAAGATGAATTAAAACCGTATTCGCTGGTGGTTTCGATTCCCGATGACATGCCCCTTGTGAAAATTGATTACGGCTTGCTGGAACAGGCGCTCTACAACCTGATATACAACGCCACACAATACGCTCCCGTTGCTTCCGAAATAGACCTGTGCACCCGCTACAATAACGGAACAATGATTATTCAGGTAAAAGACCATGGCCCCGGGTTTCCGGAAGCGGCTTTGGGCAGCGTATTTAAGAAATTCTTCAGGGTCGATGGCAGCAAAACCGGCGGATTGGGGCTTGGTTTGTCGATTGTAAAAGGCTTTGTGGAAGCACACAAAGGCACTGTTGCTGTCGAAAACCGTGAAGGTGGCGGTTCCGAATTCTCCATCAGGATACCTACCGAAAATCCGGATATTAATAATTTGCAACTCGAAAACGAATGAACGAGACCGAAACCATACTGATTATTGACGATGAGCTGCAAATCCGCCGCTTGCTTGAAATAACACTTTCTGCCAACGGATATAAAATCCTTCAGGCTGCAAACGGCAAAGACGGGCTGATTGACGCGGCTACCTATCATCCTTCGCTGATCATTCTCGATTTGGGTTTACCCGACATCGACGGGCAGGAAATCCTGAAAAAACTGCGCGAATGGTTTTTCAAACCCATCATCGTGCTTTCGGTCCGAAGTTCTGAAGAAGATATCATCAGAGCCTTGGACAATGGCGCCAACGATTACCTCACGAAGCCTTTCCGCAGTGGCGAATTGCTCGCCCGGATACGCGCGGCAATACGGGCAGTTGAGAAAAAGAACGATGCGCCGGTCATGGAATTTGGCTCGCTATCGATCGACCATATTAATCATATTGCCCGAAAAAACAACGAAATACTGAAACTTACCACTACCGAATTTTCGCTGCTGTGTCTGTTGGCCAAAAATCAGGGACGGGTACTCACCCATCAGTATATCCTGAAAGAAGTGTGGGGCTATGGCTACCTCGAACAAACACAGTACCTGCGCGTTTTTGTGGCCCAGCTCCGAAAAAAGATCGAAGACAATCCTTCGAAACCCACGCTGCTGATTACCGAATCAGGAATCGGTTACCGGTTTGGCGATTAATTGTTAATGGTACAGCCCCCTGCACGAGTCAAAATACAAATTTCATTCTCACCGAGCCTGGGAAGCAGAAAAAACAGATGATCATTTTTCATCGTATTTTTTATTGCGTATTCCCAACTTCTCATTTAAAATCAAAACTTGTCAAATTGATAAAACAACTCCCCGAACAAAAATACACAAAACACTAAACAACAACCACTTAATCACCCACAAATTTAAAGGTGAGAATTTTGCATTGCTCTGTGGTGAGATAGAATAATGAATCAGGCAGAGTTCGCCAATCATTTTGTGGCAAGTTATTTTTCCTGATTGTAAACTCACAAAGAACCGTAAAATAAGCGTTCGTATTTTTTCATACCAGATTTAGTGAAAAATAGTGAAAAAAATATCATACATTACAGACATAATTATTGGCACGATCCAATGGAAATAATTTCTTTATGGAAAAGAAGAACCAACCTGATTCAAGGTACCAGGAAGATGCGATAAAAAAAAGCGAAGAACGTTTCCGCTTAACTCTGGATTACTTACTCGAAGGCTGCCAGATCATAGGTTTCGACTGGAGGTATATTTACATGAACCACACAGCCGAAATTCACAATAAGCGACCGAAAGAAGAATTGCTTGGTCAACAGTACATGGACATGTGGCCCGGAATTGAGCAAACTGAAGTGTTCAGGCTTATCAAACAAACCCATGAAGAGCGGGTTTCTTCTCATTTCGAGAACGAATTTGTATTTCCGGATGGAAGCCATGGCTGGTTCGATCTGAGCATTCAACCGGTTCCGGAGGGAGTATTTATTTTATCTATCGATATCACCGAAAGGAAAAAAATTGAAATCGCCCTGCGCGAAAGTGAAGAAAAATATCGGATGATTGCGGATAATGCAGCCGACTGGATCTATTGGGTAGCACCGAATGGGAATTTTAAATATATTTCTCCAGCATGCGAGCAAATAACCGGATATTCTCCTGAAGAGTTTGTCAATCATCCCGAATTAAATCATAAGATCGTTTTTAAGGCAGACCAAAAGAAAGTCCGACAACATACCCAAACGGCCAAACATAATGCTAAACCCCATAACCTGGACTTTCGCATCCTCACAAAAAACGGCCAAATACGTTGGATAAATCACAGTTGTAGTCCTATATTTAGCGACGATGGCGAATACCTGGGCCGAAGAGGAACCAACCGGAATATCACAGAACGAAAACTTGCCGAAGAACAACTGCGCGAAAGCGAATTCAGGTTTAGTAAGCTGTATGAAAATGGGCCATTTGGTATGGCTCTGGTTGATTCAGAGTTAAGATTTAAGAAAGTGAACCCTGCCTTTTCGGCAATGATGGGATATACAGAAGAGGAACTTCACAAAATGACCTTTAAAGACATTACACATACTGATGATGTGTCAAAAGATCTTCCCAATATTTTAAAGCTGATCAGCAACCAAATCTCCGTTTTAAAAACTGAAAAACGATATATCAGAAAAGATGGCCAGGAAATATGGGGATCACTGACCGTTACCGCCAACTTTAACGACGACGGAAGTTTTCTTTATAATCTGGCCATTGTCGAAGATATCACCCATCGCAAAAAGGCCGAACAAGAAATACGACGCCTGAACGAACGGATTTCTACGGCAACACGCGCGTCACAGGTTGGCATCTGGGATTGGGACATTGTTAATAATCAACTGGTATGGGACGATCAGATGTATGCGCTGTATGGAATAAAAAAGGAAGAATTTACCGGCGCATTCGAAGCCTGGGTTAATGGGCTCCACCCCGATGACAGAGAATTTTGCCAAAATGAAACACAGCTTGCGTTGCGTGGAGAAAAGGAATATGAATCCGATTTTAGGGTGGTTTGGCCCGATGGAACAATTCATTATGAAAAAGCAAAAGGAGAAGTATTCAGAAATGAAAAAGGGGAACCTGTTCGGATGGTGGGAATCAATTTCGACATAACCGAACGCAAAAATGCCGAAGAAACTTTGAGAATTAGTGAGGAAAGGTATCGCAATATTTTTGAAAGTGCTGTTATTGGTATTTACCGCACCACTCCTGATGGCAAAATCCTAATGGCAAATTCAACACTCACTAAATTACTGGGATTTAACTCTTTTGAAGAACTTATACAGCGCGACCTTGAAAGTGAAGGATTTGAAGATAATAATCAACGGAAAAAATTTCGTGAAAGCATTGAAAAAAATGGCAGAGTGACTGGTCTTGAGTCGGTTTGGAAAACAAAAAATGGAAAATCCGTCATTATAAACGAAAATGCAAAAGCCTTTTACAACAGCAACGGTCAGATTATTTATTATGAAGGGACCATTGAAGACATCACTAAGCGTAAACAAATTGAAAAAACTTTACTGGAAAGTGAAGAGAAATTCCGCAAAGCATTTGCTACCAATCCGGATTCAATTACCATAACCCGCCTAAGCGATGGAATGTATGTTTCGGTCAATAGTGGTTTTACACAGATTTTTGGACACACCGAAGAAGAAGTTTTGGGAAAAACTCCTCTGGAAATAAATATGTGGAACAATGCTGATAGCAGAAAACAATTCGTAAACGCATTAAAAACAAAAGGAATTGTCGAAAATTTTGAAGCAAGGCTTTGTCCCAGAAATGGAACAATAATAGACACCCTCGTATCGGCCACTATTATTGATTTTGAAGGAACGCCGCATGTACTAAGCACCACTAAAGACATTACCGCACGCAAGCAGGCTGAAGAAGCGCTTCGTGAAAGTGAAGAAAAATTCAGAAAACTTATTGAGAGTATTCCGTTACCGGTTACCTATGTAAATAGCCTGGGCGGGATAAACTTTAGAAATGATCGTTTTCTGCAAGTATTAGGGTACAATTCAGAAGAAGTCCCAACTGTTAATGAATGGTGGGGAAAGGCTTATCCAGATGAAACATACCGGAAGTGGGTTATCAAAAATTGGGAATCGGCAGTGAAGAATGCAATTGAAACCAATACCGATATTGAGCCGATAGAATACAACATTACCTGCAAAGACGCCATCGAACGAACAATGATCGTTTCGGGAATAATTATTGAAGACAATTTGCTCATCACATTTATTGACATTACCGACCGAAAAAAGGCAGAGGAAGAAATCAGGAAATTGAATGAAACCCTGGAGCAACGGATTGAAGAACGGACAACTCAACTTAAGGAAGCCAATAAGGAACTGGAAGCGTTTTCGTACTCTGTTTCCCATGATTTGCGCGCCCCTCTCCGCCACATCAACGGATTTGTTGACTTACTGACCGAAAGCTACAACGACTTGCTGCCCGAGAAAGGGAAACATTACCTGGATGTTATTAAAAATTCATCGCGGCAAATGGGCGTGCTAATTGACGATTTGCTTCAATTTTCGAGAACCGGCAGACAGGAAATGCAGGAGACGAATATGAATATGGATTCTGTTTTTCAGGAAGCATTAAACTCTCTGGTGCACGATACCGAGAATCGCAATATTGAGTGGAATATTTCTCCGTTGCCAAATATCAAAGGTGACCATTCCCTCTTGCGTATGGTCTGGTATAATTTGCTGGGCAATGCGGTAAAGTTCACAAAATCAAAAAATCCTGCCCGAATTCAAATCGGATTCGCCGAGGATAAAATAGAATATACATTTTTTGTGCGCGATAACGGCGCCGGTTTCGACATGCGCTTTGCCCATAAATTATTCGGAGTCTTTCAGCGGCTTCATTCTGCAAAAGAATTCGAAGGAACCGGCATTGGGCTGGCAAACGTTCATCGGATAATTCTCCGACATGGTGGACGAACTTGGGCCGAATCGCAATTAGGAGAGGGAGCTACCTTTTATTTCACATTACCTAAACAATAAAAATATGATAGCACTAAAGAAAATTCTTCTGATTGAAGATAATCCCAACGACATTGAATTAACGCTGGAAGCTCTGGCAGAACACAATTTAGCCAACAGAGTTGTCATATTAAATGATGGCGTAGAAGCCATTGAATACCTGCATTACGAAGGATCATACAAAAATCGGGAAAAGGAAAACCCGGCTGTAATCCTTATGGATATTAAAATGCCACGTATGGACGGGATAGAAGTTCTTCAGAAAATTAAAACCAGTAATGAACTAAAAACGATTCCAGTTGTCATGCTTACTTCATCGCGCGAAGAACCTGATTTAAAGAAGTGTTACGATCTTGGCGTGAATGCTTATGTAGTTAAGCCGGTCAATTTTAAAGATTTTTTTGAGGCAGTAAAAACCCTTGGAATATTTTGGGCTGTTCTTAATGAAATACCAAACAATTGATTCTGGAAAGTAATGTAAATGATATGGATACACGATTTAATGTTCTGTCGCTCGAAGACTCTGATCCGGACTTCGAAATAATCAGTAAACAACTTATCAAAGCCGGATATAATCTGAATATATCGCGGGCAGAGACAGAAAATGAGTTTACATCGTTGATTCGGAATAGTAAATTCGATATTATATTGGCAGATTATAACCTGCCTCAGTTTAATGCATTCGAAGCGCTGAAAATCTGTAATTTACATTGTCCTGAAGTTCCGTTTATTTGTGTTTCAGGTTCTATCGGTGAAATTATGGCCATTGAACTGCTCAAAATGGGAGCCGTTGATTATGTGATAAAAGACCGGCTGGAAAGACTTCCGTTTGCAATAAAAAGGGCGATGGAGGAAGCAAAAGAAAAAAAAGCCCGAAAGCTTGCAGAAGAAGAACTGAAAAAAAAAGAAGCAAATTACCGTACACTGACAGAAAATATTCCGGATATTATTTCCCGTATTGACAGAGACCTGAAACATCTGTACGTTAATCCTGCAATAGAGAAAATAACGGGAATACCATCAGGCGATTATATAGGCAAAACAAACGAAGACCTCGGAATGCCTGCAGAAAAAGTTGTAGTATGGAATGAGTATATGCACCATGCATTTGCAACAGCCGAACAACTAACTTTTGAATTTGATTTTCAGACAGCGAATGGTATCCGGTATTTCTCATCACTAATTGTACCTGAACTCGACGAAGATGGGAAGGTTAACTCTATATTGATTGTCGCCAGGGATATCAGTGATAATAAACGGTCTGAAATTGCATTAAGGAAAAGTGAGGAGCGACTTAGAGACATCATCTTCAGTTCTGCCGATTGGGTTTGGGAGCTTGACGAGAAAGGCAGATATACATACAGTTCTCAACGCTATATCGATCTCTTTAATGTACCTCAAGACGGAGTTATCGGAAAAACTCCTTTCGACTTTATGCCTCCTGCTGAAGCAAAAAGAGTTGAAGCAATTTTTTCTGAAATTATCTCCAAAAAAGAGCCAATCAAAGACCTCGAAAACTGGAATATTGGAAAAGATAATAAGATGATCTGTCTTCTTACCAACGGACTTCCTATTCTGGATAATGAAGGCAAACTAATTGGATACAGGGGTGTTGACAAAAACATTACAGAGTGGAAAAATGCAGAACAGGAATTAATAAATGCAAAAGAAAAAGCCGAAGCGAGCAGCCGGCTTAAAACTGCTTTCATGAACAATATTTCGCACGAAATAAGAACTCCATTAAATGGCATTTTAGGTTTTGGCCAAATATTAACCGATCCAGCCTTTTCTGACACAGAAAAAGAAGGGTATTACAGAATGCTTAATGAGAGTTGCGACCGCCTCTTAAATACGGTTACCAACATCATGGATATTTCATTACTAACATCAGGTAATCAGAAAATAGTAAAAGAAGAGGTTGAATTATGTGAGCTGATTGATCATATCGGCGAAAACTTCAGACAATACTGTCAGCAAAAAAACATCATTATTTCCTGGCCTGAAACTCCGGAAAACAGCAAATACAGGATACTTACAGACCAGGAACTTATAAGTAAAATATTCTATCAGCTAATTGATAATGCAGTGAAATTCACCTCTCATGGAACGATAACCGTTGGTTGTGAAGAACACAAAAACGAACTTCATTTCTTTGTAAAAGATTCTGGCATTGGCATATCTGAAGAATACAAAAGCAGGATATTTGGCAATTTTGAGCAAGAAGATTATGCAATTACCCGCAAATTTGAAGGTACAGGTATTGGACTTTCAATTGTTAAAAAGTCGGTTGAACTGCTTGGCGGAAAAATATGGATGGATTCTGAAAAAGGAAAAGGCTCAACATTTTACTTTTCCATTCCTGTCTCAAATTAGCCAATCTTCAAACTAATTTTTGCTTCCGGCCACCACCGTGTAAAAATCATCGGGATTCAAATATTGCTGTGCCAGCTGTATCAGTTCTGCTGAAGTAATGTTTCGCAGCGAATGGAGATAGCGGTCGTAAAACGTATAATCCAAACCGAAATCGTTGATGGCTTTGAAACTTCCGGCAAGGGCAAACGGGCCGTCGAAGTCGCGCAGGAATTCACCCAGCAGATAACTTTTTACAGTTTCAAGTTCGTTGTCTGAAATAAGTTCGGTTTGAAGTCGCTTCATTTCAATACCAATTTCCTTCAGTGTTGGTTCAACATACTCATTCCCAACTTCAGTAGAAATAACCAGGTAGCTGTAATGCTTCAGCGAAAGCACAAAACTGCCAATCCCGTAAGTATATCCCTTTTCTTCGCGGATGTTGGCCATGAGCCGCGACCCAAAATAACCACCCAGAATGGTAATTAAAATTGACAACGGAATATAGTCAGGATGCGATTTTGGAACCCACATCTTCCCTACCCTGACAGCTGATTGCATTCCATTGGCTTTCTCTACGTGGTGAAACTTCTGCGGATCGGAACAAATATCGTACTGGGGCGCATTCAGTAAATTTCGCTGCCAGTCGGTTCCGCCAAAATGTAATTCAAGCTGGTTCAGAACCGATTCGTCAATCCTGCCGGCGGCAATAATGCGGCAATTTCCGGAGTGATAATATGAATGATAAAACTGCATCAGCACATCGCGGTCAATCAGTTCAAAATCTTCCAGCTTGTTGTTGATGCAGTAAGGATGTTCGTCGCCAAACATCACCTGTGTGAATTTTTTCTGGCAAAGAGTGCGTACCTTTTCGTTTTCGAGCAGCCATTTCTGCTTGTTTTTGTCAATCAAAACGCCCAGTTCGTGCTCCGGAAAAACAGCGTTTTTTAGCATGTCTTCAGTAGCTTCCAGAATTGCAGGCAAATGTTTTCCAAGACTGACAATATTTACATAGCCATAATTCTGATCGGCCATCAGCTGAATATAGGCACCGTAAAAATCGAAGCGTTCTGCAATATCTGCCGCTGAAAAATTCCGGCTACCCTCTTCGAGCATCGAATTGCATAAACTGGCCACCAGATTACCCGACTGAAACCATGTTCCGGCTTCGAAAATAAAATCAATTTTCACCACATCCTGCGAGCCGGCATTGACAAAATAAACCGGGATACCATTGGACAACAGCCGCTTTTGGGCCTGTACCATGTCGATGTGTTCAATTGGATAAACCGGGGGTTGTATAGAGCGATTCAACATGTTTTTACTTTTTAGCAATGTAATTTAAAACGGAGCAGTTTTCGGGTCTGAAAAGCTGTTGCGAAACTTCCTGAATCTGCGCTGCTGTTACCGAACGGTAAAAATCAACCTGCGAATTGATCAGCCCGGCGTCCTGTAAAATTTCGTTGGTCGCCAGGTTCATCGCTTTGGTCAGGTAATTCATCTCACCGTATTCGATGTTGGCTTCCATCTTGTTTTTCACTTTTTCAAGCTCGTATTCCGAAACCCGTTCCTGTTTCATCCGGTCGAGTTCCGCTTCAATCGCCTTGCGGGCAGTTTCGAGCGAAACGCCGTTGCTTGGTTTTCCTGAAACAATGAATAAACCCGGCTCATAATCTCCTGAAAGATAAGCGTCAAGCTCTGTAAAAATTTTCTCTTTCTGAACCAGCGTCTGGTACATTCGCGACGAATTTCCGTTCGAAAGCACATCCGAAATCAGGTCGGTTGCATAATATTCGGGCGCAAGTCTTTCGGCCATGTGGTAGGCCATGTAAATGGTATCGTTTGGCACATCACGCACAACTGTTTGTTCCCGTATTTCGGTTTGCTCCGGCTCCTGCTGAATATTGCGGGGTTTTACGTTCCGGTTGGGAACAGGGCCAAACCAACGCTCGGCCAGCTTCAGTATCTGATCGGTTTGCACATCGCCGGTAACCACCAGCACCGCATTGTCGGGCGCATAATGCGCAAAGAAAAAATCCTTCACCTGTTGCATGGTGGCCTGCTCAATATGACCTATTTCGCGGCCAATGGTTGGCCACTGGTACGGATGAACTTTGTAGGCAAGCTGCCGCAGCAAAGGCCACACATCGCCATAAGGTTGATTGAGGTAGCGCTGTTTGAACTCCTCGATCACCACATTGCGCTGAACTTCAAGACTCGACTCCGAAAAAGCCAGTTCGAGCATACGGTCGGATTCGAGCCAGAAACCGGTTTCGATATTATTTTTTGGTAATGTCAGGTAATAATTCGTTAGGTCGTTGGAGGTGAACGCGTTGTTGTCGCCGCCAGCCTTTTGCAAAGGTTCATCGTACGACGGAATATGCTTCGAGCCCCCAAACATCAAATGTTCAAAAAGATGGGCAAAACCGGTGCGGTCGGGGTGCTCGTCGCGCGAGCCAACATTGTAGCAAACGTCAAGCGCCACCATCGGGGTAGTTTTATCCTGATGGACAATCACTGTCAGGCCGTTTGCTAATTTCGTGCGTTCAAAATGTATCATAAACAAGTTTCAAGTTCAAAGTTTCAAGTTCCAGATTTGAGTCTGTTCCGAAAAGTCGGTTAAATATCCCGAAGGGATTAAATTTGAATAACCACCGGTAAAACCGGTGGAAAAACGAAATCAAGATTGCGACCCTGAAAGGGTTGAACCATTAGTATATTAATATTCAACCCTTTCAGGGTTGCGTGTTCGCCTTTCATTCTTCCGTCCCGATTTACTATCGGGACGGTTAGTCAGATCTAACCCTTTCAGGGTTTTCAAACCACTTTTCGATTTGCAGTAACAAATAAATTAATCATTCTAAAAATCAAACTGTTCTGTGTTCAGCCTTGTTTTTGTCTGCCGGTACTCCGCGATGAGGTTTTTCATGATGGTTTCTACCGGCAATACATCGTTGATGATCGACGAAACCTGTCCAATTTCCAGTTCGCCTTCTGCCAGATCGCCTTCGAACATGCCTTTTTTGGCGCGTCCTTTTCCCAGCAATTCGCGAAGTACAGAGCCATCAGCGCCTTCCAGTTCCAGTTTATTCACGGCCTGAAAGAATTCATTCTTTATCAGCCTGACCGGTACCACTTTTTTCAGCGCCAGCTTGGTATCGCCTTCGGTTAAGCCGGTTACCAGCTTTTTAAAATCGGGATGAGCCGATGATTCTTCGGAAATGGCAAACCGCGATCCGATCTGAACACCATCGGCGCCCAAAGCCATTGCGGCCAGTATCGCGTCACCTGTGCCAATGCCACCGGCGGCCATCAGCGGCAGCGAACTCACTTTACGAACTGCCGGAATCAAAGTCATTGTGGTTGTCTCTTCGCGTCCGTTGTGTCCTCCGGCTTCAAAACCTTCGGCCACAATGGCATCCACTCCCGCCTCTTCGCATTTCAACGCAAAAGCCGAACTGGCAATTACATGGGCAACAATAATCCCACGCTCTTTCAGCCATCCGGTAAATTTCTTTGGACTTCCGGCGGAAGTAAAAACGATCGGCACCTTTTCTTCAGCAATGATATTCAGAATGGTTTCCAGTTCAGGATAAAACAGCGGAATATTTACACCAAAGGGTTTGTTTGTAGCCAGTTTGGTTTTCTGAATGTGCTCGCGAAGAGTTTCCGGGTGCATGGAGCCAGCACCAATAAGACCCAAACCGCCATTATTACTCACCGCCGAGGCCAGCCGCCAGCCGCTGCACCAAACCATTCCGCCCGAAATGATAGGATATTTTATTCCGAAGAGATTACAAATCCGGTTTTCCATGTCAAATGTAAATTCTGAAATTCGCTGCAAAGGTAGAAGAAAGAAAATAACTAAAGGCGGTAATGCTAAATTTGAAAACCTGCAAATACTGTAAGTATTACAATTTGATTGAATGAGTTATTTATGTATTTTGTCAAAATTAAAACTAAACGAAACCCAAGCTGATGATTCGCAAACTTTTATTTATTGTTGTATTAGTATTTTTTGCAGGTTCCGGTGCAATTGCCCAAATTAATTTTGGCCCGGGTTCTTCGTTCAAATATATGAAAGGCAAAGATGCGTCAAACCTGCCTGCAAACTGGATGTCAACAGATTACGCCACAACCGGATGGCTAACAGGCAATTTACCCGTGAGGTACGGCGATGGCAGTGGCGGAACTTTGCTTGGCGACATGCAAAATAACTATTCAACGGTTTTCCTGAAATCGACCTTCAACGCTCAAAACATTTCGCTTTTGAAGGATGTGTTTTTTTCTGTCAATTTTGATGATGGATTCGTGGTTTGGATTAACGGAGAAGAAGTTTTCAGCATGAATGACCCCGAAGACAGAACTTACAACAGTTTTGCAAGCGACCAGCACGAATCGGGAACATTCGAAAGTTACTCACTTCCGGCGCACGACATTGAACTGCGTGAAGGAGAAAATACCATTGCCATTCAGGCTTTTAACGTTAACAACGAAAGCTCTGATTTTTATCTCGATTTCCGGATCAATGCCGAAGTTTCCCTTCCGCAGACATCCGATTCGCTGAAAGTTGCTTTCAGCCATCCAAATGGATTTTACACCAATGCCTTCAATTTACGACTTGATGTACCCGATCAGACTTACACAATATTTTACACCATCGACGGCAGCAATCCGCAGACTTCGGCAACGGTGATGAATGGTGGAAAATCAAAAACAATCACTGTTGATCCGGCGATTACTGTAGGTAGAGCAAAAACCCCCTGTTTTATCGTCCGGGCTTCGCTGAAAAAAGATGGATTGGCCACCTCATTCCCGCTTACTCAAACCTATATTTTTCTTGATCATGTAATTAACCAGCGTCACCCCGGAGCCAGCTGGCCAACCGGCCCTATTAAAAATCAGGCGATTGATCTGGAAATGGATCCTGATATTACCGAAAGTTCAAAATACAGTGGTTTAATGAAAGGCTCTCTGACTGATATTCCTACGATTTCAGTAGTAACCGAAATGAAAGATTTGTTTGACGCCGGAACCGGAATTTATGTCAATGCCAAGTCACACGGAGATAGCTGGGAAAGGTTTTGCTCTGTCGAATTAATTAATCCCTCTGGCACTGTAGGTTTCAACATCAATGCTGGACTTCGGATCAGAGGTGGTTACAGCAGGAACAGCCAATTTCCGAAACACGCATTTCGTCTGTTTTTCAGGAATGAATATGGTGCGCCAAAACTTAACTTCCCGTTGTTCGAGAAGGAAGGAGTAAGTGAATTCGATAAAATTGATTTGCGCTGCGAACAAAACTATTCGTGGGCACATCCGGGCGATAACAAAAACCGGAATACCGGAGTTCGCGAAGTTTTCTCGCGCGATACGCAGCGCGACATGGGGCAGCCTTACACCCGCAGCCGTTATTATCATTTATACCTGAACGGAATGTACTGGGGATTGTACCAAACACAGGAACGCTCTGAAGCCAGGTATGCCGCCGACTATTTGGGAGGCAGTAAAGAAGATTATGATGTAGTTAAAGTTAGTACCGAAATTGGTGGTATTGAGGCAACCGACGGAAACATGGATTCGTGGCTAAAAATCTATAACATGTGCAACAAAGGATTTGCCAGCAATGCTGATTACTTCACCCTTGAAGGAAAAGACCAGTATGGAAATCCGAAAAAAGGCGGTGAAATAATGGTTGACATCGACAACCTGATAGATTACATGCAGATAATCTTCTATACCGGCAATTTTGATTCACCGGTTTCAGCTTTCATGCAAAATGCAGGTCCAAATAACTTTTATACCATCGACAGGCGCGACGACAAATCGAGCGGATTCATATTTTTTGCCCACGATGCAGAACACAGCATGATGATAGGACCGGAAGGCCCTGGAATTGGTATTCAGGAAAACCGCGTAACAATACCCAACATGTGGGTGGGCAACTTTAGCAAGTTTCATCCGCAGTGGCTGCATTTCAAACTAACATCCAACAAAGAATACAGGCAGCGCTTTGCTGACAGAGCATATAAGAATTTCTTTAACCGTGGGGTTTTTACTCATGATGCTTTGCGTGAAAGGTTTCAGAAAAGGGCAGCAGTTATAACAAAAGCAATTGTTGCCGAATCGGCCAGGTGGGGAGATACTTTTGCATCGACACCCTACACTTACGAAAACTGGGATGCGGAAATCAATGATATTTACAACCGATTTTTTCCTTATCGCACCAATATTGTGCTTGAACAAATGAAATCGGCCGGTTTAATTATGACTTTTAATCCGCCGGTATTTTCGAAAAACAATGTAAAACTCGATCGCGATATTTATCCGGTTTCGGGCAATTACGAGATAGCTGTTACCAACGCTACCGGACAAATATATTACACAACCGACGGAACTGATCCGCGTCTGGTTGGAGACCAGGTAAACAGCACTGCCAAAGAAATCGCAATTGGCGGGACAATCGGGCTGAAGGGTACTGTAATCCTGAAGGCGAGAATCAAAAACGGTGAGCGCTGGAGTGCTCTGGCTTCAGTAAAATTTACTGAACTTGACGAAGATTACTCGAATCTAAAAGTTACTGAATTACACTATCACCCAACCGATTCGCTGGTTGGTACAGAAATTATTTCGGGCCAGTCGTTTGAATTTATCGAACTGAAAAATACTGGTGACAAAGCAATCAAGCTTTCAGGGCTTAAATTTACTTCAGGAATTGAATATGAATTTAAGGAAACAGATGTTCTGGCGCCAAAACAGTTCTACGTGATTGCTTCAAAACCTAAATGGTTTTACGAACGACACTTTATGGTACCCACCGGCAACTTTGCCAAAAATTTTGCCAATTCGGGCGAACAGGTCACAGTTTCAACAGCAGCCGGAAGCCCGGTTATCGACTTTATCTATTCAGATGCGAATCCGTGGCCGGCAGCAGCAGATGGAGATGGTTTTTCACTTTCTACACTAATCCGGAATCCGGATGGTAATCCGGCAGATCCGGCATACTGGACGATTTCTTCGGTATTCGACGGAACTCCGTTTGCCGACGACCCCGGGATTGTTGATTCAGCTAATGATTTGATGGCGACGAGCGATGCAGTAAGTGTCTATCCAAACCCAACCAAAGGGTTGTTATTCGTGAAGCCTGACAATGCTAATTCCAGTGTCAGGGTTGAAATTTATTCGTTATCGGGCTCGCTTGTTTTTCAATCGGGAATAGTCGGGAATAGTGTTATCAATCTTGGCAGCTTAAATATTCACCCCGGAATTTACCTCGTAAATACGAAATGTAACACGGCGAAAACTGTTCACAAAGTGGTTTATTACTAAGCTTCCACAGCCATCACCCGTTCAAGTAAAGTGGCGAGTTGTACCAGCGAAATCTTATGCAGCAATTCACCATTTATTGCAAGCGATATGGTTCCTTTTTCTTCGGAAACCACAATAGCCAGCGCATCGGTAACTTCGGAAACGCCCAGTGCGGCTCGGTGTCGCAGTCCCAGATTTGGATCGAGTTCGGTGCTTTCGGTTATTGGGAGAATGCAGCGGGCAGCAGCAATTCTGTTACCTACAATTACCACAGCCCCATCGTGCAAAGGCGTATTTTTAAAGAAAATAGTTTCAAGCAAAGCAGCCGAAATGCGTGAATTAATTTTTTCGCCCGACCGGAGAATATCTTTCAGTTCGTTTTTATGAGCAACAACAATCAATGCCCCAATTTTTGAACGGGCCATATCGTCGCAAGCTCTGATTATTTCCTTGATCTGCTGATCGGTTGCTAATTTGGGTTTCTCAATATTGAAGATTTTTTCGAGCCCGAAACTTCGGCTAAGCTGATAGTTGGTACCAATCAAAAGTAAGAATCGCCTTATTTCCTGCTGAAAAACCACAATTAAAGCCAAAACTCCGACACCAATAAACTGGCCCATTAGTGTACCCAGCAATTCCATGTTCATGGCTTTTACCAACAACCAACATACATAAACCAAAAATAAGCCGATGAAAATACTGAAAGCCACCGTTCCCTTAATAATCCTGTACATTTGGTACAAAAGAACAGCAACCAACAGAATGTCAACAACATCCAAAACACGTATCGTAATAAATAATGTCATATTCAGAATAAAAGTCTTATTTGCTGACCAATGCTTTTTTTGAATTGTTATGAGAAAAAAATCGCTACACCGATGTTGACCGAACCATTTCCATGATACGAACAGCCTCTACAGCCTCGCGGACATCGTGAACCCGCAATAAATCGGCGCCACCCATTAATGCAAGTGTATTTACAACAGAAGTTCCGTTAAGTGCATCTTCAGGTTTTTGCCCGAGTAATTTATGAATCATTGATTTACGCGAAACACCAACCATTACGGGCAATTGAAACACTTTGAACGAATCGAGTCTGTTTAATAGCTCATAATTGTGCTCCAGCGTTTTACCGAAACCGAAACCAGGATCGATAATCACATCTTTTACACCAGCTTTGTTGAGTTTTTTAACCCTGTCGGTAAAAAACATTGAAATATCCCTGATAATATCTTCGTACTCCGGATTATCCTGCATTTTAATCGGAGTTCCCTGCATGTGCATCAAAACATAAGGCACACCCAATTTGCCAATGGTCTCGAACATGTGAACATCGAAATTACCACCCGACACATCGTTCACAATGCAGGGACCGCAATCTTCAATCACTTTCATTGCCACCCACGAGCGATACGTATCAATAGAAATAACTGCTTCGGGAAAAGCTTTCCGTACAGCCTTTACCGCCGGTATAATCCGATCAATCTCATCTTTGGTCGAAACACCATCAGAACCGGGCTGTGTTGAAACCGCTCCAATGTCGATGATCGTTCCACCCTGTTCTAAAATTTCTTCCGCCCGCTTAACGACTTTCTTCTCAGTTTTGTACTTTCCCCCATCAAAAAACGAATCGGGAGTTACATTCAGGATACCCATTACAACCGGTTTCGAAAAATCAATTAAACGTCCGTTTAGGTTAATAGAACTCTTGCGTTTCAGAAATTTAGCTGAAGTTGATGTGATTAACATAGCAATAATTTTTGGACTCAAAACAAATTTGATAGACAAAAGTAAAATAAAAAGAGATCAAAATACACTTTAATTTAATACTTTTATGCCTCGAAAAATTAAGATAATTATGGATAAAACTGCCCGGCAATACGATCATGCAATAAGTGTTTGTCTCGATATTTTCACAAAAAAGATGAAAGATTACGGTATCGCGTGGCGCATTTTGCGACCAAGTTCGATGACCGACCAGATTTACATCAAAGCACAGCGAATCAGGAGTATCGAGCAAAAAGGAATCAGCAAAATTGACGAAGGCGTACGTTCAGAGTACATCGGCATTGTCAATTATTGCATCATGGCTTTGATTCAGCTTGAAAAAGGAACTTCGGAAAACGACGATCTGACTCCGGAGGAGACACTGGAACTTTACAACCGGTATTTCAATCAGGCCAAAGAACTGATGATGGACAAAAATCACGATTACGACGAAGCCTGGCGCAATATGCGGATGAGTTCCTACACCGATCTGATTCTGATGAAATTGAAGCGCACCAAACAAATTGAAGACAATCTTGGCATGACAATCATTTCAGAAGGAATAGAAGCGAATTATCTCGACATGATCAATTACGCCGTTTTTGCGTTAATTAAGATAGAATTTTAAAACTACTATCATGTTTAAGCACATTGCACGCATCCTGCTCGGGTTAACTTTTATTTTTTCCGGATTTGTAAAAGGGATCGATCCGTGGGGTTCGGCCTATAAATTCACTGATTATTTTACCGCTTTTCAAATGCCCTGGCTTACCGACCTGGCGTTTGCGCTGGGTGTTTTGCTTGCTGCTGCCGAATTTTTTCTTGGTATTGCATTTATTTTCAATTTCTTTATCAGGCAAACAAGCTGGTTGATGCTGGCATTTATGGTGTTTTTCACCGGCCTTACACTTGTAATTGCCCTCACCAATCCGGTTTCCGACTGCGGTTGTTTTGGCGACGCACTGGTTATTACCAACTGGCAAACTTTCTATAAAAACATCGTCTTGCTGTCACTGGCCATTTATATTTTTATTCAGCGTAAAAATTTCAAAAGCAAAAACGGACCGATACTCTCAATCGCGTTCACCGCTATGACGATGGTTTTCTATTTTTACCTGGTCGATTATTCATACAAACATCTTCCCATCATTGATTTCAGCCCGTACAAAGTAGGGGTCAACATTCCTGAAGCCATGAAAATGCCCGAAGGTGCAGCCAGCGATGTGTATGAAAACGACCTTGTTTACAAAAACATTAAAACAGGCGAGGAAAAGAAATTCACCGAAGCCAATTATCCGTGGCAGGATACGCTCAACTGGAAATTTGTAAAAATGGAATCGGTTCTTGTTGAGAAAGGCTACACGCCGCCAATTCACGATTTCAGGATTGAATCTCCGGAAGGCGATGACATCAAAGACTTTTTCCTTTACGATACGAAAGGCGTCTTCATTGTTGTGGCCTATAATCTTCAGAAAACCAACAAGGAAGCAATGAAAAACATTGCAACATTTGCAACTGAAGCGACGAAAAAGGGATACAGTTTTATTGGATTAACAGCCACATCGCCCGACAGTTTTGAAGTGTTTAAAAGCGAAACCGGCATACAATTCGATTTTTTTAATACCGACGAAATTACCCTGAAAACAATGGTTCGGTCGAATCCGGGATTGCTTCTCCTGAAAAATGGAACCATCACCGGGAAGTATCATTTCAACGATATTCCAAAACCGGAAGAACTGGAAAATCAAATTCAGGAATAGAAATACTAAAAACATGATTTTACCGTTCGGTTACAAAGCCGAATCCAAAAGAAATATGCGTAAACTAATTATCCTGATTGCCGTTCTTGCATTTGTTTTCCCAAAGGCTTTTGGCCAGATTGGAGGAGAAAACACCTACGAATTCCTTAATCTCACCAACTCGGCACGAATGGCCGCTTTGGGCGGAAACCAAATCGCAATTAACGACTCGACCGATTTGAATGTTTCGTACAACAATCCATCGCTGCTCCGACCCGACATGAAAAATATGCTGATTGTTAATTATGTCGATTATTTTGCAGGAGTCAATTACGGTTACGCGGCTTATTCATTCAGCACTCCCCTACCCGGCAATTTTGCGATTGGAATGCATTATATCAACTACGGAAAATTTATCGAAGCACTTGAAAACGGTGAAAAAACCGGTGCAAATTTTACCGCTGCCGAATATGCTTTGAACCTCATCTGGTCGCACCAATATAAACGGCTCATGTATGGTATTAACCTGAAACCGATACTCAGTTCTTATGAAACATACCAATCTGTTGGCATTGCAGCCGATTTGGGCGTAAGCCTTTTCAGTAAAAATAAACACACCGTTACTTCGCTGGTTGCCCGAAACATCGGGACACAAATTACCACTTACTACGACGGCGCCGAAAGAGAATCCATCCCATTTGATCTGCAATTAGGGATTTCGCAAAAACTGCAACATGCGCCAATAAGGCTTGCAGCCACCATGCAACACCTTCAGAAATGGGATTTGTCTCAACCCAAAGAAGTTAAAACCGGAACATCGGTTGTAATTACTGAAGACAGTTTTGGCAATAAATTGATGCGCCATCTGGCACTTGGAGTTGAGTTGCTGCCATCGCCCAACTTCACCATTCGGGCGGGTTATAATCATCAGATCAGACAAGAATTGCGACTCGAAGAAAAAATGTCAACAGTTGGCTTCTCCTGGGGATTCGGATTCCGCATCTCGCGATTCCACATCAATTACGGATCGGCACGCTATCATTTGGCCGGATCGAGCAGCCTGATTTCAATCGCCCTCAACCTGAACGAAGATTTCAAACGGAATGTGGTGAGAGAAGAAGAGGTGGTGGAATAATTAAATTCCTAAACCATAGATTTCATGGAGTCGTGCCCTTCATTATAATTTTCAATAACTCTTTAGGGTCTTGCCGGTTGTCCCAAAAGGCAGTAATAATTAACCTATCCGATATTTCAAAACCACCCGTCTTTGCCTGGCTGCTGTTTCGGTCCAAACTACTGTTCGGTGAGCCATTGTAGGTCGTCATTATCAAGTTGGTATTGTGCAATTAACTTTTCGCTTTTGATATCCTGATCGCTTAGGCTAAGCATTAAAATCTGTTCTTCAGTTAAATTTACTGTATCCTGACTCACAGAGCTAGAATTAACCAACTGAAAAAGCGCTGATAGATAATCTTTATTATTGATTGTCAACAATTTGTCGATGATATTATTTCTTAAGATATCAGTTGTGCTCATAAACCAAAAGTTTTATCAAATATGAATAATCAAGATTTTCCTTTTAATTGCTTCATCTTCTTTCGAAACAATTCTACTAAATAATTCAGATCGTTCCACAAAACAAATATATTCAAAAAACTTATGCATTTGCCTGAACCCTGGATTTCAATCGCCCTCAACCTGAACGAAGATTTCAAACGAAATGTGGTGAGAGAAGAAGTGGTGGCGGATTAGGAATTAACGATAATTAAAAGCTTTCCATCAATAAAAGTCGGAAATATGGAGGTAGTTTTTGGGTTGTAACCTAAAAATAAGGTCATATTAAAGATGTTATTAGGATAATACCCATAGATTGAAGCTATTTCCTACAAAAAGCTCCCTCATTTTTTTGTTTCAAAATAATCTCACTGTAATTTATCAAAAAAATAAAGATTATTATTAAATTTAAAATCTATTTAGAACAAACTTTAAAGTGCTTTCTATTGAAAAATGTCAACATGTATGCAATGAAAAATCCTATCATATTTATTATCAGCTTATTTTTATCTCTTAAGTGCTATTCAAACGATACAAAGTATTTTCTTTCAGAATTGGAAGAACCTTTGCCAACTGCTACAATAACCTCCATCCACCAATTAATTTGTGATGGAGAAACAGCCACCATCGAAATTGCGCTCACAGGCCGTGGTCCCTGGGATTTGACTTATTCGGATGATTTAGGCAATGTAAAAACCATTACCGGTATCACCGACAGCATTTACACATTAAGAGTTAGCCCTGCATTTTCGACCCTATTTTTTATTACTGAAGTGAAAGACCAGAACGCGGTGAATGGGGAAGATTCGTCACCTATTTGGGTATTTGTTAGCCCAAGGCCGGTATTTATAAGAACCATTCATGCTTCCGAATTAAAATCAGCCGGGCAGGATATTATCATAGAACAGGTATGCGTGGGAGCCACCAGGAACTACCGCGTTGAGGGCGAACAAGGTTCGGTTTATACCTGGGAACTATACAACACATCAGATATAAAAATCAATATACCCAATCAGGCAGGCCGAAGCTTTTCTGCAACCGATCCCGACGGAGATACTCATTACATGAACGAAGTAACTATTCAATGGAACAATGCCGGCGTTTTAAAGCTTAAGGTCATCCAGCAATCGCTAAATAACTGCGAAACCACCAACCAGGGTTTTATTGAAGTATTTGAGCAGCCCACCGTATGGGCAGGCAATCCGTTAAGCATTTGCGCCGCCGAAAAGATTTACCTTACCAGCTCGGATGCCAATCATTACAGTAGTTTACTCTGGACTACCTCGGGCGACGGCTATTTCGACGAGCCAACAGCTTTGCACACCGCATACAACAGCGGCCCGAACGACCTCATTACCGGCAGTGTAAAACTAACGCTCACTGCCTTCGGAAAAGGTAACCCGAATACCTGTGCTCCCGCCACATCAACATTGGTAGCTACCTTCAGGGTCATACCAAATCTCGTCATCAATGAACCGGCTCCGGTTTGTGCGCCCGCCGCCATCGACTTATCGCTGGCTTCGGTAACACTCGGCAGCGACCCCGATGTGGACAACTTCGAATATTTTGCCGACCTGATGGCTACCATTCCGCTGCTCAATTACAAAACCATTGACCGCGCCGGAACATATTACATCCGCGGAACCAACGCGGCAGGCTGTTCTGTAATCCAGCCGGTAAATGTGACGTTTAATAAATTGATTGTACCCAATTTTGCGTCCATCAGCGATGTTTGCCTAAATAGTATCCAACAGTTGCCTGCCTCCAACTTTAACGGAATTTCGGGACACTGGGAACCTTCAGCTATCGTAAATACCACTACTGAAGGAGAGTTCTCATATACTTTTAAAGTTTATCCTGGTCAATGCGCTAAGGATACCACAATCGCTATCAGAGTGGCTAAACCTGTTACTCCTAATTTCAGCTTATCAAATGAGCTTTGCCAAGGAAGTGTTCCATTCGTTTTACCAACAACATCTATTGAAGGGATTTCCGGGACTTGGCTACCTGCTGTAATTGAAACCAACCAATTGGGCTCGAAAAGTTACATATTCACCCCTTCTGCAGGGCAATGCGTTCAATACAAGGTCGAATCAATCAGGATTATAGAGAAAATCACACCCACATTCAATGTAATAGGGCCATTCTGCTTTGGCAGTTCACCACAAGCATTGCCAACGACTTCTGCCAATGGAATTGCCGGAACTTGGTCGCCTTCAGCAATAGCAACCAATAAATCGGGCATATCAATCTACACTTATACTCCTGATGATGATTGCGCAGTGCCCGTCACCATCCCCATCGAAATCTACGAACCAATTACCGTCGATGTAAAATTTGCTCCGTTGAGTATTTTGGGCGGAAAAACACAGGTAACTGTTACCGCAACCGGAGGCACAGGTTTTTATAGCAGCGGAACTGGCGTTTTTGATTACAGTTCGGGCACATATATTTTTACCGTAACAGACAATGCTGGCTGCGAAAGCTCCCCAAAAACAATCTACATCAGCGAACCGCAACAATTCGATGTGGAAGCTAAAATTCTGGCCGCAGCTCCGTGTTTTGGAGGGAATGCATTGATTCAGGCAAAATCTTCAGGAGGAAAACCAAAATACAAATACACATTGACTGGAGGAAAAACGCCCTATAGCTATATGAACGATAGTACCTTTTATATTTCTGCCTCCGACATTCCTTACCAGTTCGAGGTAATTGATGCTGAAGGTAAATTCGCCCAATCGAATATCCTGGAAGTAACCCAGCCGCCAAAAATTGAACTCACCGCTTCGGGCACCGAAACCTCGTGCGCGGGAATGGCCGACGGAACTGCCACCGTTGAACCTAAGTTTGGACAAGCGCCTTACTTTTACAAATGGGACAATGAGCAAACCACCGCAACTGCTACCGGACTTTCTGCCGGAACGCATTGGGTTACAGTTTGGGATCAACTGGATTGCTACCGGGTTACGATTGATGTGGTTGTTTCCGACCCATCCGTTAAAACATTACAAGCCAGTGCTACTGATCCAAAATGTCATGGCGAAGCGGGAACCATTCTTTTCACCTTCACCAATGTTCCTGATGGAACTTACAATATTTTGTACGACGGCAATCAGTTCAGCAACGTTCAGGTTACCAGCAATACAACTTCGGTACAGGCAATGCCGGGAACCTACAACAACCTGAAACTGGTCATCAACGGCTGCAGCACTGCCAACGGAATAAATGCCACGGTAAACCCAACTCCGGCAGTTCCTCCTGCACAGGCTTTAAGTGTGGTTTCAGTTGAAAACCCGAAATGTTTTGGTGATGTGTTCACCATTAATCTTTCGATGACCACCACCATTTCTTCAGGAAATTACACATTCTTCTACGACGGAGGAACATTCGACAATATACCAGTTGTCAATAACAAAGCAACCATTACCGGGGTGATTACCGAAAGTTCGAAGGATTTCAATAACCTTCGGTTTATCGCCAACGGCTGTACATCAACTGGGAACGTAAATATAAGGATCGAAAGTCCGGCTGAGCTGGAAATCAGGATTGTTAAAATATTGAAGCAATCATTGAAAGGCGCGATTGACATTGTTGCAAGCGGTGGAACTGGTAGCTACAAATACACCTGGAGCAATGGAGCAACCACCGAAGACCTGACCGAAATCCCCTTCGGAAATTATACTGTAACAGTGTCGGATGATAAAAATTGTACGACTTTTAAAGAAATTCAGATGCCGCTAAATAATCCACCAGTTGCCAATGCCGGTACTGATCAAATTATAAACGAAGGAGAAACTGTCTCTTTAGACGGAACATCATCCTATGAAGTAGATGGTGAGTATATGACAATCAAATGGACTGCGCCAATCGGAATAACACTAAGTTCTACAACTATTTTTACACCAACCTTTACCGCACCCGAAGTAAAAAAGGATTCAACCTTGAATTTTTCGTTGGTGGTGAATGATGGGCTTGTAAATTCGATGCCTTCAACAGTTAAAATAACAGTTCTAAATGTTATCAAGGTTGGAATTCCAGAACACGAATCAGCCGTGTTCAAAGTTTATCCCAACCCAACAACGGGCATCATCAATCTTGAGTTTTCTGGTGAAATTGGCAATGATGCAGAAATTTTAGTGACCAATCTGCTCGGCGTTAAAGTATTCAGAAAAGAAATAACTGATGAAAACAAATACCAAATTGACATTTCGAATCAACTGAATGGGATTTACCTACTGAAGATTATAACTGATAATCAGGAATATAACAACAAAACAATCTTACGAAAGGATTGACAAAAATCACGGGATAAACCGAATTTCCTGTGTTTCTTTGTGCCTTCAATTAAATTCCTTCTATTATGACCTTCATCCCGAACGACAAAATTTTCAGTCTTAAGTGGTTTAAAGATTATAGCCTAATTACAATTGGAGCGTTTATCCTTGCGGTTGGGTTCGTTTACTTTATTTCGCCTCACCGTATCGTGCCCGGCGGGGTTTACGGTATTGCAATCGTGGTGCATTACATGACGGTTGGTATGTTCTCGTTCTGGCCCGAAGGAATTCCGATTGGTTTATTCGGTTTAATACTGAATATTCCGCTGACAATCGCCGGGATAAAGATTCTTGGCCCCCGTTTTGGCGTAAAAACAGTGGTTGGGTTTGTGCTTTCATCTGTTTTTATGGACACAATCACTTATTTGCGTGTTGACGGCGATGCCGCCCTGGTTCCCGACATTTTGCTTTCGTGCGTATTTGGCGGAGTGCTGGTCGGTTTCGGACTTGGACTTATTTTTAAGGCACGGGCAACTTCAGGCGGATCGGACATTATTGCCATGATTATTGCCAAATATACCCGGATGCAACTCGGACAACTGATGATTTATGTTGATTCGACCATTGTATTGCTCAGTTTAGTGGCTTTCAAAGACTGGCAAATTCCGCTTTATTCGTGGGTGGTGATTTATATTACAGGCCGCGCCATCGACCTTGTGCTCGAAGGAAGTGACTACAACAAGGCTTTGATGATTATTTCAGAAAAACACGAAGAGATTAAGCATAAATTACTGGTCGATCTGGAACGTGGAGGCACCTACCTGAAAGGAACAGGCATGTACACCGGCCAGGAAAAACAAATTATCTATACAGTTGTTAGTCGTCGCGAAGTTGCTATACTTGAAGAATACATCAGCACCATCGACCCCGATGCATTTATCACTGTGATGGATACCCACGAAATTCTGGGAGAAGGATTTCAATCGCTCAAGCACAAGGTGGCCGATTGAGCATTAACAAATTTCAAAATCTCCATTGAATTCAACATGTTCATTCATTTTTATAGTTTAGTATTTCGTAAATTTGGGTTCGTGCCTGTCCTTCAAATTTATCCGGTTATGAAACGATTCTTCATGTTGCTTTTAATGGTTTATATCACCTCGTTCAGCTCGACCGCACAAAAAGTTGGCCTGGTTTTGAGTGGAGGTGGCGCAAAAGGACTTGCACACATCGCCGTAATAAAAGCCCTCGAAGAGAATGGAATTCCAATCGACTACATTGCCGGAACATCAATGGGAGCAATTGTAGCCGGGCTTTATGCTGCCGGTTTTTCGGCTGAAGAAATGGAAACTCTTTTTAAGTCGGAGCAGTTCAAATTCTGGTCAACCGGAAAAATTCAGGAAGAATATCGTTACTATTTCCGAAGGTTGGAGGAAGACCCTTCGTGGCTTGAACTTAATTTATTGAAAAAGGAAGATAAATTAAAGATTATGCCCCCCACCAATATTATTCCTGAAGAACAGATGGATTTTGCCTTCATGGAAATGTTCTCGGCGGTAACAGCTGTTTGCAAAAGCGATTTCAACCAGTTGCTTGTTCCGTTTTTCTGCATTGCCACCGATGTACACAATAACCGTGAAGTAGTTCTAAGACAGGGAGATATGGGCGAGGCCATTCGCGCATCAATGACTTTTCCGCTGTATTTCAAACCCATCGAAATCGACGGCGCACTTGTATTCGATGGTGGCATTGTAAATAACTTTCCGGTAAAAAACATGAAAGAACTTTTCAATCCTGATATTATCATCGGACATAATGTGGCCAATAACGCAAAAAAACCCGACCCTGATGATGTAATGGCACAGATTGAAAATATGATTTTGCAAAAAACCGACTATGTAATCGAGCCGGAAGACGGTATTTTTATGCAAACCCTGTTCAACAATGTTAACCTTCTCGATTTCAAAAAAATTGATCTGATACAAAAAGCCGGATACGAAACAGCCTATCAAAGTATGGAGACCATCAGACAGCGCATTTCGCGCAGGGTTAGCGTAAACGAGATGCAGCAAAAAAGGGCACAGTTCAACATGAAGAAACCACCACTCATTTTTCGGAATATTCAGGTGGAAGGCGTTGAAGAAGCTAACCAAAGAAAATACATTATTCAGAGCCTGAAACACCAGTCACAGGTAATTGATCTGGACGAATTGAAACGGGAATACTTCAAGCTTGTTGCCGATCAGCAAATTAAATCGTTGCGGCCGGTATCGCGCTACAACCCCGAAACCGGATATTTCGACCTTCACCTAATGGCCAAGACAAACGATCCGATGCAGATAAAATTTGGGGGAAACATCTCAACCCGACCGATCAATCAGGGCTTTTTAAGCGGCGATTACCGTTTTTTCAAGGAGCGATCGCACACACTTAGCGCAAATATGTACTTCGGAAGGTTTTACAGTTCGTTTAAAGCCGGCGCACGCGTCGATTTTCCGAGCACAATACCATTTTACATGGCCGGCTATTTTACCCTTAACCGCTGGGACTACTATTCATCAACCACCGAATTTGTATTCGAAGATGTCCGTCCGCCCTATATTATTCAGAACGAAACGAATTTTCGGTCAGAAATCGGGATTCCGATAAAAACCAAGGGAAAACTTACTTTCGGAGGTGCCTGGTCGAATGCCCGTGACGAGTATTATCTGACCGAATCGATAAAAGTTACCGATACTCCCGACCGCACCACATTCGATGCGTTATCTGCTACTGCCAACATTCAAAAGAATTCTTTTAACGACAAACAATATCCTACGGAAGGAATTTCATCCAGTCTTTCGCTGAATTATATTTCAGGACAAGAAAAGAACTTACCCGGTACCACATCAAACAGTCCTTCAAGCAAACAATTTACCCACAATTTCTTCCTGATCAAAGGCAGCTACGACCGATATCTGAAGATTAACAACAAATTCGCGCTTGGCTTGATGGCCGAATGGGTTTACAGCAATAAAAAACCTTTCAGCAATTATGTTTCTACAACATTGGCGGCTCCATCTTTCAATCCAATCCCGCACAGTAAAACCATCTATTTAAATAACTTTCACGCCAATAAATACCTTGCTTCAGGAGTAAAAAGCATATATAAATTCTCAGATCAATTGCATTTCAGAGCCGAAGCTTATGGCTTTGTCCCGATCAGGGAAATTGTTGAGGCTCAAAATTATATTGCCATTTATAACGAAGAGTTGTACTCGTCGGTACATTTTATGGGATCGGCAGCATTTGTGTTTCAGTCGGGTCTCGGGCCAATTAGTCTCTCGGTTAATTATTACGAAAAGAGCCAGACTAAATTATTTGCCATGTTCAATATCGGGTACATTCTGTTTAACCGGAAAGGTTACTAAAAGCGCAGTTGCCCGTTG
Source organism: Prolixibacteraceae bacterium (assembly GCA_003537645.1). GTDB lineage: Bacteria > Bacteroidota > Bacteroidia > Bacteroidales > Prolixibacteraceae > Aquipluma. The sequence continues at coordinate 102,780 of DPRM01000135.1, forward strand.
GCTGTTATCTTTTATCTTTGCCTACCTATTTTAAAAAACTAAAAAAGAAAAACATGTTAAAAGTAAACGAATATTTCGGCGGAACAGTTAAATCAATTGCACTCGAAAACATGGAAGGTGTTGCAACTATTGGGGTTATGGAAGCCGGTGAATACGAATTCGGCACCGGAACAATCGAACACATGACCATCACGAGTGGTATTTTAGATGTAATGCTTCCCGGAGAAACGGTTTGGACAGCTTACCTGAAAGGTGAAACTTTCGTAGTTGAAAAGGATGTAAAATTCAAAGTAAAAGCCAACGGACAAGTTGCTTATTACTGTTTGTATTTATAAAAACACTGATGTTGAATAATCGGATTGCTGAATTTCAATATTTTTTTCAGGAGCTGGTAGGGTAAACTCTGGTTCAATTGTATAAAGTACAAATCAATCAATTCGGAAAAAATAGTTCATCAATTCGGTATTCTTTAAAAAGCAGCTGCCAATCAACAGCTGCTTTTTTTTATTCCAGATAGGGCTCCAGTATTTCGTCCAACGCACTAATCCATTGCGGCGAATCATTCAGGCTTTCAACCATTTGAAGGTTTTCACCTCCGTTTTCAGCAAACATTTCCTTGTATTCCCATCCAATTTCAACAGTTGTTTCCAAACAATCGGTCACAAACGAGGGAGCTGCTACAAGTATGTTTTTATTGCCTTGTTTGGCCAGACCAATCAGATTTTTATCGGTAAAAGGAGTCATCCAGTTGTTTGACAGTCGCGATTGAAACGAAACAGAATATTGTTTTTCATTCAATCCCAAACGTTTAACCAGTTCGCGGGTGGTTTGATAACAGGTAGCTTTGTAGCACGATTTTCCAAATTCAGGCAAAATATTTTCGCAATTACAGGTCTTAAACGATTCGCCGGGGTGGTTCTTGTCCAAATGCCGGTTGGGCAATCCGTGATAGGTAAAAACAATGTGATCGTATGTTTCAGGCTGATACGACTGAATGCGTTGCGCAAAGGCATCTAAAAAAGCAGGATGCTCGTAAAACTGGCTAATAGCATGAAATTCAGGAATCGAATTCCATTTTCGAATTTCGTCGATCACCGCCTGAACCGCAGTTCCGCTGGTTGATGAGGCGTATTGCGGAAACATCGGCAGTACAATCAGCCGGTCGAAATTTCCTTTCTGAATGGATGACAAAGCTTTACCAATTGATGGATTTCCATAACGCATGGCCATAAAAACATCAGCTTTAGCTCCTAATTTTTGCTGAAGGCCGGACTGAACACTTTCCGAAAAATACAGCAGGGGCGAGCCTTTTTCGGTCCACAACCGCTGATACAATTTGGTTGATTTAGGCGCCCTGAAAGGCACAATGATGAGATTCACCAGAATTTTCTGCAAAACCAGCGGAATATCAATCACCCTGCGATCGTTCAGAAATTCAGACAAATAGCGTCGTACCGCCTTTACTTTTGGTTCGTCGGGTGTCCCGACATTGATTATCAAAACCGCTGTTTTTTTCGTAGTCATCCTTTTTTATTTGTGCTAAATGTAAGTTTGTTGATTCGATATAACAAATCATTCAACAAATTGATCATTCTTACGGCATATTCAAACTCACCCTAATTCCTGAAGATCGGAATTTCCCATTCTCAAAGCCGGCAACTGCCTCAACATTCAGCAATAAAAACAGGTTTCTGATACCGTATCCAGTTTCCACATAATTTTTAATTCCGGGAGTAGCAAGGTAATTTACAAACAGAACCTCCGATATCGACGAGTTTTTGAATATGGGCAACTGCTTCACTATCAAACGGCGCGATTGCCATTCGGCATGGCCTTCGGCAAATTGCCTGCCGGTTGAATACTCATAAAATGGAAGCAACCTGAAACTATTTTCGTAGGAAGAAAATAGGAATCCGGTGGATCTTGTGTTGAAATGCCGGAAATCTTCGAAATACAAACGACTACTATTCAAGAATTTACCCGACTGAACCTGATAAGAAAAGACATCGGAAATACCAAAACGAATCATTTGCCTGACGCCAAGTTTTATCAGATTGAAATGCGAATCGCTTCCGAAAACGCCGGAAAATGCTCCTTTATATTCGAGCGAATAGGTCGGAAATTTGCTTTCGGCATACATTTTTGTATTGTTACGAATACGGTACCGGTGGTGCGGAGTGTATTCCAACACAAACCGCCCGATAAACGACTGATGCCGTTCAAGTTGCCAATCCTCTATTGTATTATTTTCAGGAAAATTGGGTTGAATTTCCTTGTCGGCATATTTAATCAACGAATAATTCGAATGATTCTCCAGTTGAAAATTGTCGCTGTATTCAACAGCAGTGCTAAGGTTCAGTCCGTTTGCCAGATCGCGGCTAAATTTCATCTGTAAAAAATCGCGCCGGTAAAACCGTTTGTAATTTTCTTCGAGCCAAAGGGTATAAAAATCATTGGTCATTGTTGGCAAACCCGAATCGCGGTTAAAATCATCGGTAGTTGAACCCGCACTTGCCGAAATCCATGTGTTTGTAAGTCCGTTTAGTCGCTGGCTGTATGCAAATGTAACATCCGGTTTTTTGCGTGCAAAAGCATAAGCAAAATGTGGACTAAGACGCAAAGAACGACCCGTACTATCCGATTTGTAATAGCTGAAAGGCAGCTCAACCCGCAATCCGTCAACCGAATTAAACGAAAGTGAAGTTGGGTCAGTAAGGTTTGGAATGGAAAAAATTTCGGTTCTCCTAATTGAATCTATCGAATAATTGTAGCTTTTTCCCACTACCAGATGCTTCAGCTTAAATTTACGGCGCGAATCGCGCACCGAATCCTGAAATTCAGGAGTTGACGAAACCATCAGAAAAGAGTCCTTTTTTGCAAAACTAACCATCTCTTTTTCAGTCAGCGGAATAGGCCGCAGCGTTGCCCAATAGACGGTATCGTTGTTCACCTGTTTCTGGCTCACCTGAAAACCTGACTTTATTTCGAGCGGCTCCGGCGGACTGTTGCGTTTTGTGTCCTTTTCAATCAGGCGGTTAAGTTTCACGGTCTCACGGTTATTAAGTTCCTGTTTCTGCATCAATTCAGCCATCCGCTTTTGCTCGCGCGATTTTTGTTCCCGCTGCTGCTCAACTTGCCTGGTTTCGTCGGCAATCTTTTCAAAAACCTGCTGCTCCTCCATCTGCTGAAGTTTCTGCCTTTCAACAAAAGTATGATCCAAAGCCGGATTCAGCGTGGTTTTGTATTCGCTGATGGAAGCCACGTATTTGTATTTCATCTTCAAACCAAGTCCCGAAAAATCCATATCAAAATCAAGGCTCACCGGCATCCATGTATTTTTGTTCACTTCAGCATAAACCTGGCGGACTTTCACATCGGTCATCGTAATGTGCATCGTTAAATCAGCCGAATGGATGTTCCAGAAACCGTCGGCAATAAAAATGTATCCTGAAAACACGTCGCTGCCTTTGATTTTTGGCATCACTCTAATCTTGTTAATTGTGCGTCCCTGATCGTCGAAAACACCTTCGAGCCTGAAATTATAAACCTTCAATGCACTTTTCCCAACCGGAGAAACGATTCCATACTTGTCGGCGTCGTACAAATTATTGGTAATCATTCCCATTGGCGAAGTATTGTTTTGCTTTCCCGACGAGCGCATTGCCAAAACTTTTTGGTTCACCTTATCCGGAAGTTCGAAATCAATTTTACTCACAGTTTCCATTACGAAAGGCTCATTTTCTTTAACACCGCCCTTTCGCATCTGTTTTTCCATCAAAAAAGGAATTTTTTCGAAAACTCCCGAGCCTTTGAGATACACTTTGCACGAATATTTCGAAACCTGTTTCTGGTAATAGGGCGCCATTGCAATTGCCCGGCGCATAATGTAATAAGCAGGATCTTCGCCCGAAGCCATTACTTTAATCTCCGGAATCCGGTAATTCTGGTTCATTAACCTGATATTTATTTCCTGAAATGTGCTCCCGACAGTGACCTCGATATTTTGAGTATGATAACCAAGATATTGGAACAAAACTTTCCATTTTCCCTCCGGAAGTTTCAACTCATAAATGCCATCAATATTCGACGCTGTGCCGGTTGATAATTCAGGAATATAAATATTGGCAAACGGAACTGATTCGCCTTGTTCGTTCGTAATTCGACCACGAATTCCCTGCGAAAATGCAGAAACAGATGAAATGAAAATCAGGAAAGAAAGAAGTAAAAATCTTAAATGCATGGGCGATTGGTTATTGGAGTCTGATTCCAAAAATAAACGATTTTAAGTTTAATTCAGCATTAAGATATGTTAAAAAGATTGAACTAATTATAATTCAACAAATTGTAGTAATTAATTTAATCCCTTTTATGGTGCGGCATTTCCATTGGTATTTCGAACGAAATTTCAATCACGCCTTTGAATTCGCCGTCTTCCATCCACGGTGTCTGGTGAATCATTTTGCGGATGCCACGCTTTACGGTTGAATATGAATTGGTGATAGGATTGGCCAGCATTTCGAGTAATTTAGTTCGCGAAGGTTCCGGATGACAATCGATCAGGCTTTTTCCCAACAAGCCTTCGCTATCGTATTTGGCAAATTGCTTCTTCGATAAATCGTTCATATAAACCACAATACCATCGCGGTCGCAAACCGTAATTTCTCCTAAAAACCCGTCTGTCCAGTTCATATTTTAATGATGCTGATAAAAACGAACCCAATCGATTTCGAAACGGTGCGGCAAATTGCTGACAGGCTCGCCAACCACAATCGAAGCGGCGTTCAGGTGCATTTTAAATGCCGGAATATTATGGGTCAGATTTAACATTTCGCGTCCGTTGATGGTCCAGACCAGTGAATGTGCCGACCATTCGAGCCTGAAAATATAGAATTCGCCGGTTTTTAGTCCCGCGATACTTTCGCATTCGGCCTGAATTCCATCTGCAGATTTAGACAACAACCCTAGACGGTTTTTTACGCCCATTTCAACCAGATTAACCTGTGGAGAACTTTCTTCTCCCAATAAATAAATGGCATCAACCAGATTTTGCGACGGCTTATATTTCACTTTGGCTTCCAAAATTCCGTGTTTCCACCACTCAACTCCTGCTGTTGAAACAACACCCGATGTATAATCGAATTCCTGCTCAATAAATCCGAACGGAATCCGCCATTGCATCCCTTTTGCCTTTTCTTTGCGCACTTCAATTTTCAGGGTTTTTCCGTCAACCGAAACATTTTTCCCATCGGTAAAGGCGTGTAAATCTCCAATTTGCGAAAAATTCTGTCCAAGAACTTTGCTAGCCCAATGCGATTGTGTTTGCCACTTTTGAACATCAAGTTTTCCATTTTCAAAACGGTCTTCAAAAACCAGATTCCATTTTTTGAAAAAATCAAAAGCCGCAGAATATTTGTATTTCAGATAGTTGATCAGTTGCGGCGTTTTCATCAATTCGGCAAAGCGTTTTTCTTTGGTAGCTTCTTCGGTTTTTTCCCATTTTTGCTTGTCTCCGAGGTAAGCAACCCTCGCCTTAAACTCTTCCGAAGCAGTTATTTTCTGAAGCTCTTCAAAACGTTTCCGTTCCGGCGAATCAATCATTAATTCGTAGTTATTGTAAGCCGGTGATTTTCTGAAGTTCTTGAAGAACTTAATATCATCCGATTCGTTGATTTTGTGAAATTCGGCATATAACGCATATTCCTCCGAATTTTTATCCTTTTTCTTCAGTGCTTCCAGCGAATGCTTGTCAACCAAAGCTTTAAGCTCTTTGTATTTTGCCTTTAATTCAGAATTCGAAATCTTTTCAAATCGTTTTAATTCATCCGATTTCAGGGTTGAATAGAACTTCTGAAGTTTGCTGTTTCTTTCCAGCTTTTTCAGTTCGGCAAGTTGGGCGTCCTCTTTACTTCCTTTTAAAACCAGATGTTGAATTTCCTTTTTCTGTTGCTTAAAAGTTGCCGAATTCACCAATACTTCAAGCTCATGATATTCTTTTTGTTCATTTGATTTTTCAAACTCGCAAAACATACGGTAATCAGCCAGCAAAGCCTCGTGTGCAGATTCAATTTTCGCGGTTGACTTAATCAATCCAAAAGTGCTTGCAATGAACAGTTTAAACGACATAGTATTTTATTTTTGGTCTGAAATTCGAAGTTCTAAAAATAGCAAATAAAACAAACATCACTACTTTTTTCGCTCTTCGCATGAAAAACGCTAAATTCACCTGAAAATTATATTAAAAGCTAATTTCTGCACCATGAAGATTCTGAAAAAATTGATTTACACAGTGGTTTTGGCATTCTTCCTGAATGCGGGTTTTGCACAGAATTTCCTTGAATCGGGCATAAAACCTGGTAAAACCTATATTCTGCTCGCCCACCCCACCGTTCAAAACCTCGAAACCATCCATTTCTTACTGAACAACAACATACTACAATTGCCTGATGCCGAATTCATTGGCATTTTTTCATCTGCCGAAAGTTACAACTATAAGCATTCGATCGATTTAATCGGGAAACCCGAAATGAGCAGATTTCATTTGCAGAAAGTTGACGGGGCAGAAAGTTCCGCAAATATTTACACCGTAAATAGCTGGACAAAGACATTTAAAAATCTGTTCGATCAATCGGCTGGTATTTTCTTTTTTGGCGGCCCCGACATTCAGCCCGAATTATACGAACAGGAAAACCTTTATTCTGAAGTTACCGATCCAAACCGTCATTCATTCGAACTAAGTTTTTTATTCCATTTGCTGGGAGGCAAACAAAACAGTGGATTTTCTCCATTCCTGAAGGAAAAACCCGGCTATTTTGTAACCGGTTTCTGCCTCGGAATGCAAAGCATGAACGTAGCAACCGGCGGTACTTTGACGCAGGATATTCCGGCTCAAACCTATAAAAAGATGACTGCTGAAGAAAATCTGAAACTTAAGAAAGATCAGCTGCACCGTAATTACTGGCAGGAAATTAAGAACGATACATTATTTATGGGTATCAATTTTCATCCGATTCTATATACGGCTCACCCATTTTTCATGAAGAAAGTTAAAGCTGACAGGGAACTTAAACCACTGGTTTTAAGCAGCCACCACCAGAGCATCGAAAAACTGGGCAAAGATTTAATTGTAACTGCCACATCGATGGATGAAATGGTTATCGAAGGAATCCAGCACCGCGTTTACCCGAATGTGTTTGCCGTTCAGTTTCATCCCGAAGTTCCGTCACTGTACAAAGATGGCAAAAAGCTAAAATTTGCTCCGGAAGATACTCCAAAATCATACTACGAAATCATTTCGGAAGAAGGCCGCGAATTTCACCTGAAATACTGGCAGGCCATCTCGAAAGCAATAGAATCATCGATCAGGCTACAGAAATAAGTGATCAGAAATAAGTCAAGGAATTCAGTATTTTATCAATATTTTCACGTCATTAATCTTCATTTGCTTCGCATGATTTTATAACAATTGAATGACAACGATTACATCAATTATAACCAATGGTTCATTTCGATCGTTCACTCAATCAATCATCCAGTCCTTCAATCTTGTGTCAGATAAAATTCTACTTTTGCAGCTTCAAAAAACATTGGAGTAATGAGTAATCAGACAGAAATTCGAAGAAGAAGAACCTTTGCCATTGTGAGTCACCCCGATGCGGGAAAAACAACGCTGACCGAAAAACTATTGTTATTCGGAGGTGCCATCCACGTTGCCGGCGCAGTTAAAAGCAATAAAATCAAGAAGGGAGCCACTTCCGACTTCATGGAAATAGAACGTCAGCGCGGTATTTCGGTTGCTACTTCGGTAATGGGTTTCGAATACGACGGCTACAAGGTAAATATTCTGGATACGCCTGGTCACCAGGACTTTCAGGAAGATACTTTCCGCACACTTACAGCCGTTGACAGCGTAATTATTGTGATTGACGCCGCAAAAGGTGTTGAACCGCAAACCGAAAAGCTGATGAATGTTTGCCGGATGCGGAAAACGCCGGTCATTGTTTTCATCAACAAACTCGACAGACCAACGCAAGACACGTTTGAATTGCTCGACGATATTGAACGTCAACTGCAGATCAGTATCAATCCTTTGAGCTGGCCAATTAACAACGGACCCGAATTTAAAGGAGTTTACAACATATTCAACAAAAGCCTGAACCTGTTTCAAGCCAGCGTTCAGGACATTGAACCAGGTATTTCATTTGATGATCTCAACAGCTCCGAACTGGAGAAACACATCGGCAGCGATGCCCTGAAACTTCGTGAAGATCTGGAATTGGTTTATGGCGTTTATCCGCCTTTCGACCACAACGAATATCTGGCAGGAAATCTGGCGCCGGTTTTCTTCGGAAGTGCACTTTACAATTTTGGTATTCAGGAGTTGCTGGATGCCTTTGTGAAAATTGCGCCCTGGCCGCGTTCGGTGCAAACCGAAGAACGTTTGGTCGATCCTGAAGACGACAAATTCAGCGGATTCGTGTTTAAAATTCACGCCAACATCGATCCCAATCACCGCAGCCGGATTGCTTTCGTAAAAGTTTGCTCCGGAAAATTCGAACGAAATGCTATTTACAAGCAAGTTCGCACCGGAAAAACCTTTCGGGTATCGAGCCCAACCGCATTCATGGCTTCTCAAAAAGAAATCATCGAAGAAGCATTTCCCGGCGATATCGTAGGTTTCCCCGACAACGGATCGTTCATCATTGGCGACACCATCAGCGAAGGCGAAGAAATCCATTTCAAAGGTTTGCCAAGTTTTTCTCCTGAATTGTTTAAATTCGTGGAGAATGCCGATCCGATGAAAACCAAACAGCTCAACAAAGGGGTCGATCAGCTGATGGACGAAGGTGTTGCTCAGTTATTTACCAGCCAGTTCAATGGTCGAAAAATCATAGGAACAGTCGGACAACTTCAGTTTGAAGTAATTCAGTATCGGTTGGAACACGAATACAGCGCCAAATGCCGGTTCGAGCCACTATCGATGTACAAAGCCTGCTGGATTCAGAGCGATAACCCAAAAGCGCTGATCGAATTTAAAAACCGCAAACACCAGAAAATGGCTACCGATAAGCGTGGTCGTGATGTGTTTATGGCCGATTCGCAGTTTATCCTCGACATGGCTCAAAATGAGTTTAAGGAGATCAAGTTTCATTTTACTTCTGAATTCTAGACCAGCGAAACTGTCAAATAACCAGATATATGCTTCTCAAATTTGAAAAAATAGCCAAATCCTACTCCAAAGATCGCGTGATTCTCGATCAGCTTGATCTGGAAATAAAAGGTGGCGAGCGCGTAGCCATCGTCGGTCCGTCGGGATCTGGCAAAACCACTTTGCTGAATCTGATTGGTACTTTGGATCGCCCTGACTCTGGTAAAATGTACTTCGAAAATCAGGACTTGTCGGTGTTTACTGATCTGCAACTGGCCGCATTTCGCAATGAGAAAATCGGGTTTGTATTCCAGATGCACCATCTGTTGCCACAACTTACTTTGCTCGAAAATATCCTTTTGCCAACCCTGACAGACAAAAAACTTCAGGGAAAGGAAACACACGAACGGGCTCGAAAATTGATTTCCAGAATGGGATTGGCCGAAGTTGCACATCAAAAACCTTCGGAATTATCGGGTGGAGAATGCCAGCGGACAGCGGTTGCCCGGGCGCTGATCAACCGTCCCGGACTGATTTTGGCCGACGAACCAACCGGTGCACTCGATCAGAAATCGGCTTTTAACCTGACTGATTTACTAGTTGAACTGAATAAGGAAGAAGGAGTTACGTTGATTGTGGTCACCCACTCGATGGATGTGGCCAGCAAAATGAATAGGATTTACACATTGAGCGAAGGGAAACTTATAACAATTGAATAATGAATATGCACCCCTTCGGGGTTAATAGTCGCTTATTCGGATGATCATCTATAAATCTTATCACACCTTCGGCGTTTGCAATACCGAAGGTATCTTAGAATAGGGAAACTGTCAGATTACTAACATTTCTATCGAAAAAATAAAATGACCAAATACATCTCCATACTTCGCGGTATTAACGTGGCCGGCACACGGAAAATCCCGATGACTGGACTTAAATCGGCATTGGAAAATGCTGGTTTTCAGGAGGTGCAAACATACATTCAGAGCGGAAATGTAATTTTTGATTCAGAAGAGACAGAAGCTCGTATTTTGGAAGAAAAAATTCAGGAAATAATTGCCGCAACATTTGGTTTCGCTGATGTTCCGGTGATTGTTCGGAATTCGAAAGAATGGGCTGAATCCATTGTTAATAATCCATTTCTGAAAGAAAATGATCCGGACATTGAAAAACTGCACCTGACTTTTCTGAAAGCGTTGCCTTCCGCCGAAAACATGGAAAAGATCAAAAGCCTGGACTTTTTACCTGATCGCTTTCATATTATTGGGAAAGATGTATTTGTTTATTGTGAAAACGGTTATGGCCGCTCGAAAATCACAAACGATTTTTTTGAAAAGAAACTGAAAGTTGCGGCCACCACCCGCAACTGGAAAACCGTAATGAAATTGCACGAAATAGCAAAGTTCTAATATTAAATGCGAGTTTCAAGATGAGTTATCCTTTGCCGTTCGGCTTTAGCCAACGGACATTGAATTTAAAAATCAAACATTTTATATCTCATTCAAAGCATGTCCATTTACAAACTCATATTAAAATCTGCCTGGCATTACCGGAAACTTAATCTGACGATTATCCTCGGGATTGCGCTAAGCACGGCCATTTTGGTGGGTGCGCTCATCATTGGCGATTCGGTGCGTTACAGCTTGCAGCAAATCACGGTTCAAAGGCTGGGTAAAACTGCGCAGGTAATTACGGCGGGCGAACGCTTGTTTGGGCAGCAATTGGCTTCTGAACTTGCCGAAAAAAGCAATGTCGAAACCGCAGCTTTGCTTCGTGCCAATGGATTTGGAGTGATTGATGGCGGCGACCTTCGGATCAATCAGCTGGCCGTTTGGGGCGTTGATGCCACAATTGGAAATTTTGCTGATTATCCTGAATTGTTTCAATTGCAAAACAATGAGGTGGCGATCAATGAAAATCTGGCATCGCTTTCAGGACTGAAAGTGGGCGACGAATTTTTGTTGCGCCTGAATAAACTGAATACATTTCCGGCCAATACACCTTTTGTTTCCGAGAAGGAGGCGACCGTTTCATTCCGGGTTTCAGTGGCCAGGATCCTCAAGCCCGATGAATTGGGGAATTTTAATCTGCAAAATATACAATCAGCACCACGCAACGTTTTCCTAAATCTGACCTGGCTGAATGAACAAATGGGACTTCAGCAAAAGGCCAATGTGCTGCTGGTTGCCGAAGGTGTTTCCGGAGAAGAACTGGCTCAAAATCTGCAAAAGAGTTGGAACCTGGATGATGTGAATCTGAAAATTAGGGAGAACGTTGAACTAAATTATACCGAACTGATTTCTGACCGGGTGTTTGTGGAAGAAACTGTCGAACAATTTGCCCTGAAATCAGTATCTGGCGCGAAGCCTGTGTTCAGTTATTTTGTGAACGATTTTACAATTGGCGATAAGCAAACGCCGTATTCGTTTGTCTCTGGCGATCCCAATCTCTCCGGAAATCAAATCGACATCAGCGAGTGGCTGGCCGAAGATTTAAAGGCGAGAGTGGGTGACGAAGTAAAGATTTCGTATTTCGAAGTTGGACCGCTGCGTCGTTTGGTTCAGAAAGATACCACTTTTCTGATCAGTTCTATCTTTAAACTGGAAGGCGCAAAAGCCGATCAGCAACTGGCACCGGTAATTCCCGGGCTTTCGGATGCGGGCAATTGCCGCGACTGGAAAACCGGTGTGCCGGTAGATTTGAAGAAAATACGCACCAAAGACGAAGATTACTGGAAGGCACATAAAGGCACTCCGAAAGCGTTTGTTTCGCTCGAAACTGCGCAAAAACTATGGGGAAACCGCTTTGGACAATCAACTGCCATTCGGATTGACGGATTGAAAAAAGCTGAATTTGAAACCCAACTGCTTGCCGGACTTTTGCCTGCTCAATTGGGTTTCGAGGTTCGCGACGTAAAAACCGACGGACTCGCAGCGGCCAGTGGTGGTACCGACTTTGGTGGTCTGTTTATCGGGTTGAGCTTTTTTGTGCTGTTTGCCGCAGTGCTGCTGGCTTTCCTGCTGTTCAAACTGTATCTGGGTTTCCGCAAAACTGAAATCGGAACACTCACCGCTCTTGGTTTTTCGTTTCCGACTATCCGCAAACTGTTTGTGGCCGAAGCCTCGGTATTTGTACTGGTTGGCATTTTGCTCGGCATTCCGTTCAGCATCTGGTACAACCACCTGATTTTACAAGCAGTCAATACCATCTGGGTTGATATTGTTCGCACTTCGATTGTCAATATTCATATTCGCCCGGTTTCTCTGATGCTGGGCAGCCTGATTATTGCCACTATATCTTTCATTGCTATTTGGCTGATGCTGAACCGATTTCTGAAAAATGAAGCGATAGTTTTGCAGCGAAAGTCAGTTTCAGGAAAAGTAAAAAGCGGAAAACAATCACTTTGGATTGGATTGGGGCTGATTGCCTTGTCTTTTATTATCCTGTTTTCAATGGGTTTCAGGAGTGGAGAAATTAATCCTGAAATGTTCTTTATCAGCGGTTTCGGGTTGTTGCCGGGACTGATTTTGTTGTTCGATTTCTGGATGCGACGACTGGCCGTGCAGGAAAAAACGATGAACTTCTCGATGCGAACCATGCTGCTGAAACGTATTGCCGGAGAACGCCGCCGCAACGTGATGATCGTGAGTTTTCTGTCGGTGGGTGTTTTTATGGTGGTTTCAGCCGGGCTGAACCGCAAAGACCTGACTTCTCATGCCGATTTGCCTTCGTCGGGGACAGGTGGCTACGACTATTTTGTGGAAACCACCATGCCGGTGCTTTTTGATGCAAATACCCAAATTGGTAAAGAAGACCTGAATATTCCGGAAACTGCGGAATTGGTGCAGTTTCAGATGCAGCCCGGCGACGATGCCAGTTGCCTGAACCTGAACAGAATTTCGCGACCACGGCTGATGGCTTTCAATCCTGCGGCATTCGATCAGCGCGGGGCGTTTACGTTTGCTACCCGAACCGAAGAACTGGACGCGCAACATCCGTGGCTGACACTAAATAAAACCCTTGCAGATGATGTAATTCCCGCTATTGCTGACCAAACCGTGATTCAGTGGGGATTGATGAAAAGCGTGGGCGACACACTGATGTACAAAACTGAAGATGGAAAAGATTTGAAGCTGAAACTGGTGGGCGGACTGGCTAACTCTATCTTTCAGGGCAATGTGCTGATTTCGGACGAGCATTTCAATCGGGCATTTCCGTCGGTGAGCGGCTCGAATGTATTTTTGATTGATGTACCCGATACCACTTCGGTTGCCGCAGAATTGCAAACTGGAATGCGCAATTACGGTCCCGAAATCAGCCGCACAACCGACCGTTTGCTATCATTTTATACCGTAGAAAATACCTACCTCAATATTTTCCTGATGCTTGGCGCGCTGGGTCTTTTAATCGGTACACTCGGACTGGGAATCCTGATTTTCAGAATCACTTTTGAGCAAATTCCTGAATATGCATTGCTGCTTTCGCTTGGATTTTCCAAACCCACTATTCAACGGATGGTGATGCGCGAAAAGCTTTTCCTGATGACTGCTTCTGTTCTCATTGGAATGATTCCGGCGGTGCTGAGCGGCTTGCCAACCTTGATTTCTTCGCTCTATGCCAGCCTGTGGATTTGGTTGCCTGCCATTTCAATTCTGGTTATTTTAAGTGGAACCATCTTTAGCTTTGTGGCTATCCGGATGGCTTTCAGGCAAAATTTAGTGCAGGCGTTGAGGAATGAATAATGAAATCTAAATGTCCGTTGGTTGAAACCAACGGTAAAGGATAGGCGGTGCTTTTAATTTGGCTGTGTTTTGTTCAATGAGTTGATATCCTTTGCCGTGACTTTTATTATTAGCTGAATCAGGATTGGTCCATGAAGTTCCTATGTAATTTTTCAAGATTGTTCAATGAAATTTGGTTGCTTGATTTTTTTAGATTTCCCGCAGGTGATAGGTAGGTTTCAATCTTTTCATTTTTGAATTCGTAATAGTTAAAATCAATAAACTCATCATAGATTGACTTTATCTTTCCTGTTTTATCTAAACAAATAACATCAATCTTTTTTAAGGATTCATTTTTCAACATGGCACTTTTTAATAAAAACCTTACGTTGTTATCAGTTATTGGCAAGGAATAACCTATAATTCTGATTTGAGTTGCATCTTTCAAAGTATTGTAAGCATTCTTCCATGTTTTTTGAATAGAATCACTTGAGGTGTTTTTGGACCAAGTAGGTGGGATAATATTTTTTGTGTCAATACTTCCGTGAAGCTTACATAAATGTGGAGTTCCCCATTCTTTTAAATACTTTTCTTTTTCAAATTCAAGGTGAACTTGGGGTTCATAATAGTCATTAATACATTTAATACAGTTCTCAAGTAATAAATCATAATTCAAAGAAATTACACTATAACTATAATTTTCATTTTTGACCCTTTGTAATATTAGATCACCTTTACTAACATTACCAGTTTTAGAAGTTGTAAAGCTAGTTCCCATGAGACTCAATGCGAAAAAAGCATATTTGCTGGGTGTATCTTTTCCCAGAAAACTGGTTTCCCAATTCGCCATCCCGAGATTAATCCCAAGAGATTTAAAAGTATAATATTCAATTGTATCAGATATAAATCTAATAAATTCTGATTTAAATTTGGTGTTTCGATATAGAATTGCTTCAGTATCAAATAAAGAAAGAACTTCTTCTATATTGTATAAGTCAGCTTTGAAAAAGTTTTTGACTTTTGCCAATTCATCAATTTTGCTAAAGATTTTTCCAAAATATGCATATTTTGATTCGCCATTGTAGTAAATGTCTTTTGCTTTCAGAATAAAATTATTCATTAACGGAACACCTGCATATGCAGAAAATCCTGCACCTAAAATGTAAACTATCTTTTCCATAAATAGTTGATGTTTTGCGAGTATTTCACTTAAATTGAGTGTTTTCAAATGTAATCAAATTCTATGTTCAGTGCTTCTGGAATCTCCGAAAGATTTGTGGGGTGGTCAAAAAATAGTATTAAATGTACGTTGCCTAAAGGCCAACAGCAAAGTATAGGTGAATCTTTGAACCAATGGAATCCATGATAAATGTGGGATTATCTTTTGCCGTCTGCTTTAGCTGACGGGCGTTGTAAATTGGCTATCCGAATGGCTTTCAGGCAAAATTTAGTGCAGGCGTTGAGGAATGAATAATGAAATCTAAATGTTTGTTGGTTGAAGTCAAATGGCAAAGGTTAAGTGTATCTTTGATTTATGAGATTTTGGATAGATATGTGAATATCTATTAATTGTTTCTGAATATTGAAAACCCAATCAAATAATAATTTTTAGCATGGGATTAAAAGTGAAAGTTACATCTTCAGTAATCTTGTTTCTGTTTGCTTGTCTGTTTTGCGGCTCTGTTGCAGGTCAGCCTAAAGAAAATCAGGCACGTAAAGCGATTCGAATGGCAAAGAAAAATATTGCATCGCACGACAATGTTGGGCAACTGATCGTGGTGTTTAATGAGTCGCCCGAAAGTAGCACAGCCAATTTGGTGGCCCTTGAAAGAAAATCGAACAGATGGAAGCTTGTTGCTCCCCCAATGCTGGCTGGCATTGGACGCAAGGGGTTTGCCGATCCCGGGACGAAAAGGGAAGGCGATCAGAAGTCGCCGAGCGGATTTTTCAAATTGGGTCAGCTGTTTTGTTACGACAGCATTGTTGACACTAAAATGCAATTTATTCAAAGTTCTACGGAAGATAAATGGATTGATGACCCGGATTCTGATGATTACAACCGGTATGTGAGGGGTGCAACCGGAGCCAGATCGTACGAAAAACTGTTGCTCAACGGGAACGATTACCGCTATTGTATGGTGATAGAATACAATACGCAACCGGTTATAAAAGGCAATGGAAGCGCTATTTTTCTGCATTTGAGCGAGGGCAAATCCATCAATTCGTCGGCAGGCTGCGTGGTGATCACTCAAAACGATATGGAGCGGCTGCTGAAGTGGATGAATCCGGAATTAAACCCTTCAATCCTGATGGGGAACGAGAAGATTCTGGGCGGCAGGTAAATGTAAAAAGCCGGGACTTCATGCAAAATGAAATCCCGACTTTTCTTACTTCTTTTATTTCAGTATGACTGGTTCGTGGTTTTTACCAAACCAAATTCGAGTTCAGTAAACTTTCCGGATTCAGATTATTTTTCTCGATGTCTTTAAAATGTTTGTAGGTTCCCACTTTCAGTTCGTAGGTAGCAGGTTCGTCGCAAACAATCATACCGCGCGGGTGCAGTTGCAATGCGCTGATGGTCCACATGTGGTTCACACCTTCTTCAATGGCATGTTGCAATGCGCGGGCTTTGTTGTAGCCATTCACAATAATCAACACCTCTTTTGCATCCATCACGGTGGCAATTCCAACGGTTAGCGACGAATTTGGTACTTTGTTCACATCGTTGTCGAAAAAGCGCGAATTGGCAATTTTTGTGTCGTAGTTCAGTTCCTTGTCGCGGGTGCGCGAAGCGAGCGATGAACCGGGTTCGTTGAAGGCCAGATGCCCGTCGGGACCAATTCCGCCCAGGAACAAATCGATTCCGCCCACCGCTTTAATTTTGTCTTCGTAGGCCTGACATTCGGCTTTGATATCCGGTGCATTTCCGTTCAGGAGATGCGCGTTTTCAGGAAGAATATCGATATGCCCAAAGAAATTAGTCCACATAAACGTGTAATAACTTTGTGGGTGTTCTTTAGGAATTCCCACATATTCGTCCATATTAAAAGTTACCACATTACGGAACGAAACAAGTCCTGCTTTGTGCAGGCTAATCAGTTCGCGGTAAATACCCAGCGGCGACGAGCCTGTTGGAAGCCCCAGTACATAAGGTTTTTCAGCAGTTGGTTGCGCCAGAATAATTTTTCGTGCCATGTAATTTGCTGCCCACTTTGAGGCTAATTCATGGTTGTCCTGAATAATAAGTCTCATAATTATTTATTTAATTCTGTTTTTCCAAGGTTTGTAATTTTTCGAGAATATTGTCGCCCAAAATAGTTTTCTTTTTAATATGGCTGACAATTTCATTTACAAAGTCATTGCTTTCAAAGTTACCTCTTACTTTTTCAAAATCAAGTCGTTGAGTGGTCTTATTTCCGTCCATCCCAAATCCTGTCATCGAATCCATCCTGAATTCCTTCTTGGCATCTTCGTAAAGCAACTGATCCAGCCCAATCACACTTTCCTTCCATTTCTTTATCAGGCCAATAATATCGGCCATTGTAAGGGTTTCAATTTTTTTACCGGTTATTTCAACCAGCAATTCAGCCGCCCAGGTCCATTCATATTCATAATAGTTTGCATGAAGATTCCTGAATTCCTGTTCGATTTCAAGCAGACTCGATTTCTCCTTCTTTTCAATATCTTTTATCAGTTGCAGTATTTCAGTTTTAGGAGCAATTAAACCCGAAAGGTCGCTCCATTCACCATTCCCGATATCATTTTTCGGTTTCAGGCATTCCAGAAGTTCTTCAAAAGTACCGATCTGGCATTTTTCTATTCTGGAGATCAACGAGTTTCCTAAAAATTTATGAATGGCTTTTTGATATAAATCGATTCCTTTTTCAAGTGCACTTTTGCTGATCAGCGTATTTCTGTATGCAAATACTTCGGTTGTTTCTCCTGAAATATCTTTCAGACTATTCAGGATACCGAGCCCTTTCTGCATTTTCTTGATTGTGAACGGACTAAGCAGGTTGAAGTTAATGCAATCCAGTTTTTCGGGATCTTTGCGTTTGTCGCGCCGCGGCCATTTCAGCACGTCGCGAATGGTGCCCACGCTGCGAAGGTTAATTCCGGGAGCAATCCAGCTGTCGTCTTTGTTTTCAATTAAGTACGAAAACGGAAGATCGGAAGTGTCGGTATTTTTGTAGTGGCGACCCATTACGAGGGTGAAAGCGCCAATTTTTGCAGGCCAGAGTATGTAGGAATCGGAAGTTGTTTTTGAGCCACGTTCAACAATTCCGTGATGAATCGGACCCAGTTTATACATGTGGTTACTTTGGTTCGAACCGCTGCCCGCATTACAGAAAGAGAACATTCCGGCAATCAGCAAGGTCGATTTGTGGTGAGTAACCGTATATGGGCCACCAAATATAGAACAGGCCTCGCCGTGAAATCCCTGGCAATTGGCAAAAAACAATGAGTTCTCGGCCGAATATTGTTTTCCAAGAATACAACCCTGACCGATAAAACAGTTTGAAATAATAACTCCGTCGGATATTTCGGCTCCTGAAGAAATGATAAAGTTCTCAGCTAAAATCTCGGCGCCCAGTTTAACGGGGGCAAATTCGTTGCTGTTAACCGAGCCGTTTTCGAGTCGGGTTGGACCTGCCACCTGGCTGTAAGGCCCAAATTTCACATTCTTAATTAACCTGCA
This sequence comes from Prolixibacteraceae bacterium, assembly GCA_003537645.1. GTDB lineage: Bacteria > Bacteroidota > Bacteroidia > Bacteroidales > Prolixibacteraceae > Aquipluma. Next base: position 121,345 of record DPRM01000135.1, read on the forward strand.
ATTNNTTGCCAAAGCTGGTTTCGCCCTCAACATAGCAAAGTTCGATGTTTTCCAGTATTACATGGTCGTTAACATCGTAATTGGCTATATAGTTGCAAATATGGTTGATATAAACATGGTCGCCAATGGTGCAGTTGTGGATACTGGCATTGTAAATTCCGCAGTTGCGCACAATTCCGCCACTAAAGCTTACTGTTCCGGAGTTATCGCCAATCCTTACCGATCCCGAGAATTGAACATTCCGGATGTTCTCCGGAATAAATACATCGCTAACGGTAATTTGGTCCCATTCGGCTGAAACACAGGCTTGTTGTTTAAGTTTGTCAATTTCAGATTGGGAGAGTGGCCTGTATTCCTTATTGTTTTTCAAGTTGTTCATTTTAGTAGGTTATTTGTGCGAGATAATCGAAATGTTCTCCTCTGAATACTTTATTCAATTTAAGTTGATTTTTTTCAATCGAATTTTCAAGGTTATTCTGATCGACATACAACCACGGGAATGGCTGGCTGGTCCAGTTTTTATATTCGGTTTGAAACATCAGTTCTCCATAGTATTTATCTGCAGAAATGTCGATCAATGCCGAACCATCTTCCTGTTCAAACAGATAAATCAGATCCGATGAATCGATCAGTATCTGTCCTTCAGGATTGAGCAGTGATTTAAGGTGATGCAGTAAAACATCGAGTCCGGCAAGGGTTCCGGCAATTCCGGTGCCGTTCATCAGCAAAAGAATCGTATCGAATTTCTGGTCATTGAATTTGAAAATATCCTGCTGAATTACATTTTCAATATTTCTGTCTTTCAGTACTTCGCAGCAAAGTGCCGATGTTTCGAGTGCAGTAACCTCAAAACCCTTTTCCTGAAGATAAACAGAATGTACGCCTGCACATGCTCCTACGTCGAGCACAGTACCTTTGCACAGCGACATTGCCTTTTTTTCGAGCGCTGGCATTTTCTTGTAATTCCTGAAGAGGTATTCGGTGTCGATGGTATCATCCTCGAAATCGTCGGAATGAACAATTATAGGTTGGTTAATCGAATTGAAATGAAAATCGTAAACAGCCCGACCGAATGGGTCATCGAAAAGTAGTGTCATAACTTATTATTTGCCTGCATTTAAATTCCAGCGAAATTTCGCCCAAATTTAAAATATGTTTTTGTTTATGAGCTTAAAAATTGCTCTAAGCTAAGTTATGGCAAAGCAAGCTTAAAAAAAACACTTTCAGGATGAAAAATGAAAGTATCACTTAACATTGTACAAAAACTTCACACAACAGAAAAGCCGGCTAAATGAATTAACCGGCTTTTCCGAATTATGAATGTGTGCGATTAAAATTTATACCCTAAAGTAAAGATCACATTATTTTGTGTTGAATTAAAATCAATCATCTCATTGGCATAAGGATCCGGATAAAATTTCAGGTAATCTTCGCTCATTATTCGTTTGAAAGTAGCATCAAAGAAGATATTTCCTTGTTTAAATCCAAATCCGCCTGAAACCGTGGTGTATTTAGAATCACCATTGGGATTTGTGTTGTTTTGGTAGCTTTCCTTGTAAACGCTTGGGAAGTTTTCGTAACCTGCCCTCAAACTGAAATTTTTGTTTACACGGTACTCACCTCCAATGTGAAGGTTGCCCGTAGTTTTGTAAGCCTTGGCAATAGCGTTGTTTTCATCTATATATTCATAATTGCCATTCCCATTTTTCAGTTTCGCAGTTGAATAGTCAACTATTTCATAATCAACACTAATTAATCCTGATTTTCCGATCACGTAAGCACCGCTAAAAATTGCTCTCATCGGAGTTTCAATCTCATAATCATATACACCGGCTTTTTCAGGAGCGGCAGAAGTATTTTCAGTTACTCCGTCATCGTAAGTAATCGACGATTTCATGCTTGCGTCGTACAAATCGTTGAATTTGTAAAAAGTTGGAGTGTGAATGGCAAGTCCTAATCGTAACTGTTCGGTGGGTTTAAAAATAGCACCGACTTTGAAATTAAACCCATTCCCTGTAGTTTTTAAAAAGCTGTTGAAATTGAAATTATTGAAATAAGGAATGTCGTTATTTGCATCCCATTCAGATATAGTGGCACTTTCTTTAAAATACACATCCTGAATTCCGAGGGTTGCACCAACATAAAATTTGTGATTAAAATTGGCGGCAAGCGATAACACATACTCATTAATGTAACCTCTTCTGTCGATTGATTTTCGCACCGACTGGCCGTATCCGTTATCACTAATATCATTAAAGTACTCATTATTGTTATCCTGTAACAATAGATCGGTATCCCAGGCTAATTGTTCGTAGTAATCGCTGAATCCGACATTCGGATCATTTGCATTGTCAGTAAAATAGCCCAGAAGTGAGCTTGTTGCATTTGAACCTTCGGCCAGACTATTCAATGAAAAACTGCCCAATTTGTTGTAACCCAATCCAAAACTGACACTTACAAGGCCTGACTCACTGGTTTCGCCAGTTTTAAATGTGGTGACATATCCAATATTATCAAGGCCAATGTTATATTTCGAGTCGGTTGCCGTATTTCCAAGATAGTTTCCATCAACACTTATTTTCCCAAAAGAGGGTGAAATCGTAAATTCTCCTGAACGATAAATTGCAGCTCCTGCCGGATTAATTCCAAGTGATGAAAAATCGCCACCCAGCGCGCCAAAAGCATTTCCCATCGCAGATGAACGGGCTGTACCACTGGTGTGATAGGTTGAATAGCGCAACGCGTCGGTCAAATCCTGTGCGAATACTCCGCAGGCAAGAAGCATAAGGCTGATTGTATATACTAATTTTTTCATGTTTTCTGATTTTAATTGTTGTATGTTTCAGTCTCGATTGTCAATTGGGTTTATCTTCTGTGACCTGAACCACCTCCGGAACTGCTGCCGCCAGAACTGCTTCCGGAGCTGCTGCCCGAACTACTTCCGCTTGATGAAGGTGCACTGTAGCTTCGTGTCGGAGCGCTATAGCTTGGGCTTGAATTGCCCGACGATGACGGAGCGCTGTAGGTTGAAGAACTTCTTGACGGTGTTGAACTTGATCCGCTTGAATAGGTGGAACTTGAGCGATAAGTTTGTCGTACCGACGATGAACTTCTGGGGGCACTGTAATTCTGCTGGGTTCCGGTATTTGCACTTTTAATAGTTTCGCGAACAGTGCCGCTTTCCGAAGTTCGCGGACGATTGTAATTGCTGCCATTGCTGTTGTAATTCGATTGATTTACAATCCTTGGCTTATTATAGCTGGGAGTGTAATTCTGGCTTGGCCTTACATTACCAGTTTGATCATAGGTTCTACCTGTTGTTGAAGGCTGGTAAGTTCTTCTTACATTTCCCTGGTTTCCGGTTGACGGACGGGCAATCTGGGTGCGTGTTCCATTTTCGTTCTGAATCTGCGTTCCGTTTGTACTTCCGGTTCTTCTTCCTTCAAAACTATTGTTGTTAGCATTTCCAATGGTAGCATTTTTTGTATCCTGATCAACTCCTGATGTATTTCCTGTGCGTGTTCTTGTATGACCGTTCTGAACCCAGGTATTTGTATTTATACCAGTTGGCAGTTTTTGATCTGAAGAATTACCCGGCAATCCGCTTTTTAAACCTGAAGTTCTGTTCCTGGACGAATTCTGATTGTTTGAGGAGTTTCCCGGAACATTCATTTCAGTCGATCTTCTTCGCGCAACCTGATGATTATTGTAGAACCCACCACCTGTTCCGTAGTAGCCGTTGTAGTAACCATTGTAATAGCCTCCGTAGTAGGAACCGTAATAACCGCCGTAGCCTCCGCCCCAATATCCGCTGTAGCCGAATGAGAACGGTGAATAATATCCGTAGTAACTATATGGATACCCCCAGCCTCCTGAATACCATGGATCCCATCCCCAGCTTCCGCCCCAGCCATAGTAGCTTGAATAGAAAGGAGAATTGTAGCCATAATACCAGTCGTCGTAAAAGAATGGACTGTAGTAATATGGGCGGTGGAATCTGTTGATACGATAAGCAAAACCGATGTCGTAATCGTTATCGTCGTAATAGTTGTTTACCACATACTTTACATCGTCGTTGTTGTAATAAACTGTTGTATCTGAACCGATCAGTTCTTGCTGATCCATATCATAAGCCTGATAATCTGAATTCTGTCTCTCTTCGTCAGGTTGATAAATGTAATTGTTCAGGGTTGAAGAACCATCGGTGTTCTTTTCCATCTGGCTCATCACTATTCTTTCATTACCTTCGGCCTTTTTACCTGTTGGTGATTTATCCTGATTTAATGTAACGGGTGGTACATCTGCAGGAGAGAAATAAATGTCATCATCGTATGTTTTAGTCAATTGCGTTCCCGTGGTACATGCACTGACTAATATTGCAACAACTGCGATGTATGGAAGTTTGGTTTTCATAGCACACCCTCCTTTATAATGATTGATAAATTTACTTTCTTTGTAGCCTATAAAACTAGTACGAAAAAACTCAAATACCATACCAAAAGTAAAGAAATGGCAAAAGAATTGACTCCCCGAAGCGAAAATTATTCACAATGGTACAACGATCTGGTTGTTAAGGCTGATCTCGCCGAGAATTCGGCTGTTAGAGGCTGCATGGTGATTAAACCTTATGGCTATGCAATCTGGGAAAAAATGCAGGCAGAGCTTGACCGCATGTTTAAAGAGACTGGTCATTCAAACGCATATTTCCCTTTGTTTATCCCGAAATCATTTTTCAGCAAAGAAGCCAGCCACGTGGAAGGTTTTGCCAAAGAATGTGCTGTGGTTACACACTACCGTTTGATGAATGATCCGGATGGAAAAGGAATTATTGTTGATCCGAATGCGAAACTGGAAGAAGAATTAATCGTCAGGCCAACTTCTGAAACCATTATTTGGAGTACCTATAAAAACTGGATTCAATCGTACCGCGATTTACCCATTCTCGTTAATCAGTGGGCCAATGTGGTTCGTTGGGAAATGCGGACACGACTGTTTCTGCGCACAACCGAATTCTTGTGGCAGGAAGGTCACACTGCGCATGCAACCAGTCAGGAAGCGATTGCCGAAACCGAACAAATGGTGAATGTGTATGCCACTTTTGCTGAAAAATTTATGGCACTTCCTGTTGTTAAAGGAGCAAAATCGGCCAACGAACGCTTTGCCGGCGCGCTCGAAACTTACACAATCGAAGCTTTAATGCAGGACGGAAAAGCACTTCAGTCGGGAACTTCGCATTATCTTGGCCAGAACTTTGCCAAAGCTTTTGATGTTCGGTTTGCAACCAAAGAAGGTCACGAAGAATTTGTATGGGGTTCCTCATGGGGAGTTTCAACCCGACTGATGGGAGCTTTGATCATGGCACATTCTGACGATAACGGATTGGTTTTGCCTCCGAAACTTGCACCATTTCAGGTGGTTATAGTTCCAATTTATAAACAGATGGAGCAACTTGCTGCCATTTCTGAAAAAGTGGATACCATTGTTGCCAAATTAAGGGCATTGGGTGTTTCTGTTAAATACGACAGCAACGACAACAAAAAACCAGGCTGGAAATTTGCCGAATATGAGCTGAAAGGCGTACCGGTGCGCATTGCCATGGGACCTCGCGACCTCGAAAACGGTACGGTAGAAGTTGCCCGCCGCGATACCCTGGAAAAACAGGTTGTTCCGATTGATAATATTGAGTTGTATATTCAGCAATTACTGAATGACATTCAGGAAAATATATTTAACAAGGCACGCGATTACCGCACTGCAATGACTACACCGGTTGAAACTTATGACGAGTTTAAAGAAGTGCTTCAAAATAAAGGCGGATTTATTATGGCTCATTGGGATGGAACTCCTGAAACTGAACAGGCCATAAAGGATGAAACCAAAGCCACCATTCGCTGCATCCCGTTTGATCAGGTTCCTGAAGATGGAAATTGCATCTATTCAGGAAAACCTTCGAAAGGCCGCGTGATATTTGCATTGTCGTATTAAAATATCAAAATTCAAATAACAGAAAAGCAGTCAAAGTTGGCTGCTTTTCTTATTTTTATCAAAACTTTAACAACTCAACCATGAATGCAGAAAACAATGGCTCGAACCAGATGGATGGACTGGTCATAAAAACAAACCTTAAACAGGAAGTTTTTAAGAACTCTGTCAGAATATTTGACCTGCTAAAAGATGTGCTTCAGGAATTGGCCACAGAATATCGGGCGCTTTTGGCCGATAAAGTTGACGATAACATTTTGCCGCAATTTCAGGAAAAAGGACCTTTTGAAGCCGAATTCAGAATTGGGGGCGATTTGCTTATTTTTAGCATGCACTCCAACGTTTTTGTTTTCAACCGCGAGCATCCTATCTGGAAACTGGATTACATCAAAGCCGATCCATTGAATTCATATTGCGGGGTGTTTAATATTTATAATTTTCTGGCCGATTCGTTTAAATACAACCGCTCGCAGGATTTAGGCTACCTCATTGCCCGGATTTTTGTAAACCGCGAGAATCATTTTTTTGTTGAAGGTAAAAGGCAAACCAGTGAAGTTGTGAAGGATTTTGGAATAGATGAACTGAGCAAAGAATACCTGAAAGATATTATTGAAACTGCAATCAAATATGCCATCGAGTTTGATCTGCTGGTTCCGCCTTACGACCAGGTAAAAATTGCAACAGTTGAACAGATGCAGATGGAAATCAATCATTCCCGCATTCAGACAGGCAAACGGCTGGGCTTCAAATTTAATTCAGACGACGTTTAGGGAAATTATGAATTTTGAATGATGAATTATGGAGAGAATTATGGAAAATATTACTGATCGGTTTCTAAGATATGTCAAGGTTTATACAACCTCTGATCCGGAAAGTTCAACCTTTCCGAGTACTGGTCGTCAATTGGCTTTTGCTGATATGCTGGCCGGTGAATTGCGCGAAATTGGGTTGACCGAAGTTACACGCGACGAGTTTGGATATGTGACTGCCACACTGCCATCGAATGTTGACCTTCAGGTTCCGGTAATTGGTTTTATATCGCACGTTGATACCAGCCCCGATTTTTCGGGGGAAAATGTAATTCCGCAGTTAGTCAGAAATTACCAGGGACAGGATTTGGTGCTGAACACTGAAGACAATCTGGTTTTAAGTCCGCTCGATTTTCCTGAATTGATGAAATATATTGGTCAGGATTTGATTACCACCGATGGTAAAACCTTGTTAGGTGCCGACGATAAAGCGGGGATTGCGGAGATTATTACTGCAATGGATCATCTGATCCGTCATCCTGAAATTAAGCATGGCAAAATCCGTATTTGCTTTACTCCTGATGAAGAAGTAGGACATGGAACCCAATATTTTGATGTTGAGAAATTTGGTGCTGACTTTGCCTATACGCTTGATGGAGGTGAAATTGGAGAACTCGAATACGAGAATTTCAATGCCGCCAGTGCAAAAATTACAGTGAAAGGCCGCAGCGTGCATCCCGGTTATGCAAAAAATACGATGATCAACTCGGCGCTGGTAGCCATGCAAATTGTGCAAATGCTTCCGCCGGAACAACGACCAGAATACACTACAGGTTATGAAGGTTTTTTTCACCTTACTTCTTTCGAAGGTGATGTTTCGCTAACCAAACTTGAATTCATTATCCGCGATCACGATCTGGCTAAATTCGAAGCGAAGAAAAAGCTGATGACAGAAGTGTGCAGTTTGGTCAATCTTCGTTACGGACAAGGAACTGTATCGCTTGAAATGGCCGATCAGTATTACAACATGAAACAAAAAGTTGAGCCGGTAAAGTACATTGTCGATCTGGCCGAACAGGCAATGAAAGATGTTGGTGTTACCCCCAAAATAAAAGCGATTCGTGGCGGAACCGATGGTGCGCAGCTTTCGTGGAAAGGCTTGCCCTGTCCGAACATCTTTGCCGGAGGACATAACTTTCACGGCCCATTCGAGTTTGTACCCGTACAATCGATGCAAAAAGCGGTGGAAGTGATTGTACGGATTGCAGAATTGGTGGCATCAAGATAATAGAAGCCTCCCCCCAACCCCCTCCGAAAGGAGGGGGAGAAAAACGCAAATTGGAACATTTAAGCATTAAACAATGACTTTCAAAATATATTTGCCGAGCTTTTAAAGCCTCCCCTTTCGGGGGAGGTTTGGTGGGGGCTTTAACTTTATACTTTTCCGAATGGTCGAGCAATTTCTAAAATACATTCACAATGAGAAACTGTTTCACTCGTCGCAGGTGGTGCTGCTGGCAGTGAGCGGTGGCGCCGATTCAATGCTGATGTTGCATTTGTTTGCCAATGCTGGTTTTTCGGTAGCGGTTGCTCATTGCAATTTTTGCTTGCGCGGAAACGAATCGGATGGCGACGAACAATTTGTTTCAGACTATTGCGATCGGCATAATCTGGCTTTTCATACCCAAAAATTCAGTACCGAAGAATATTCTAAACTCGAAGGTATTTCGATTGAAATGGCTGCCCGCGATTTGCGCTACGACTGGTTTAACGATCTGATTGAAAGGCATGGTTACGATTTTCTGGCAACAGCACATCATCAGGACGATGTAATCGAGACTTTCATGATCAACCTTTCCAGAGGAAGTGGCATCAAGGGCTTGAGCGGTATTCAGCCCAAATCAGGAAAAATTATAAGGCCGATGTTGTTTACCAACCGGGCCGAAATTCTGGAATACTGCCAGCGAATGTCAATTGATTACCGAACCGATTCAACAAATCAGGAAACCATATATAAACGAAACCTGATTCGTCAGGAAATATTACCCTTGCTCGAACAAGTAAATCCGGCCTTCAGGAGAAATGCACTGAAAACCATTGGGAACCTGCACGAAACAGGGCAGCTTTTTCTGCAGCGGATGAGCGAAATTAAAGCGATGGTTTTTTCTGAAGATGCACAAGGGGTAATGATTAACATTGAAAAACTTCAAAACCTGAATCCGTTGCGCACAATTCTGTTTGAGCTAATCCGTGAATTTGGATTTCAGGCTGAACAGATTGACGACATTATTGATTCGTTAAACAAAGAATCGGGCCGTAAATTCTTTTCCGAAGATTACCGTTTGGTGAAAGATCGCGAATATCTGCTGATTTCTCCCATCAGAACGAAACAGGAGCGGATTTTTTACATTGAAGAAGATTGTATAAAAATGAGTTCACCCCTTCATTTTTCGCTTGAAAAATTTGAAAGAACTCCTGATTTCAGGTTTTCAACAAACCCGAATATGGTTGATCTGGATCTGGATAAACTTATTTTTCCCCTGATTATCAGGCATTGGAACGAAGGCGAATATTTCCAACCCCTCGGTATGACAGGGCTAAAAAAGTTAAGCGATTTCTTTATCGACGAGAAGTACTCCATTCCGGAGAAAGAAAATGCCTGGATTTTAGCCAGCGGCAACCAACTGGTTTGGATAGTCGGTAAACGCATGGATAACCGGTTTAAAATTACTGCGAAAACGAAGCGGATTCTGAGGATTAAGCTTGTCTGACGACTCTTTTTTCCCAAAGTGTCTATCTAAATCCAATCAATCCCTTTCATCAGTAGCTCCTGAGTTTTTGCTTCGGGGCTACCCGGTTCGGGTTGATATTGATACACCCATTCCACTTCGGCAGGTAAACTAACCAGTATGGATTCGATGTTGCCATCCGATTCCAATCCGAATTTGGTGCCGCGATCGTGAATCAGGTTAAACTCCACGTACCGGCCTCTACGAATTTTCTGCCACCTTTTCTGAGCTTCAGTAAACGGCTGATGTCCGTTGTCTTTCATTAAGCGGCTGTAAATTATCGGGTAAGCATTGGCCAGGTCAGAAGTCAGCTTAAGCATTTTCTCGAGGTCAATCTCTCCTGATGTCTGAATCCGATCAAAGAAAATTCCACCAACTCCACGTGTTTCCTGACGATGTGGAAGATAGAAATAGTCGTCGGCCCAGGTTTTCCATTCCGGATAAAATGAAGTATCGTACTTGTCGCAAATGTCTTTCAGGGTTTGATGAAACCAGCGGGCTTCATCCGGATTGATGTAAGTGGGAGTGAGGTCGATGCCGCCACCAAACCACGAAGAACCGTTGTCGAGACTGAAATGCCTGACGTTCATGTGAATGGTTGGAACAAAAGGATTTCCGGAGTGAAGAATGGACGAAACACCTGTTGCTGCGAACGAATTTGCATTCTCGCCCAGCAGATTGGCCATGTTTTCGTTAAAACTGCCCCGGACATGTGAAAAATTGACACCGGCTTTTTCGATGATTGAGCCGTTTTGCATCACACAGGTCAGACCCGAGCCTATCTCTTTTTCCCAGGCGTCTTCAGTGAATTTGGCGGTTCCATCGGCTTCTTCCAGTGTGCAGCAAATTGTTTTTTGTATGTTTTTGTAAATAGCGGCAGTTTTCGATACGTTCACAAGATTATTTTTTGTATTAATAAAATGTCCGTCAGCTAAAGCAGACGGCAAAGAATAGCTCAATTCTAATCAAAAGCCCCAATATCCTTTGCCGTTTGCCTTTAGGCAACGGACACGAGAACAAAATCAAAGCATTTATAGTTATTTACTTCGCGTCATTGGGAAATTCTGAATGTGCAATTAAATGACTATTAATGACCGTTGATTTTCCCAATCAGTTCTTCGGCAATCGTGCGCCCCTGTTTTACCCGGTCGGACATCCCAATGCCGTCGCGAATATTTCCTGCCAAAATCAGTCCAGGGTATTTTTGCTGAAGCAGTTCAATCATTTCGAAGCGTTTTCCACTACTTTCGGTGTATTGCGGAATAGCTTTCGGATAGCGCAGAATACGGAGCATATCTGGATGTAGCGAACGGTTGCTCATCATTCGGGGAAGATCCTTGTTTATGAGCGACTCAATCTCGTAATTATCCATTCCGGCAATATCGGGGCGTTTGGTGCCTCCCATAAAAACCGAAAGTAACGCTCCTCCTTTTGGGGCGCGGCCTTCAAAGAACGACGAGGTAAATAACACACCAAGAATATTTTTGTTTTCCCTGCCGGGAACTAATCCGCCAAATGCCTTTAATGATATACCTTTCCATTTTTCGAACCCGAGCAAAACCTGCGTAACGGCAGCATATTTCAGGTCGTTGAACGGTGCAGCTTCTTCCTCGTTCAGAAATGGCAATAAATCAGCCAACGCATAACCGCCGCAAGTGGTTACCAGACGTTTTGTTTCGAACTGAATCATTTGTTCAGGAGTAGTAACCTGTAGCTGAAATCCGTCTCCCGATGATTTTATCATCGTTTCTGCCGAAAGCAAAAAATGCTCTTCGCCTATGGCATCGGTCAAAGCCTTTATTAAATTTCCCAATCCACCTTTGGCCGAAAATACCTCTTTTGTCGCTTTTTTATCTCGTTCAGTTTTTGGAAGTTTTGCTTTTTTTATGGCGCCTCGAATGAAACTACCGTATTCTTGTTCCAGTTTCCAAAGTTTGGGCATTGCATAACGGGTCACCAATTCTTTCGGGTTTCCGGCGTATATTCCGGAGATAAACGGATCGATCGCATAATCGAGATAGCTTTTGCCCATCCGTCGTTTCACCAGATCGGCCAGTGTTTCGTTTGGATTGGTTCCTTTTTTGCGCCAGGGCTCGCCCAAAATTCCGAACTTATCGCCCCAGGTAAAAAGCGGGGTAGTGATGGCTGACCAAAGTCCGGAAGGAAGTGCATGCCACTGGTTATCTTTCCAGATCAGTCGCCGTTTAGCGCTCGGATCGGCTATTTCGAGTTCACATTTTCCGCCCAGATCCTCAAACAATTCAGCCATTTCAGGACTTGAGACAACACCAGTATTTGGGCCGGTTTCATAAACAAACCCCTTTTCGCTGATGGTTTGAATCACACCTCCGGTTTTGGCCGATTTATCGATGATCAGAAAATTAATACCAGCTTTTTTAAGGTAAAAACCCATGGTGAGGCCAGTAAGACCGGCGCCAATAATTACGATTTCGGGTTTGAGGGATTCGGCCATGATTAATTAGTTTGAAGAATTGTAAATCGTAAACGATTAAACTGGTTTTGAAAAGTTTGTTTGTCCGGCCTGAATGAGTGGATCGAACGATGCAGCAACATTGCGGATAAACAATTGCCCATCAGGCGTGATTTGTATTTTCTCGTCTGAAAGAGTGATGATTCCGTCTGTTTCAAATTGCCGCAGTAGCTCCGGATTGTAAACAGTATGGGCTTTTACTTCTTCGGAAGTCATACCAAGGATTTCGCCCAAACGACTCCAAACGATTTGTTCGTTGCACATCAGTTCGGTAATTACTTCGCGCACAACAACCTGCTGTTTTGAGAGTGTATAACCTTTAATGGTCGTCAGTTCGCCCTGATTAATTTTGGCGATATATTCGTCTATCGACTTCGTATTTTGCGCATAAACACCTTCCAACTGACTAATTCCTGTGACTCCGAAAGCGTAAACCTGACCGGTGGTACGGCGTGTACAATAACCCTGGAAATTGCGGTGCAATTGTTTGTTGATTCGTGCCACGGTAAGTTCGTCGTTGGCATTGGCATAATGGTCCATCCCGATAGCTTCGTACCCGTTTTGGGTCATCAGCGAAAACGCAGCCTCATACATTTTTATTTTTTCGTCGGGTGCAGGAAGTCCTTCCTTCTCCAGTTTTTTCTGGATTTTACTCACCCATGGCACGTGCGCGTACGAAAAAGTCACCAGCCGGTCGGGTCTCAACTCGATAGCTTTCAGAATGGTTTCTGAAAAGTTGGCGGCTGTTTGCTTAGGTAAACCGTATATAAAATCAAGATTTACAGCCATGCCTGGCGAATCCTGCTTAAGAAAAGCAATAATATCTTTTACCGGAAGAGCAGATTTGTCGCGGTTTACTGTATCCAATACTTCATTGTTGAAATCCTGAATTCCAATGCTAAACCGGTTGAATCCTGCTTTCTTCAGTCCGGTCATCTGCTCATAAGTAAGGTAAGCCGGATTGACTTCGATGGCGATTTCAGGTTCAGGAATAAACTCGAACGTTGAAAACAATAACTCATTAATTTCCTGAAGATACTCTACCGGAATGGCGTTTGGTGTGCCACCTCCATAGTGAATTTGCGAAACCTTACGGTTTTTATCCAATCTCGCAGTTATCATCTTAATTTCCTGAATCAGAGCTTTGTGGTAGGCTTCAACGACTTCAGCCTGACGTAATGCGTACGAATTACATCCGCAGAAAAAGCACATTTTCAGGCAAAACGGAATGTGTATGTAGATGGAAATGTTTTGCGGGTTCCACTGATTCGATTCATCTATGGCTTTCAAATAATCGGCAGGGCCAAACTCTTCAGTAAAGAAATTTGCCGGTGGATAGCTGGTGTACCGGGGAACCGGATGATTGTATTTTTCGAGTAATTCGCGGTTGATCATAGTTGTAAATGTTGCGGGTTGCGAGTTGCGGGTTGCGAGTTGGTTTTACCCAAAACTCATAACCTGCAACTCGTAACACTTGTTATCTTTTCCAATTGGTTCGTTTTACCCAATCGGCCAGGAAACGGGCATTCTCGAACGAAATGCCAGGCATAAAACCATGTCCGAGGTTGAAAATCCAGTTTTGATTATTCTTTCCAAATTCAATATAAGGTTGCAACGCCTTTTCAATTTCGGGCTGACTGGCATATAATAATCTGGGATCAATATTCCCCTGTAATCCGATTTTAGAATCAACCATTTTTCGGGCAGTACCAATCGGAATCTGCCAGTCGATGCTCAGATAATCGCAATCTTCGGGGGTTATATCAGCAATTCCAACTCCCAATCCTTTGGGGAAGAAGATAAACGGAATGTCTTTTTCGCGCACGGCAGCACCGATTTTACGGATCGAAGGCATAAACAATTCCTGATACAAATCGACAGGAATAAGCCCTGCATGGGTATCAAACAATTGGAAAACATCCACGCCATGTTCGATCTGACCCTGTGCATAAACAATCGAAAGATCGGTTACAACTTCGATCAGCTTTTTGGTTGTTTCCTTGTTCTGGTATATAAATTTAATGGCTTCCGGAAAATCACCCTTCCGGCCCAAACCCTGAAGCATAAACAGTAAAACGGTCAGCGGAGCACCACAAAATCCAATCAGCGGCGTCTCCTCTTTTTTTGTACGGATGATCTGGTCGATTACCTCGTAAATGTAATTCAACTTTGTTGGTTCGGCCTGAAGTCCGGCCAGCGGATTTTCGCGATAGGCCAGTGGTTGATCGAAAACCGGGCCGCTGTCGTTAAACTCCAATCCCATGCCCAGCGCATGAGGAATAACCAAAATGTCAGAGAAAAGAATTCCGGCATCCACCCCCAGATCATCAATCGGAAGTAGCGTCACTTTGGCCGCTACTTCCGGATTCTGCATCATTTGCCAGAAGGTATAATTTTCTTTGATCTTCATGTACGAAGGCAACACTCTGCCCGCCTGACGCATAAACCAAACTGGCGGACGTTCGGTTTTCTCCCCGCGGAGTGTTTGAAGTAGAATAGAATTTGTTGTCAAAATATATCTGTTTTAATTTTAGTATTATTTATCTTCTCCTGTTGTTTTCGCTTTCTTTTTTCTCATTTTTCATACGTGGTTCCGATTTTTGAGTGCTTCGTGAACTTTGCTTTACCTCACTGTTCGATTTGCTACGATTAGATACAGAACCTGATTTTTCTCTCGGAGCTGTATTTCTTTGAGGGGCTTCAACCCGTTTTGTTGATCTTTCAGGGGTTGATACCGAACGACGTTCAGGAGCTGGGCGATTGTCGAAAGATTTGTTTCTGGTATCGCTTTTCTGCTGTATTTGCCGTTCTGTATTTTCCGGCCTGTTTCTGCTTGATTCCCGTTTATATTCACGCGGTTGAGTCTGACCTGATTTTTCCTGATTAACCTGTGGTCTGGTTTCTCTCACATCTCGCTGACGGTCAGATCTTCCAGTATTGGATGGCCTGTTATACTGATTTTGACGGTCGTTCGAACGATTTACATCATTGTTTCGCTGACGATTCACCTGATTGGTCGGTCTTCGCTGGTCAAGTTCGTACCTGTTTTTTACACCTTGATTCCGGCTTTCGAAAGTACGGTTTGGATACCTCGATGCATAATCGCTACGCCTGATACGACTGTAATTATCTCCCGAAAAATGGATATGCCTTTCATTTACCCTGTTATAGGTATTGTACCTGTTAATATGAACATGTACATGCCTATGATATTTGAACGGTGAATAGGGTCTGTAATAATGAAAATAGGTTGGATAATAACCCCAATAATAAGGCGAATGGTAGGTGATATATCGTGGTCCCCAGAAGAAAGAGAAAATCAATGGAGTACGGACATATACCGGTTCGATTATATAATTAGAACCATAAATGTAGGAGTCGCCCACAATCTGGATGCGGTGATTGTTGTTGGAAAGCCTTTCAATTTCGATGGTGGCTACATCCTGATAAACATCTTTATCTAAAACAGCCTGTACCACCACCAATGAATTGCGGTCGGATGAATTTTCGAGAACCCTTAAGTAATCGATGTAACCATCCTGATTTAAATCGAGGTTCGAAATCCGGTTATCCGGATCATTCAGCCTGCGTTCAAAGTCTTCCAGATTTTCTGAATCGCCGAAAATGGAGGCCACTGCATCCAGATCCAGATTGTCGCTAATGTCGTAGCTGGTTGCACGGGCAGTAGTAACTACCCGCCGTTGTGCCTGTACAGAGAAGAAGCTTGTGCTTAAAGCCAAAACTAAGATTCCAATTTTTGTTTTCATGATCGTAAATTTTAATTGTTTCCTGTTTTGCTGAAATTCATGGTGTAATTCTTATCAGCACCAATGCTACTTCAAAAAATCTGCCAGATTATAATTGGATTTAGAGTGTTTAACAAATGGAATAATTTTCAGTGTTCAGTCGCAGTGTTCAGTAATGCTGGTAATGCGACTGAACACTTTGACTGCCAATTTCTTATCCCTTAAGTACCTTCAATGCTTCGTAAGTTGCTTCAATTGTTTTATCGATTTTTTTAGTCGTGTGAGCAGCCGACATAAATCCAGCCTCAAATTGAGAAGGAGCCAGGTAAATACCACTTTCCAAAGCCATTTTGAAGAATTTGGCATAGGTTGCGGTGTTGCACCGGCAAGCATCGGCAAATGAATTTACACGATCTTCTTCGGTAAAGAAGAGCGTAAACATAGAACCTACACGGTTTACCACACCCGGAAAATTCAGATCGGCCAGACATTTTTTGATTCCATCACCTAAGCGCGCCGATTTATCTTCTAGCATGTTGTAAAAACCATCCGTTTCGTCCAGGATTTTCAATGCGGTTAATCCTGCGGCCATAGCCAGCGGATTTCCAGAGAGCGTTCCGGCCTGGTAAACCGGACCTTTTGGGGCAAGTTTGTCCATAATCTCCTGCTTGCCTCCGTATGCGCCAACTGGTAATCCACCGCCAATAATTTTGCCAAAAGTGGTCAGATCGGGAGTGATGCCTAAAATTTGTTGAGCCCCGCCTTTCGATAAACGGAACCCGGTCATTACTTCATCGAAAATCAGTACAGTTCCATATCGGGTACAAAGGTCGCGGATTCCCTGAATAAATTCAGGTTCAGGAATAACAACACCCATGTTTCCGGTAACCGGCTCAAGTATCAGGGCTGCAATCTGTTCCGGATATCGTATAAATAATTCTTTAACTGAATCCAGATCATTGTAGCCCGCTGTTAACGTGTCCTTAGCTGTTCCCGAAGTTACACCGGGAGAATTGGGAGTTCCCAATGTTAAAGCTCCCGATCCGGCTTTGATCAGAAAGCTGTCGTTGTGTCCGTGGTAACAGCCTTCAAATTTAATAACCAGTTCCCGGCCGGTATAACCACGGGCCAGACGCAAAGCACTCATCGTTGCCTCGGTTCCGGAGTTCACCATTCGAATGCTATCAACGGAAGGAACCATCTTTTTGATTTGAAGCGCCATTTCAGTTTCGAGCAGGGTCGGGGCGCCAAAACTGGTTCCCTTTGCTGCTGTTTTCTGTATGGCCATGATTACATCGGGATGCGCATGACCCAAAATCATAGGGCCCCACGAACCAACATAGTCGATGTATTCGTGACCGTCGATGTCGAAAACCTTTGCCCCTTTGGCGCTGGCTATGAAAAGAGGATCGCCGTCAACGCTTTTAAATGAACGTACCGGAGAATTTACTCCGCCGGGAATATGTTTTTGTGCTTCCTGAAAAGCAGCTATGCTTTGGGTGTAGTTTTTCATTATTTAATTTTTTTGTTACGAGTTGCGGGGTTCGGGTTATAGGTTGCGAGTAATTTGCCAACTGCGACTTTCGTTTGCCCTATGCTTTTTGCCCTACGCTTCCTGCTCTATGCTTTTACAGTTCTTTCACAATTTCTTGTGCGTGATACGTAATAATGATATCCGATCCGGCACGTTTAATCGATGTCAGTATTTCTCGTACCATTCGTTTTTCGTCAATCCAGCCATTGGCGGCGGCGGCTTTTACCATTGCATATTCGCCACTTACGTTGTAGGCAGCAATCGGGATATTAAAATTGGTTTTAACCTTTTGGATGATGTCCAGATAACTTAAAGCTGGTTTCACCATGACAATATCGGCACCTTCTTCAATGTCGAGCTCTACTTCGCGTAAAGCTTCGTTCGAATTAGCCGGATCCATCTGGTAAGTTGCCCGGTTGCCAAATTGCGGGGCACTGTTGGCAGCTTCGCGGAACGGCCCGTAAAAAGCCGAGGCATATTTGGCTGAATAAGCCATTATTGGAAGATTGTAAAAGCCATTTTCGTCGAGCGCCTGGCGAATAGCTCCAACCCGTCCGTCCATCATATCGCTTGGTGCAACCATATCAACACCTTCCTG
>DPRM01000041.1 GCA_003537645.1 Prolixibacteraceae bacterium
ATAACAATGAAAAGAGGCCTTGATAGATTTAACACTATGTATCAAGGTCTAATAATAGCTAAACATAACAGAGATATGTATAAAGAGTAGCTCTTAAAAAGAGAGGGGGATGATCATCGCAGATGATCCGGGGGTGAGTAAATAAATACGACAATAAATTAATTTCATCACCTAAACTCTGAAAGAAATAAAATGGACGAATCGGAAGTCAAATTTTCTGCAAACAAATCAGATGCCTATTCAGATGAGTTAAACTCGTTCGATTTTGCTCCTTCGGGATATTTTACACTTGATCGTGATGGCGATATATGTGATTTAAACTTAAGTGCGGCAAATCTTCTGGGCGGAGAAAGACTCATGCTGATAAACAGTAATCTGAGGCAGTTTATTGCTGCCGACAGTCTTACTGTGTTTAATGAGTTTATACACAGCGTTTTTCTTTCCGACTCGAAACAAGCCTGCGAAATTAACTTGTCGTCCGATGGTGAATCAGGTTTGTTTGTTTACCTCGAAGGCATTTCTTCGAAAAACAAGCAAAGTTGTATGATTACAGCCGTTGATATCACCACCCGTAAGCAGATGGAAGAAGCCCTGCATAAAAGTGAGGCCGAAAACAGGGTCATTATTAGCGTGAATCCCGATCTTCTTTTCAGGTTAAATAAACAAGGTTATATTCTTTCGTACCACGCCCCTGCCGGAACAAAATTATATGCAGAGCCGGATTTTTTTTTAGGAAAGAACGTCAAAGATGTTATACCAATAGATATTGCCACTAAAATTCAGGACACAATAGATCAGGCAATTCAAACAGGCAAAATGGCAACGATGGAATATGAATTGCTTGTTGACGGGAAACGTGAGTATTTTGAAAACCGGATTGTACCAATGAGCGGCGACGAACTGCTTTCGTTTGTGCGCGACATTACCAGCCGAAAACAGGCAGAAGAGAATTTACGAAAGAGCGAAGAGCTGCTTTCCTTATTTGTAAAAAACTCACCGATATACGCATTTATAAAAGAAGTATCCCCTACAGAAAGCTTAACTCTGAAAGCGAGTGAAAACTACATAGATATGATTGGTATTCCTGGTTCAGAAATGGTTGGTAAAAACATGTATGAGTTGTTTCCTCCTGAATTTGCAGCAAAAATAACTGCCGACGACTGGGCAATTATATCTGAAAACAAAGTTCAGACGCTGGAAGAGGAATTAAACGGGCGCAATTATACATCCATCAAATTTCCGATCAGACTTGGCGATAAAAACCTGCTGGCTGGCTACACCATCGACATTACCGAAACCAAACAAGCCGAAGCGGCTCTGCGCGAAAGCGAAGCCAGATACAGGGAACTCAATGCTACCAAAGACAAGTTCTTCTCCATTATTGCCCACGATTTGCGAAGCCCTTTCCATAACATTGTCGGTTTTAGCAACCTGTTGGTGCGCAATATTATCGACCGCGACTACAGTGGTATTGAACGGTTTGCATGGATTATTCAGGATTCGTCGCTAAAAGCAATGGATTTGCTGACTAATTTACAGGAATGGACCCGATCGCAAACCGGACGCATGGAATTTACTCCTGAATCGTTAAACCTTAGTTCACTCGTAACAGAAGTTACCCGGTTTCTATCAATACAAGCCTCTCAAAAAAGTATTTCTCTTAAGATTAATATTTCAAAGCGTCTGAAAATAAGTGCTGATAAACAAATGCTTAGTACTATTTTGCGGAATCTGATCTCGAATGCAATTAAGTTTACCCGTCCAGAAGGTGAAATTGAAATTTCTGTAATTCGTCAAAAAGGGAATACACTTTTCTCGGTTTCCGATAACGGCGTTGGGATTAAAAACGAGGCGTTGCAAAAACTGTTTAAAGTTGAAGAAAGCTGTTGCACACCAGGAACTCAAAACGAAAAAGGTACCGGATTGGGACTGCTACTCTGTAAAGAATTTGTTGACAAACATGGGGGTAAAATATGGGTGGAAAGTGAGCCGGGAAAAGGAAGTAAGTTTAGCTTTACAATTCCGGAGAATTGAAACATCAATCGTTTGTATGAAAAGTTTAAGCAATGTTGTAACGCGAAGAAAAATCTGGATTTCAATTCTATTGGGAATCCTAAGTCTGGTAGTATCACCCTTAGGAATTACTGCAATATTGGGCGAGACCAGAATCGATATTCCGTGGGCGCTTTTCTTGCCTATCCTCGTTTCTATGGCTTATGGGTGGCGATTTGGCCTTCTTGCCGGATTATCAGGCGGCGCGTTGTACCCATTTTTGCTTTGGCCCAACAATGGTTGGGCAAATGTATCGACCACGCTGGTTTATTTGCTTTATTATGCACTGCTTGGTATCGCATACGATAAGTCGATCATTAAAAACATGAAGAAAATACCCGTTCGGGTTTTTATCGTTATTGACCTTATTATTTTAGTTTTTTGCCTGTATTACTTATTCCTCTTTAATCCTATCCTGAAACTTAACCCTGCTTTCTGGGTTGAGAATTCGATAAACAAGCTTCCACTAAAGGTACTTCAGAGTTTTCTGCTAAAGAATTCTGTGAATATCATCATACTCACTATAATTTCGGGTACTTTAATCAGGCTCCCTCTGATCAGAAAATTGTTAGGGCTGCCATCGAGACGTGGAATTCTGGCGAACCATAAAATATTCGTGATTACCATGTTTATTTCAGCGCTGGTTTGGATTAGTTTTGTTGGTTTAGACGCCTTACTTTTTGAAGAAGATGATGCAATGCTGTATCAACATTCTTTGCTTTCGTTTTTTGTAATTACTGCCAGTGGCTTTATAGCCTCCCGTATTATTTTTTATTATGCCGAAAGACAATACAAAATGCAGCACAAGCTCAACAAAAGCGAGGGAAAATTCAGGGCTATATTCGAAAACTCCAACGATGCGATACTAATTATTGAAGATGAACTATTTGCCGATTGCAATCCGGTGACTTTAACAACATTTGGATGTTCGCAGGGAGATATTATCGGGAAATCTCCTTTCGATTTCACCCCTCAATATCAGAGTGACGGATCGCTTTCGACGGAGAAGGCAATTCCATATAAGAATTCGGCCTTGAATGGAGAGCCTGTCCGGTTTGAATGGCAACATCTTCGTTTTGACGGAACAACTTTCGACGCAGAAGTCTTGCTTAGCCGGCTGAAGTTTAACAGGAAAATACTGCTTCAGGCAATAATACGGGATATTTCGGAGCGGAAAAGAGCTGAAAAAGAACTGATAACTGCGAAGGAACATGCCGAACAATCGGATAAGCTAAAGTCGGCATTTCTGGCCAACATGAGCCACGAAATCAGAACTCCCTTAAATAGCATCATCGGTTTTTCAGAATTAATTTCCGACCCTGATTTCGAACCCCGGCAACAACTTGAATTTGCCAGAATGATCAATGACAGCGGGAATAACCTGCTCGCGATTATCAATGATATCATGGATATTTCGAAAATTGAATCGGGGCAGGTTCAACTTCGGAAGAATGTAGTTTCGGTCAATACGCTTCTAACGCGCATACAGAAGGAATACTCTTTTAAGTCAAGCCAAAAGGGAGTAGAATTGCGCCTTGATCCCTTAAATCCAAAAGCGGAAATCACGGTTGAATCGGATGGAGACAAACTTGGACAGATTTTAATCAATCTGGTTGGTAACGCGATTAAGTTTACCGAAAACGGATTTATTGAAAACGGATTTATTGTTGCTGGTGATTTCCTGCAGTTTCATGTAAAAGATTCAGGAATTGGTATATCTCCGGGAAATCATCACCAGATTTTCGAACGTTTCAGGCAGGTAGAATCTGCATATTCACGCAAATATGGTGGTACCGGATTAGGTCTGCCTATTTCGAAAAGTCTGGTTGAAATGCTTGGCGGCACCATCTGGGTTGAATCCGTAGAAGGAAAAGGATCGACATTTTATTTTACCGTACCGGTTTGATTTTAGGTATATAAGTAAAAAGGCGATTTCAGCTATTTGTGTTTTTATGCAATGAAGTTTTATCGTGGCCCCAAAAATCTATCTCCATTGAAATGAATCATGTGTTCCGGAAATTCCATAATCCAAACTTCAGTATCCCAGGCAATGTTGTTGGTATGCTTTTTAAATTCAGAAAAATCAGGAAAGGCTGAAACATAAATTTTTCCAGAACTACAATTTTTGAGAAACTCTTCCAGCTCAACAACTCTCTTTGGCGACATTGGCCCATGGGAAGTTACGGCCTCAATTAAGTATAGCCAGTTCTTTGATTTGTCAAAAATTACGACATCGGGCAATTTACTATGCTCGTTGATTGTAATCCCAATAGATTCGAGTAATTCCTGATCAATAAATAAATCCTTGTTCTCTGTATCTCCAAAATATAAAAGATACGCATGATGAACAAAACGAGGAACAAACTCTTCGATAATTGAGGCAATAACTTTGTTATGGGTCCCTGGTGAAAGTAGAAATGTTGTTCCATCTGGTAACCTTAGAGGTACCCGAGCCATTCCCCTATCATTGCTGTATTTATTTTTTAACTCCCCAGCTTGATCTTTAAATTTCACAAGAGACTGTTTCCATTTCTTCGTGTTATATGTTCTGATGGTTTTCAACGCAATTTCAGAAATAGCATAATGAGCTCTTGGGCTGTTTACAGGTAAATGTGGGTTGTCGGGATTATAGTCAACAATGCCAGCTTGTACAAATTGATGTAATACTTGTCTCCGAATAGTCTCCCTGGTATTGGGAGCATACTCTCTCTTATAATTTTCTGAAATGAATGTCATGACACCTTTTGAAACTCCGAGACTCAACCTTTTAGAATTTAACCAGCCATCTCCTTCTTTGATGTTGCACAATGCGAGTAGTGTATAAGCAGAAATTTCGTTTTGCTGGGCTTTAGGCAACCCCAATTCGTGCAAAATCTCCTGAGCTTCTTCTATTTTGGTCATAATATTTCAATAATAAAGTGTTGTTGATTATTTTGTCAATGTCATTCCTTCGTGGATTCTCGATTTTTTTTACAGCTTGCCCAATCTCAATAATGCTTTGATGTGGAGGCATTTTTATCTGTTTTAATTCGGAGGCTCCAACCTGTGTATTTCCATTAAATGTTCTGAAGTAGGTATCAAATAGGCTGCTGTTAAACAGAGCAGAAATCCCCCAGACTTCATCTTCTGAAAGCTCTCCGTTTGGCCGATGAATGTAGTTTAGGTGATTTTCTAATCCAATCCAGTCAGAATTTGTTTGAGATTCAAAATAAGGAGCACAAATTAACCTGCTCTTGTCTTCTTTCGAGCTGAACCTACGAATTAAGATATAGTTTTTATTTTTAAGAAGAACTTTGCGCGCTTCGTCAGAGTTTTGAATATAACAGGGTTTTTCTCCTTTTCTTAATGGAAAAATAAATTCCATTTCCTTAATATTATGAAGCCAGAGCAAAGGGATCAAATTAGCTTCTTCCGAAAAGTCAGAAACCAGGTAATCTTCACACCTAAATGCAACTACAGGTCCTGTTGAAATTTGTATGTTATAATCGTTCAGAGAACTTTTCCAATTTCTGAAAAGTTGTATAGTTTCAGCTTCATCTGAATTGGATGGTATAAACAGAATTTTTTCTTTAGAACTCTGGTCAATTAGTTCTTCTGTTTTATATACGGAAGTCGAAGAATCGCTGAGGTCAGCTTCGCTTTCTGAAACAGAGAGATTAATGTTTGCGCTTCTTTTTCGGGTTGCTTTAATTATAATGTTCTCTTGAAGTACATTGTCTCTCTTAAACATTTTATTCCTCGACTCAAATATATGTATGTCGGTAATACTTACTTCATTGAAAAATACTTTTCGAAATGCCTGAAAATAATTTCCAGCAGCAAAACTTCGGGGTGTAATAACAACCAGTTCTCCCATCTGATTTAGCAATTTAGAAGAAAGACCCATAAACAGAGCATAAATATTCGGTTGCCCATAAACCAATTCTTCGGCAATCTGTGCACGCTGATCTGATTTTGAAATCTTAAAATATGGGGGATTGGAGATGATGTAGTCAAATTTTTTTATTTGCTGGCTCCCAAAAAGTGATTGTGGCATAAAAGCAGTTGAATTGGCTAAAATAAAATCTTCTTTATGGAGAATACTATTCAGTTCTATTCCTTGCTTATGAAGCCAATGACCCAAATAAGAAATGACCTCTTTTGTATGAGTACAAACTGCCAGATCAGTTTCATATAATTCTAAATCAATTTTTTGAATCAGATCTTTTTTTACCAGATATTCAATTAACGAACAACATAGAATACCTAGTCCACAGCCCGGATCAAGAATTGAAATATGCCCGGATCTTGGTTGAGCTAAGCTGGCCATAAAATGAGCTATTGATCTGGACGTGAAAAATTGTCCTTTCTCTTTTTTGTAGGTATCAGATGTTTGGCTGGCATAATCTAACCCAACTTTTTCTGCATACTCCGATGGCAATATGTTTTCATGGACTTCTGTCATTCTACAAAAGTAGCGAATGAGGATGTTAATTCAATTATTCAAATTGCACTAAAAATGAACTACAAAATAAAAAAAATCCCCAACACTTCAGCGAGCATTGGGGATTTTAAATATTATAACCGTTTGTTTATTTGTCGAACAATTTGCTCCAGCTTTTAGGCTGGCGGTTTTTCCAGGTTCCTTTGTGGTAAACGTAGCTAACAATTAGCGGAAGTACCGAAGTTGCTTCAGCAAAAACCATTTGCTCATCGGTTACCTGAACTTTTCCCCATGAGCTGGCTTCTTTCAGCGTTGATGATGAACAAGCTCCGTCGCGAACGTCGGCAACCGTAATCTGAACGGCATATTGGTGCATCGGAACTTCTTTTCCAAGAATTTCGGCGCAAACAACAGTATCCTGGGCAAAGTTTTTCGGAACACCACCACCAATCATGAACAAACCGGTTACGCCGGCAGCCATTTTAATCTTGGTCAGTTCCAGAAAGTCGGCAACCGAGTCAATCGAAACGTGTTTTTCAGGATTTTCCCACTGATGTTTTGCCAATCCAAAACCAGCACTCGAATCGGAGAAAGCCGGGCAGAAAATTGGCACGTTTTTTTCGTAGCAAACCTGAATTAGGCTGTCTTTTTTTACTGAATTTACAGTCAGCCATTTACCCATTTCTTTGATGAATTCGCGCGAAGAATAGGGTCTTTTTTCAAGCGAGTCGGTTATTTCTTTGATAGTTCCGTCGCAATTCTGCAATTCTTCTTCGTCGATAAAAGTATCGTAAATACGGTCGATATACAGATCACGCAAAATACCATCGTTAATTTCGGTAGTACCGCGGTAGTGTTTGTGACCAAGCGCTTCGAAAAAATCCATGTCGATAATTGATGCGCCGGTGGCAACAATGGCATCGATCATGTTATTTTTAACCATTTCAACATAAACCTGCATACAACCTGCAGCGCTGGTACTTCCGGCGAGGGTTAGAATGTTGGTGCATTCAGTGTTTTCAACCATTTTTAGCAAAATGTCGGTTGCACTGGCGGTATCGCGCGAGGTGAACGACATTTTACGCATTGAGTCGATAATTGGTGTTGAATCGAATGACTTAATGTCGATGTGTTCGATGGTTTCGTTTAATAAATCTGATTTCTTCATTTCTGTTTTTCTTTTAATTGTACTCAGTCAATCAACTGCATTTATTTATATATTAGCCAGATAGACTGGCTTTTACCTGTGAAAAAGTTTGCAAATGTAGTATAAAATATTTGGTTCTGCCAACCTTGCATTATTTTCGTGAAGGCATTACCACATCTTTCAGGAAAATTTCGGCAATATCGGCAATCGACGAATCGAGGCTCCGGTACTCAAATCCTGCTGTTCTGGTAATTTTATCGCCCGAATAATGGTTTTTCTGGTTCGAGCCTGAAACCGTGTCGCGCGTGATTAGCGGGCGTTTCCCGGTGAAAAAACTGGCAGCTTTTGCCATTCGCCAGGCAATATGCAATTTAATGTCAGAGGCAAAATTCCGGGGGCGCGGTTTATTTAAGCCATCAGCTATTTTGTTGAAAAAATCCTGGTAGCTCATATTCCCGGCATTCAGGATGAAGCGCTGGTTTTTTACCTGCTCAAATTGCTGATCGCTCATCAGTAAAATCATGGCTTTTACCACATCGCGCACATCAACTAATCCGGTGATTCCTTTAGTGTAGTAATTCAGGCCTTTCCATATCGACTGAAACAGTTTTGGGCTTCCAATTTCCCAGTTTCCGGGGCCCATAATTATTGACGGATTTACAATTACAGCATCCAAACCCTCTTCAATCCCGCGCCAAACCTCCATTTCCGAAAAAAACTTACTAAGCGAATAACCCGACTTACGTTTCGATGGAGTCCAGTAAGTTTCTTCTGTAATTTCGCTGCCATCCTGTGTTTTGCCCAAAGCAGCTATCGAGCTCACATGGCAAAACCGGCTGACTCCATTGTGAATGGCGGCATCGATCAGGTTTCCGGTACCTTTAACATTGTTGTTCAGCATCATGTCGTTATCGTCGCCGTGAAACGATACGATGGCGGCGCAATGGTAAATACTTGTAACACCTTTCAGCGCTTCTTCGAGGCTGAAATAATCGAGAATATCACCTTCAACCCATTCAATTCGTTCGAATAACTCGTCAATCTGGCTGGTATAATAAGAAAAGATTTTTTTTACCCAATCGGTATTGCTTTGCTGGCGGCGAAGAGCTTTCACCTGCAATCCGCTATTGGTTAGCTCAAATAGCAAATGAGCACCAACAAGTCCTGTTCCACCTGTTACTAAAATCATTTTTTAAGTATTTATTTATTCCACGGAGTAACCGCTTTTGCCCCAAATTCCTTTGCTGTAATTTTTGAAATTGGTACGAGCAAAACACCAACATTCTTAATCGCTGGTACGCTGAACTTGAACGGAAGATCGCTGTATTGGGTCATAAACTGCCTGACGATCCGTTCTTTTTCTTCAAAATTATCAATGATTTCGGCGGTTCCTTCAATATTTACCGATTTCGATTTTACGCGGTAGCTGCATCCAACCTGTTCGTCCTGCCATGCCAGTTCTTCGCCCAAAGTCCAGTTAATGCAAACCTTCGGATTTTTCTTGATGGCTTCCCACATTCTGCCGTGTTGTGCCGAATGAAGGATAACACGGTCGCCGTCCATCGCGAAATTCATGGGAATCACGTACGGCTGGTCGTTGTCCGACATGGCCACGTAACAGGTTTTGCATTGTTTCAGAATGGCATCAATCTCGTTTCGGTCGGTAATAAAATAGGTTCTCATAGTTTTAGCTTATTGTCCTGAATCCCAGCAATACCGAAAGCTCTTTCAACACTTCTTTCAGTTTCATGTGCTGACCCATGTATTCCATTAATTTCTCTGTTTCGTTGTTTTTGCTGGCTTCGTTTATTTGTTGTTCGAGCTTTTTCAGCATCATTTTAACTTTTTTCGACTTGTATTCCTGAATCAGTTTTGGAACCAGCAGATACAGCAATTCTCTTTCGCTTTCGATAAAAGCACCGCCTTTGCTCCAGCGCTTGCTTTCAATATACTTGTCGGCCAACAGGTTGCTGGCATACTGACTAATCTCGGAATCAGGATGAAGGGTAAAAAACCGGATTGGGTCAAAATCCTTGTTGTACAAGTTTTCTTCCATCGCCGCTAAAATTGCTGTAACCTTTGGGTTTACAGAGGTCAGTCCATCATTGTGGAGTTCAGATATTACATAAACGCCAACAGTGTAAGTGCTTACCTCGTTCGTTTCCTCATCTTCCATTTCAA
Organism: Prolixibacteraceae bacterium; assembly: GCA_003537645.1. Classification (GTDB taxonomy): domain Bacteria; phylum Bacteroidota; class Bacteroidia; order Bacteroidales; family Prolixibacteraceae; genus Aquipluma. The sequence goes on from DPRM01000041.1 coordinate 9,804, forward strand.
ATACTTCGTGATTGAAATATTTTAGCAGAACCCTTATGATTTCCCTTTCTTCGGTTTCGAAAGGGTTTGCCGTTTTCTTTTCGGCGGGAGTGGCAGCAGGTTTGGCGGCCTGTGTTTGTATTTCCTGAAGTTCTTTCCGTGTGTGATCTTCCGATTGTTTATTCTGAATTTTTCGGATTTCGGAGTACAAAACTGCTTCCTGAACATCCATCAAACGGCTGCATTCTTTAATGTAAATGGTTCGGGTAATGGTATCAGGAATAACAGAAATGGATCGTACAATTTCGTTGATCAGCTTTGCTTTCGAAACCGGATCATTCTCAACGGTTCCCATTAAAAGCTGAGTCTTGAATTTGATGAAGTCGGTTTCGTTCTTCTTGATGTATTCCGTCAGCTCACCGGCGCTCATCGAGCGGGCAAACGAATCGGGGTCCTCGCCGCGTGGCAAAGGCAATACCTTCACGTTGATGCCTTCTTCCAAAACCATGTCGATACCGCGAAGCGATGCTTTTATTCCTGCATCATCGCCGTCATATACAATCGTAATGTTGGGCGAAAATCGACGGATCAGCCTGATTTGGTCGATGGTAAGCGAAGTTCCCGACGAGGCCACCACGTTTTCGATTCCGGCCTGGTGAAACGACAGTACATCGGTATAACCTTCCACCAGATAGCATTTGTCGAGCTTGGTAATGTCGCGCTTTGCCTGATAAATACCGTAAAGCGTCCGGCCTTTGTGGTAAATTTCCGACTCGGGAGAGTTGAGGTATTTGGCAACTTTTTTATCGTTGGTCAGGGTTCGGCCGCCAAAGGCAATCACACGTCCGGCAACGTTGTGAACCGGAAAAATTACACGTCCGCCAAAGCGGTCGCGAATCCAGTCGTCGCGTTTAATGGTCAGTCCGGTTTTCTCCAGAAAATCCATTTTGTATCCTTCGCGGGTGGCAGCCTGAGTAAAAAGGTCTTTTCCGTCGGGGCAGTATCCGAGTTCAAATTTGGTAATTATATCGTCGCGGATGCCGCGTTCGCGCAGGTAACTCAGACCAATGGTGCGGCCTTCATTTTCTTTCAGTAAAAAGCGGCTGAAATATTTTTGTGCAAAAGCCGACACGATCATCATGCTTTCGCGCTCGTCTTTCAATAGTTTTTCTTCCTGCGATTCTTCCTTTTCTTCGATCTCGATATGGAATTTTTTTGCCAGCCAGCGCAACGCGTCGGGATAACTTAGTTGCTCCAGTTCCATGATGAAATTCACGGAGTTGCCTCCTTTTCCGCAGCCAAAACACTTGAAAATCCCTTTGGCCGGCGAAACCGTAAAGGATGGCGTTTTTTCGTTGTGGAACGGACACAGCCCGAGCTGGTTAACTCCCCGTTTTTTGAGGGTAACGAACTCCGAAACCACATCCGAAATGTTGGCCGAATCAAGTATTCGCTCGATGGTTGAAGGATCAATCATAGCTGCAAATGTAAAAATTTAAACGTTGAATCGAGCAGCAAGAGTGGAGCAGGAGGGGGCGTTTATTAAATTGAATTGCAAATCCGGATATCAGAATTAATCACTTCGTCCTGACTGTTTAATTGAATGGTTCCTTCAAAAAAGCTTTCGCCATCGAGCAGGTTGGGCATCAGTTCCTGAACAAGGCTTTCCATTTGTAAGTTGAAGATATTCAGGATATCAATCCATTTCAGTCGGCCGGGAATTTTGCTCTCCATTTCTCCTGAAAATTTCGACGATTCGTAAACGAAATAAATAACCGACGACTGATTTTCGGGCTGAATGGTTTTTACCACACCGCGCAGAACTGCTTCCGAAACTTCGAGCCCGCTTGATTCGTGGATACTGCGTCTGGCTGCGTCGTTCATGTCCTCGAGAATTCCAATACTTCCTTTTATGCCTGAATGTTTTCGCTTCAGTGGTCCATCTTCGGCAATTTGCAGCAAGAGAATGTGATCGGTTTTGTTATCGAAAATGAAGGTGAGTGTTTGAATGGATGAGTCGTTCATGGTCGCTATATAACAATGGATTGTAAGCTGTAATTGTTGGCATTTGGCCTTATTTGCAGATTGATTTTGCCGCTTCGAATAATTGCTTTCCGAGATTATAAAATTCTATTGCTTCTGAAATAGAAGGTTTGCCATCAGGTAGAAGACCTAATTCTCCCGGATATCTGGCATCAATATACAATTGATCAAGCAGGATAAGTAGATCAGCATTTATCTCTTGATCAGAAATTTTCCCCAAAACTTTATTATGAAGCATCTCCAGTGAATGTGATTTTATAAATCCAAGATCAAACTCTTCGATGATGGCCTTGAATGATTTTTCGATGGCTTGCTGGGCATGGAAAGCAGACAAATGTGTCAGGTTTTCTAGCGAGTTGATTTCTTGAATAAGATGTAAATCACTTTCTGCACTGATCAACCAGTCATTAGTCGTTTTTTTCATAGAGTACTTTCCCTTTAGTCAGAAGTTCTCGGGCAAATAAGCTGTTATCCTCAATAAATTTCTGGTGCATCGGTTTTGTATGAACAATTAAATCAACCGGAAACTCTTTTTTGATATCAGAAATAGCCTGAGATATTTTAAGATAGATTTTGCTTTTTTCGGCAAAGCAGGAAGGGATTATTTTGTCATTGGTTACGACTAAAATATCGAGATCGCTGCTATCAGTTGGATTGCCATAGGCATATGAGCCAAAAAGTATAATCTTTTCTGGTTGTGTCGGAATTAATTTCTCAATTATTAATGATATGTAGTTTTGCCCTGTCATTCAAATTGCACTTTCCAGCAAAATTAATGAAATATTTGGGATGTGTGCCAACTGTTGCTATGGCATTTAGGATAGTAATATTTCAGAATTGACAGATTTGTCGGGCGGTTTAATTCTTATCTTTGGTTTTATTGAATTTAATCTATGAAGAAAAAACTCGTCATACTTTCAGGCGCCGGAATGAGTCAGGAAAGCGGTATCCGCACGTTTCGCGATATGGGCGGATTGTGGGAAGAATATGATGTAATGGAAGTGGCTACTCCCGAAGCCTGGCATCGAAATCCGGAGTTGGTGATGCGGTTTTACAACGACCGCCGCAAACAATTGCTCGAATGTGAACCCAATGCCGGACATTACGGACTGGTTGAGCTGGAGCGCGATTTCAATGTGCAAATCATTACCCAGAATGTGGACGATCTTCACGAACGTGCCGGAAGTTCGCAGATTTTACATTTGCATGGCGAACTTAAAAAAGCGCGTAGTTCGGTTGACGAATCGCTGATTTACGATATTGAAGGCTGGGAGTTGAAATTTGGGCAGAATTGCGCCAAAGGCAGTCAGCTACGGCCGCACATCGTTTGGTTTGGCGAAGCTGTTCCGGCGATGGATGATGCCATTCCGATAGTTGAAAGTGCTGATATTCTGGTGGTGATTGGCACTTCGCTCAATGTTTATCCGGCTGCCGGACTGGTCAATTATGCCAAAAGAGGTGTCCCGATTTTTGTAATCGACCCCGAGCGCCCTTCGGTGTTTCTCCGCAACGTAACTTACATTCAGGAAAAGGCAGTGAAAGGTGTCGGGATTTTAAGAACTAAGCTTAACGAGTTGATATGAAACGATTTATTCTGATTTTGTTAGTGCTTTCGATTGGCAGTTTCTGGTCGTTAGCACAGCGTTTTGAGGGCGGTGTTTTGGGCGGATTAAATGCCTCGCAGGTTGATGGAGATACTTATAGCGGGTATCATAAACCCGGTTTTTCGCTTGGAGGCTACGTTCAGGTCGATCTTTCGAGAACAGTTTATACAGGGATGGAACTGAAGTTGATGCAAAAAGGTAGCCGGAATATCGATTCGCTGGCCACCGATGGACGGATTAAGTACATCATGCGCTTGAATTATGTCGATCTTCCGTTTTATCTCGGCATACGGACCAGTGACAAAATTTCGCTGCTTTTTGGCATTTCGCCCGGTTACCTCTTAAGCGGAAACGAATACGACGACTATGGAAAATTTGCGGAGCAGGACCAGAATTTATTCAATTCCATCGACTTGCAAGGATTTTTTGGCTTCAGGTTTCAGATAAACCGGCGACTGTATGTCGATTTGCGTGGCGCTTATTCTGTGTTGCCTATTCGCGAACAGGAGGGCGAACCGCTGTGGTATTGGAAAAGCAATCAGTTCAATAATTTGTTGAGTACAACAGTTTTATATCGATTAGACTTTTAAATAAGGATTGAGATGAATATATTGTCATATTCTATTGACTCACCCCGGATCATTGCGGACTTCCCTGCCAGCCGCAGGCAGGGGGGTGAGTTAAATGAAACGAACATGTTGCTTCGCAACACCCGAGAGAATTATAATAATCTTCAGCAACATGTGAGTTCCATACTACCTTTAAAAAACAATTATAATAGTATGAAAATTTGACATTGTTTTGTTCTAATCACTTAACTCACCTAACCTAAACCCACATGCAAAAATTATTTCTAATTCTTTTAGGTCTCTTTACCTTGCTTTCGTGTTCTGTTTCTGAAAAAACCAAATCACAAGCTGACCAGGCAATCAAATTGCAAATATCCGAATCCCTGAACAATGAACTGCTCCATATTTGGTATCCGCGTACTATTGACAGTATTCATGGAGGCTTTCTGAGCGATTTCGATTATAAATGGGAAATGAAGGGCAGTCAGAATAAAATGATCGTGACCCAAAGCCGGCACGTTTGGACAACTTCAACTGCTGCCGAATTTTTCCCTGAAAAAAAAGATCATTTCCTGAAAATTGCAGGTCACGGAGTTCTATTTCTGAAAGATAAAATGTGGGATTCGGAGAAGGGCGGTTTCTTCAATCTCGTTGACCGTGAAGGAAATGTGCTAAAATCGGGAAAATCTGACCAAATTATAAAGGAAGCTTATGGAAATGCTTTTGCCATTTACGGTCTGGCGGCCTATTCGCGCGTTTCAGGTGATACCACAGCGCTTTCGCTGGCAAAAAAGGCTTTTCTCTGGCTCGATAAGCATAGCTACGATCCGCAGTTTGGCGGATATTTTCAGTTTTTGGAAGCTGATGGAACACCTTTGAAAAGCGGTTTTAACGGAGTTCCGCCAAAAGATCAGAATGGCTCCATTCACTTGCTCGAAGCTTTTACCGAGTTGTATCGCGTGTGGCCCGATCCGCAGGTGCGCGAGCGTTTGCTGATGATGTTGCATGTGGTTCGCGACCGGATTACCCATCCGAAGGGTTATTTGCAACTGTTTCTGAACGAAGATTTGTCGCCGGTTTCGTACCGCGATTCGGCTGAAGATGTCAGGAAAAAGAATTGGCTGCACGATCATATTTCGTTTGGGCACGATGTCGAAACGGCTTTTCTGATGCTGGAAGCTTCTGAAATTGCCGGGCTCGAAAACGATACACTGACACTGCATAAAGCCAAACTTATGGTCGATCATTCGATTGAAAATGGCTGGGATAAAGAACTTGGCGGGTTTTACGAAGCTGGTTATTATTTCAAAAATCAGGATACAGTTACCATTATTAAAAACACCAAAAACTGGTGGGCACAGGCCGAAGGATTGAATTCGCTGTTGCTGATGTCGGAGCTTTTTCCCAACGATCCGCACAATTATAAATCATTGTTCCTGAAGGAGTGGGAATATATTGAAACCTATTTGATTGATCATGAGTATGGTAGCTGGTATCCGAACGGAACTGACTATGAACCGGAAGCAAAACATGCCATGAAATCGCAAATCTGGAAAGGGAATTACCACACTTCGCGGGCGCTGATGAATTGCATGAAGCGGATGAATCCGTAAGTATTGTTTTCAGGCAGTTGCCAGGGTTGCGATACTGACCCTGGCATCGGTTCTTGAGATGATTGCTTGTGCACATGCCTCAATCGTCGAGCCGGTAGTAACCACATCGTCAACCAGTAAAATGTGTTTTCCTGAAAAGGCTTCGGGATGGGTGAGTTCGAAAATTCCGTCCACATTTTGCCAGCGTTCAAATCTGCCTTTTCGGGTTTGGGTTTCGGTGGCGGTAACACGTTTCAGATTATTATCCGATAGCTCTTTCTGCATCTGCTGCGCAATTCCCGAGGCGATCCACCAGCTTTGGTTGTAGCCACGTTTCTTTTCTTTCGAAGGGTGAAGTGGCACCGGGCATATCACATCAACCGACGAGAAATCGGGAGACTGCATTAAGTCGATGGCAAAATGCTTCCCTGTTTCAGCGCCCAATTCCTTCATTCCTTTGTATTTCAGGTTGTGCAACAACGACTGGTATTTACTGCCTTTGCTGAAATAGAAAAACGAAGTGGCAAATTCAACTTTTACCCGTCCGTAAAACAATTGAGCAACCCGGTTTTCGGGTTCCAGATGGTAATTGGTTCGTGGAATATGGTGCAGGCAATGCAGGCAAATCCATTGTTCCTGCTCAATCAGCTTGTCGCCGCACACAACACAAAGCCGCGGAAAAAGGAGTTCTGTGAGGTAAAAGAAAAGCGGGATTTTCATCATGCAGATAATACGTTTGTTTTAAATTGAAATACGTATGTTAAGTTACGGAAAAAATCAGATAAATGTTGTCGATTATCGACAGGCAGGTCAGGGTTTTATTTCGATAGAGTAAATTGCGTCGTTCTTGTTTTCCTGTGAGTACTTGCCATAAAGCAGCGTGTTTGCGTCGATCCATTCAATTTTTCCCCAGTCGGTGCTGATGTTATCGTTTTCGGCTCCGGTAATCTGGCTGTATTTTTTTGTTGTCAGATTATAAATCCAGATTTGGTTGTTTCCTGACCGGTTGCTGATAAATGCAATTTTTGAATGGTCGGGAGAAACAACCGGGCTGATATCCATCCAACCTGAAGTTAAAAGCTGCTCAATATTTTTGTTTTGAAGCGAAATCCGGTAAATTCCATTTTTGTTTTTTTGCCTGAAAACACTGAAATAGATCAATCGATCGTCGGGCGACCAGGATGGCCTGCCCAGAGCAATGTTACCGGTTGTGGCCGCGTCAAGGTTTAAATTGGTGGTGAGTTGCTCTTTCTGCAACCCGTCAGCCGATATTTTCCAAAAATTAAATTCTTGCGGGGAACCTTCGTCCGACGAGTAAACAATCCATTTTCCATCATTCGAAAATTCAGGATTGAGATCAAAAACATCGCCCTTTGTAATTTTGCTGATCTTCCGGGTCTGATAATCGTAAACCGCTAAATGTTGGGGGCGGCGTCCGTTTTTGCTTATTTCGTGCTTGTCGGTGCAGTAAACAATCTTCATTTCGGCAGGCGACCAGTCTGGAAAGTAGGCAGAAGTGTCAACAATGCTATTTACTCTGGTTGCCAGGTTATAGGTAAACAGGGACATATTTCCGTATTTACCGTTATCCCACGAAAAATTACGATTAATGTAGGCCAGAATCTGCCGGGTTTTATCCATTGAACCAGTTTCGATCGGGTAGTTGGGCGAAGCTGCAACCTGATTAACTTTTGCAGCAACCGATGGAATGACCATGATTGTATCCGACATCAATGACTCTTTTCCCTTCTTGATTGCTTTTACCGCGATGTAGTAATAACTTCCGTTTGATAAATTCCTAAACGTATGGCTGTATGTTTGATCATTGCTAAGTGTCGCAACTTTTTCAAGGGTTTCAGGATCATTTTTCGAGAGATAGATTTCGAATTTGTCTGGATCGATGTATGTAAATGGTAACAGAATCTTATTGAATATTACCGGATTAAGCCAATGGATAGTGATTCCGGAGTCAAACTTTTGAGCTATTGGTTTGGGTACCCAAATTTCGGTTTTGCTTTTTTCATCCAGTATTGCCTCGTTCTCACAAGCAAGGCAGAACGTTAGCAAGAAAAGAAAGACTAAAAGCTGTGGCTTCTTCATTTTGCAGATATTCCTAATTCTTCTGAATCAACAAGGCAACCCGCAAATCTTCGGGTTTCGAATCGGTGCCGTATTTCGGATATGGCTGGGCGTCAGCAATTTTTATGGTGAATCCTTCAGGTGATTTATCTTGCTCGTTAACTACCGAATGGATTTCAAAGGTCGATTTGTTGTTGCTGTCAGTCCATTCACCCTTCACGGTAACTTCTCCCTGCCAGATGCAAGCCAATCCTTCGGGGCAGCGTGAATCGCTTATTTCGTTGATTATTAATGTGTTTTTTCCATTATCCGAAGTGTAAAGCTGATTGATGCGGAAAGTCGATACTTTTCCTACTGTAAATACAGGATCGGAGGTGATAACAGTTTCTTCGCAGCCCATTGCGGCAAAAAGAAAGAAGATCATTAAATATTTTATTGTAGCATTGAGTTTCATGGCATCTGTTTTTAAATTTTAGAGAATAATAGTTCTGCACATTTAAGCTTTTCTTCCAGAACTAAAGACGATTGCCTGATCGTTTTAGTTGCGTAAAGCCAGAAAATAAGTACATGGGTTCGAAGTTCAAAAGTACATAAGCTGATGATTATGCCGAGTTGAGTTTTTCTGTGGGGGAACTTATGTACCCATGCACTCATGTACACTTTAAGTTATCTTTGTCCTGTCAATAAAAAGAAAATAACTGTGAAAATCGGAACTATTGATTTAGGGGAGATGCCGCTGTTTCTGGCGCCAATGGAGGACGTTACGTACAAATCGTTCAGATACATGTGCAAAAAATATGGCGCCGATGTGATGTACACCGAGTTTGTTTCGTCGGAAGCGCTGATTCGCGACATTCAGAAAACCAAGCAAAAAATGACGTTGTTCGATTTCGACCGGCCGGTAGCTATCCAGATTTACGGACACGACATCAATTCGATGGTTGAGGCCGCCAAGGTTGCTGAAGAATCGCAGCCCGATTTTATCGACATCAACTATGGTTGTCCGATGAAAAAGATTATTCGTCATGGTGCAGGTGCAGGTATGTTGCTCGACCCCGATAAAATGCAGCGAATGACCGAAGCCATTGTAAAAGCTGTAAAATTACCGGTGACAGCCAAAACGCGCCTGGGCTGGGATCACGACAGCAAAATTATTGTTGACGTGGCCGAACGCTTGCAGGATGCCGGAGTGGCGGCATTGGCCATTCATGGCCGCACACGAAGCATGTTATATACCGGCGAGGCCGATTGGTCGTTGATTGCCGACGTGAAAAACAATCCACGCATGAAGATTCCGATCATCGGAAATGGTGACATCAACGGCCCGGTAAAGGCAAAAGCATTTTTGGATCAAAGTGGGGTAGATGCTCTGATGATTGGTCGCGGATCGATTGGCCGCCCCTGGATTTTTTCGGAAGTGAAGCATTACCTGAAAACCGGTGAACTACTTCCTCCCCCAACGGTTTCAGATGTTGTTCAGAATGTGCGCGATCAGTTGAATATGTCGATTGAATGGAAAGACAATGTGCGCAGCGGAATTCTGATGATGCGACGCCATTTTGCCAAATATTTCCCGACGCTGCCCAATTTCAGAGAGCACCGCATTCGTTTGCTTCAGGCCGAAACACTAGAAGATGTTCAGGAAATGCTCGAACTGATTGAAAAATTATATGGAGATGTTCGGGTTGATTATGAAAATGTTAGCCTGAAATAGAAGAAAGTCCGAAGTTGGAAGACGGGAGTCCGAAGTCCGAATGTGAAAATGAGCAATTCTTAAGCTGACGGTTTAATATATTGGTAATGAAAAAATTTAAGACCATACAAATCGGGGCTAATCTTTACAGCTTGTTTGCTGATGAAATTAAGTCGGCCAAATTCCGGAAGCATTATTCAGATATTTCATTCTGGAATAAGGTGAAGCGATACTCAAAAGTTGCAGGAATGAAAGTCGTGTATCCTGCACTGCTATTGCAATACATGATGAAATCGGACGACGTGCCACTTAAAGCGAAGTTGATTTTATCGGCAGCACTGGGTTATTTTATTTTGCCGATTGACTTCATCCCCGATTTTGCACCTTTGCTTGGGTTTACTGACGATCTGGGGGTTTTGCTGCTTATTATCCGCCAAATGGCAGTTTATATTACTCCTGAAATCAGGGAACAAGCCCGTGAGCATGTGCAAAAATGGTTTGGCGAAACCGACAGTACTGAATTGGATATTCTGGATAAAGAGTACACGAATTTTTGATATATGGAACTGCTTTCCTCGCTACAAATCAACACCCTAGAATGGACCATTATCATGGCTTGCGGAATGCTCATCGGCATGTCGAAAGTTGGAGTTCCGGGTGTTTCCATGATCGTTGTTCCGGCGCTGGCTTTTATCTTCGGGGCCAAACAATCGACTGGTGTTTTGCTACCTATTCTGATGATGGCCGATATTTTCGGTGTGGCTTATTACCGTCGTCATGCCAATTGGGGGCATCTGGTGAAAGTAATTCCCTGGGCAGTGGTTGGCTTGCTTTTGGCGCTTTGGGTCGGAGAACAAGTTAATGACGAACAATTCAAAAACCTGATTGCAATTCTGGTTTTTCTAAGTATTGGACTGATGTTGTGGCAGGATAAACGAAAAGGCGCAAATCTTTTTCCTGATAAATGGTGGTTTGCAGCTTCGATGGGAATTCTGGGCGGTTTTGCCACCATGATTGGCAATGTGGCTGGACCTGTTTTTGCTATTTATCTGCTGGCCATGCACCTCCCGAAAAACAGTTTCATTGGCACCAGCGCCTGGTTCTTCATGATCATCAACTTTACCAAATTCCCGTTGCAATTATTCGTTTGGGACAATATTAATACTGAAACATTAATGATTGATTTGGTCACTTTGCCAGCCATTGCAGTGGGTGCGTTTATTGGTTTTAAAGCCGTGAAAATCATTCCGGAGCATATTTACCGAGGAGCCGTTATTGTGATCACAGCTATTTCAGCATTTTTATTGCTTATCTGAAAATTATTCTACCGAATTCAACAGCGACCAGCTTTCCAGCCAGTTGTCTTCACCAAACGCACCCACAAAAGTTACCTGCTGAAACCAGTTATCCGGATAAGTGGCAAGTGGTATATTCAGCTTCGATTTTGGTCTGAAGTCGGCTTTGTAATTGGTAAGCTGCGGATCGAGAACCAGGTTTTGAGCCTGAAGAAAATAGCTTGCCCAATCTGTTTTGTGTTGCCCGGTTGATACTCCCGAAATTTTGAAAATCTCAAAAGCCACATTTGAAGCAACCTGATGAAAAAGATTGTTTTTTACGGCCAGATTGCCGGCTTCCCATTGATGAAACGAGTCGTGCTGTTGGTCTGTTTCCTGAATGGAAATACCCTTACTGTTGTTCAGGATAATTGAATTAGCAATTGTTCCGCCTGCATTATTATCAAAAGCAATTAGTGGATTTGAGCTATTATTGCCTTTTGCATAAAGGGTTGCGTTGTAAATATTTGGCAGCGAATTGGGCAGACCATCAATCGGATTGGTGCCACCACCGGCTTCAATCAGTTTATCGCCCAAATAAGGTGACTGAATACCCAGCCAGAATTGTCCGTTTCCACTCCATCCCAGGTCGTAGTCGAAGGCATCGTCGCCGCAATACGCCACAATCAAATGCTTCAGGTTTACATTTCCTCCAAATATTTCAACACCATCATCTTCATTCGAAATAACTTCCACATAATCGATGGTTGTTCCACTTCCAACGCCTCCCAATGTTAAGCCATTTATTTCGTTTCCATCGCCAATATTGGTTCCTCCGTGCCTTATCGAAACATATTTCAAAGTACCTGAATTATCATTTTCATTGCTTCCGCCGAACACAATCCGGGGTTCCGAAAACGGAATTCCTTCGATTAACGATTCTCCGCCTTCCACGTTCAGAGGTGCATTTCCCAGCATAATCAAACCGCCCCACAAACCGCGCGCTTCAAGCGGTATTGAGCCATTCAGATCATCTCCCTCTACCGTAAAAATAATAGGTTCTTCGCGGGTACCTTCGGCAATAATTTTTCCGCCACGGGCAACAATCAGCGCACTGCTGTTTTCTGCTTGTCCCGGACGAAAACGCACCACTGTTCCCGGTTTAATGGTCAGCGTTTGCCCATCGTTTACAAAAACCAAACCTTCCAGAACATATTTGGTGTCTTTGGTCCAGGTAACGGTGCCCGTACCATTTCCGCTGTCTTTCAGGGTTACTGCACCCGGCTCGACTATATAATCGCTTTTGCGGCACGAGCCCAAAATGAATAATCCCCAAACAATTAAGATGATAGCTGAAGTTCTCATAAATTACAAACTTACTTCGAGATCAAGAAAAATATACGATTTGTTGGCAACATTAGCCGCCCAGGGATACCAGTCCTGATAATCGAGCGCGACTTTAATTCCTTTAACAGGAGAATATTGCACTCCGCCAATCAGTGTTGTACCATCTTTGGTCAACTGCCACGGTGTGGTTTTTCCTTTCAGAATGCTTGATTGCAATTGGTCGTACCGGGCAAATAGCTGCAATTTTTTGTTCAGATTGTATTTGCTGAAAACAGAATAGCCAAAAATGTCCTGCCCTTCTTTGTGATTGTTGTTGAACTGATAGTTGTATTCGCCTGCTATATTGAAATTTCCCTTGTAGGTATAAGAAACAAATACCACCGGAGTAATCTGGGCGATTTCGTCTTTCATGTAATCAACATATCCTCTAAAAAGGAACGATTTGCCGGGTGTAAGTGTTGCTCCAACAGCATATTTGAAAATATCGTCGCTTTGCAGACTGCTGTAGCCTTCGCCATTTATCATGGTTAAATCGGCACTAAAAGTGTTTGAAAACTTGTATTCGGCCATCATTCCAAGGTCGGCCGATGAACCCAGTTTGTACTCATCGGCAAACGATTTTTTCATATAACGGCGCTCCCATATTTTCTCCTGAAGTTCAAACTGTTTTAGGCTGATTAACCCGAACTGATAAGTAAGTCCCGATTTTTTATACTGAACGTAGGCATTTTTGAAATAAGCGTACCTTCTGATTTTTGAGAACTCCGATAAATCATTTGGGCTGCCGATATCGACATTGATGCGGGCACTAAATTCTTTGCTTAAAAAATGTTCGTATCCTAAATAGGCACGAACAAGGTCAAAGGCTGCCTCTTCCGATGATGCTTCACTAATCCCTTCATGAAAGTTGGCAAATATGCGCCCGAAAGCTCTTCCGTATGGTTTAAACTCTTTTACATCCTGTGCCTGAAGATCGTTTCCAAAAGATAGCAGGGCAAATAAAACAAATGCAAGTAGGTATCTGGTCATTGTTTCGATAATCGATTAATTTGAAAACATTAAAGATAAGCACATTCCGTCAGGTTAAATTCAGGGAATTTAACCTGACGGAGGTATTTGTTTTAGTTCTTTACCGACTGGGTAAAATCGTTCTGAATCTTCATCATGTTCGAAGTGTAGATCAGGATGTTTCTGGTTTCGCTTAATATGGTGATAACCAGCAAGCTGTTTTTCGTCCCAATCTCGTTCTTTTTTATCGATTTGATCAGATTTTTTCGTGCTTCTTTATTCAGTTCGATAATGCCCGACTGTACTTTGTAAATTTCTTCAAGCTTTTCGTTGCTGTTATTCTCGAGCGAATTTAGAACCAGAGACATATAATTATTGAAAGCTTTCAGCAATTCCAACAATTCTTTCGCCTGCGAATCAGTCAGAGGTTTATGATTGTTGTCAACATGTTTGTAAACTGGATCGGTCAGGTATGAAAGCGAGTGAGCAATCTCTTTCAGGTAGTCGAGTGTAAGTATGTAATAATGAGTTGCTTCAACCGAGTCAACCGACGACAATGCCGAAATCGTTTGATAAGTGCTATTTCTCTTTTTCTCAAGCTTTTTCTCAAGCTGAGTCGAAAGTTGCACTTGTTTTCTCAACTCTTTATGATCTTCTTTTATCAGGAGTTGAATTGTATTGGTGTATAAATCGTTTACATCTTTCAATGTTTTTGTAATGCCGTTGTTGCATTTTTCGAACATGCTTTCGGCTGAAATCATTTCTTCAGCTTCTTTCTCTGTATCAAGGTTATTGCTAACTCGTTTTTTATGGGTAAGGTGTGTGCGATAAAAGGCAAATAAGGCAAATGCAACTAAAATAATAACCCCAATTGCATTGGTATATCCCAAAAATGTTGAAAGCAGAAACGCAACACTGAAAGCAGCAAGACCAGTGATGAACCAACCTCCGACAACTGTAAACACGCCGGTAATGCGGTAAACAGCGCTGTCGCGTCCCCATGCTCCGTCAACCAACGAGGTGCTCATAGCCACCATAAAGGTTACATAAGTTGTCGAAAGCGGAAGTTTAAACGAAGTGCCAATCGCAATTAGAATAGAGGCCACCATCATGTTTACTGCAGCCCTTACCAGGTCGAACATTGGTGGGTCTTTTTCCTTTTTAAGCTGATTGTCAAGATCTGTTCTGTCGAAGCGTTTACTGATTCTTTTAATGACCGGCTGCGGTATCACACTGCTGAAAAATGTCGTTGTGTTCATTACCCGGCGAACCAAATATCTTGAAAAGGCTGAAGAACCAAAGCGTTCTGTTCCTTCATCCTGTCGGCTAAGTTTTAGTTCAGTATCAGCAACTGATCGTGCCTTTTTTGAAAACCATAAGGTTGTTACCATTACAACACCTGCACCAAACAGGAAGTACAACGGAGTTTTGATTTCCCCGAGCAGGTTGCCCATTAACAGATCTGTTCCACCGTTGGCAACATAAGCTTTGTAGGCTTCAAAACCGGCAAGCGGAACTCCAATAAAATTAACAAGGTCGTTTCCGGCGAAAGCCATTGCCAGGGCGAATGTGCCTGCCAAAACAACAATCTTAAGTGGGTTGGCTTTGAAAATCCAATTTAATAACTGCAAAATTAATGTCCACAATACAAAGCTGCCAATAATTATGCTTATCGTGTTTTCCTGAATTAGCTTATAGTTTTCTTTGGTCATGAAGGATGCATCTTTCAGTCCTTTTATCAGGATAAAATAGGTGATTGCAGAAATGGCCAGACCGCCCCATAATGACCCATAATATTTGATTGTTTTTTCCGTATTGAAACTAAAGACTAAACGACTGATCCATTGAATAACGACACCAAAAACAAAAGAGAAAGCCACTGATAATAATATTCCTGAAATGATTGCGAGCGCTTTTGACGAGTTGATGAAATCTCCAATCTGTGCAACTTTTTCAACACCGTCGAGAACTATAATTGCACCATCGCCAACTTTAAAGAATGCCATTCCAACGGCGGCGCCCAGCAATCCGAACACGAGCGAAACTGTGGTTGAAGTAGGCAATCCGAAAGTGTTGAAAAAATCGAGCAAAAGTACGTCGGTGAACATTACTGCCAGGAAAATGATGATCACTTCGGTGAAAAGGAAATACTGTGGATGGAAAAGACCTTTACGGGCAACCTCCATCATCCCGTTCGAAAGCAATGCTCCGGCTAATATCCCGAGGCTGGCAATAACCATTATAACCCGTCGTTTTGCCACTTTTGATCCAATGGCAGAGTTTAAAAAGTTAATCGCATCGTTGGCAACTCCAACCATCAGGTCGGAAATAGCTAAACAAAACAATACGGCAATAAAAAGTACATAAATACTCATAGTGTAGTTGTTAAATCATTACAGTTTTAATTCTTTGGTAATTTCTGCAAAAAATATATTAAATTTTGTCTTGAATAATCATATTGCACTGAAAATCAGTATTGATATTTTGACTTAGTCTAATATTTCGCGGCAAAATTATAGAAAAGAATATTGCATGAATTAAATATTGAAAGCTAATTGTAAGCGTATCAGGTAATTTAATCGTTTTGTAATATCTATTGTTAACTTGGTGATGTTTGATGTATTAAATTGCACTCGGGAATTCCGATAGGTGACTTTTGTCATGTGTTTGATTTAATCTTTCCTTAACCTGGCCCATAATAAGTAAAAGCAACTATTTGTTTGATTAAGTGATGTTTTATAAATTGGTATAAGTTACAAATCAATTAAAGTAATTAATCTGTAATCTTTATTTAATATGAATGTAATAGCAAAACATCAGATTTGCACCAAATTACACCGGATGAGCAAACAATAATCCGGAGTTCTGTGATTTATGATTTTTAATTAACTTGGCAACAATTAATGCATATTCAGCCAAATAATATAATTAAGCAATAAAGATGACTGATTCATATAAAATATTGGTGGTTGACGATGAACGTGACTTGTGCGAAATACTTCAGTTTAATCTGGCCAGCGAAGGGTTCGACATTGAAGTGGCCTATTCAGGTGAAGAAGCACTTAATAAATCAATCGACCGTTTCGACCTTTTGTTGCTTGATGTGATGATGGGTGGTATGTCGGGGTTTAAACTTGCCGATAAAATCAGGAGAGAACTTGGACTTTCGGTGCCGATTATTTTTCTGACTGCCCGCGAAACGGAGAACGATTTGTTAACTGGTTTTAATGTTGGAGCCGATGATTATTTGTCGAAACCATTCTCGATTAAAGAGTTGACAGCCAGAATTAAAGCTGTTCTTCGCCGCGGAAAACAGGTTGAAACCAAAGCCAAAGTAATCAGTATTGATACAATGGAGCTCGATCTGAACCGTAAATCGGTAGTTATTGATCAGGAAAACATACTGCTTACCCGCAAGGAATTTGAAATATTAGCCATGCTCATTTCGAACAAGGGAAAATACCTGAGCCGGCAGGAAATTCTTGACCGCAT
Source organism: Prolixibacteraceae bacterium (assembly GCA_003537645.1). Taxonomy (GTDB): domain Bacteria; phylum Bacteroidota; class Bacteroidia; order Bacteroidales; family Prolixibacteraceae; genus Aquipluma. The sequence continues at coordinate 26,484 of DPRM01000041.1, forward strand.
TTGGAGCGACGATGTGATTGTTACTGAGCGAAATGTTGATGTAAATATTGCCCGTTTACGGAAAAAGATCGGCGATTATGGGAATTGTATAAAAGGCCGATCGGGATACGGCTACAGTTTTGAAAACTAAAAGCAAATAACACAAAAACTTCTGACTTTGATTATTCAACGCAGTTTCAGAAAAAGTATCTTCTTAAACTTTTTCGTCATCTTTTCAATATTCACATTTTCGGTTCTGATATATCAATACGACCGTGAAAAAAGTTACCGGATAAGGCAACTAGAAATTACACTCGACAATGTTACCGAAATCACACATCGATACATCGACCATCGAAACATAATCAACACCGGTGATTTCAAATCGCTCGATACTTTAAAAAGTCTTATTCCAATATCCAATACCCGGATCACGGTAATCGATTATTCGGGCAAAGTGCTTTACGATAGCTTTGTTGCCGATTTCGACAGGCTCGAAAATCATTTTGCACGTTTCGAAGTGCAACATGCATTAAAAGAGGGCGTTGGATCCTCCATCCGGCTGTCAACTTCAACCAATCAGGAATTTTACTATTATGCCAAAGATTTCAGGAAGTATATAATACGTTCGGCCGCTGTTTATAATATCGAAGTGAAAAATTTTCTGAAAACGGAGCAAATATTCCTGTTTTTTGTTCTTTTTCTTTTTGTCCTGATGTGGGTGTTGCTCCATTTCACCACTTTGCGATTAAGCGAATTCATCATCAAACTAAAAGATTTTGCATTAAAGGCAGGAAATAATGAAGATGTCGAAGTGCTTGACAGCGATTTCAAAGACAATGAATTTGGGATTATCAGGAAACAAATAATCCAGATCTACGACAACCTCAAAAAAGCCAAAGATGAACTTACTGTTGAACAGGAAAAGCTGTTCGACCATTTGCAGGTGCTTGACGAGGGGATTGCAATATTTTCGCCGCAGCGAAATAAGATATTGGCAAACAGTCACTTCATTCAGTACATTAATATAATTTCGGAGGTTTCAACCATCTCGGCCGAGAATGTTTTCTTAATTCCTGAATTCAGGAAAGTGATTGATTTTCTGGAAGAACAAAGCAATAGCCAATTTCCTTACAGCAGCAAAGATCCCGATCAGTTGCTCTATAATGTAGAGAAGAACGAGAAATATTTCCAGATAAAGTGCATCATTTTTTCAGATGCGAGTTTCGAAATCATGATTAGCGATATTACACGGCCCGAAAGACGCCGGCTGTTGAAACAGCAACTTACTTCGAATATTGCCCATGAACTGAAAACTCCACTCGCATCGATTAAGGGATACCTTGAAACGGTTCTGAACAATCCCAATATCCCGACTGAAAAGAAGCATTATTTCATGGAAAAGGCTTACGCTCAGTCGGAACGGCTAACCGATTTGCTCAACGATATTTCCTTGCTCAACAACATCGAAGATGCCGGAGAACTGTTCGAATTCAAGCAGTTACAGATTCGTCCGGTTATTCGCGATGTGGTTGAGAATCTGCGTATCCGGATGAATCAGAAAAACATCACCTGTAATGTTGAAGTAAATCCGGCAGTGGCCATCAACGGAAACGAATCGCTCTTGTTTTCCGTTTTCCAAAACCTGCTCGAAAACTCGATCAATTATGCAGGCGAGAATATTACAGTTACTGTTTCTAATTATCTGGAAGACACAAAGTTCTACTATTTCAGGTATTCAGATACCGGACCGGGCATTCCGGAGGAACATTTACCACGCATTTTTGAGCGGTTTTACCGTGTCGATTACGGACGTTCTCGCGAAAACGGAGGAACCGGTCTTGGGCTTTCCATCGTAAAAAATGCGGTGCTGCTTCACAAAGGCGATATTTCAGTAAAAAACAGACCTGAAGGAGGATTGGAATTCCTGTTTTCGCTGGCAAAGAAATAACTAAAACACCGCTTCTACAATTTTTCGGGTATTGTCCGAAACTCCGTAGGTGTAAATGTGCAAACTCGGAACTTTGTTGGCCACCAAATCTTTCGACTGCTGAATGGCCCATTCGGTACCTACCACTTTGGCATCGTCGTCGTTTTTACATTTACCTAGTTCTGTGGCCAGTTCTTGTGGAATATCGATACTGAAGAGTTTGGGTAAAACTGTCAGTTGATTCTTTAAGTTGATTGGCTTGATTCCAGGAATAATCGGAACATTGATTCCGATAGCACGGCATTTGGTCACAAAATCGTAATATTTCTGATTGTCGAAAAACATCTGAGTCACAATGTAATCGGCGCCTGCATCCACTTTTTGTTTTAAATACTGAAGGTCGGTTTCAGCATTGGGCGCTTCAAAATGTTTCTCCGGATAGCCAGCCACTCCAATGCAAAAATCCATCGGATGTGTATTTTTCAAATCAGCTTCCAGGTATTTGCCATTCCGTAGATTTACAATCTGTTCAACCAATTGATTGGCATTCGAATGTCCGTTTGGATCGGACCTGAAAACATGCTCGCCTTTGTTCCCATCGCCACGTAAAGCCAATACATTTTTGATGCCCATAAAATTCAGGTCAATCAGAACATGTTCGGTTTCGCTTTTCGAGAAGCCACCGCACAGAATATGCGGAATAACCGGAATGCCGTATTTATGCTGAATACTGGCCGCAATGGCAACCGTTCCGGGACGTTTACGAACTGTGCGTTTTTCGATGCGGCCATCAGGTAACTCGATGTACATCATTTCGTCGCGGTGAGTGGTAATGTTAATGTACTTCGGATCGAAATCGACCAGCGTTTCGATGGTTTTGTATATTTTGCTCGCGTCGTTTCCTTTGAGCGGGGGCAGCAACTCAAACGAAAAAACAGTCTTATTGCTTTGATTGATAATGTCGATTACTTTCATTTTAGGGATATTTAAAGGTCAAATTCAGATCTGACTTCCTGAATTTGAACGAAATATTATTTAAAGATGTTCTCTATTTTCTTTTCTGCCTTATTCATTTCACGTTTCAGTTGGGTTTCCACCGAATTGTTGAAATGAAAAATCATATCGGCTACAAACATAACAGCCAAACCCAGAAGGAAAAAGATAATTGCAGATTTTGTGTTTTTCTTCATCAGATGTTAATTTTTAGATCATATTTTCGGATGTAATATCGGACAATTACCTTGAAATTCTAAAGTTTTATTTTAGATTATCAAGGTAATGAAGATGGATATTATTAAATTGGAGCCTTTCCGTCCGAAAAAAAGCGACCACTTTGTTCTTGATTTTCGCGCGGCCGGTTTTCTGCTATTCGTATTTAACCCGGGGCGGCACTCCTTCGTCGTTCTACCCCGGGCTACAAATATGCCGCTCCTACGGAGCTGTAAAATTGCTGCCAGCGAGGCATTACTGCGACTGAACACTTTTTTAAATCCCTTTATAATTCAAATTCGCCGGCATAAATTTCTCAATAACTTCCACGCTCACCCCTTTGCGGCGGGCGTAATCTTCAACCTGGTCTTTGCCCACTTTTTCCAGACTGAAATATTTCGATTCAGAATGCACAAAGAATTCTCCGCTGACCGAAGCTGTGGGCTGCATCATAAAGTGTTCGGTCAGGCTCATACCAATTTCACCAGCTTTCAGCATGTTGAAAAGATTGCCTTTTTCGTGATGCTCCGGACAGGCCGGGTAGCCAATCGCAGGGCGGATTCCCTGGTAGTCAACATGAAACATTTCTTCCAAAGTCAGATTTTCTTCCGGAACATAGCCCCAATAATCCTTGCGAACCTGAAGATGCAACAACTCGGCAAAAGCCTCCGACAAGCGATCTGCCAGTGATTCGAGCAAAATGGCGTTGTAATCGTCGTGATCGTCGTGGAAATGCTTCATCCATTTTTCGATGCCCACGCCACCGGTTACCGCAAAGGCACCAAAATAATCGGTTTTGCCGCTTTCGACCGGAGCAATAAAATCTGCCAAACAGTAATTCGGTGAACCTGCTTTTTTTGCTTCCTGTTGCCGAAGCTCATAAAAACGACCGGCCTCTTTACGGCGGGTTTCATCTTCGTAAACCACAATGTCGTCGCCATCGGCATTGGCTGGCCAAATGCCGAAAACGCCATTGGCCTGAACCATCTTTTCGGCTTCTATCCGATCGAGCATCCGGTTGGCATCGGCGTACAATTTGCGCGCTTCTTCGCCCTGAAGTTCGTCGTTCAGGATGTCCGGAAATTTGCCTTTCAGCTCCCAAACAAAGAAGAAAAAGGTCCAGTCGATATATTGCCGGAGTTCCGAAATTGGGTAATCAATCAGTTGTTTTACTCCGATGAAATTCGGTTTATAAATTGGTGTATTGTTCCAGTCAATTTTCAGTTTGTTGGCACGCGCTTCCTCAATGGACAGGTATTTTTTTGCCTTTTTCTGTCCGTGCAAATCGCGTACCGCCTGATAATCATCGCGAATTTCCTTCAGGAATTCCTGATTTCCGGAGAGCAGATTCGAAACCACACTCACCGCGCGCGACGCGTCTTTGACATGAATCACTGCATTTTTATATTGAGGCGCGATTTTCACCGCGGCATGTATTTTCGAAGTGGTTGCTCCGCCAACCAGCAAAGGCAGGTTCATGCCCCGGCGTTCCATTTCGGTGGCCACATCCACCATAATTTCGAGCGATGGCGTAATCAATCCACTCAAACCAATAATATCAACATTTTCCTGAATGGCTGTGTCGAGGATTTTGTCGGTGGGCACCATCACGCCCAGGTCAATCACCCGGTAGTTGTTGCAGCCCAAAACCACACCCACAATGTTTTTCCCGATGTCGTGTACATCGCCTTTAACGGTTGCCATCAGCACCACTTTTCGGTTGTCGGTGGTGTCGAATTTATCCTTGTCGGCTTCGATGTATGGCAACAAATAAGCAACCGCTTTTTTCATTACCCGGGCCGATTTAATCACCTGCGGAAGAAACATTTTTCCGGCGCCAAACAAGTCGCCAACCACGTTCATCCCGTCCATCAGCGGACCTTCAATAATATTCAGAACCGGCGTGTAAAGCGGCAGTGCTTCGGCCAGATCAATATCGATATAATCAGGTAATCCTTTTACCAGCGCATGCTCCAACCGCTTTTCAACTGACAGATCGCGCCATTCGTCTTTTCGCTCTTCTTTGGCATCCTGTGCTTTTAATGTCTGCGCAAATTCGAGCAGTTCTTCAGTCGCATTCGGGTTTTTATTCAATACTAAATTCTCGACTTTCTCCAGAAAATCCTTCGGAATTTCGTCGTAAATCTGCAACATCCCGGGGTTTACAATACCCATATCGAGACCAGCTTTGATCGCATGAAACAGGAAAACCGAATGAATCGCCTCGCGAACCTGATCGTTTCCACGGAAACTGAATGACACATTGCTAACTCCACCGCTGGTTTTGGCATGTTTCAGATTTTTCTTGATCCAGCTAACCGCATTTATAAAGTCAACCGCGTAATTCAGGTGTTCCTCCATTCCGGTGCCGATGATCAGAATATTCGAATCGAAAATAATATCCTGTGGAGGAAAGTTGATCTCGTTGACCAGAATATTATAGGCGCGCTGGCAGATTTCGATCCGTCGTTCGAACGAATCGGCCTGACCAACTTCGTCAAAAGCCATCACAACAACAGCCGCACCATACCGTTTCAGAAGTTGCGCTTGTTGGCGGAAAACCTCTTCACCCTCCTTCATGCTGATGGAATTTACAATCGCTTTGCCCTGCACACATTTCAGCCCGGCTTCAATCACCTCCCATTTCGATGAATCAATCATCATCGGAACGCGGGCGATATCGGGTTCGGCCATCAGCAAATTCAGGAAAGTGACCATTTCCTTTTTGGCGTCGAGCATGGCATCGTCCATGTTGATGTCGATCACCTGCGCGCCTTCGTCCACCTGGTTGCGGGCAATGGCAATGGCTTCCTCGTATTTTCCTTCGCGGATTAATCGGGCGAATTTGCGCGAACCAGACACATTGCAGCGTTCGCCAATATTCATAAACACGGACTCCGGAGTCAGTGTTACCGGTTCAAGGCCGCTGAAGATAGTGTGTTTGTCCTTTTTCCTCCGATGGTGGGGTTCCGATTTTGCTGCAATTTTGGCCAATTCACGAATGTGATCGGGTGTTGTTCCGCAACAGCCACCAATAATGTTTACAAATTTATTGTCGAGAAAATCGCCAACCTGATGCGCCATTTCCGCCGGAGTTTCGTCGTATTCGCCAAACTGATTGGGCAAACCGGCATTCGGGTAAGCGCTAATAAAATAGGACGATTTTTTTGACAATTCTTCCAGATACGGACGCAAATCTTTGGCTCCTAACGAGCAATTTAGTCCGATGGAAAGCAAATCGATGTGCGAAACCGAGGTCAGGAAAGCCTCAACTGTTTGTCCAGAAAGTGTTCGTCCGCTGGCATCGGTAATCGTTCCTGAAACCATGACCGGCAGGCGAATGCCTCGTTCTTCAAGCTCGTCCTCTATCGCAAACAAAGCAGCTTTTGCATTCAGCGTGTCAAATATGGTTTCAACCAGCAGCAAGTCAACGCCGCCATCAAGCAGACCTTTGATCTGTTCGCGATACGAAGCTTTTACCTCATCGAAAGTGACCGAGCGAAAACCCGGATCGTTCACGTCGGGAGAAAGCGACAGGGTTTTGTTCATCGGACCGATGGCTCCGGCCACGTAGCGCGGCTTCTCCGGATTTTTGGCGGTGAATTCAGCAGCTACCTCGACTGCCAACTTTGCCGATTGCAAATTGAGTTGATAGACCCATTCTTCCAAATGGTAATCGGCCTGCGAAATACTGGTCGAGTTGAAGGTATTGGTTTCGATGATGTCGGCGCCTGCTTCCAGAAACTGAGCATGAATTTCGCGAATGACTTCAGGTTTGGTGATCGAAAGCAAATCGTTGTTTCCTTTCAAATCGTGCTGAAAATCCGTAAAAATAGTTCCGCGGAAATCTTCTTCCGACAGTCGGTGTTTCTGAATCATGGTTCCCATGGCTCCGTCGAGCACCAAAACCCGCGATTCGAGCTCGTGTTGTATGTTTTTTTTCGTTGTCATCGTTCTTTTGTTTAGTGAGCGGGTGACGTCTAGTCACCCGCTCACTTTCTATATTACTTTATCAATTTCATTTCAAATTGCCCGCGAATCCCGATCTTATCACGGCAAATTATCACTGCCGAGAGTATCTCCGTAAACTGCTCGGTTTGCTGCGTCACCTGCTGAACATTTTCAGGATTCTGAACCAGATTGCCAAAGGTAGTTGCCAGCGCATCGGCTAAAGCCGTGTTACGGCAAATAATCATGGTCGCATCGGTTTTTCCCAAACTTACTGATGGGCCAACTGTTCCGGCGGAAGTACAAACTCCCAGCGGCGACTCTGAAGCCTGAATTTCGATGCCAATCTTTTCCGACAGAGGTGAACTGCCGGCATAAACCGACATCAGCAAATTGCGGTTGATCTTCAGGAAGATATCACCACCATTTTCAACCACCAATTCCTGAATTTCAAATTGTTGCATTAAATGCTGCCCGACCATTTCAGAAAAAGCACCAGCTACTGCTGCCATCGGCCCCACTCCGGCACGATTGGCAGCTTGAGCCATGACCTTAACAATTTCGGGGGCATTCGGTTCTACCTGGTGTGGTTCGAATGTTTTTCCAAAGACCGGATCACTCATCAAATACTCCTCCATTTCCGATCGCAATTGTACTACTTTCGAGTGAGCAAGCTCTTTCATTTCTTCGCAAAACGAAGCTGGATCGACACCAATCCACAAGTCAGTTTCCTTGTAATTCACCCCGAACGACCGAAATCGTTGCTGCGAAAACTGGTTTCGATATGCGCGGTAGCCTCCTCCGACTCCCCCGAAGGAAGGGAGGAAAAAAGAACTGCCATCCATGTCTTTACTACCTGCCATCTGAAGATTATACGTTTTTTAAGTCTTCCCTCTTACCCATTTTGCAAGTCCGGGATATTTATTCAAGGTTGAGGAATTATTCCTGACTTCTGGAATACTTTTTCTTTTCAGTAACAGCTTTGAAAAGAGTGTTCTCCCTTCGCTATTTTGGTGAAGGGTTGGGGATAGGACTCTGTCCCAGCTCTTTCCTGATCATATCTTCGATCGTCTGAGCCAGAACGGCGCTATCCATTCCTTTCGGATCTATCGGGTCGAATGCAGTTAATTTCAGGTGAACGCCCAATGTCATCGGGAAATAACCGTTTTTCATAAGTTCGTGGTTGCCGTCGATGGCAAACGGAACGATGAGAGCCGATGGCGCGGTTTTTATTAGAGATGCGATTCCGGCAGGCATAAATGGTTTTAGTTTACCATCCTTACTGCGGGTTCCTTCAGGAAAAATGCAGGCGGCATAATTGTTTTCCTCAATGTGTTTGCCGAGCATTAAAATATCTTTTACCGATTGCCGCGGATTTTTTCGGTCGATCAGCACAGAACCGCCATGCCGTAAGTTGTACGAAATACTTGGGATACCTTTGCCCAGTTCAATTTTCGAGATAAATTTCGGATGGTTTTTCCTGAATCCGACAATCACAGCCGGAATGTCCAATGTACTTTGATGGTTGGCTACGATGATAAGCGGACGGTTTGCCGGTATTTTTTCAAGTCCTTTGAAAGTGATTCTTGTTCCCAAAATCCGCAAAGTGTATAGCAAACCGAAATTCATTATATCAACAGCCTTTTTGCGTACCGGATACCCCCAAATCCATCGGGTTACGACCTGAACGGGATGAAAAGTTAGCAGCAGAAGACCGAAAATCAGCAGATAAACAGGTGTCAGAATATAGGAAAGTATTTTCTTCATTTTGATTGATTTTTTGCCGCCCGAAAAATAGCCAAAAAATACAGCATCAGGAAAAAAGAATTTAAAAACCCAAAAGCATTCCTGACAAGCGCGAAGTAAGGGTTTTGAGCTAATTCTCGTTTTTCAAAAAATCATCCTGAAGTTTTTGTTTCTTTGACCAATCAATTTCAAAATTAATTGCGATGACCAATAATGATATCCTGAAAAAATTGCGCGTTGCGCTTAAACTGCGCGATGAAGACATCGTTGATATTCTTACACTTGCTGAATTCAAAGTATCGAAAAGCGAGGTGAATGCTTTGTTCAGAACCGAAGACCATCCAAATTACAAGGAATGTGGTGACCAGTTACTACGCAATTTCCTGAATGGGCTGATCATTTACATGCGGGGCCCGGCTGGTGAAACGCGCAAACCAGTTATAGTGAAGAAAATTCAGTAAAAATAATTAGAGACTATTTGAAATTTTCCGCAGGGAAAAACAGTTCGGTAGAAATGGTGATTAACAGATTTTGTTTTGTCACGTACGCCCCCCTGCCAGGCCAAAGGCGGACTGGGGACAAAAGACAAGCATTTTTGCAATAATCCTACCTACCTTCTGTTCCTAAAGGAACAGGCAACAAAATTTAAACAGCTTATTAATGACCCCCAAATGACTTTTATGAAATTGGATATAAATACGGATATCCATTAATGTTTCCCCACAAAAATTACATCATTTGTTTAAATTAGAAAAGGCTGTCCTCTGACAGCCTTTTCACCCGTTTGAGACGGGAAACTAACCTAAACCAACTAAACCTAATAAACCATGAACTACCAAAGTAACCAGCTTTGAGTAGCCATTTTAATAAACATCGAAGTAGTACTTTGGTTCGCCATTTGAATTAAATTTTAAACGAAATAATTTAATAGGAACTTCCGGTGTTTCGATGGCGGCAAAGGTGTCAAAAAAATAAGTAATAAACAAACACCGCTTTACCGAAAATCATTAAATTTCAGATGAATAATTCTACAAAGGTTTTTAACAATTTAACCTTGATAAAATACACGATTAAGATGCACTGATTTTAGCGGGAACCCTTTATCTTGTCCGAATTTAAAATCAGATATTATGTACCGGTTAATTTTCGCTTTTTCATTTTTAATGTGCCTTGGCGCAGTGGCACAAGTTGCTCCCAAGCGTGAGTTTCGGGCTGTTTGGGTGGCTACAGTCAACAACATCGACTGGCCTTCGAAGCCCGGATTATCGACTGATCAGCAGAAAAAGGAAGTGATTGATCTCCTGGAAATGCACCGCAAAAACGGGATGAATGCCATCATAATGCAAATCAGGCCGGCTTCGGATGCATTCTATCCGTCAGAACTTGAGCCCTGGTCGCGCTATCTGACAGGGACTCCCGGCAAAGCGCCCAGCCCGTTTTACGATCCGCTGCAATTCTGGATTCAGGAATGCCATAACCGGAATATGGAATTTCATGCCTGGCTGAATCCTTTCCGTGTTTCGCAAAATGCCGCCGATCCTTTGGCTGCCAATCATATTGCATTTAAAAATCCTGAATGGATTGTGAATTATGGAGGCAAATTATACTTCGATCCGGGAATTCCGCAAACGCGCGATTTTGTTGTAAAAGTGGTTACTGATATAGTTTCGAGGTACGATGTGGATGCCATTCATTTCGACGATTATTTTTATCCGTACCCACTTAAGGAAAGTTTTCCGGATGAAAATTCGTTTTCGCAATATAACCGAGGGTTTTTGTCTGCACAAAAGGCCGACTGGCGACGCGACAATGTGGATTTGACAATCAGGATGCTTTCGGAAAGTATAAAAAAAACAAAGCCCTGGGTAAAATTTGGTATCAGCCCGTTTGGTGTTTGGCGCAACAAAACCGACGATCCGCAGGGTTCTGAAACCACGGCAGGAACCACCAACTACGACCATTTATATGCAGATATTCTGAAATGGCAAAAAATCGGGTGGATCGATTATTCGTTGCCACAGCTTTACTGGCAGATAGGTCATCCATCGGTCGATTACCTGACTTTGGCAAAATGGTGGGCCGATCATTCGTACAACCGGGCAATGTACATTGGTCACGCAGTTTACAAGTTGGAGGCCAACGCGTCTGTTCCTGAATGGAAAGATCCCAATCAGCTCATAAAACAAATAGAAATTACACGGCAGATTCCGCAAATTGGAGGAAGTGCATTTTATAGCAGCGTTCATTTCAAACGCGATTTATTTGGATTTACCCAAACCATTCAGGATAAAATTTATAAGCATCAGGCACTGATTCCCCCAATGCCCTGGATTGACAATAAAGCGCCCCAAAGTCCGGAAAGATTCAGGAAAAAGGGACATAAGTTGAAATGGAAAACTGATAAAACCGAAAAAGAACTGGACAAACCAGTTAAATATATCGTTTATTTAAATGCTGCAGGTGAAAAGTTTGACGCACAAAATCCTAAAAATATTTTTACAATTACGTCGGATAAAAGCATCGTTTTTAAACCAAATTCCCGTAAATTACGGAGAAAATACGAAATCCGGATTTCGGCTCTTGATCGCCTTCACAACGAAAGCGAAATAAGCAAGGTGAAAGTGATTAAACTTTAAAGAAGAAAAAGTCATGAAACCAACAGTCGATTGTTTCTTTGCATATACCGATCAGGCAGCCGGCCAGAAGCTGGTCGATCAATTCAGGGCATCTCTGTTGGTCAATCAGGTATTTGTTCTGGCAAAAAATCAGGTTCATCTTAATAATTGCGAATTCATTCAGGTGGAAGAGATTGATTCCTGTTCAACCATAAGGCAAATAGCTAAGTTGCTTCAGGCAGATTTTGCACTTTTGATACTTGACGATTCGGCGGTTGAAATAGGGCAGGGAGCAATCGAGCGCCTTGTACAGGTGGCTGGCTATACCGATGCTCCCATGGTGTATGCTGATTATATTGAACTTAATGGAGATCAAATTACTCCGCATCCGGTGAACGACTATCAGATGGGTAGCATGCGCGATGATTTTAATTTTGGGCCGGTTCGTTTTTACCGGGCCGAAGTGCTGAAAGCCTTCAGGTACGAAAATTATGAGATGCTAAAATATGCGGGTCGGTATGCCCTTCGTTTGCGTGCCAGCCGAATGGGCAGTTTAGTGCATATTCCTGAATTTTTGTTTACAAATCATGAGACCGATACCCGCAGTTCGGGCGAGAAGCAGTTTGACTACGTGAAAACCGCAGCACGCGAACTTCAGCTCGAAATGGAACAGGTTTGTACCGCTCACCTGCGCGATATTGGCGCTTTACTGATAGCTCCTTTTCCCGAACCAAATCTTACAGAACATTTCGAAACTGAAGCATCCATAATTATTCCTGTTCGTAATCGGGTTAAAACCATTCGCGAGGCAATAGTTTCGGCACTTATTCAGAAAACTACCTTCCGGTTTAACGTGATAATTGTCGATAATTATTCGACCGACGGGACTACCGAAATCATACAATCGTATGCCGAGATGGGGAAATTAATCCATATTATTCCTGAACGGAAAGATCTGGGAATCGGGGGGTGCTGGAATGAAGCAATTTTTCATCCCCAGTGTGGAAAATTTGCTGTTCAGCTTGATAGTGACGATTTGTATGTGAATGAAAATACACTTCAGACAATTGTCGATAAGTTTTACGAAGACAATTGTGCGATGGTGATAGGCAGCTACCGGATGACAGATTTTAATCTGAAAGAACTTCCTGCCGGAGTAATTGACCATCGGGAATGGACAGATGATAATGGGCCAAATAACGCCTTGCGAATCAATGGGCTTGGCGCTCCGCGGGCATTCTATACACCTGTGTTGCGCGAAATCCGTGTTCCGAATGTTAGTTATGGCGAAGATTACGCACTGGGTTTGGCCATTTCAGGAAAATATAAAATAGGGCGTGTTTACCAACCTGTGTATTTATGCCGACGTTGGGACGACAATACTGATGCATCGCTCGATATTGCAAAGCAAAATGCCAACGACCTTTATAAAGACCGCATTCGTACCTTCGAAATTCTGGCTCGAATACAGCGGAATAAACAGATTGATCCGGGAAAAGACTGGTCGGATGAGAACTGATTAATGTAATTTACGGTCTTTATTTTCGAGTTCATCGGCTATCTGAACCAACAACCGGTCGAAATCGTTTTGAGTAATATTTCTATCCTTCCGTTCAGGAAACATTTTACGAAAAGGAAATTTATAATTGACCCTGAAATCGAGTTCATAGAATTTGGTGAGCATTTGCCCGTTAGAAGTATATTCAGGGACTTTCAGTTCCGATTTTTCCTGATCTGGATTCATCCAGCCCGGAACCAGCCATGGCTGTAAACAGTCGTAAACCTGGAGTTGGCGCTGAAGTAATACTTTCCCCGAGGGTAGTTTTTTATCGCGCGTCCACCAAATGTCTCTAACCGCTTCCATAGCCATATAGGTTTCCAGCTCGTTCGAAACAGCATCGAGGCTTTTTAATGTTTCCGAAATAATGTTTGTTACAGCCATTTCGTATGGTAACTCACTTTGCAAAGCCTGAATCCCGATTTTTACGCCCAGTAAGTTGGAGTATGCGTCTTCGACCGAAAAGCTTGAATATCTTTCAGGAACAAACGGAATGGTTGATGCACCAAACCAGGTGGCTATTTCGTGCCAAACCGATAAATCGTACGCAATTTTTCCGGCAAGCAGAATCAGATCGGGATTGCTCATGTTTGAAGGAATGGTGACTTGCAGGTTTTTCTCTCCACCTTCGCGGCCTAAAACCATCGACAATTTTTCGGCCTGCCGGTTCTTAATTATTTGTGTATAAAGATAGGCAGTCCAGTCGGCCTGATCGCGCAAATGGCCCATATCTATAAATCCGCCGCGACGTGTATAAATGATTCCGTTTTTTTCGTTTTCACTGCCCAGATACTGGTGGATTCCTATTTTGTCGATGCTGGTTATGTCAGTAAGTTTAACACCGGGAATGGCGATAAGCTGCATTTCTGAGCCAAACGAACAACAGGTGCGAATAATGCGGTGTGGTTTGTTGCTGTTCATATTGCCAGTAAATTCAGGAGCTTTTGCCTGAAGGCTCAATGAACCGATGCAGAGAATATAGATCAGGAATATTTTAAAAGTTCGCATATTTACTATTGAAAATTTCTGCAAATATACCCGATTTATCAGATTGTGGTTATTACTGTTCGAAAGCGGGAAGCGTGAAACTAAATGTACTCCCTTTCCCAGCCTGACTTTCAACAGAGATTGTTCCCTGGTTTTTTTCAACAAAGTCTTTACACAGCAGCAGTCCAAGTCCCGAACCAAGTTCGCCATTGGTTCCGTGTGTGGTCTTGGTTTTTTCGAAAACAAACAACGATTCTACCTGTTTTTTTGTCATACCTGTTCCTGAATCGGCTACCGATATTTTAATTAAGTTGTTTTGAAGAATGGCTTTGATGTGAACAGTTCCACCTTCGTGAGTGAACTTTATGGCATTGTTTATCAGGTTTCGAATGATTGTTTCGAGTAAATTAATATCAGCAAAGGCAACAAGTGTTTCAGGGATCTGGTAGTCGAGCGAAATTCCTTTTGACTCGGCAATGTTGCGGTACAGATCGAACTTTCCGTGTAATAGTTCCTTAAGTTTTATCTTTAATGGATTATATTGAATATTGTTACTTTGAACTCTGGCCCAGTTCAGGAGATTCTCCAGCAGATCGAATATCTGTTTCGACGAAGAATTTACGTGGGTGATCATTTCAATTCGCTCGGCATCGCTAAAATCCATGTAATTTTTCAGGAGAATATCCTGAAATCCGAGAATGGCGGTAAAAGGACTTCGCAAATCGTGGGAGATGATTGAGAAAAGCTTGACTTTGGTTGCATTTAGTTCTTGCAACTGCTTGTTTTTTTGTTGAATTTCGTAGGTGCGTTCGGTAACTATTTCTTCGAGTTTTTCACGCTGTTTTACCAATCGTTTCGTTCTCAGTTTTATAAACAAAATGGGTGAGATTATTAAAACTATTGCGATTAGAATCCTGAACCACCAGGTCATCCACCATGCCGGTTCAATTATGATCTGAATAAAAGTGTCTTTTTTATTCCATTCGCCGCTATCGTTTCTGGCTTTTACCCTGAATGTATATTTGCCGGGATTCAGGTTATTATAGTGCGCTTCTTTTTTTGTTTCGGTATAAATCCACTCTTTATCAAATCCCTCCAGCATATAAGTGTAATTTACTTTCTCTGGCCTTACGAGTTTTATTGCCTGAAAAAATATTTCAATTGAATTTGATTTGTGGTCAAGCACAATTTTTTCGGCACTTCCGATGTGTTTACTTATTATATTACTGTTGGTTTTATAATTGATGTTTTTGTTGAAGAGCCGGAAGTTGGTGAAAACTACGGTTGGAGGATTGGTTCTGCGAATCAGGCTGTCGGGATTAAACAAATCAACTCCTTCCGATCCGCCAAAAAACAATTCCTTATTATCGTCGGTATATCTCGAAAGAGGAAAATATGCTTTCGACAAAAGTCCGTCGCTCTGATCAAAATTAGTGACTTCGGTTGTAGTTGGGTTGAATTTCGAAATTCCGGCATTGGTGCTAATCCATAAATTGTTTTTAGAATCGTTTAATATCGAACCAATACTATTATTCTTCAGAATAGAAGTGTACCTAATAAAAGTTTCGGTTTCGGGATTGTATTTGTTGAGCCCCGTTAGAGTGCCAATCCAGATATTTTTTTGCTGATCTTCGTAAACCGAGTGAATAGTATTACTACTTATTGTGGTGGAATCATTCTTCAGGTTGAAAAAGCTTTTGAAAATCTGTTCGTTTTCTTTCAGTAAATTAAGTCCATAGGCTGTTGCTACCCATAAGTTTCCTCTTGAATCGTTAAGAACCTGAAAAGTATAATCGTTGCTAAGCTTAGTGTTGTGGTTATTGTAATGTTTGAAAGTCCGGGTTTTTGTGTCGAAACGATCGACTCCTTTCCCGTGTACCGCAATCCAGAGCTTACCTTCAGCATCTTCGGCAATAGAGCGGACGTCGTTTCCGGCAATGGAAAGAGTGTCGCCTGGGTTATTCCGGTACGATTCGAAATTTTTTGCTGCATAATTGAATTTTTGGAGGCCACCCATATTAGAGCCAACCCACATTTGCTTTTTTGAATCTCTGAAAATTGCAAATATGGTTCCATTGCCCAGGCTGTTCGGATCGTTTTGCTTGTTCTGGTATCGGTCTATTCGCTGTTCCTGCCATTTAAATACATCAATCCCGTTATAAAAATTACCGAGCCAGAGATTTCCATATACATCGTTCGAAATAGCGGTGATATGCTTTTCGGAGGTGCTCCAATACCATTCGGGATTTGTACTGAAATGCTTGAATTTGTTTTCTTTTTCGGAGGTTCTGATTCCTCCCAACGAATGGATAGTCCAGTAATTTTCCTGATTATCCTCGAAAAAACCGGTTATATTTCTTCCCAGCGATTTTGGATTATTTTCCTGATAGTAATAATCGTAGAAGGAGTCTGAACTGTGATCGTATAGTTTTAAACTTCCCAGGGTGCAAACCCATACATTTTTCTTTCGGTCGATAAATATGCTAAACGAATAATTTTCAAAATAATTTGGCGAGAAGTAATTTTTGAAAGTCATATCCTTCAGGTTCAGGCAGTCAATTCCTCCTCCATTGGTTGCAATCCAAAGTTTGTTTCTGTTAATGGCAACATCGGCAACCTCGTTACTTGATATTGAATTTTTAATATTTGCGACGTTTCGGTATTTATTTAACTCTTTGTTTTGCTGGTTGTAATAAAAAAGTCCGCCATCATCGGAGGCTGCAATCCAAATATTGTTTAATTCATCGAAGGCGATGGCGTTAATTTTGCCTCGTTCCAAATCCAACACTTTTATAAATAGGTTTTGCGATTTATCTAATTTGTAAATCGATTTTCCAAATGCAATATTAATTTGTCCGGCCTTGTCTTCATTAATAACATAGATGTCAGTTCCCGGCAGGCCTTTCAGATCATTGCTCGTAACAACCGGATAGAAGTAGTCATATTCGCGGTTGTACAGGCAAAGTCCATCTGAAGTACAAGCCCAAATATTATTTTTGCTGTCGGCCAGCAGTTTGTTTGTGTTGCTTGCCGGAAGTGAGTTTGGATCGTTATCTATGTTTGAGTATTTATAAACTGTTGCTCCGTCGAATCTGAAGACGCCATCACTTGTCCCAAACCAGAGAAATCCGACTGAATCCTGTGTAATTGATGTAACTCTGCCGTTGGTAAGATTTTCAAAAGCGTCTAAAGTTCGGAATTCGAGCTCTGGTTGCTGGCTAAATGCAAAGCATACCTGAAATGAAAAATATATCAGAAATATCGCCCTGACCCAGTAAATTCCATTCCTTTCCGACCTGTAGTTCAGCATAATAACCTTTAGTTTTTGAGGTCGTTAAACTAGTAAATGTTTTTGAGAATAAGACTCATCAATGTCACAATTTTATGTACTGAGTCTATTCCGGGACCTGGAGCGAATTGGCTATTTCGACATTCCCGTCAAATGCTTTCTCATATAAACTGTATCAACTTTTTCATCAAGTTTTACCGGCATTGCCTCTTCCAGTATTTTATCGCGCATAGATAGTGCCGACACATTCACTTCTCCGGTTATTAATTCAGGAATATTATAGTTTTTTATAAACGAGTCGTAAAATTCAGGATCTTTTTGCAGAAGTACAAATGGTTTTGACGCTTTGCCGTTTTCGTCTAAATACGAAAAAAACGGGCGGGTAGAAAGTCCGTCAAGTCGTTTGCTGCTGAAAACGAACCAGTGTCCGGTGCTCGAGAAACAATGGTAACTGTCTGTTTGCGGACTGTTAATCTCCATTTTCTGAAATTCTCTGGTCTCTAAATTGAGCAGGTTTAAGTCGCTCATCGTATGAAAAGGGCAGTTAAGCAGTGGCTACCAATCGGTCGGGCAACAAACCGATATGACGATTCAGAATATTCTTAGTTTAATTTCGGCGGAAAACCTTTCAAAACATGGGATTGATGGCGTTGCAGAGGTAAGCATTAGTTATTTATGTGCATATATAAAGTATAAGGAAGACCTTCCGGTGGTGAAACAAATATGCCGTGAATACTTTCCATTGATACCTATCTTATTTGTTGTAGCCGATATCTGTCGACCCGAACTGCTTGTAGAAATAGAAGGACAAGCAATCTTCTTCGATTAACGGGCGAATAGGCTTCCTTATATATTTCCTGAAATGGCCACAATCCGGCTATCACCGACATTCTGCAACCCCATTTTCTATGGGTTAACATTAACTTTACAAATCAAAATACTTGTAATTTACTGAAATTCAAAAGGAATTCGGAGACGCCTAAACTTATTCTCATTTAAGATTCAAATATGGCTTGCACGGGAATAAAAGCTGTCTATCTTTGCAG
>DPRM01000131.1 GCA_003537645.1 Prolixibacteraceae bacterium
TTGAAGCTGGTCAGCCGCTTGTAACTGTATCGCAAAACCGCACACTGACACTCACTGCCGATTTACCCATGAAATATGCGTCTGTTCTCGGCTCAGTGCAATCGGCAAATCTTCGTACCCCCAGCGATAACCGAACTTACACATTTGAAGAGTTAAATGGCAAAGTACTGGCTTATGGCAAATCGGCCGGGACAGGCAGTTTCTTAGTCCCAATTACTTTGCAAATCGATAATACAGGAAACTTCATCTCTGGCAGTTTTGTTGAGGTTTATTTGAAAACACTGACAAATGCTGAAGCGCTGACTGTTCCCGTTTCCTCCCTGCTCGAAGAGCAGGGCAGTTATTTTGTATGGGTCCAGGTTACTCCCGAACTGTTTGAAAAACGCGAAGTTTCGGCAGGCAAAACCGATGGCGTTCAAATGGAAATCGTGAATGGACTGCGTGCAGACGAGCGAATTGTAACCCGTGGCGCTATGCTCATTAAACTGGCTCAGGCCACCGGAACTTTGGATGCTCATTCAGGTCACGTTCATTAAAACCGCAAGCCATGTTAAATAATATAATCAGGTTTTCGCTGAACAACAAATATCTGATTTTGCTTAGTTCAGTGGTACTGGTGGTTTTTGGAATAAGAACCGCCTCGAATATGGATGTTGACGTGTTTCCCGACCTCACCGCCCCAACGGTGGTGGTAATGACCGATGCACACGGAATGGCTTCGGAAGAAGTTGAAAGGTTGGTTACTTTCCCCATCGAATCGGCCGTAAACGGTGCTACTGATGTTCGCCGCGTTCGCTCTTCATCAGCGCAGGGTTATTCATTTGTTTGGGTTGAGTTTGACTGGGGAACCGACATTTTTAAAGCACGACAGATTGTGAGCGAGAAACTCATCAGCGTTTCATCGCGTATGCCGCTGGGCGTGGGACAACCAACACTGGCTCCGCAATCGAGTGTGATGGGAGAAATATTTTTTGTGGGAATGCAGTCGGACAGCACAAGTATGATGGAGCTGCGGACAATGGCCGAATGGAATGTAAAACCCCTGATATTGGCAACCGGCGGCGTATCGCAGGTAACCATTATCGGCGGTGATTACAAACAGTACCAGGTTTTGGCCGACCCTCAAAAAATGAAATATTTTGATGTTTCGATGAATGAGTTGGCTACTGTTTGCCAGGGAATCAGCCAAAATTCAACTGGCGGTGTAATCCGTCAGTTTGGGAATGAATATGTGGTGCGTGGCATTGCACGTACTTCGGATACAGAAGCTTTGGGAAACACATTTGTAAAAATAGTGAATGGTAAACCTGTAAGGGTTTCTGATGTGGCCGAAGTGATAACAGGAAGTGCGCCCAAAATGGGTTATGCTTCCGGCAGCGCCAAACCCGCAGTAATTATTTCAATTTCGAAACAACCCAATGCCAATACGCTTGAAGTAACCCGCAAAATTGAAAAGAACCTCGAAGAATTGAAAAAAACATTTCCGGCAGATGTGGTTCTCGATACCAAAATTTTCAGGCAAGCCGATTTTATTGAGACCTCAGTGAATAACGTTCAAAATGCCTTAATCGAAGGCGGAATCTTTGTAATTATTATCCTATTTCTTTTCCTTGGAAGTTTCCGTACAACAGTTATTTCGTTGCTCGCGATTCCACTTTCGCTGCTTGGGGCCATTCTTGTTTTGAAGGGTTTGGGAATGACCATAAATACCATGAGTTTGGGTGGTATGGCCATTGCCATTGGTTCGCTGGTTGACGACGCCATTATCGATGTTGAAAATGTGTATAAAAGGCTCCGGCAAAACCGGCAGTTGCCCGAACATGAAAGGCTTTCATCTTTTACCGTTGTGTTTGAAGCATCAAAAGAAATCAGGGCTTCCATTTTCAATGCCACTTTAATTATTATGGTTGCTTTTCTTCCGCTTTTCTTTCTTTCGGGAATGGAAGGCCGCATGTTAAAACCGCTGGGTATTGCGTTTATTGTATCGCTTTTTGTTTCGCTTGTGGTGGCAATGACGTTGACCCCGCTTTTGGCAAAAATGCTGCTTTCCGGTGAAAAGTACCTGGCTAAAAACGAAAAGGAAAAGTGGCTGGTACGCAAGCTGACAACAAATTATGAAAAGTCGCTGGTGTGGGCTTTGCACCATAAAAAAGCAGTTTTAATCCCGATTCTGGGTTTGTTTCTGGTTTCATTGTTTGCATTTTCAAACTTCGGGCGGAGCTTTTTGCCCGAGTTTAATGAGGGGGCTTTGACCTTGTCAGTAATTACGAAACCGGGCGCTTCACTCGAAGAGAGTAACCGGCTGGGAAATCTTGTGGAAACTGAACTTCTTGCAATACCGGAAGTTTCAAATACAGCGCGCCGTACCGGAAGGGGCGAACTCGATGAACATTCGCAAACCACCAACAGCGCCGAAATAGATGTTAATTTTAAATTGGATAAACGCACCCAGCCGGAGTTTATGGCTGATGTTCGGACAACCCTGGCGCGAATCCCAGGAATTGCATACACGGTTGGGCAACCGCTGGGTCACCGTATCGACCACATGCTTTCGGGTACAAGGGCAAATATTGCCATCAAACTGTTTGGCACCGACCTGAATAAAATGTTTGCCA
>DPRM01000120.1 GCA_003537645.1 Prolixibacteraceae bacterium
TCCGCAGAGGTAGCAAATCGTATCCTTGTCCACCGTATTCTCCTTCAGGTAATACGTCACCCGTCCGAAATAGTCGCCTTCATCACGCCGCGAAGTACAAAGAATGTACTTTTCAGGATCGAATGCTGCCCTTCCGTAAGCTTCGTCGGCAAAGTGAACGCCATGAATTATACGGTAATTCAACTCAGGATAGGATTTTATGTAGGAATGAAATGGCGATATTCCTGTTCCGGAGGCAATCATCAAGGTCGGATGGCCCTGTTTCGTTTTTTCGTTCAGAATGAAATAACCTTTCGGGCCTTCAATGTCGAGCTCCGAACCGGGAGTAAGGTGACGCAGGTAACGTGAAAATTCGCCCGCCGGAATTTCACGGATCAAAAAATCGAGGTAATCGTCGGTCGTCGCGCTGAAGATCGAATATTCGCGCCCTTTTTTCATATCCGGAATGCGGATTACAACGTATTGACCGGGTTCAAACTGAAAATCCTGCCGGTCGAGCCTTAAAATAAAAGTTTCTGGAGTTATATTAATAATTTCCAGAACGGTATGCTTTCTTCGTTTCATAGATGTTTTTAAAATTCAATTTGTCATTGGGTGGTCATTTATTTTCATTCAATTGCAATTGCGAAGACAATGACAATTAACAACTTACAACAACCACTTCATTCTTCTGCAAACTGCGACTGTCCACTTCGACTTTTTCTACCCGTTTACATGCCTTTCAGCATGATAAGATGAGCGTACCAAAGGACTGCTTTCGACGTACGAAAAACCCCTTTTCATGCCTTCTTCCCTGTATTTTTCAAAAACTTCAGGTTTAATGTATTCCTGAACTGGCAATAAATTGGAATCGGGTTGAAGATATTGTCCGATGGTCAGCACCTTGCATCCTGCTGCGCGAAGGTCGTCCATCGCCTGCAACATTTCCTCTTCTGTTTCGCCAAGCCCAACCATAATGCCCGATTTAGCCACAATTCCTGATTCAGCAATAATTGAGATGGTTTGCAAACTTCGGTCGTAGCGGGCAGTACTGCGAACTTTTGGAGTCAGCCTCCGCACAGTTTCCATGTTGTGCGAAATCACATCGGGTGCAGCATCAATTACTTTTTGAATGAGTTCCGGATTGGCATTAAAATCAGGAATCAGCGTTTCTATGGTCGTTCGGGGATTGAGTTCCTTAATCTTTCGTATGGTTGTTGCCCAAAATTCAGCGCCTCCATCGGCCAAATCGTCGCGTGTTACCGAAGTAATTACGCAGTGTTTTAATCCGAGGGTTTGTATTGTTTTGGCCAATCGAAGCGGTTCAAACCAATCGACCGGCTCCGGAACATCGTTTTGCACGTAGCAAAACCTACAGTTGCGGGTACATTTGTCGCCCAATATCATAAAACTTGCAGTTCCGGCATTCCAGCATTCGCCCTTGTTGGGACAGTTTCCGCTTGTGCAAATCGTATTTAAATGGTGGTCGGCAATTAATCGTTTTACTTTCGAATAGTTTTCCCCTTTGGGCAATTGAGACTTCATCCAACGCGGCAATCGTTCCCGTTCTGTTTTTAATTCAGACATCTTGTAAAATTGTGTTCAGCCATAGAAACAGAATTCGGGAAATGAAGTTCATCCGACAGACGAAGTTTCATCGGTTTATCCCTGTTCGAGCCGATGCAAATGACAAAAAAGAAGTTCGCCTGTCTCCTCATTCCGAAGGTGTAGCCCGTTTCCTTCGCAATACTTATAAAACTCACATTCGGCGCACAATCCGGTCTTTGTCCAACTCCGGTCTCTGTATTTCTGAAACCGGTTGATCCAAACATCGGCCAGATTATCCTGATAAATATTTCCCTGAATGAAATTATTTCGCAGACTGGGACAGGCAGAGATTGAGCCATCGGCCAAAACGGAGCCGATATTAATTCCGGCACGGCAGAAGAAAAAATTATCACGAACCTCGCCTTCGTAGCTTCCTAAAAAACCTTCGCACCCATAGTTTAGTCTGATCTTTCCTGAAAGTCGGGTCTCTTTGATAAATTCAAAAAGTCCTTTGAATTCAGAAGCTGACAATTGGAGCATCTCATTCTCTTTTGCTCGTCCAATTGGGAAAATTTTAAATACCCGCCATTCGGTAATTCCTTTGCTAATCAGAAAATCGCGAAGTTGGCGCAGCTCTCCAAAATTCATACGGTTTACACAGGTTACCACATCGTATTTCAAACCAGGAAATGTGAGCAAAAGACTGATTGCCGAAATAGCTTTCGCAAAACTTGTTGGGTTATTCCTTAGCCAGTTGTGCGATTCTTCCAGACCATCGAGGCTAATTGTAACCGTTCTCAAACCAGAATTAATAAGCAACTGTAATTTAGGTTCGGTCAGCAACATTCCATTGGTTACCATTCCCCACGGAAACCCGCGATCATAAAGGCTTTGACCAATTCCAGCTAGGTCTTTACGCAAAAGCACTTCGCCGCCTGTGAGAACAACAATGGTTTTGTTTGGATTAACCAATCCCTCCAACTGATCGATTGCACGTAAAAAATCAGAAAGTGGCATGTCTTTTACCGCAGCATCTTGCTTGCAATCGCTTCCGCAGTGCTGGCAGTTTAGGTTACAACGGAGAGTGCATTCCCAGAACAGATACGAAAGAGAGTGAATCTTACTTTCATTCTCTTTAAATTTCCGAAACAAATCGAGCGCAATTTTCTTACGAAAAGGAATTTTTGAAACGGTCATTTTTTAGTCTTCAGTTTAACATTCAATTCCTTTTCTGTACGGCCACTATACCAGCTTTTATCGCCACCGGTAAATTTCGGATTTTGGAAAACAATCGTTGTATCAAGCGACTCATATTCGCCATTTAATGCCCCGTCAATATCAGTAAATTTCACATGATAAGTCTGATCCTTCGGGAATGCACCTTTATTGGTTAAAGTATATGTTCCTGTACTTTCTGCTGAAACAGAATGATCTAAATCCACAGGCATTTTCCCGTTTTCAGTGTCTATTTCCTGACTCATTTCTATTTTGATACCTGCAATTGGTCTCCTTTCGCCAACCGACTCAACTTTTCCTTTTACAATAAAATCTGCTGAAGGGGTTCCATACATTGCCTTAATTCCAAACGGATCGCAGGAAGTAGCAAATCCGAGCAACGAAAGCAGAAGCGTGATAATTGAATTGTATGATTTCAGGAATTTTAAACGGATGACTTTCATAGTTTTTGGTCTTTAGTCGATAGATGGTACTTACGGCAAATTAGTTGCTTTAGTTAAAATTTAAACACTTTTTGTAAAATTTAATTTGGCTTCGAAACAATAATTGGGAACAAGGTAAAAATACATATTTCGATGGCTGATTAAACTAATAAAATCCGTAAAAGATACTTATTTTGCAGAACAACTATTCAATAAAACAATCATGAACAAAACATACAACTGGGCTATTCTGGGATGCGGAAGAATAGCACGTAAATTTGTAGGCGACCTTAAATTACTTCCCAATGCACGTCTTTATGCTGCGGCTTCAAGGTCGCTTGAAAATGCGCAAAGTTTTGCTTCGGAATTGGGGTTCGAAAAGGCTTATGGCAGCTACAAAGAAATGGTGAACGACCCCGAAGTTGATGTGGTTTACATTGCATCTCCCCACTCCCACCATTGCGAACACACTCTTTTATGCCTGAACCACCAAAAAGCTGTTTTGTGCGAAAAAGCATTTGCAATCAATTCAAAAGAAGTCAGCTTAATGATTGAAGCTGCACAAAATAACAATACTTTCCTGATGGAGGCTTTCTGGACAAGGTTTCAGCCCAGCTTTCTGAAAGCAATGGAGATTATCCGTTCAGGAGAATTAGGCGCACTGAAAATGGTTCGCTCCGATTTCGCATTTAATGCTGAATACAATCCGGAGAAAAGACTGTACAATGTGAACCTGGGAGGCGGTTCGCTGCTCGACATTGGAATTTATCCGATATTCATGTCGCTTACTGCATTGGGAAAACCTTCTGAAATTAAGACGATGGCTCAATTTTGTCCTACTGGTGCCGAAGAAACCATCCAAATGGCATTCCGCTATCCGGGAGGAGAAATGGCTTCGCTGGTTTCCAGTTTCGCATCGCATTCGCCAACCCAAACCGAGTACTGGTTCGAAAACGGATATCTGAGGCTCAATCGTCGTTTCAATACGCCAACCTCAATTACTTACTGGAAAAACTGGGAAGAAGAAAAAACCATTACTTTCGACAAAGGTGAAGGTAATGGTTACGAATACGAGGCGGCGCATGTAATGCAATGTCTTGATGCCGGAAAAACAGAAAGTGATCTGATGCCGCTGTCGTTTTCTGCTGATATGATGGAAATTATGGATTGGGTAAGAAAAGATGCCGGAATTATATTTCCAGGGCACGACTAAATACCAAACGATTATGGCTACAAATTTGATTCAGCAAAATGACATTATTGTCGGTTGCTGGGAACAGCTTTGTGAAGAAGTTTACCACGATTCGTGGAAACCCCAAATGGGAAGATACCGCTCAGATTATGCTTTCAGGGGCTTATCAGACCTGAATTACGAATTAAAAAACAGTTTTCTCCGGAATTGCGGCGACAAACCAGAACTGGAATATCACTTACTTCGGAACTTCCGCAAATATTCAATCACCCGCGATCCGCAGTTAACAAGTACTTTCTGGCGCGCACTGGTACTTGCCCAACATCACGGGTTGCCTACCAGATTGATCGACTGGACTTATTCGCCCTTTAACGCGATGCATTTTGCCACAGCCAATACCGAAAAATACGATACCGACGGAGTAATCTGGAAGGTTGACTTTGTTAAAGTAAACCAACTCGTGCCCACACCATTAAGCAACGGACTTGAAGAAGAAAAATGCAATGCTTTTACGGTCGAAATGCTCGAAAATATTGTTTCACTGGGCGATTTCGACCGGTTGTTTACTGAAAATCAGGTGCTGTTTTTTGAACCGCCCTCGCTGGACGAGCGCATCGTCAACCAATTCGCTTTGTTTTCGGTAATGAACAACCCGACAGCAATTATGGATGAATGGCTTATTCTGCATCCGGACTTGTACAGGAGAATCATTATTCCTAAAGAATTAAAACTGGAAATAAGGGACAAACTTGATCAGGCAAACATTACAGAAAGAGTACTTTTTCCGGGTCTCGACGGACTGGCCAAATGGCTGAAACGTCATTACAAACCAGTTGATTAAATATTCGAAATTCTGACAAATCCTCCGGACGGAACCAACAAATCGATGTTGTTTTTATTCTTGGTTTTCAAAGTACCTTTTTCAACTGAAACTCCCTTACAATTAAACATCTCGAAGTTATACTCGACTCCTGATTTTCCGGAAAGTAAACGAATTATTTCTGTTGGTTTGGAGTTGATAATATCAATTGGAGAATCAAGCGTAAGCGGTAGATTTAATGTATAATCCTCGTAAACCATGTAAATGATTTTCTTTTCATCTTCTACTTTTACTACCGGATAAAACTGTGAAACCTGCATCGGTTCAAAAGAACCTTCAAAAATCACTTTATAGTTTTGTTTCCAGTACTTTAGCCAAAAACGAATGGTTTGTTTTGATTCTTCGGGCAAAGTTGAAATATAAAACGACAGATAAGGATTACCAAACAATACCGATTGAATTTTACGGGCTACATCTTCCGGTTTTTCTCTCGGATTAAAAGCGACCACTTCCATAAAAGGAGTGTATTTTCCGTAGAGCAGGCGATTATTCACCATTTTTTCTCGAACCACTTTCGAGTTTTCAACACCCACAAATCCGGTCAGGAAATTCTGGTAACTAATAAGGTTTGGCCCAACAATTGGAAATTTCTGGCCTAAAAAGATATCCGGATCAATCGCTTTAAGTCTTGCTTCCATTTCGGAATAAAGCGTATCCACAGCCAGATCAATCGAAACAAAATCCCTTCCCTTGTCTTCCTCAATTAGTGCTCCTTCTTTGGGATAAAATCCTTTCAGAAAATCGAACCAGTAACCGTCGAATTTCCATTCCGACAAAAAATTGGCATAAGTGCTTATCAGGTGTTTTCTCACTTCAGGATAGCGTGGATCGAGTACGTACATTTGCCGGGGAGCGCGGTAACGAATATATTTTCCCTCATATTTTTTCAGGATAACCGGATTACCACCAATAAAAGGCATCGAATACCATAAATACAACGGCATACCCATCTCAATGCACTTTTGCTTAAAAGTATTCATAGTTTTATAACTTTCCTCTGAATACGAATAGGCAGTATCAATTTTCATATTGACCAAAGCCTGCCAGCCATCATCAACTAAAACCGATTTAAAGTTGAATGTTTTAAGCGAATCGAGTTCCTTTGTAATATTTTCGAGCGGAATATTGCGGTGCATCGGATACCATGTTGAAAAAACAGGCACATTGGTGGTATCAACACTGGCCTTTCCAATACTAAATTCGTGTGCTAAAAACCAGGAAGAAGCATCAAAAATAGCTTTTGAAAAATGTATATTCCTGAAATCGACCAGTACTTCGGCCTGATAATCCTGAAGGCTGGAAAGTGGCGGATTATCTTCGAAAAATCCAAGATTAAATACGATGGAATCATTTTCCTCCCGGATATTTGTGCTAACAAACTTCGCCTGATAAGCGTCTCTGCAGGTTAGGGTAATCTGATTCTGATCGTTAATAGTTAATCCTGATATAATTGAAAAGCTGGCGGCAGCCCGGTCGTAAGAGGGCATCGAAAAGTAAGATTTATTCGACCATGTTTTTGAATTCCAAATTTGATTGATCTTATCCTTTGGAAATTTTACAGATACATTAAACGTTGGAGGGGCAGCAGCATAAGTCGAATGCAGATAGATATTCAGTATATATTTTTGAAGCCCTAAATCAGTAATTTCAATACTTGCCTCAAAAGGAGTCAGGCTTCCTTCGATTCTTATTTTGCTCTTATTAAAAACATAGTAATTATCGGGCTCAAAAGCGCGTACAAAATTTAGCCCTGAAAAAAGCAGCATCAATAGCATCAAACCGAATAACTTCAATCCCTGTCCCGACTTAAATTTCATTCGAAAATAATGGTATTAATTAGTTGATTATTAAGCGTTTTAATGAAACTCATATACCAGAGAGCAACCACTTCGAATATTAATTTTCTTTTTATGCCGCCACCATTGAAATAATTTCCAGCGGCATGTTCGCTTCATATACTCTAATAGTTTGTTTTTAATTGTCACATAGAATTCGCATGAAGCTTATTGCCATTCTAATGATTGATTCTATTATCATGCTCATTTCATTCAGTAAAGCATCTTTAGATGGGTAAAGATAATAATCCAAGCATTCAATGAAACACATATCTTTATTATTTTAGATAATATGAAACAAAAAACCCCGCTTTGCAGCGAGGTTTCGTATGTTTATATCACCTATATAACCGGAAATTGTTATTTCACCTTATCAACAATTGCCTGAAAAGCTACCGGGTGATTCATTGCTAAATCAGCCAAAACTTTACGGTTAATCTCGATGTTTGCTTTTTTAAGCAAACCGATGAATTTTGAATAAGATAGTCCATCGGCACGAACAGCAGCGTTGATACGCTGAATCCATAAAGCGCGAAAATTTCTCTTATTTACTTTTCTGTCTCTGTAGGCATATTGCAAACCCTTTTCCCAGGTATTTTTTGCAACTGTCCATACATTTTTGCGGGCACCGAAGTTACCTTTGGTAAGCTTCAGGATTTTTTTTCTGTGAGCCCGTGATGCTACTGCATTTACTGATCTTGGCATAATAACTGATTTTAGAATGGTTAGCGTCCCAAATTACAGGGATCTTGAAGCTAATTCATTCGATTGATAACTTAATTACTCTTACTCTGAAAAAGAAAACAATACTATATGGTCAACATAGCTTTAACATTCGACAAGTCAGATTTTGCAACTGTTGTCCAGTAAGTCAGATTACGTTTCTGCTTAGTTGACTTTTTGGTCAAAATGTGACTTTTGAACGCATGTTTTCTTTTAATTTTTCCGGTGCCGGTTAGTCTAAACCTTTTTTTTGCTCCGGAGATGGTTTTCATCTTTGGCATCTTCCTAATAATTAATTTATGTAAGAAATTTATTTCTTCTTTTTAGGTGAAATAAACATGGTCATTCTTTTTCCTTCGAGTTGGGGCAATTGTTCTACTTTTCCAACTTCTTCCAATTCCTGTGCAAATCTTAGTAATAAAATTTCGCCTTGTTCTTTAAATAAGATTGATCTGCCTTTAAAAAACACATACGCTTTTACTTTGGCGCCCTCTTGCAAAAATTTTTCTGCATGCCGTAGTTTAAACTGAAAATCATGGTCATCCGTATTTGGACCGAACCTGATTTCTTTCACTACAACCTGAACCGTTTTGGCTTTAATTTCCTTCTGTTTCTTTTTCTGCTGATAAAGGAACTTCTGGTAATCAGTAATTTTACAAACGGGTGGGTCAGCGTTTGGCGAGATTTCTACAAGGTCAAGTTCAAGTGCATCGGCCATTTTCAAGGCTTCCGAAAGTGTAAAAACACCCGGATTCTCAATATTATCGCCAACTACCCGAACCTGCTGGGTACGAATTTTCTCATTTATCCGGTGCTGAGGAGCAAGTTCTGCTCTTCCACCATTGTATGGTCTTTTTACAGCTATGGCCAAATCCTCCTATTTTAAGTTTATAATTTTAATTGTATAACGATGATAATTGATCTTTTACTTCCGCTTTTAAAAAATCAGCAAACTCCTGAAGATTCATCGATCCTTTATCTCCATCGCCTTGCCTTCTTACCGAAACCATTTGACTTTCAGCTTCTTGCTCACCAACTATCAATAAATAAGGGATACGTTTCAACTCGTTATCCCTGATTTTACGACCAATTTTCTCATTACGGTCGTCAATGATCGTGCGAATATCGCAATTATTTAGAAATTCCGAAACACTTTTCGAATATTCATTGTACTTTTCACTGATTGGTAACACCACTACCTGATCGGGAGTTAGCCAAAGAGGGAATTTTCCGGCAGTATGTTCAATTAAAACAGCCACAAACCGTTCCATCGATCCGAAAGGCGCACGATGGATCATCACCGGACGATGACGCTTATCATCGGCTCCGATATACTCCAGCTCGAACCGCTCCGGAAGATTGTAGTCAACCTGAATGGTACCCAACTGCCAGCTGCGTCCCAAAGCATCTTTGATCATGAAATCCAGTTTCGGACCATAAAAAGCGGCTTCTCCCAGCACTGTCACTGTTTTCAAACCTTTCTCGGCCGAAGCTTCAATAATGGCTTGTTCGGCTTTGTCCCAGTTTTCAGTCGAACCAATATATTTTTCAGGTTTATTCGGATCGCGCAGTGAAATCTGGGCTGAATAATTTTCAAAATCAAGCGCTTTGAAAATGATGAAAATGATATCGATAACTTTCTTGAATTCTTCTTTTATCTGATCGGGACGGCAGAAAAGATGAGCATCATCCTGTGTAAATCCACGAACACGGGTTAAGCCGTGTAATTCGCCACTTTGCTCGTACCGATATACTGTACCAAACTCAGCCATGCGAATGGGCAAATCTTTGTAAGAGCGGGGTTTGAATTTATATAACTCGCAATGGTGAGGACAGTTCATTGGTTTTAGCATGTACTCCTCTCCTTCAGCCGGAGTTTTAATAGTCTGGAAAGAATCAGCTCCGTATTTCTGGAAATGTCCGGAAGTTTTGTACAGGTTAATATCGCCAATGTGCGGGGTAATAACCTGTTCGTAACCAAATTTTTTCTGTACACGTTTCAGAAAGTCCTCTAATTGCTGACGAAGCATTGCTCCTTTAGGTAACCACATTGGCAATCCCTGTCCTACATTCTGAGAGAATGTGAACAGTTCCATTTCCTTGCCAATTTTGCGGTGATCGCGTTTTTTGGCTTCTTCAATCAGGACAAGGTATTCTTCCAGCATTTTTTGCTTTGGAAATGTAATTCCGTAAACGCGGGTAAGCATTTTATTTTTTTCGTTGCCGCGCCAATAAGCACCTGCAATTGAAGTTAGTTTTACAGCTTTTATAAAACTAGTATTTGGCAAATGGGGTCCGCGACACAAATCAGTAAATCCTCCCTGATTGTAAACAGTAATGGTTCCGTCTTCCAGTTCACTTATCAATTCCTCTTTCAGCACATCGCCCTTTTCTGTAAACATTTTGAGCGCGTTTTCTTTCGAAATTTCAGTTCTTACGATATCATGTTTTTCCCTGGCGAGTTCAATTATTTTCTTTTCGATTTTTTCCAGATCTTTTTCGCTTAGCTGCTGCCCTTGCGGAAGATCAATATCGTAATAAAATCCATTGTCAACTGTTGGACCAATACCAAATTGGGTTCCAGGATATATTGATTCGATTGCTTCGGCCATAAGGTGTGCCGACGAATGCCAGAATGTTTCCTGTCCTTCGCGATCGTCCCACAAAAACAGCTTTATGTGAGCATCGTTGTTAATCGGGCGGCTAAGATCCCAAACCTCTCCGTTTACTGAAATGGATAAAACATCTTTTGCGAGCCGGCTGCTAATGGCCATGGCAATATCAAAACCGGTAACTCCGCTTTCGAATTCCCTGACACTATTATCGGGTAAAGTAATTTTAATCATTGGGTTTTATTGTATAAAAAACAGGGTGCAAAGATAAATAATAATACATGATATTAAACAGAGGTAGTTTGTTTTTCGAAGTAAAATAAGTATTCAGGCCTAATTCAGAAAAAAAATAACCGGCTTTAGTCTGCTTAATTTCAAAACAGCTAAAGTCGGTTATTAAGAATCTTCTTCTGTAGTTATCTCGCACCTAAACTCACACCTACATTGTAGGAGGTATATTGTGATTTGTTGACAGAACCAAATATGCTAAAAAATGCTAATTTCAATCTTAAGCCAGCATCCAGACTAATATTTGAAGTTTCAAAAGGAATAGCCACAGGGTCTTCCAGTGTCTCTCTACTTGTAAAATCCTGTCCGGCAACATTTACATTAGTAACAATTACATACTTACCAATCAAATCAACATTCGATTTACTGGCACTTTGCCCGATTCCTCCAAATACCGTGAGGACGCTTATTTTCTTGGAAACTACAAGTCCAAATTTGGTTGTTTTTGTATTCACCCTCAATAACTGATTGCCATCGTCGGCAAACTCGATTGCTGAATTTGCAAGCGAATTCAATTCGCTTTGAGCTGTAACTTCAGAATAACTTCCAAACAACGAAGCATCGAAAGGAAGCTCCTTAAGAACAGGTATCCATTCCATAAAATTATGCTTTACCCCTGCTCCCCAAAAACCGATTTTCATTTCATCGCCACTATTATCATATTTCATTTCAGGCACATAACGACCAATTACATCTGTATGTGGAAGCAATCCAAAACCAATCTGAACCATTGGTACAGGTACCATATCCATCCCTGTTCCATTCGGGCTCGAAAATTCAATCGGACTATCTTTGACACCAAGTAATGGTCTGACAGCCGCTTCTCCGGCAACTGTTGGGGCAATAGTTCCACCGCTTCTCACCTCCATATTGACCAACCCCAGTTTATTTATATCAAAAGTCTTAGATTCCTCCGGAATTTGAATGGCGCTAACACTAACTGTTAAATCAAAGCCAAACAATTTATGAGTTTTCGCAGAATTGTACCATCCATTGTTTAAACCATCGCCCAAAGCAAAAGCATAGGGCTCCAGGTATGCTTTAAATAATGTATTAGCATCTTTCTGACCACCTTTTAAAAATTGAACAACATCCGTTTGCGAAAATGTCATCAGACTAAAAAAACTCATACAAGCGAGCAAAATCCATTTTTTCATACCAACCGTGTTTTGTTAAAATTTTTAAATTCTACAATTTACAAGTTCATAACAAAGATATTATTTTCAGGTTCAAACAACATGATTTTAAAAGCTTATATGACACAACGGCTTTTTTATATCGAATATTTTTCGAAGTTTTGAAACTCATTAAAAAGCTCTAATAATCCATATCATGAATATCAGACAAATATTATCCCTTTTTCTTCTATGTATTTCAATTCCTGCTATTTCGCAAAAGAAAATTGANNGAAGGCAATAAAATAGTAAAATACAGCTACAAAACAGGTGAAAAAGTGGCAGTATTGTTTGATTTATCGAAAATTGAGAATCCCGGATTTTCTAAATTCAGTGATTATACTTTCAGCAGCGACGAAACAAAAATTCTTTTTACAACAAATAAAGAATCCATTTACAGACACTCATTTTCAGCCAAGTATTTTATTTGGAATCTGTTGACAAAAGAAATGACAGCTTTGTCGGCAAACGGAGCACAACAACTGGCAACATTCTCTCCTGACGGAGAAAGAGTTGCTTTCGCCCGGAACAATAACCTTTTTATTAAAAGTCTGAAATTTGGTACTGAAAGTCAGGTAACCCGCGATGGCAAAACAAATGAAATAATTAACGGCTCGCCCGACTGGGTATATGAAGAAGAGTTCAGTTTTAACAAGGCATTCGAGTGGTCGCCCGACAGCAAATTTCTGGCTTACATCAAATTCAACGAAACTGAAGTCCCAATGTTCAACATCCCAATGTTTCAGGGACAAAATCCGGAATTAAAAGAATACCAGTTATATCCGGGAAATTACAGTTATAAATATCCAAAAGCAGGCGAAAAAAACTCTGTTGTAAGTGTTCATATTTACGATTTAAAATCGAAAAGCAGCGTTACTGCCGAAGTTGGCAACGACACAGAACAATACATCCCAAGAATCAAGTGGACAGCCGATGCATCGGATCTGGCCATTATGAAAGTGAACCGCCTGCAAAACAAACTGGACATTGTTTTGGCCAATCCGTTTACAGGCGATACCCGTGCATTTTTTACTGAAAAGAACAAAAGGTATATTTCTGAAGATTTCTACGATGATTTCATTTTTATGCCTGACAATAAATACATTGTAATGAACAGTGAAAGAGACGGATACTCACACCTTTATCTCTACGACCGTCAAGGCTTTGAAGTAAAACAGCTCACAAAAGGTAACTTTGATGTAACCGATTTTTACGGTTTCGATCCGGTTAAAAAAGTATTCTATTATCAGGCCGCCAAAGAATCTCCATTACGCCGCGAAGTGTATTTTATTAGTCTCGACGGCAAAAAATCAGGAAAATTATCGACTCAGCCAGGTACTAATAAGACAGATTTCAGTACCGGTTTTAAATACTTCATCAATTATTTCAGTAATGCTGAAACGCCCAATCTGGTGACACTTCACGATCAGACGGGTAAACTGATCCGGACACTTGAGGATAACCAACCGCTAAAGAAGCTTGTTAGCGAATACTCGATCAGTAAAAAAGAATTTTTCAGTTTTAAAACTTCCGAATCTGTTGAATTAAACGGATGGATGCTCAAACCTGCAAATTTCGACGCCACAAAAAAATATCCGGTATTAATGACCCAGTATAGTGGGCCAAATTCGCAGGAAGTAATTGACGAATGGGAAGTCGAATGGCATAATTACATGGCACAGGAAGGTTTTTTAATCGTTTGTGTTGACCCGCGCGGAACGGGTGCCCGTGGTGAAGAATTCAGGAAACTAACCTACCAGCAACTTGGCAAATATGAATCAGACGACCAGGTTGAAGCTGCCCGGTATCTGGGAACTCTGCCTTACGTCGATAAAAATAACATTGCAATCTGGGGATGGAGCTATGGCGGATTTATGGCTGCACTTTGTATGGAAAAAGGAGCTGATGTTTTTAAAGCCGGAATTTCGGTTGCACCAGTTACCAACTGGCGTTTTTACGACAGCGTTTACACCGAACGTTACATGCGTACTCCAAAAGAAAATCCTGATGGATATGACGACAACTCTCCCCTTTCGCACGCCGGAAAAATTAAAGGAAATTACCTGTTAATACATGGTTCGGCTGACGACAATGTGCATTTTCAGAATGCGATGGAATTTACAGAACGGATGGTTCAGGCCGGAGTGCAGTTCGATCTCGCGGTTTATACCAACCGTAATCATGGCATCAGAGGTGGAAATACACGCATGCACCTTTACACAAAGATGACCAATTTTTTGAAAGAGAAACTACAGGGAAAATAACTAGAAACCTACCAAATCTGTTATTAAGAAACAAAAAAAGCAAGGCTTACACCTTGCTTTTTTTGTTTCGTTTGATAATGATTAGTATTCGTCTTCATTAAAAAAGAAATCATCTTTACTTGGATAATCAGGCCAAATATCTTCGATACTTTCATAAATCTCACCTTCGTCTTCAATCTCCTGTAAATTTTCAATTACTTCGAGTGGAGCACCGCTACGGATTGCAAAATCGATCAATTCATCTTTGCTGGCTGGCCAGGGTGCATCCTCTAATTTTGAGGCTAGTTCAAGTGTCCAGTACATATCTTTTTGAAATTAGGTGGTTTTAACTTTTTTTAAAAACTCTTGCGAATATAAGAAAAAAACGGATTCTGCAAACAATTAAATTTATTATTCATTTTTGTCAGGAGACCACAGTATTTCCGCGGCTTTCTGGTCCATAGATATCTTTCTGGAGAGTACGAAAAGGTAGTCAGACAGACGATTAATGTACTTAATTAAATTGCTGTCAACCGAAGCTTTTTCCGAAAGTTCAACAATTCCACGTTCTGCCCTGCGGCATACAGTGCGGGCAACATGGCAAAATGATGATGCCTGGCAAC
Source organism: Prolixibacteraceae bacterium (assembly GCA_003537645.1). Classification (GTDB taxonomy): domain Bacteria; phylum Bacteroidota; class Bacteroidia; order Bacteroidales; family Prolixibacteraceae; genus Aquipluma. The sequence continues at coordinate 14,757 of DPRM01000120.1, forward strand.
CACCCGGCAAAATAAAATTATTTAGTGGAGGAAGAATTGCAATCATATCGTCCATTTCTTTTTCAAGCAGTTCAATATCGGCTTTTCCGCATGGGAGTTGCTGTTTTATAAGCTGAAGAGATTCTTCACTGGCGAGGTTGGCACCAATCACAAACAATTTATGTTGAATCCGCTCAAGCACCGAATCTGCATGTTCATCAAATTGCAGCGAACGAACTACTCCAATATATGAATTAAGTTCATCAACGGTTCCATAAGCTTCCAACCTGATGTTGTATTTTTTAACGCGTGAACCGCCAATTAATCCGGTTGTTCCGTCGTCGCCAGTGCGGGTATAAATTTTCATAGTTAGTAAACCGGATTTTCATTGACACGATCTGATTCGATTTCACCATCTTTCAGCCGAATGATACGGTGAGCATGAAGAGCTATACTTTCCTCATGAGTAACTACAATCAACGTGTTCCCTTTGCGGTGAATCTCTGCAAAAAGCTGCATAATTTCTTCTGAAATTTTCGAATCGAGGTTCCCTGTTGGCTCATCGGCCAAAAGGATCGCAGGGTTATTAATCAGTGCACGGGCTACTGCCACGCGTTGCCGCTGTCCTCCTGAAAGTTCATTCGGTTTGTGTTCAATTCGATCAGAAAGCCCTACTTCAGCCAGAATTTTCTCGGCTTTCATTATTCGTTCCTGTTTCTTTATTCCGGCGTAAACCAAAGGCAGCATTACGTTTTCGAGGGCTGTATTTCGGGGTAAAAGATTAAAAGTCTGAAAAACGAATCCGATTTCCTTGTTCCGGATTTCGGCCAGTTCGTCGTCCGACAAGTGACTCACATCCGAATTACTAAGAATATAAGTTCCGCTGGTTGGAGTATCCAGGCAACCAATTACGTTCATCAGAGTTGATTTTCCGGAGCCGGAAGCACCCATTATTGCAACATATTCACCCCTGTTTATGGTAAGCGACACCGAGCGTAAAGCTCTCACAATCTGTGTTCCTACTTTATAATTCTTTACAATTTTGTCAAGTTTGATAACAGTTTCCATCTTATTTGGTATTGTTTTGCATCAATTAGTTGAATGGTTGTTCAGTTTGTTACAAATATATAATCTTTATATTTGCCTAATGTCAGAATATCTTGAACAGGACATTAAATTTCTGCCCGGTGTTGGTCCGCAGCGCGCTGAACTGCTTAAAAAGGAATTGGAGATTTTCACCTTCAACGACCTCCTTTATTATTTCCCCTACAAATACATCGACCGAACGAAATTTTACAAGATTTCGGAGGTTACAAACAACATGCCATATATTCAGCTTAAGGGAGTAATCATCCGTTTCGAAACAACCGGCGAAGGAGCCAGACAACGACTGATTGCTCATTTTCGCGACGATTCGGGCACAATGGAATTGCTATGGTTTCAGGGAGTTAAATGGGTAAAAGAGAATATTCGCCCCAATGTTCAATACATCCTTTTCGGAAAACCCACCATTTTCAATGGAAAAATAAATATGGTGCATCCCGAGTTGGAACCCGTCGAAAATAAGCCAATTACTACCGGCGTATTTCAGGCTTTCTACAATACGACCGAGAACATGAAAAAGAAATTTATGACAAGCAAGGCCTTGAATAAATTTCAATTTAATCTTTCGGCGCTAATCGAAGGGAAAATATTCGAAACGCTTCCACCTTCGTTGATTTCGAGATTAAAATTAATGTCGCGGCCAACAGCCCTCAGGCAGGTTCATTTTCCTGAAAATCCAACCTTCCTGAAAAATGCACTGTTCAGGTTAAAATTCGAGGAACTTTTTTATATCCAGCTTAAAATATTAAGCCTGAAACACAAGCGCGAAGGCTCGTTCAAAGGTTTTGTATTTTCGCAGGTCGGCTATAATCTGAATACGTTTTTCAGCAATTATCTGCCGTTTGAATTAACCAATGCCCAAAAAAAAGTGATTCGTGAAATCAGGAAAGACATGGGCTCCGGGAAACAAATGAACCGACTGCTCCAAGGCGATGTTGGTAGCGGAAAAACATTGGTAGCGCTGATGACTGCCCTTATTGCTTTCGACAATGGCTTCCAGGTTTGCCTGATGGCGCCAACAGAAATACTGGCCATTCAACATTATAATTCAATCAGAAAAATGACTGACGGGCTGGGAATTTCGATTGATTTATTGACCGGATCGACCAAAATTGCCAAACGAAGAATTATTCACGAGCAGCTGGAAAATGGTAGTCTGCAATTACTTGTGGGAACACATGCGCTTATCGAAGACAAAGTTGTACTTCAGAAACTCGGTCTGGTTATTATTGACGAACAGCACCGTTTCGGGGTTGCCCAGCGAGCCAAACTCTGGAAAAAGAATGAATTTACACCACCTCACATTTTAGTTATGACCGCCACTCCTATTCCGCGAACACTGGCCATGACCGTTTATGGCGATTTGGATGTGTCGGTGATTGATGAATTGCCACCCGGACGAAAACCAATACAAACGCTGCATTATTACGAAAACAGACGAAAACAGGTGTACGAATTTATTCGCGAACAGGTGGAGACCGGCCGCCAGGTTTATGTGGTTTATCCGCTGATAAAAGAATCTGAAAAACTTGATCTGCGCAATGTGGAAAATGGATATGATTTGATGAAACAGGTATTTCCAAGGTATTCAATCAGTATGGTACACGGAAAAATGAAACCTGCGGAAAAAGATGCGGAAATGAATCTGTTCAAAGAAGGAAAAACCCAGATTATGGTGGCCACAACAGTTATTGAAGTTGGGGTGGATGTTCCGAATGCGTCGGTAATGATTATTGAGAGTGCCGAGCGTTTTGGACTTTCGCAGCTGCACCAGTTGCGCGGACGTGTTGGCCGTGGCGCCGAGCAGTCATATTGCCTGCTGATGTCGTCGTATAAAATTAGTAACGAAAGCCGCAAACGCTTGGAAACAATGGTGCGCACCAATGACGGATTTGAGATTGCCGAAGTTGACCTGAAACTGCGCGGCCCGGGCGATATGGAAGGAACCCAGCAAAGTGGTATCGGATTTACCCTGAAAATTGCCAATCTCGGCCGCGATGGCGAAATACTTCAACATGCACGCAATCAGGCTTCTGACATACTTGACGATGATCCAAAACTCCAAAAGCCCGAAAATCAAATTCTGGTTTATCACTTACTGAAAATGAAAAGTACGGAGTTCAACTGGAGTTCAATCAGCTAAGAGGAGGATGATCAGTCGCAGTTTCCAGTTGCAGTGTTGATCTGTAAAAAATGACTTCGCCAAATATTTTAACAATGAATGACGATTTATTGACTATCAGTCAACTCAATAAAAACTAACAATCGAAAACTCGTCCAAAGACTGACATTCTTCAGGAAGTGGAAAAAATGATTGGCCTATATTTCGCACTTCAATAAAAATCAAAAAAAATGAACAAAATAATCGTGACCACTGGTCTTTTTGCGATGCTGATAATAAGCAGTCAAGCCCAAAATGTAAGCAAAGGCAAAGTTATTACTGAAGAAAAAGGCAAAGGCTTTTACTACGAATCGATACTGAAAGATGTAAACGCGATTGAAGAAAAACAAGCAGAAAAAGAACCCTACAAGTGCTTCATCATGGATCAGTCGGGAATGGATCTTCCCAACAATCCGGAATTGTATAAAACAGTTTGGACCAATCCAACTCAATCGCAGGGAAATACAAGCACATGCTGGAGTTTTTCAACCACATCGTTTTACGAATCGGAAGTGTGGCGGCAACATGGTAAAAAAGTTGAAATTTCTGAAATCTATTTTGTCTATTGCGAATACATCGAAAAGGCCCGCCAGTTTATCGAGAAAAGAGGAAATTCACTATTTCCGGATGGTTCAGAAGGAAATGCGCTTGCCCGCATCATGGAAACATACGGAGCAGTTCCCGACGAAGCTTTTACAGGAATAATTAACGGGCGGAAATTTCATAGTCACGAAAAAATGTCGGAAGAGATGAATACTTTCCTGAATTCGCTTAAAATATCGAACGCCTGGAATGTTGACTCCGGACTGGAAACCATCAAATCGATCATGAATCATTATATTGGAGTTCCTCCGACCCAGTTTGTGGTTGAAGGAAAAACATATACGCCGCAAACATACCTGAAAGATTACCTGAAAATTGATCCGAACGATTTTGTTGAAATACTTTCGTACAAACAGGAACCATACTGGCAGCAAGTTGAATACAAAGTGCCAGACAACTGGTGGCACAATAAAGATTATTACAATGTTCCGCTGAATGATTTTATGCAGGCCGTTAAAAATGCCATAAAAAGTGGCTATACAATGAGTATTGGCGGCGATGTTTCAGAAACAGGTTTTAGCCGCGAAACCAATTGTGCAATTGTTCCTGATTACGATATTCCTTCGGCCTACATTAACGAAGATGCCCGGCAGTTCCGCTTTTCGAACGAAACCACTACCGACGATCATGGAATGCAACTAATTGGCTACCTCGAAAACTACAAAGGTTTGGGCAAAGACTGGTTCCTGATCAAAGATTCAAGCTCCGGCTCGAGAAATGTTGATGAATCCAGTCCCAATTTCGGATATTATTTCTTTCACGAAGATTACATCAAACTAAAAATGATGGGATTTACAGTACACAAAGATGCTGTAAAAGATCTCCTGAAGAAATTTAAATAGATTCAGAATCCTCGTGAAAGCGGGGATTTTTTTTTGCTGTATTTCTCCGTTAATGCTTAAGATAGGCTTAAATTCATCAACTTCAGAATTTACGCAATCTGGAATTTGTAGTATTTTGTATTGATTTAAGTTTTTCCAATTATCGAAACAAAAGTTCGATAATTTCAGCAAAACACTAAACCACCGAAAGTTGACGAAACAATGACAATTATCATGCAGGCCAACAACCATCTGTTTTCCAGCAAGATGAAAAATGAAAATTTCAAGCCTTATTTAGAACAAATACAAATAGTAGGCTCTGTTTTAAAAATGAAATGCCCCTTTCTTTAAATTATCCAAACATCTTTAGATTTACATGTTTTTTTTAAAAAACCCTGATATTAAACAGATGGATGAAAAGGTGTTACACGCGGGAGTTGTTCAGGAAGTTTCAGAAAATAAAATAACAGTTGTAATTATAAATGCTTCTGCCTGTTCTTCGTGCCATGCAAAAGGAGCTTGTCTTGCATCAGATATGAAAGAAAAGGAAATTGAAATTCACCATTTTTCCGGAGATTATCATCCTGGACAACATGTAAACATTGTTGGCCGTACTTCCCAGGGATTTAAAGCTGCCTTTTACGGTTACATTTTACCATTCCTGCTTGTTTTCGCAACACTCATTATCAGCATCTCAGTTACCAATAGCGAAGGCTTATCTGGCTTGTTATCTCTGGCAATCCTAATTCCTTACTATGCCGCCCTTTATATTTTCAGGAATAAAATAAAAAGTTCTTTTGAATTCGAAATTGCTGCAATCAATTAATACAACTGTATGACTACAATTATTTTATATACTGTTTTAACCCTAAGTATTATTGGAGTTTTATCGGCAATCGTTCTGTATTTTGTTGCCCAAAAATTCAAAGTATATGAAGATCCAAGAATTGGACAGGTTGAAACCGAACTGCCCGGAGCCAATTGTGGAGGATGCGGATTTGCGGGTTGCCGTGCTTTTGCCGAAGCCTGTGTAAACAAAGGCGAACTGACTGATTTATTCTGCCCGGTTGGTGGAAATGACTGCATGAGTGGTGTTGCCGGCATTCTTGGTATTGAAGCCGAGAAAAAAGACCCGCGCGTGGCTGTGGTGCGATGCAACGGAACCTGCGAACACCGCCCCAAAACAAATTTCTTTGACGGACCTGTTTCATGCGCAATTGCTGCATCGCTTTATAGCGGCGATACCGGTTGCCAGTATGGCTGTTTGGGTTGCGGCGACTGTGTGGTGGCTTGCGATTTCGATGCCATTCACATGAATCCTGAAACGGGTTTGCCCGAAGTTGACGACGAAAAATGTGTTGCCTGCGGAGCCTGCGTAAAAGCCTGTCCGAAAACCCTGATAGAATTACGAAAAAAAGGACCGAAAGACCGGAAAATATATGTGGCCTGCCGCAATCAGGATAAAGGTGGTGTTGCACGCAAATCGTGCGCTGTTGCATGTATTGGTTGCAGTAAATGCGAAAAGGAATGTAAATACGATGCCATTACAATTGTCAACAACCTTGCTTTTATTGATGCCGACAAATGTAAACTTTGCCGGAAATGTGCCCCGGTTTGCCCAACCAATGCAATTATTGAAATAAATTTTCCGCCAAAAAAGGTTGTCTTAACTGAACTACCAGTTTCTGCGCCCGAAAAACCAATAGAGGTAACGGTTCCAGTTTCTGCTGAACCAAAATCTTCTGAACTTTAAATCATTAGGAGGAATACCGTGCTAAAATCATTCAAAATAGGAGGAGTTCATCCGGCTGAAAATAAACTTTCAGCCTCAAAAGCAATTGAAGTGCTTGCCCTTCCGAAAACTGTTTTCATTCCTGTTGGCCAGCATATTGGTGCTCCAGCCGAAGTTGTTGTAAAAAAAGGTGACAAGTTAATGGTCGGTCAGCTCATCGCAAAATCTTCAGGATTCGTTTCGGCCAACATTCATTCGTCTGTTTCAGGAACCGTAAAAAAAGTAGAAACGGGTCCCGACACTTCAGGATACCCGAAAATGGGTATTTATATTGATGTTGAGGATGACGTATGGGATGAACAAATTGATCGGAGTACTGAACTTAAATCAGAAATCAACCTTGATTCGGCAGCAATTCTGGCAAAGATTCAGGATGCAGGAATTGTTGGCTTGGGTGGAGCAACTTTCCCGACACATGTAAAACTGATGCCTCCCAAAGGGATGAAAGCTGAAATTTTACTTATAAACGGGGTGGAATGCGAACCTTATCTTACCTCCGACCACCGCCTGATGCTTGAACACGGAGAAGAATTAATTATTGGCATCCAATTACTAATGAAGGCTTTGAATGTAAACAAAGCGGCTATCGGTATTGAAAACAATAAGCCTGATGCCATTTCGCAAATGATTAAACTGGCTTACCGACATACCAACATTTCAGTCGTTCCGCTAAAAGTTAAATATCCGCAAGGTGGAGAAAAACAGTTGATTAAAGCTGTCACCGGACGCGAGGTTCCGTCGGGCGCATTACCGATTTCGGTTGGAGCTGTGGTTACCAATATTGCAACCACTTTCGCTGTTTACGAAGCGGTTCAGAAAAATAAACCTTTGTTTGAACGTGTTGTCACTGTTACCGGTAAGTCTGTTAAAAATCCATCCAATTATAAAGTCCGGATCGGAACAACCATCAGCGAACTGATTGAAGCAGCTGGCGGACTTCCGGAGAATTGCGGAAAAATTATCAACGGCGGCCCCATGATGGGAAAAGCTTTTGCGAATACTGAAATACCAGTAAACAAAGGCACTTCAGGAATATTAATGATGCCTGAAAAGGAATCGAAACGTAGTGAGACGATGCCGTGCATCCGTTGCTCGCGTTGCGTTTCGGTATGCCCGATGGGTTTGGAACCTTACCTGCTGATGACGCTTTCGGAAAAACAAATATGGGAAAATGCCGAAAATGAAAAGGTAATGGATTGCATTGAATGCGGTTCGTGCAGCTACACCTGTCCGGCTAACCGACCACTGCTCGATTACATCCGGCTTGGAAAAGGCAAAGTTGGAGCGCTGATCAGAAGCAGGAAGCAATAAGAATTTTGAATGATGAATTTTAAGTTTTAAATGCAAAAACAACGAATGAAACAGGAGAACATCATTCAGACCAAATCATTTCAGTTTTCATTAAAGATGATTGCGTTATATAAGATTTTGACAGTAAACAAAGAATATATCCTTTCAAAACAATGCTAAGAAGTGGTATAAGCATAGGCGCTAATATCGAGGAGGCAATTGCAGCTCAATCGAAAAGAGACTTTATTGCTAAAATGTCAATTTCATCAAAAGAGGCAAGAGAAACAAAATATTGGTTGAGACTATTGAACGAAAGCAAATACATTAATCTCGATTATTCTGAATATCTGAAAGATATTGAAGAAATAATTAGTATCCTGACCGCAATTGTAAAAACATCACAATCAGGAAATTAATTCAAAATTTAAAATTCAAAATTTAAAATTCCCTCATGAGTAAACTTTTTACCATATCTCCTTCGCCGCACATTCACTCGGGCGATGCAGTGAATAAAATAATGTACGGCGTTATTCTGGCGCTGGTACCTGCTTTTATCTGGTCGGTTGTGATGTTTGGACTCGATTCGGTTCGGGTAACGCTCATCGCGGTGGCTGCCTGTATGGCCTTTGAACTGCTGATTCAGAAGTTTATTCTGAAAGTGAAGCCACAAATTACCGACGGCTCCGCAGCATTGACAGGCGTTTTGCTCGCATTTAATGTTCCGTCATCGGTTCCATCGTGGATGCTGATTGTTGGAGCACTTGTTTCAATCGGAATTGCAAAAATGCCTTTTGGCGGATTGGGCAACAACCCGTTTAATCCGGCGTTGGTGGGTCGTGTTTTTATGCTTATTTCGTTTCCGGTTCAAATGACCTCATGGCCAGCAGTTGGTGCATCAGGTGTGGATGCAGTAACCACCGCTACCCCACTGGCAATACTAAAGGAAGGTGTTAAAAATGGTCAACCTGTTGTTGAAATCTTCAAAGATTTGCCAACCAATATGGATTTATTCGTTGGAAATATGGCCGGATCGCTTGGCGAAATATCAGCGTTAGCGTTGATAATTGGCGGAATATTTATGTTGGTGCGTAAAATTATTACCTGGCACATTCCTGTTTCAGTATTGCTTTCAGCAGCAATTTTCTCCGGAATATTCTGGCTGATTGACCCCGCAAAATTTGCTGATCCGATTTTTCATCTCATCACAGGCGGAATGATTCTCGGAGCATTTTTTATGGCTACCGATATGGTCACTTCACCAATGAATCCAAAAGCTCAAATCATTTTTGGTGCAGGAATCGGAATCCTGACCATTCTAATCAGGCTTTGGGGAGCATATCCCGAAGGTGTTTCATTTGCCATCCTGATTATGAACGCGATGGTTCCGCTGCTCAACCGGTACGTTAAACCCAAACGGTTCGGCGAAGTAAAAATTCAATCCACAAAAGGATAGTTATGGCAAAGAAAGAATCAACATTCAAAAATATGACGATCGCACTTTTCGTCATCACAGCAGTTGCAGGANNGGAAAAGACAGCATCAGGATTCACCGTTTGCTGAAAGGTACCGAAAGCTCCGGAGTTGCGGTTCAAACCTATACCGACGAAGGTTTTAGCGGGCGTTTTACGCTCATGGTAGGTTTTATGCCTGACGGAGCAATCAGCAATATTGAAGTACTCGAACACAAGGAAACACCCGGTCTTGGCACTAAAATGGCTTTACCAGCTTTTAAAGATCAGTTTAAAGGCGTAAAACTGTCGGATTTACCGGGTGAGAAAATCCAGGTAAAAAAAGATGGCGGCCAGGTTGATGCCATCACCGCTGCAACCATCAGCAGCCGTGCTTTTTGCGACGCTGTAAACCGTGCTTATGCAACCCACAAGAAAGGAGAAAAACAATGAATCAGGTAAATAATTTTACAAAAGGATTTTTAAAAGAGAATCCGATTTTGGTTCTGCTGCTGGGAGCCTGTCCAACACTCGCGGTTACCTCATCAGCAGTAAACGGACTTGGAATGGGCTTGGCCACCACTTTTGTACTGTTCATGTCGAATGTTTTTATTTCCATGATCAAAGGATTCGTTCCTGATAAAGTGCGGATTCCTGCTTTCATTGTAGTAATTGCAAGTTTTGTAACCATTGTCGATTTGCTGATGCAAGGTTATACTCCTGCTTTGTCCAAACAATTGGGAATTTTCATTCCGCTGATCGTGGTAAACTGCATTGTCCTTGGGCGTGCCGAAGCATTCGCAGCAAAAAACAATGTATTATCTTCTATGATCGACGGTCTTGGAATGGGACTTGGGTTCACCATGGCATTGGTTATTCTTGGCGGAATACGGGAAATTCTGGGAGCCGGGTCTATCTTCGGCTTTAAATTTATTGCTGAAAGTGCCGACGGAATCCTTGTATTTATATTGGCACCGGGCGCGTTTATTACACTTGGCTTCCTGATTGCTATCCTGAAAAAAATCAATAAATCCTCATAAAACCCGGATCATGGAATATATCATTATCATCATATCAGCCATATTCGTCAACAACATTGTGTTGGCGCAGTTCCTTGGTATTTGTCCGTTTTTGGGTGTAAGCAACAAAACCGAAACCGCTTTCGGAATGGGCGCTTCGGTGCTTTTTGTCATGACTCTGGCTACCATTGTAACATTTCTGGTACATACTTATGTCTTAATTCCGCTCAACCTGGCTTATCTTCAAACGATTAGTTTTATCCTGATTATCGCAGCCTTAGTTCAGATGCTCGAAATTATCCTGAAAAAAGTTAGTCCAACACTTTATCAGGCTTTGGGTATTTTTCTTCCATTAATCACAACTAACTGTGCTGTTCTTGGGGTGGCTATTTTGGTTTTTCAGAAAAATTTTGGCTTGACCGAATCGGTAGTATTCGCGGTTTCTTCAGCAATCGGGTTTACACTTGCACTGGTTATTTTCTCCGGAATCCGCGAACAGCTTGCTTTGGCCGATGTTCCGAAAGGAATGAAAGGAATTCCGATTGCGCTGGTAACTGCCGGTATTCTGGCACTGGCATTTATGGGTTTTGCCGGGCTGGTATAGAGAAGGATCATCTCGAAACAGGTCATTTAATGTCATTTGTTTCACGTCATTAGTGGTCATTGCCGAACCCACCTGGAAATTGGTTATTGGATATTCGACATTGAATATTAATGGTTGTCAGAAGAAATTTAGAAAATACAAGCAGCTTTCTATGAGCTGCTTTTTTACTTTCAGAAAATGAACAACGAAAACTCCGGAATAAAAGCCCGCTTATTAAAATGCGTTAAAACTTCGCTTCCGCAGGGAACAAAAACGGCCATTTGGCTGCTGAAACTAACTATTCCAGTTTCGTTCGCGGTTTTTTTGCTTAACTTTTTCGGTATTCTGAATGTGATTGCCGGTTGGGTAGCTCCCTTGTTTAAACTAATCGGCTTGTCAGGACAGGCATCCATTGTACTCATCACCAGCTTTTTCACTAACATTTATTCGGTAATTGCAGTAATGACCACTCTTGGAACCGGCCAGCGGGAAGGGACAATACTCGCAGTAATGTGTTTGATCTCACATGCATTAATTGTTGAAACTGCCATCCAGAAACGAACAGGCTCGACACCCTGGCGAATGGTTTTAACTCGCATATCTGCCAGTTTCATAGCTGCATGGGGCTTAAATTTATTGCTTCCGGGAGAAATGAATATTGCTGATGCAAACTATATCCGTGAAGCAAAGGCATTTCAGCCGGCCATGTTAAACTGGTTGACAGATATGACAATCACCACCATTAAGATTATAGTTCTGGTAAATTTACTGCTGATCCTGCAAAGAATACTGAATGAATTCGGGCTGATCAAATGGATTCTGAAACCATTTATTCCATTGTTAAAGCTCATGGGTTTGCCTGCCAATACCGGATTTCTGTGGATGATTGCCAATACTTTGGGCCTTTCTTATGGTGGCGCCATCATGATAAGTGAGTCGGAAGAAGGCAAGCTTAGCAAAGAGGACGCAGATTTGCTGAACCACCACATCGCCGTTTCGCATTCTCAACTTGAAGATCCACTGCTATTTGTAGCGGTTGGTTACCCAATGGCCATCCTTATCTGGCCGCGGATACTGCTTGCAATTGCTTTTGTATGGATAAGAAGACTTGAACTTTGGATAAGAATAAAACGAACCTGAACAGCATAGAAACAAAACCAGCAAACAATAAAAATCCCAAATTCTTAAAGATAGAATTCGGGATTTCGCATATTGGATACATAAAGTAAGAGCTTCACTTTGAGTGAAACCCTGACTTAAAAATCATTTATTTCACCTTCCAAACCAGTACATCAGCCGTTTTCAGCGCCTTTGTTCCTATCAGAATTTCGACGCTGGCAGGCAAATTTATTTCGTAAACCTTGTCTGAATAATTTACGGCAATGCCAAACCCATCGCGGTACTCTACCATCACACCTTCCGGATAATTTTCAACCGGAATTCCTTGCTGCTTGTAAAGTTTGGTCAAAACCTGTTTTTCCAGATCGCCCGATCTTGAATCGACACCGATGTAAGTTACAGTTCCTTTACCAAGTTTGCGAGAAACTACGGCAGATGTTCCGGCGTAAAAATCGCCCTCAAAAGTAGCCCAGGTTTCGGTTCCGGTCATTGGCTTCAGCAAATCGCCCCAGCTTGTCCATGCATATTCCTGATTGTTGAACCTGATTTTATCAGGCGAATGCGGCATCAGCAGATCATACGATTCAATTTCAGCACCAATCAGCTTCCAGATGGGTTGTGCAAATTTAGCTTCCCACAAATGTCCGTTCCTGTCCTGAAGCCCGGTACGGGTTGTCATCACCAGGTTACCGCCATTTTCAGCATAGCGGGTCAATTTGTCAATCATTTGCTGATCAATCATCTGATAAGCTGGAACCACCAAAACCGGATAATTTGCAAAATTGGTGGTGTCGCGAACAAAATCAACCGGTGCCCCAAACGATTTCACGGCTTTGTAATATTTCATGAAATGCCCTTCAGTATTCCATTCGGAGGTTTGTTTGTTCAGGTTTATTGCCTGTACATTATCCGAGTTAAACAGTATGCCGGTTTTACGCTGAAGGTACGATTTTGGCAGTTGCACTTTCGCATCGTAGTTCTTGCGCAATTTGTTAATATCCTGAATAAACTGACTGAATTCCATTCCTCCACGGGTAGGAGTTACTCCGTCGGTACCCACAATTCCGTAATGATAAGCTTCGTAGCCATAAAGTGGTGCACGGTAACGATAAGTACAAGTGAGTTTACTTCCGCCAGCAAACACATGCCACAGCCACAGGCGCATGGCTCCCGGAAGCGGTTGCGGATTGATGCTTCCCCAGTTTACCTGCCCGGGCTGTAATTCCATAATACCGTAAATGCCTTTCAACGGACGGAAAAAATCGTTGGCCATTGCAATGCGCGAATATTCGCCCACACGGTAACCTTTTGGGCCGATACCACGATCGCCACCATAAACCATGTAGCGTGTATAAGTTTCAAAATCAAGCTCTTTGCTCATTCCAACATAACCCACGTCGTACATTGGTATGTAATTCGAGGTAATGTACTGGTCGGCAGATGTATATTTCCGGATTATGCGGGCTTGTTCATCGAGAAACGAAGCTGTTTCCTCATCGGCAAACCGGTAATGATCGAGCCGTTGGTGCAAATTTATTCCCCACTGTTTATGCATCGGAAGATTAATTTCCTGAAAATCGGTGTAAGTACCACTCCAGAAGTTGTTTCCCCAGGCTTTGTTTACTGCATCAATGGTCTTGTATTTTTGTTTTACCCAATCGCGGAAACGTTGCGGGGCATCTTTTCCGTAATCGAAAAAGCGACGTGGCTCATTATCTAATTGCCAGCCAATTACACGCTTATCGTTTCCATACCTTTTGGCTAATTCTTCAATCATTTTCATCGAATACGACCGGTAATAATTGCTTGAGAATGTAGCATGTTGCCTGGCTCCGTGATCCATTTGCTTGCCGTCTTCTTCGGTTGCCAGCACTTCGGGATGTTTACGAACCAGCCAAACCGGCGGCGTTGCTGTTGAAGTACACAAAATCACTTTCAGGTTATACTTCGCGGCCAGTTGCAATGACCGGTCTAACCATTTGAAATCGTATTTACCTTCCGAAGGTTCGAGCTGCGCCCATGCAAACTCGGCAAAGTGGGTAAATTCGAAACCCATTTTTGCCATGTTCTGAAAGTCGCGTTCCCATTGGGTTGAGTCCCAGTGTTCAGGATAATAGTAAACCCCAACGGTGTTCAGGTCTTTCGCCGGAAAGAACTTTTCAGGATTAATAGCAAATGAATTAAAGCACAAAACTATTCCGGATAAACCCAGAATGAGCTGCTTTTTAATTGAAAATAAGGATTTGTACATACGTTTAAAATTAGATTTATAATAAATTGGCGTTGCAAGTATATAACAAATCTGTGGTAAACCAAGCTTCAATGGTATTGCATGATTTGTTTACTGGATTTTTTTCAAGATTCTTTTTTCACTTTTACAAAAAATAATAATGCAAAGAAAAGTGCTGCAATTAATCCGGCTGAAACTGAAACTGTATATGACAATCCAAATCCTTCAGGAGCAAACAACAGGTAACTTGTAATTACGGTGGTCATAAACAGTGCGGGAATAAATGTGATCCAGTAGAATTTCTTTTCGCGCGCCAGATAAACTGTAATTGCCCAAAGAACTATCATTGCCAGCGTTTGGTTCGACCATGCAAAATACCGCCAAATCACTGCGAAATCGACCAAAGTCAGTCCATAACCAACAGCAAATAAAGGGATGCTAACCATCAGCCGGTTTTTTATTGGTCCTTGTTTGAATTTCAGGAAATCGGCTACAATTAAGCGTGCACTGCGGAAAGCCGTGTCGCCCGAGGTAATTGGTGCCGCAACAACTCCGAGTAATGCCAGTGCCCCGCCCAGTTTGCCGAGTAATGAATTCGAAATTTCGTTCACCACAAAAGCAGCGTTTCCTTTATTGGCAACCATTATTTCGTTGAGCGGCCCGACACCTCCGTAAAAGGCCATTCCGATGGAAGCCCAAATCAATGCGACAATTCCTTCGGTAATCATAGCGCCATAAAATACTCCCCTGCCCTGTTTTTCATTGGTAATACAGCGCGCCATCAGCGGCGCCTGTGTGGCATGAAATCCTGAAATAGCACCACAGGCAATGGTAATGAACATCATCGGAAAAATAGGGAACTTTTCGGGCTGGTCGTGAAAATTGGTCAGGTTTTCGAGTGTAAGTTCCGGTATTTGGTAACCTTCAACAAACAAGGCCATAGATAAACCAACCGCCATAAACAGTAGCGCAAACCCAAAAACCGGGTAAATTCTGCCAATTATTTTATCGATCGGCAGCATGGTTGCAAGCACATAGTATATAAAAACCACCCAAACCCAAAAATTCATTGTCAAAGTCTCGGGTGTCAGGCTTTCCAGGATTTTTGCAGGTCCCATAATGAAAACCGCACCAACGATCACCATCAGCAAAACGGTAAAACCACGCATAAACTGTTTGGTGCCAACTCCCAGGTAGATTCCGACAATTTCGGGAATACTCAATCCTTTGTGTTTCACCGAAAGCATTCCTGAAAAATAATCGTGCACGGCACCGCCAAAAATAGAACCGAAAACAATCCACAAAAAGGCGACTGGTCCCCACATCGCCCCGGCTACAGCACCAAAAATGGGACCGAGTCCGGCGATGTTCAGAAATTGGATGAGGAACGTCCGCCATTTGGGCATCGGCATATAATCTACACCATCTCTCATTGCTAACGCAGGTGTTTCGCGCTTTTCGTCGGCTCCAAAAATGCGCTCGGCCACTTTGCTGTAAAAAATGTAACCCAGAACTAACAAAGCAATTGAGATAAAAAAGGTAATCATATCGTTTAGTTAATCAGTTTATTTAGTCATTTCAAATCAATTATATATCTACTTAAAAAAGACAATGCCGTTTCGTCCGAAAGTAGGCAAAGCCTTGTTCTGCGAAGTCCCGCGGACGAATGCCATCCTCAACTTCTTCCTTCTATAAATATTTTGCTCCTCTGGAGCGAAAACCAATATGCGTTAGGTCTGATTAGAACAAATTAGTGCCAGAAGCCCGAAATATTTGTAGAATTAACAAAAATCAGGAACGTCAATACTTACAATTCAAGTTTCTTTTCTTTTGGCGATGCTCCCATTTTCAGTACACCAGTAGCGTGGCGGTAAAAATGACCGCGCAAATCTTTGGCATAATCGTTCAGGATTTGGTTGCCCAATCCGTTGTAATCGCCACAGCGGAAGAGTGCCCGACCCAAAATAATTTCGCGCAGAGCATTGTTTCGCGTGCTGGTATCCGTTCCACTGGCCGGTGTATCCTGAATGGCTTTCTGAATGTTCGTCATCGCGTGGCCGGTTACCCCTTTCATTTGCAGCAATTCAAACAATACTTTGGCCGGAAGTTCACTCGCCAGCGTTTCGAAAGCTACAGCAATGGCGCGGAAATGTGAGAATTCGCTTTCAGGAGTGAGCATTTTTGCCAGACGAATAACTGAAGGCAACACTTCCGGGTTGCGCGATTTTCCCAGTGCAATTATCAGGCTGTCGAGGTAGCTCATACTCATGCCGAATTGCCCCATTCCGGTGTAGTTCCAGCCTTTGTCCCAACTCTCAAATCCGTCAACTGCTTTCTGCAGAACTTCCCAACCCGAATTGTTATCGAGCATTCCGAGAATTCGGGCATACACCAGTTTTTCCTCGAAAGTTGGCACCATATTCAGTTGATCAGTCAGCACCGGAATGCCTTTTTCACTGTCCCACATTACTATTTCCAGCCCGTCCAGTTCGTGTGTCAGTGTTTTGGCAGCTTTCTGCACATCTTCAAACTTTGGCGGATAATTATCCTGATCAGTCAAAACCCGTGGTTCAAGACTTTCGATCTGAACCAGTTCTTTCTGCAGTTTTTTAATATCGATGTAGCGAATGCGCTGATTGTTGGCTGAAGCCATTGCGGCGCCGATTCCAACAGCATACCCCTGATTTTGCAGGCAAGGCTGCATCCGGATTACCGGCATAGCATCCCGGTGCGCCGAAGCGCCCAATCCTGTTACCACAATTCCTTCCAGGCCTTTAGGCAGCAAAGCGCGGAAAGGTACATTGGCAACCACATCTACCCCACTGTGCGCCGGAGGTTTCAGTGCAAAAAACGGATCGACGGTAAAACCGTGGGTATCGAATGAACTTTTGTGAATGGAGATGGTATCGGGATACCTTCTTCCGTTATATACATCGAGCACCGAAACCGTAAAATCGCCATTCATCCGGCGGCGTTCTCGCGTTTGAGGCAATTTCCCCAGATCAAACTGATCTTTAAATTTTTCTTTCCCGACGATAAATGTAGCCCACACATCAATCATGTCCGAGTCATCGGTAAATGTCCAGTCGGTATTGTTGTAAAAATCATTTGGATTCTTCGGTGGCATTCCGGCGCCCTGAATTGCCACATTCGTGCCGTCGGTGTAGGAATATCCGGCACCCGCAGCAATGGCAATATCAGCGCTTCCCGTAGAATCGATAATCGTATGTGCAAGCACCACACCGCGTCCATAAGGCGTTGAAACGACCACTCCTTTCACCTGTTTATCCACCACATAAGCGCCAATGCCAATCACACCAAACCAGATATCGCCTCCTGCTTTGCCGATTTCGCGACGGAACCACTCGGTTTTCCAGTCGAAAACCCATTCTTCCAGACTCTTTTTCTGGCGCGGGTTATCGCCACCCAAAACTTTCACTCCCGCATCCACTTCGTTGGTGAAACCATGCCGGTAACCGTGGTAGTAACGGCCAATCATGCCCTGTGTACCAATGCCTCCCAAGCCGTGCAGGTATTCAATCACCAGTGTTTTGGCGCCATTTCGGGCTGCTCCCAATCCTGCAGGAGCCCCGGCTGTTCCGCCGCCCATCACCACCACATCCCAGGTTCCGAGTACCGGCAAATGGGTCGGTTCAGCTTTTACCACGCCAATGTTCAGTGTTGGGCGTAAACCGGCAAGCAATTCGCCCACGTCGCCGGTTTTGGTTTCCTGAAGGGCTTTCCCGGCCACGATCAGTTTGGCAACATCTCGAACCAAAACAGTTTGCAATGCAGCTTCCTCGCCAATGCGTTCACCAATGCGGATCATTGCGCCAGGCTGCAACAGCTGCTCTGCCGCTTTTCTGGAAATATCAGCACATCCACCCAATACAAACAAGCGTTCTACTTTTTTAGGCTGAAATGCTTTTAAACTGATATTTTCCAGCTCGATAGTTTCTTCTGTAGCACTTTTCTGCCCCACCATCGGATCGGGAGGAATTTGAAACAGCAAATCAGATGCTTCCACCTGGTTCGGGTCCCAGGTCAGGTCGCGGGCAATCTGCTCGGCTCGGGCAAACGAAGCCATCGAAGCATCGGGCATGTCAACCGTGACCCGGTATTCGTAAACCGGATAGGTTTTATCTTTAACCTGAATTTTTTGCGTATCGTCAACCAGCGTTAATCCGGATGCACTTTTGGGATCGTTACCCACCACAATGTAGCCAAATTCTTGTTTTCCTGAAGGATAGTCGGCGAATTTAGCTGCTGACATTCGGGCTACCATCGCGCGAGGCGTAGCATCAATCACGGTTTTAGCCAATACCACCTGACGACCAGCCCGGTTGGAAATAACTACCCCGGCAATCTTTTTATTCTCGTCATAAACCAAATCGGTCACATAGGTGGAATACAGAAAACCTATTTTGTTGCTGATTAATTCCTGATCGAGTGTGCGTTTGATGAGCATGGGTGTTGGCTGACCACTTCCGTACAGTTTTTGCCCCAGCTCCGACTTGGTTGAACCGTTAAAAAAGCGGTAAGTTCCGCAAAGGTCTTCGCCCAGGTAAGGTTCCTGCGCTGCCAGAAAAACGGATGCCCCTTTTTTAGCGGCAGTTACAGCAGCAGCAACTCCGGCAGCCGATCCGCCAACAACCACGACATCCACTTTGTAGGCTACCGGAATATCGCGTTCCGATTGAAAACAGTATTTGATGTGTTGAAGACTGGCGGCATTGGCTTTGTTGACAGCCCACCATCCGGAGGTAGCCACAAATGCAGTTCCGGCAGCGGTTGTCCGGAGAAAATCACGACGTTTCATTCAGTTTAGTTTAGTTTCTTTAATTCGCTAAAAATAGGAGAAAAAAATTTGAAGTCTTAAAATTAGCAAAACTAAAAAGGCAATCAGATTGAGATTGCCTTTTTAGTTTCAACTTATTTTTAATCCTCCGTTTTTTTTTCCCTGCAAAGTACTTCCCATGTTGCAATTCCGCATTCCCGGTGCTTTTCTGCATCTGTTATTTCAGGTCATCCAGATAAATAGTGTAAACGCATAGCGGATTGGTGTGATGCTGTTTACAGACCGAGGCGGCCATCCGGTTCAAGAAGTTGTAATTGCCTACCAGCCATTTCGATTCGCGTTTTCCGGATATCTTTTATCGACTCGCGCAAATTGCTGATCAATCATTTTGATGAATTTATTATCAATAAAAAAGGAGCCTTGCAGCTCCTTTTTTTATTTTATCTCATATCAACAATCTCAATTCCCTTGTATTTCGAAGGATCAAAAACAAAGTCTGAATCTTTAAAAACTTCGTCAGTTTTAAACTGACTAATGGATACTTTGTAATTATTGCCATCTTTTCCGGTCATATCCGCACCACGAATCAACATCTTCGGTTTATCAATCATGAGTTTAATGCTGCTTATCTCACCGGTTGGCTTTTGGGGTGTCAGATTGATATTGTACACCGGAACACCGCCATCGACGGTCTCACTTACATATTTGTAATTGAAACCTCTTTCGTAAATAGTAAAAATTCGGGTAGGATCCATTAAATCATCGGTTTCTTCATCCAGATTCGAGATACTTACTTCGTTAGAATTAACCATGTAAGTCCAGATTGTTTTACCGTCGCAAGTCACCTGTAATCCCATTTGAGGAATATTCAACTTGTATTTTTTATTCTTCAGAATAATTGTACCACTGCTCTTCTCCTGAATATTCTGAGCTTTATTATTCATCTCAAATGAAAATTTGGCTTCGATCGATTTAAGCGACTGTGTGGTTTTGGTTACTTTTTCAAGTATTTCTTTTGCTTTTGCATCTTGCTGGCCATAACCAGATACTACAAAAAAGGAAAGAATTGCAATTAAAAATATTGTTCTCATTTTTTTACTTTAAATAATATTGTTCTATCTCATCCCATTCAATAATTGTTCCAAACTATATTCATCCTGAAGCAACACCTGCCTGGCCTTGCTTCCTTCGCTCGGACCAACAATGCCTGCAGCTTCGAGTTGATCCATAATCCTTCCGGCGCGGTTGTAACCGATGGAGAATTTTCGCTGAATCATTGAGGTTGACCCCTGTTGATTGCTAACCACCAAACGAGCGGCATCGTCAAACATTTCGTCGCGGTTTCTTAAATCAACATCTCCGTTGCCGCTTTCGGTCTCACCTACATAATCGGGAAGCAGGAAAGCAGTTGTATAACCTCGCTGATCGGAAATAAATTCGCAAATACGTTCAACTTCCGGAGTATCAACAAACGCGCATTGTACGCGGGTCATCGTACTTCCGCTCGACACAAGCATATCACCTTTGCCGATCAGCTGATTGGCGCCGGGAGTATCCAGAATTGTTCTTGAGTCGATCATCGAAGCAACTTTAAAAGCAATTCGGGTCGGGAAGTTCGCTTTAATTACACCGGTAATAATATTGATCGACGGACGCTGTGTGGCAATTACCATGTGAATACCTACAGCACGCGCCAGCTGGGCAATACGTGCAATTGGCAATTCAACTTCTTTTCCGGCTGTCATGATCAAATCGGCAAACTCGTCAATAATAACAACGATATATGGCAAGAACCGGTGACCTTTTTCAGGATTCAGACGGCGGCCAATGAACTTGGTATTGTATTCGATAATATTACGAACGTGAGCTTTTTTCAGCAAATCGTAGCGTGAATCCATTTCAATATTTACTGAATTCAGAGTATTTTTAACTTTCTGAATATCAGTAATAATTGCATCTTCTTCGTCGGGCATTTTAGCCAAAAAGTGCTTTTCGAGCGACGAATAAAGATTAAGCTCCACTTTCTTCGGATCGATCAAAACAAATTTCAGCTGCGAAGGATGCTTTTTGTATAGCAACGAAGTGATGATCGCGTTCAAACCTACCGATTTTCCTTGCCCTGTAGCACCCGCCACCAAAATATGAGGCATTTTGGTCAGATCGACCATGAACGTTTCATTCGAAATGGTTTTCCCCAAAGCGATAGGAAGTTCGAAGGTTGTTTCCTGAAATTTCTTTGAGCCAATGATCGAACGCATTGATACAATTTCAGGTTTCTGATTCGGAACTTCGATACCGATAGTTCCTCTTCCGGGAATNNTACAAGGTAATTGTTGGACCAATGGTTGCCCTGATTTTGGTGATTTCAATTTTGTAATGACGCAGCGTTTCAACAATCTTGTTCTTGTTCGAAATCAGTTCCTCGTTACTAACTTCAGCATTTCCGGAGACATGATCGTCGAGTAAATCGGGAGTTGGATATTTATAACTTGATAAATCGAGGGTCGGATCGTAATCCTCCATTACCGGAACGCCATGATCATCAACCTCCTCCTCTACAATCTTGGTCACCTGCAGCTCCGGTTCTTTCAGTTTTGGCTTTTCAGTTCGTGGTTCATTGCTGAAAATCATATCTTCAATACTCATTTCAACATCCTTCTGCGACAATGTATTTTCAATCTCAAAATCATCATCATCATCGTCGTCAGGCGAATCAGGATTAAAAATGGCTTCAATCTTATCATCTTCATTAATCACCTTCGAGATCGATACAACTTCAGTATCCAGCAACGGTGCGGTTTCTAAGGTCAATTCAGGAGATTTTTCCTCGCTCAACTGTTCTGCAATTACAGGTTCTTTTTCCTTTTTAGCTAACATTCGGGTTACCCAGGGAAGAAATTGGCTGAAAGTAACTATCAGTAATATAAACAGCACAAACAGCAGAATTAACCAGGCGCCAATGTTTCCCAGAATTGAGGAAACTAAACTTGAAAGGATAAAACCATACATTCCTCCAACATTCAGGAACTGGTTGTCGGCAACGTCAGTTAAAGCAAGTCCGAGCGAGATGGAAGCCCAAAGCATCCAAACAACGGAAAACACCATTACCTTGAAAAACTTGATTTTTTTGTAGCCGAACAAGTTTAAAGCGCCCACAAAAAACATCAGGATAAAAAACACCGAAGGAAATCCAAATCCCTGATTAATAAACTTCTCACTCAAAAAAGCACCACCTTTTCCGGCAATGTTTTTCACTTTTACTGAAGGATCGAACAAGAAGTCGCGCCATGGCAAATCCAGTTTACTTTGATCGACACCTCCAGAAAATATATAGGAAACAAAAGCAACAGCCATGTATCCGCTGATGATGATCAGAAAAAGTCCTAAAGTATATTTGAATTGATTGCTCTTGAAAAAAAGTACAATTCCCCACGGTTTAGAAGGCGTGGGTGCCTTTTCCGGTTTCTTGATTTTTTTTGCCATTCGGGTTGTTAATTCGTGCGCAAAGTTAACGATTTTGGCTATCATATATTTTATCTTTCAAGCTGTGATTCACATTTATTTCAGAAAAAAACAACCGGAATAAGTAGAAGGATTGAAATAATGTCGCATTTTTTATGCTGACTCACCTCCAACATCCGTAAACAGACGTTGGGGGTGAATAAATAATTACCACAATAAATTCATCTCATTACTTGTAACCCGAAATTAGTTTTATCTGTTTAACAACATTCAATTCCTTTGCCACAACAATCGATAATCATGTATAAAATTCGATCCTTTTTTTAAGTTTGTCCGAAACAGATTTCAGCCAGAATGACTGTAAAACCTGCAAATTCAAAGACTTAACATCGTACTCAAATGAGAAAAATTGCAGTTGTGGCGCTGGGCGGAAATGCCTTGCTAAGAGAAAATGAAACCGGTACCATTGAACAACAGGAAACCAATACGACCGAAACGCTCGAAAACCTTATTTTTCTGATAAACGAGGGCTTCGAATTGGTGATAACCCACGGAAACGGGCCACAGGTTGGCAATATACTGATGCGAAATGACGCAGGTAACCAATTGTATAACATTGCCCCGATGCCTCTGGATATTTGCGTGGCCGATTCGCAGGGAGGAATTGGTTATATGATTGAAAGAATGCTGCGCAATGTGCTGAAGAAACATGGTATCCATAAAAATGTAATCACCCTGGTAACAATGGCAACTGTCGATCCGAACGATCCGGCGTTTAAAAATCCGACCAAAGGAATTGGCAAAATATATTCGGAGCCCGAAGCAAAGAAACTTCAGGAAGAAAAGGGCTGGATTTTTAAACCTTCGTCGAAAGCCCACGGAGGCTGGCGCAGAATGGTTTCATCGCCTCAACCTATCGACATTATTAATCAGGAAATTATTGAAGATTTGGTCAGAAAGGGAAATATTGTGATTACTGCTGGCGGTGGCGGCATTCCGGTGTATTACGATGCAAATAACGATCTGCGCACGCTGGACGCCGTAATTGACAAAGATTTAGCTTCGGCCTTGCTGGCATCGAAAATAAAAGCAAACGAGTTTTATATCCTGACAGATGTTTCATTTATCTACAGAGATTTTGGACTGCCAACGCAGGAAAAACTTGAATTTCTGAATTACGCTGATACCGTAAAATATTTGGAAGCTGGTACTTTTTCGGAAGGAACAATGTCGCCAAAAATAAAAGCCTGTTTGTACTTTGTGAAAAATGGCGGTGAAAAAAGTGTAATTACTGAAGCAAAAAAGCTTGAAGATAAATCGTACGGATCGAAAATAACAATGGAATACTAAACGAGTGGTCAGTAATCAGTTGCAGTTGACAATGAAAACCAGTCATTAAGGTCATTTGTTTCACGTCATTTATTACGGCTCCGCTGTTAATCCTGACAACAAATGACAATTAAGTAGTGAGACATATTTATTGTCGTATTTTTATTTAACTCACCCCAAGTCCGTCAACTGACGGACTTCGCCCCTCTCTTGCGAGCTACTCTTTATACACAAATA